>NZ_NWVL01000011.1 GCF_002382885.1 Streptomyces sp. WZ.A104
CGGGCGCGCGGCCGGCGGGGAGCGTGCGCCCGCGACCCGGCGGCCGCCCGTGCCGCGTACGCCGCAGACGCGGGTGCAGCCCTCCACCCGGCCCGCTCCTGTCGCCGACCCCCGGCTCGCTGAGCGGCCCGGGCCCGCGCTGCCCGGGTACGTCGCCCTGCTCACCGGCGCGGCCGGAATCGCCGGTGGGCTGGCTGTCCTGTGGTGGCGGGGGGCGCTGCCCGCCGCCTGGCAGACCGCCGTCGGGATCGGCCCCCGTACCGACGTGGGCGTCGGGGCGGGCGGCTGGGCGCTGCTCGCCCTCCTGGCCACCGTGGTGCTCCTCGCGCTCGGCGGCCTGGGCCGCGGGCGGGTCGGGTACGCGTGGGTGCTGACGCTCTTCGGCGACTACCGGGGCAGCGTCCGCCGCACCGGCCTCGTCTGGGTCTCGCCCCTGCTGCTGCGCCGCCGTGTCGACGTACGGCTGCGGCACTGGCGCAGCGAACCGCTGCCCGCCGTCGACGCCAACGGCACCGCACTGCGCGCGGTGGTCCTCGTCGTCTGGCGGGTCGAGGACACCGTGCGGGCCGCCCTCGGTATCGAGGACCACGAGGCATATCTCAGCGCCCAGGTCGAGGCTGCCATGGCCCGGGTCCTGTCCCAGTTGCCCGCCGACGCGTTCCACGAGGACGCCCCGACCCTGCGCGACGCGGAGGCGGTCGGCGACGCTCTGACCCGGATGCTGAAGGCGGACTGCGAACCCGTGGGTGTGGAGGTGTACTCGGCGCAGCCGACCGGCATCGAGTACGCCCCGGAGGTCGCGGCGGCGATGCAGCGGCGGCGGATCGCCGCGATCGACGCCAAGCACCGCGACAGCGTGCTCACCTCCGTGGTGGACGCGGTCGACGACACGGTCAACCGGCTGACCACTCGCGGCATCGTCGAGCTCGACGACTACGAACGCAAGGCCCTCGTCAAGGACTTGACCGTCGCGTTCTACACGGGCCGCAGTGGGGGAGGGGACGGGGCCTGAGGCGCGGGGGAGCCGGGGCGCGCCGATGGAATACGACGCCCATTGGTCTGGACATGTTCATGACGTGTCAATAATCTGATACTTGGTCTAGACCGCAGGATGCACCATGCGTCACCTGGCACGTGCAACCGCCGAATCCGTCAACCGGCACGTGCCCATCACACGCACCAAGCGCGCGCAGCATGTCGAGCAAGGCTCATGGAACCTCCCCCACGTTCTAGAGGAGCGACAGCAAATGCGGAAAAGAGCAAGCGCGGCCGTGATCGGCCTGGCGATAGCGGGCGTCTCGGTGCTCGCGACCAACACCGCCGGCAGCCACGGCTACACGGACTCCCCCATCAGCCGTCAGAAACTCTGCGCCAACGGCACGGTCGCCAACTGCGGCAGCATCCAGTGGGAGCCGCAGAGCGTCGAGGGGCCCAAGGGCTTCCCGGCGGCAGGGCCGGCGGACGGCAGGATCTGCTCCGGCGGCAACGGACGGTTCGCTCAGCTCGACGACCCGCGTGGCGGCAACTGGCCCGCCACCCAGGTCACCGGCGGGCAGGGCTACAGCTTCCGCTGGCGGTTCACCGCCCGCCACTCCACCAGCGACTTCCGCTACTACATCACCAAGAACGGCTGGGACTCCACCAAGCCGCTCACCCGGGCCGCACTCGAATCGCAGCCCTTCATGACCGTGCCCTACGGGAACCAGCAGCCGCCGGCCACCCTGACCCACCAGGGCACGATCCCCACCCAGAAGAGCGGCAAGCACATCATCCTCGCCGTGTGGAACGTGGCGGACACCGCCAACGCCTTCTACGCGTGCTCGGACGTTAAGTTCTGACGCTCCATCAGTTATCGTGCGGCGCCATGAGGCGTACCGGCACCGTCGCGGAACTCGTACGACGTCAATGGGGTGACCACCGGCCCGCCCTGAAGCACGGCCCCACCGTGCTCAGTCATCACCAGGTGGTCGAGGGCGCCGCCGCCCGGGCGGCGCTCCTGGCGGATCTGCTGCCGAGCCGCAGCGAACCGCACCTCGGCGTACTGCTCGACAACACCCCTGAGTTCCCGATGTGGCTCAGCGCGGCGGCCCTGGCCGGGGCCGCCGTCGCGGGGATCAACCCCACCCGGCGCGGCCCCGAGCTGGCCCGCGACATCCTGCACACCGAAGCCCCGCTCCTGATCACCGCGCGCGCCCACCTGCCGCTCCTCGCGGACCTGGAGCTGCCGGGGGTGCGGGTCCTGGTCACCGATACCGAGGCGTACGCCGCCCTGCTCGCCCCCTACGCGGGCGCACGCCCCGGCGACGCCCGCCTCTCCCCGGTCGGCCCCGGCAGCCGCATGCTCCTCTACTTCACCTCCGGCTCCACCGGCGCGCCCAAGGCGGCGATCTGCACCCAGGGCCGTCTGGCCGGGGCCGGGCATTCCCTCGCGGGACACTTCGGCGTCCGGCCCGCCGACGTCCACTACATCTGCATGCCGATGTTCCACGGCAACGCGGTGCTCGCCGGCTGGGCCCCCGCGCTCGCCGCCGGGGCCGCCATAGCCCTGCGCCCCCGCTTCTCCGCCTCCGCCTTCCTCGACGACGTACGCGCCTACGGGGCGACGTACTTCACCTACGTCGGGCGGGCCGTGCAGTATCTGCTGGCCACCCCCGAGCGCCCCGACGACCGGGAGCATCCGTTGCGCCTGGGCTTCGGCACCGAGGCGGGCGCGGTGGACGCGGCCCGGTTCCGGGAGCGTTTCGGTGTGGAGCTGGTCGAGGGGTACGGCTCCTCCGAGGGCGGCGCGGCGATCCAGCGGAGCCCCGGCACCCCGACGGGCGCGATCGGCCGGGCCGCTCCGGGTGACGACCTGGCCGTCGTCGACCAGGAGACCGGTGCGGAGCGCGCACCGGCCCGCTTCGACGCGGGCGGCAAGCTGCTCAACGGGGACGAGGCCATCGGTGAGCTGGTCAACCGGGGGCCGACACCCTTCGAGGGCTACTGGCGCAACCCGGAGGCGGACGCGGAACGGGCCCGGCGCGGCTGGTACTGGACCGGCGACCTCTTCTACCGGGACGCCGACGGCTACCTCTACTTCGCGGGCCGCACCGACGACCGGCTCCGGGTCGACAGCGAGAACCTGGCCGCCGCGATGATCGAGCACATCCTGGCCCGCTGGGAGGAGGCGGCCGCAGCCGCGGTCTACGCCGTCCCGGACCCGGTCACCGGCGACCGGGTGATGGCCGCCCTGACCCTCCGGCCGGGCGCGGCCTTCGACCCGGCGGCCTTCACCGCGTTCCTGCGCGCCCAGCCGGACCTGGGGACGAAGATGGCGCCGCGGTTCGTCCGGATCGTCGAGCGGATGCCGGTCACCGCGACGAACAAGGTCCACCGGGTGGCGCTGCGCAGGGCCGGCTTCCGCTGTGCGGATCCGGTGTGGTGGGACCGGCACGGCGACGGTACGTACGCACCACTGGACGACGGGAGCCTTGCCGCTCTGCTCGCACAGTACGAGGAACGGGGAAGGGCTCTGTGAGGGGGAAAGCACAGTGGGCGGCCTCCGCGAAGGAGACCGCCCACTGCGTGTCGTGCGCCGTCAGGGACTCGAACCCCGGACCCGCTGATTAAGAGTCAGCTGCTCTAACCAACTGAGCTAACGGCGCCTGCTGACTCGAAAATAATACCTGGTCCCGAGGGGTGCTGATGACACCCGCCTCCTTGAGGCCCCGAGAGCCCGGCCCCGGTGGCTACAGCGCCAGCGACAGCAGCACCGGAGCGGCCTGCCGGCCCAGGATGTCGGCCGCCGCCCGCAGCCGGTGCGCGTCCTCGATCGGCAGGGACAGGGCGAGGCAGCCCGCCGAGGCCCCGGCCGTCAGGGGCACGGCCGCGCAGACGGTGCCCACCGCGTACTCCTGGAGGTCCAGCACCGGGACCGTGGCCGACTGGGCGTCGAGCTGGGAGAAGAGGATCTTCTCGTTGGTGATCGTCCGCGAGGTGAGCCGGGCCGTCTTGTGCCGGGAGAGGTGATCGCGCCGCCCGTCGTGGTCGAGCTGGCCCAGCAGACACTTGCCGACCGCGCTGGCGTGCGCGGAGGAGCGGAAGTCCACCCACTCGTTCACCGCCGGGGTGAGCGGCCCGTCCGCCACCTGCGTCACGCTGATCTCGCCGTCCACATACCGGCTGAGGTAGACCGCCGCGCCGACGGCGTCGCGCAGCTGGGTCAGGGTGTGCTGGAGCCGGACCTCCAGGGCCTGGCGGCGGGCCGCCCCGGAGCCGAGCAGGAGCAGCGAGGCGCCGATGACGTACGCGCCGTCACTGACCTGCTCCACATAGCCCTCGCGGCGCAGTGTGAGCAGGAGCGGGGCGAGGTGGCCGGTCGGCAGGCCCGTCTCGCGGGAGATCTGGGCATCGGTCACACCGTTGCCGTGCTTGGAGACCGTTTCGAGCACGCGCAGGGCGTACTGCACCGAGTGGAACGGCGCGGTCGGCTCGGGCTTCAATGCCACGGTGTCCCCCTACCAGGTTGTGACCGCAAGCTTTCGCCCCACGATAGCGGCCGAAACCCACCCGCGGGGCGGCAGTTGGCGAGTCAGTGGGCGCGCCCCAGGGCTGTCAACTGGGGCGCACCCGTCTGGCATATGCCAACGTCATGAGCAGGGGGCTAACGGCGAGGTCACAGCACTGCGTTGAGGAACTCGCGCGTACGTTCGTGCGACGGATCGGAGAAGATTTTTTCCGGCGGTCCGGACTCCACGACCCGGCCCGCGTCGAACATCAGCACCTTCTCCGAGACGTCCCGGGCGAAGTTCATCTCGTGGGTCACGCAGACCATGGTGATGTCGGTGTTCCTGGCGATGTCCTCCAGCAGCTCCAGCACCCCGGCCACCAGCTCCGGATCGAGCGCGGACGTCACCTCGTCCAGGAGCAGGATCTCCGGTTCCATGGCCAGGGCGCGGGCGATGGCGACCCGCTGCTGCTGGCCCCCGGAGAGCTGCGAGGGGTGGGCGTCGACCTTCGCCGAGAGCCCCACCAGGTCCAGCAGCTCCCGGGCCCGGGTCTCGGCCTCCTCTCGGCTCTTGCCCAGCACGCTGACCGGGGCCTCGGTGATGTTCTGGAGCACCTTCATGTTCGGGAAGAGGTTGAACTGCTGGAAGACCATCCCGATCTTCTTCCGGGACTCCCGCAGCTGCTTCTCACCCGCGGGCTTCAGGGAGCCGTCCGGGGCCCGTACGTGCGACAGCGGGGAGCCGTCCACCCAGATCACCCCGTCGCTGACCTTCTCCAGCGTCATCAGCAGCCGCAGGATCGTGGTCTTGCCCGAGCCGCTGGGCCCGATCAGGGTGACGTGCTCGCCGCGGTCGACGGTGAAGTCCAGCTCGTCCAGGACCACATGGTCGCCGTAGCGCTTCACCACCTTGTCGAAGCGCACCAGCGGCTCGCCCGTGCGCCCGGCCGCCGAGGCCGCGTCCTCGGGAGTGCCCTGGGAGGCCGGGGCCGCCGTCTTCTTGAGGAGGGAGGGGTCAGTGGCCAAGGCGCTTCTCCAGCTTTCTCATCAGCAGCGACGTGGGGTAGCTCGCGACCAGGAAGATCAGGCCGGCGAGGGTGAACACCTCGGTGTACGCGAAGTGGTCGGCCCCGTACTTCCGGGCCTCGAAGACCATCTCCTGCACCGTGATCACGGCCAGGAACGGGGTCTCCTTGAACATCGAGATCGCGTAGTTCCCGAGGGCGGGCAGCACATTGCGCACCGCCTGCGGCAGGATCACGGCCTGCCAGGTGCGCCGGGGCGACAGCGACAGCGCGCGGCACGCCTCCCACTGCCCCTTCGGTACGCCGTCGATCCCGGCCCGGTAGACCTCCGAGGTGTACGCGGCGTAGTGGACGCCCAGCACCGCGATCCCGATGTACAGCGGCTCCACCGAGCTGAACAGCGCTGCGGCCCCCACCAGTTGGACGAGCAGCGGGGTGGAGCGCACGAACTCCGTGACGGCCCGCACCGGGACCGTGACGAACTTGCTGGGGGCGCGCCCGGCCACCGCGACGGCAAGCCCCAGCACGGCCGCAACCAGAGTGCCGAGCACGGTGGCGAGCAGGGTGACCCGGAACCCTTCCAGCAGCAGGGGCAGGGACTCCCCGACGGCGTTCCAGTCGAAGCCGTTCACCGGGTACCTCCCACGGCGGTCGCGGTCGTGCTACGGCTCTTGAGCAGGCCCTTGGCGCCGGTGTCCAGGCCGAGCCGCCGCTTGGCGCCGCGCTCCAGCAGGCTCATCAGCAGGGTCAGCGCGTAGGCCAGGACGAAGTAGGCGGCCAGCAGGGTCAGATAGGCGGTCAGGGTCTCACCGGTACGGTCGCGCAGCTGCTGGATCACCGTCATCAGATCGGCGGCCGAGATCAGCCACAGCAGCGGGGTGCACTTCAGCAGCTGGATCAGCAGATTGGTGAAGCTCGGGATCATCTGCACCCAGGCCTGCGGCAGGATCACCTTCCACAGCCGCCTGGCCGGGCTGAGGTTGAGTGCGATCGCCGCCTCGTACTGCCCGCGCGGTACGGAGTTGATGGCACCGCGCACCACTTCGGCACCGTACGCACCGTAGTTGAGGCCGAACGCGACGACCCCGCAGATCAGCGGGGTCAGTTCGTAGCCGGTCAGCAGCGGCATCGCGTAGTAGAGCCAGAACAGCTGGATGTAGAGGGAGGTCCCCCGGAAGAACTCCACGACCACCCGGGAGAACCCGCGCGCCAGGAGCAGCTTGCTGCCCGCCATCAGCCCGAGCGCGAAGGCCAGCGCCCCGGCCAGCAGCGCGCCCAGGACCGTGGCCTCCAGCGTCACCCACAGGCCCGAACGGACCTGGGGGAACTCCTCGACGAGGAGGGAGAAGAAGTCACTCATGCGTGTGCGTCCGCCCCGTCAGCCCTTGCACAGATCCGCGGTCTTCAGGTCGGCGGGCGGGATCTCCGTCTCCCCGAACCCGTACGGCTCCAGCAGCTGCACATAGCGCGAGCGGTCCGAGACGATCTTCTTGAGCTCCCGGTTGAAGGAGTCCCGCAGGTCCTCGTTGCCCTTGCGGAAGACCGCGCCCCCCGGCGAGAACTGCTCCTTGCCGTCGAGCTTCGGCAGGAACGCCTCGGTGACCTCGGTGTCCGGGTTGGTCTTCGCCAGCCAGCGCAGCGAGATCCCGGTGAGCAGGAACGCGTCGATCCGGCCGCCCTTGACGGCGTCGGCCCCGTCCTGCGGCTTCTGCAACGTCTTGATCCTGTCCTCGGGGATGCCCGCTCCCTCGGCGTAACTGCCCTCCACCGCACCGGACATCACGCCGACGGTGATCCCGGCCTCCTTGGCGGAGGCCAGGTCGGTGATGTTCTTCGGGTTGCCCTTCTTCACCATCAGCGCGGTCGGCGAGATGAACTCCGGCTCGGAGAAGATCGCGTTGCCGCAGCGCTCCGGGGTGATGGCCATGCCCGCGCTGACCACGTCGTACTTCCCGGCCTGGAGGCCCGGGATCAGCCCGTCCCACTCGGAGAGCGTCGGCTTCAGCTCATCCACGCCCAGCGCCTTGAAGATCTCCCGGTGCAGGGTCGGGGCCTCGCCCTTCAGTTCCTTGCCCTCCAGGTAGCCGTACGGCGCCTCGTTGGCGTACGCCACGCGCACGAAGCCCTGCTTGCGGAGCTTGTCGAGGGCGCCCTCACCGGTCGCGGCGCCGGAGTCGGTCTTGCTGCACGCGGTGAGCAGGCCGGGAACGACGAGGAGGCCGCCCACGGCCGCCGTTCCGTTGAGAAAACCCCGGCGGGACAGGTTCGGGAATTCAGCCATGGTTCGCAATCTCCTGGAGGTCGAACAGTCCGGACAGGGTGAGCGCCTGCCCCGTCCCGTACGTCTATGCAGGAAGCCGGGGCCTGTAACCGAACAGTGGCCGGAAGGTGACGTTCCCGTGCCCTGGGGCGGGCGGAGGGCGAGGGATCAGCCGGTGCCGGTGCGGGTCTCGGTCTCCGTGCCGGTCTCGGTGTCCGTGTCCGTGCCTGCACCCGCCTCCGTGCCCGTGCCCGTGCCCGTGCCCGTGCCCGTGCCCGTGCCCGTGCCCGTGTCCGGGGACGGGACGTAACCGCGTTCCTTGTCCACCACGTTCGGCAACGGCTCGCCCCGCGCCCACCGTTCGTACATCGCCACGAACTGCTCGCCCAGCCGGTCGCGCCACCCCACCGTGTCCCCGCTCAGGTGCGGCGAGACCAACAGGCCCGGAACATCCCACAACGGGCTGTCCGGGCCCAGCGGTTCGTCCTCGAACACGTCGAGCGCCGCGCCCGCGAGCCAGCGGCGGTTCAGCGCGTCCACGAGGTCGGCCTCCACCACGGCGGCCCCCCGCCCCACGTTGATGAACCGCGCCGACGGCTGGAGCAGACCGAAGAAACGGGAGTCGAACATCCCGCGCGTCGCGTCGGTCAGCGGGGCCGCGGCGATCACCCAGTCCGCCCGGGCCGCCAGCCGGTCCAGATCCGCCACCCCGTGGATGGTGCGCCGGGCGGTCCGCCCCACCAGGGCCACCGTGACCCCCAGGCCGTGCAGCAGCCGGGTGATCTCCCGGCCGATCGGCCCCGCCCCGACCACCACCGCCCGCGTACCGGCGACCTGCTGCCCCTCGCGGTGGCGCCAGTGCCGCTCCCGCTGGAGCTCCAGGGTGCCGGGAAGGTCCTTGGCCAACGCCAGTACCAGCCCCGCCACGTACTCCGCGATCGGCCGCTCGAAGACTCCCCGCGCGTTGGTGAGAACGGTGTCGGAGGCGACCAGCTCCGGGCAGAGCAGCCGGTCCACGCCCGCGCTCGCCGTGTGCACCCACCGCGGCCGCGCCCCCGGACCCGGCCAGGCCTCCCGTACCGCGTCGGAGGTGAAGTCCCACACCAGCAGGACGTCGGCGTACGGGAGCTTCCCGGCGAGCGAGGAGGCGTCCGCGTACCGCACGTCCACCCGGCCGGTCAGCCGGCCCAGGCGCGGGGGCTGGGGCGGATCGGCGTCGAGGACGAGCAGCACGGGGTTCGGCATCGCGGGTCGGCCCTCCGGCAGCGGTACGGACGCGGGAACGGCGGTCGGACGCGCCCACGCTCGCAGCAGGGCCCCCCGCCGTCAACGATGCCGGGCCGCGCGCCCGACACCACGGGCCCACCGGAGGAATACTGGGAACAAGTCGGGGCAATAGTGACCGGTCGCGCGGTCACGGCCCGCCCGGCAGGTCCGGCGGGCCGCCGCACCCGCGACGGGGGCGGTGCCGCGCGGCAGGCCGTCGACGTACAGGAAGGGTGGACATGACGACCGTAGGACTTCTCTACCCGGGTCACGCCGCCGAGGACGACTTCCCACGGATCGAGATCCTGCTCGACACCGACATCCGGCTGCCCCTGTTCGCCACCGACCCCGGCGAGGACGCCTGCCACCCCGGCGCACTGCGCGAGCGGGGCGCGCCCGGCCGGATCGCCGAGGGCATCGAGGAGCTGCGCCTCGCGGGCGCCGAGGCGCTGGTCTGGGCGTCCACCGGAGGCAGCTTCGGGTACGGCTGGGAGGGCGCCCACGAGCAGGTCGCCACGCTCGCCAGGACGGCGGGGCTGCCCGCCTCCAGCACCTCGATCGGCTTCGCCCACGCGGTACGGGAGCTGGGCGCGCGCCGCGTCGCCGTCGCGGCCCCCTACTCCGAGGACGTCACCGGGCTCCTCGCCCAGTTCCTGGCGTCGGCGGGCGTCGAGGCCGTCGCGGCCGCGTCCGGTGGGGCCGCCTCCTCGGCCGAGGCCGGGTCCTGGGGGCCGGAGCGGGTGAAGCGGCTGGCGCTGGAGGCCGACGACCCGGACGCCGAGGCGGTGCTGATCCCGGGCACGTCCCTGCACACAGCCGCGTACATCCCCGAGCTGGAGGAGGCGCTCGGCAAGCCGGTCCTCACGGCGAACCAGGTCACAGTGTGGGAGGGGCTGCGCCTCACCGACCGCAGGATCTGGGCCCCCACGCTCGGCACGCTGTTCTCCACCCGTGCGCCGGTGCCCGGGTCGCTGGAGCCGAAGGGCATCGAGGTACGGGAGTAGGGGGCCGTCCCCGGTAGAAGGCGGCCCGGCGGAATAAACGGAGTCATCCTCCTGTTGCACCCCTCCGATACGTACGACGAGTACCACCGGGAGAGGGCCGACACGTGGACGAGATCCGAGGCGACGAGACGGGCGGCGACGGAATCCGAGGTGCGGCGGTCGGCACGGCCCCCGTTCCGCTGTCCGTCCTCGACCTGGTCACCGTGGGGCAGGGCCGCACCGCGACCCAGGCCCTGCGCACCGGCGTGGAGATCGCCAGGCTCACCGAGAGCCGCGGCTTCCACCGCTACTGGGTCGCCGAGCACCACTCCATGCCTGGGGTCGCCTCGTCCTCCCCGGCCGTGATCCTCGCGCACATCGCCGCCCACACCGAGCGCATCCGGCTCGGCTCCGGCGGGGTCATGCTGCCCAACCACGCCCCGCTCGTGATCGCCGAGCAGTTCGGCACCCTGGAGGCGATGGCCCCCGGCCGGATCGACCTGGGCCTCGGCCGGGCCCCCGGCACCGACGGTGCGACGGCGGCCGCCCTGCGCCGCAGCGACCGGCTCAACGAAGGGGCCGATGACTTTCCGCAGCAGCTCAGCGAGCTGATCCGGTTCCTGGACGACGACTTCCCCGACGGGCATCCGTACAGCCGCATCCACGCCGTACCGGGCCCGGTCCAGGCGACCGCCCCCGGCGGGGTGCAGTCCGCGCACCGGCCGCCCGTCTGGCTGCTGGGCTCGTCCGGCTTCAGCGCGCGGCTGGCCGGGACGCTCGGGCTGCCGTTCGCCTTCGCGCACCACTTCTCGGCACAGAACACCATCCCGGCGCTCGACCTGTACCGCGAGTCCTTCCGGCCCTCCGCGGTGCTGGACGCCCCGTACGCCCTGATCGGGGTCTCGGCGCTGGCCGCCGACGACGAGCGCGAGGCCCGCCGCCAGGTGCTGACCGGCGCTCTGTCGATGGTCCGGCTGCGCACCGGACGGCCGGGGCTGATCCCGAGCCCGGCGGAGGCGGAGGCGTACGCCTTCTCCCCGATGGAACGGGAGTTCGTCGACGGCTGGCTCGCCAACGTCGTCCACGGCACCGCCGACGAGGTCCGCACCGGCCTGGACGACCTGGCCAAGCGCACGGGCGCGGACGAGCTGATGATCACCGCGAACGCGCACGGCGGGGACGCCCGACTGCGGAGCTACGACCTGATCGCGGACGCGTACGGACTGCCCGCGGCCTCCTGACCGCTGTCCCGTGGTCCCGGTCAGCCCTCCAGCGGCCGGGACCCGATCAGCCCGGCGATCCGCTCCGGCGCCACGGCCCGCGAGTACAGCCAGCCCTGCCCCGTGTCGCAGCCGATCCGCCGCAGCCGCTCCGCCTGTCCGGCCGTCTCCACGCACTCCGCGGTGACGGTCAGGCCCAGGCGGTGCGCCAGCTGCACCATGGCCTCCACGATCGTCTCGTCGGCCGGGCTCGGGTGCGTACCGTCCTCGTACCGGAAGCCCTTCACGAACGCGCCGTCCAGTTTCAGAACGGAGACGGGCAGCCTGCTCAGATAGGCGAGGTTCGAATACCCGGTCCCGAAGTCGTCGATGGCGATCCGTACGCCCATGTCGCTCAGCGCCTGGAGTGCCCGCAGCGGGCGGCCGCCCGAGCCCATCACCGCGGACTCGGTCAGCTCCAGCTGGAGAAGCCCGGGAGCGAGCTCCGTCTCGGCCAGGATCTCGGCCACGTCGGCGACCAGGTCGGAGTCCCAGACCTGGCGTACGGCGACGTTGACGCTGATGAACAGCGGCGGCTCGGCCGGGTGGTCCAGTTGCCAGCGCCGGGCCTGCCGGCACGCGGTGCGCAGCACCCACCGGCCGAGCTGCACGATCGAACCGTCCTCCTCGGCGATGCCGACGAACCGATTCGGCGACAGCACCCCGAACTGCGGGTGGTTCCAGCGCACCAGCGCCTCGACCCCGCGCAGCACCCCGTCCGCCATCCCGACCAGCGGCTGGTACTCCAGCGTGAACTCCCCGCGCTCCACGGCGGGCCGGAGCGTGGAGGACAGCGACTGCCGGGTCATGCGATGGGCGTTGCGCTCGGGGTCGAACAGGGTCCAGCGCCCCTTGCCGTCGGCCTTCGCCCAGTACAGCGTGGTGTCGGCGGCCTGCATCAGACCGGTGGGCGAGGTGCCCGCCGCGGCCCGCTCCACCACCCCGATCGACGCGGAGACCGAGAACCGCTGCCCGGCCAGGTCGAACGGCTGCTGGAGCGCGGCGAGGACCGAGCGGGCCAGGTCGGTGAGCTCCTGGGTCCCGGCCGAGTCCTCGACCAGGATCGCGAACTCGTCGCCGCCCAGCCGTGCCACCAGCCGACTGCCGCCGGGGGTGCGGGACGCGTCGTTCTCGGCGCAGTCGGTGAGCCGCCCGGCGACGGCGGCCAGCAGCCGGTCCCCGGTGCGGTGGCCCAGGGTGTCGTTGATCGCCTTGAAGCCGTCCAGGTCCAGGTAGCAGAGCCCGATCCGGGCGTGCTGCCGGGGCGGCATCGAGTCGTCCTGGTACGGCGGGGTTTCCAGGGCCGAGGCGAGGCGCTCGAAGAACAGCGTCCGGTTGGGCAGCCGGGTCACCGGGTCGTGCATCTGGAGATGGCGCAGCCGCTCCTGGAGCTCCCGGCGGTCGCTGATGTCCGCGACGGTCAGCAGGACCCGGGCCGGCTCCGCCGCCGAGGTGCCGGTCATCGGTACGACGGTGACCTCGGCCCACAGGAAGCGCCCGTCGGGGTGCTTGAGGCGGCGGGTGCAGCGGAACCGGGAGCGGCGGCCCTGGAGCACCTCGCGGTAGGCGAGCCAGGTGCGGTCGTCGGAGGCGAGGTCGAACAGCTCGCACGCCTGCTGCCGGGCGAGGGTGGTCGCCGCCGCGCCCAGCAGCCCGCCGAGCGCCTCGTTGGCCCGCAGGACCTGGCCGCGGCCGTCGACGACGGCCATGGGGAGCGTGGCGGCGTTGAAGGCGGCGCGGTAGTCGCGCAGCTCGGACGCGGAGGGGCCGTCATCGGCGACGGCGGCCGGCGGGGCGGGGGCCGCGTCGGGGTGCTGGGCGGCGGGCGGATCGGGGGCCGGATGCGGGGCCGTCGTGTGACGCTCCGTGACCGGCGCGGGGGGTGTGCCGGGGGCCGTGCCTGCCGGGGCCCTCGGCCCTTCGGAGGTTCCGCTCACCGCTCGCTCCCGCTGTGAAGATTGTCGTGAACAGGTGGGGTCGGACAGGTCACCGGGTGGCGGCCCCGTCAAGGGGCCCGTTCCACGCGGGAAAGCGTGGTGAAGCATAGAGGGTGCCGCGTCGGCCGTTCCAGCTCGCCGTCCGGTGCGGGGCTCCGCCGGGGGCCGTGCGGGGAGTGTCAGCGGGCGGGAGGGCGCGTTCCGGTTTGCCCGATCCTGATCATTTCTGTGCGGATCTGTTGCAATGGCCGATTTAACTGACCGATAGTGACGTTCCGTGAAGGCGTGGGTGGTGGTATTGACCGCTTACCCGAGTGGGGCAGCACAACAGGACGTGCCACCGTGAACCGGCACAGGGTGGACGAGATGGACCGCGTTTCCCCACCCGGAGGTCGATGTGCCGTGCCGTCGCGGACCCAGGGGAGCGGAACGGCCGACGCTGCGCAGTGTGGCGGCCTCCGTGACCTCCCTCCTGGCGCTCGCCGCCATGTCGCTCGTCGCGGGCCCCGCCGCGGCCGCCGCGCGGGGCGACGCCGCTCCGTGCGCCCTGACCCGGACATCGGCGCACCACTCGCTCGGCCTGGACACCTGGAACACGGCCTACCCGCGCCCCGACCGGAGCCTCGACGCGGTCATGATCTTCCTGTCCTTCCCGGACTCCGAGCCCACCCTCACCCCCGAGGTGCTGACTGCCGATCACTTCCCCTCCACCAGCAGCTTCTTCGAGCGCGCCAGCTACGGCGGATTCACCCTGCGCCCCCACCCGCGGCGCGGCTGGACGCAGATGCCGCGCGACTCGACCTGGTACGCCGTGGAGCGCGACTGGAAAGCCGAGCGGCGCACCGCCTATCTGCGGGACGCCATCGCCGCCGCCGACCCTGACGTCGACTTCTCCGCCTACGACATCGTCTACCTGGTCGCCGACCCCGACGCCCCCGGCGTCGACTCCGACGCCACCAAGGTGGTCAACTTCGACCGGCCGCTGCGCGCCGACGGCACCGACATCCGGCGCGTGGTGACGCTCTTCGAGCAGCACCCCCCGGACCGCAACGTCCTCGCCCACGAGACCGGGCACGTCTTCGACCTCGCCGACCTCTACCACCGGCCCGTCGACGGCAAGGGCGACTGGGACACGTACGTCGGCGACTGGGACGTCATGGGCAGCCAGTTCGGCCTCGCCCCGGATCTGTTCGGCTGGCACAAGTGGAAGCTCGGCTGGCTGGGCGGGCGGCAGGTCGTCTGCGTCCAGGGCTCGGCCGACCTCACCCTGGAGCCGGTCTCCGCCGCCCCGGTGCCCGGCGGGTCGATCGGGACCCGGCTCGCCGTCGTCCGCACCGGCCTCGACAGCGCCCTGGCCATCGAGGCCCGCAGTGCCACCGGCAACGACCGGAGCACCTGCACCGAGGGCATCCTGATCTACCGCATCCGCAGCGGGACGGCTTCCGGCGGCGGGCCCGTCGAGGTGGTGGACACCCACCCGGAGACCGGGGCCTGCTGGGACCGCTCGGTCTACCCGCCGCTCGCCGACGCCCCGCTCGGGGTCGGGGAGACCTTCACCGTCCCCGGCGACCGCACCCGCATCGAGGTCGCTGACCGTACCCCGGCCGGCTCCTGGACGGTCCGGATCACCACCGGCGTCTGAAACCGGAATCCGGGGGAGCGCACACGAAGAAGCCCCCCGCTTTCGCGAGGGGCTTCTTCCGTCGGTGCGCCGTCAGGGACTCGAACCCCGGACCCGCTGATTAAGAGTCAGCTGCTCTAACCAACTGAGCTAACGGCGCCTGCTGACGTCGTAGACATTAGCATCCTGATCCGCCCGAGGAAAAATCGAATACGCGGTGCCCCGGGAGGTCGCCGACCTGCTCACCCGTACGCACGCCCAGAGCAGCACGTCGGGGCCCGGCAGCCATGGGTTACGTGTGTCCGGCGCCACCAGCCAGCGCGGCCCGCCGTCGGACGACGCGCAGGTCAGCGGCGGTACGGTCACGGCGTCCCCGGTGCCGTGGCAGAGCAGCGGCGGTACCGTGCCCCGCTGCTCGCCGGAGCCCGCGCGGCCGCCGGCCCCCCACTCCTCCCAGGCGAGCAGCGACGGCAGTCGCTGGGCCGTCCCGGGGGCCGCGAACAGCAGCATCCGGCCCCGGTGCGAGGCGACAGGGCCGGAGCCGGGGCCCTCGGACCAGAGCTGCTCCAGCATCCGGCGCCCGAACAGCGCGGGCACGTTGACGACATCGAAAGCGGAACCGCAGGGCAGCACCCCGGGCGCACCGGGGCGCTCCTCCCACTGGGCGAGCGTGCTGCGCGGATGGGCCGAGGCCCCGGCGAGCCAGGCGGCACCGGCGGCGGTGACCTGGGCGGCCTGTGCTCCGGTCTGGTCCCGCAGCAGGGCGAAGATGTCGACGCCGTGGTGCGCGACGGCGGCACCGGCCTGAAGGGTCGTTTCGTCTTTCAGCCATGCGCTCATGCAGCAAGGTCTACCGGGAGTGACGGAACTGTTTCCGAGAGTTGCCGGAAACCGGGACAGGGCGGGAGCGGAAGGAGTATCTTGCCCGCCGGAATATGCCACGGGACCTGACCCCGGTCTGCTGCCGACGGCAGGCGTCGGGCGGCAGGGGTCGGGCGGGTCAGGTTCGTGGCCCGGTCCGGACCGGACCCGGACCAGGTTCCCCGATCAGGTCCGTATCAGGTTCCCGTATCAGGTTCGCGGATCAGGTTCTGGAGGCGTCCAGCAGGGACCGGCCGAACTCGATCATCTTCTTCGCGTAGTCCTCGGTCCACTCCGCGCGCTCCGCGACGTCCGCCGCCGTCAGCCGGTCGAACCGGCTCGGATCGGCGAGCTGCGCCGCCGCTATCGCCTGGAACTCCACCGACCGGTCCGTCGCCGCGCGGAAGGCATGCGTCAGCTCGGTCGCGCGGGCCAGCAGTTCCCGGGGGTCCTCCATCGACTCCAGGTCGAAGAAGTGCTCCGGGTCCGCCGTGGCCTGAGACGGCTCGAAGAGCAGCGGCGCGGGGCGCAGCCGCTGCCGTTCGTTCCGCTCGGACTGTGTCATGTGGTGTTCCTTCCTCGGACGACCTGGTGACCGGACGTGCCGGACGGCCACCCTCCATTGTCCAACCCCACGCAAGGGGGCCGGGGCGTGCGCAGGGGGCGCGGGGGCGCGCCCGTGCTCAGGGCCGCCACCGCACCCGCCGCTCCGCGAGGTGGGCCAGCACTGCGTGGTTGGCCTCCCAGCCGTCGGGGAACTTCACCGTGACACCCAGCTGGACCGGCTCCGTGGAAGGGTGCTCGTCCAGCAGCTCGGCCACCCCCTCCCGACAGACCACGATGCACGCGTGCCGGTGCCGCGAGGCCAGCACGCACAGGCGGCCCGTCTCCAGGTGGAAGGCGGTCGCGTCGGGGCGGCCCGACAGCGGGTGCAGGACCACCGTGACGTCGAACTCGCGGCCCTGGAGCCGGTTCGCCGTGTCCACCGCCACCCCCGTGACGCCCAGCTCGGCGAGGGCCGCCCGTACCGCCGCCGCCTGGTCGCGGTGGGCCGTGCCGACCGCCACCCGGTCCGCGGTCACCGGCACCGGCCCGTCCGCCCGCTCGCTGGTGGCGACGCCGCCCCGGTCCAGCAGCCGCCGGACCACCAGCGCCACCGCCCGCACCGCCTCGGGGTCCGTACGCGGGGTGTGCCGGGCGGGCAGCTCCAGCAGCCCCCACCCGGACTCCGCCGCCTCGTCCAGCACCCGGTCCGGGCCCGACCCGTCCGAGGCCACCCCGAAGGAGAGCGTGCGGTCCCCGTGGTCCGTACCGCTGCGGAAGGGCGTGTACGGGTAGAACGCGTCCGACACCAGCGGGGCCGCCGACGCCGGAAGCCGCCACGACACCGGCAGCCGGTGCTGCGGCAGATCCGGGTTGTGAGCGAGCAGCGTGGACACCGCGCTCGCCGACGGGTCGTAGCTCAGCCCCGCCCACTGGTCCGCGCCGACGATCGAGAACGGGTCCAGCTGCCCCGGGTCCCCGACGAACAGCGCCCGCTCGAACAGCCCGGCCACGGCCAGCAGCGCGTCCGAGCGCATCTGGTACGCCTCATCCACGATCGCGTGGCCCCACGGCTCCACGTTCTTCACGTGCGCCCACTTGGCGGCCGTCGAGATCACCACGTCGAGTCCGGCCAGATCGGCGGCCTTCGCCGATTTCGTCACGTTGTCGAGGCCGTCCAGCACCTTGTCGTACGGGTCGGAGTCGTTGCTGTGCAGCCGCCCCACCGGCAGCTCCGGCTCCTTCTCCGCGAGGCGCGCCACCAGGTCGTCGACCTGGGCGTTGGTCTGCGCGACCACCATCAGCGGGCGACCGGCGGCGGCGAGCTCCAGAGCCGCCCGGACCACCAGGGTCGACTTACCGGCGCCGGGCGGCGAGTCCACGACGACGCCGCGCGCACTTCCGCGCAGGGTGTCGTCCAGGATCGCGCCGGTCGCCCGCGCCGCCGCCGCGCCCGGATCGAAGACGGTGTTCACAGCGAGCCCTCCCGGACGGCGGCCGTCACGACAGGTCCCGTGATGAGGCTCGGGGTCACAGCAGGTCCTCCGGGGTCACGGGGTCGGGATGCTCCGCGCGCGTGGCGGCGTCCGCGCCCGGCGGGCCGCCGTGGGTCCACGGCGTGTCCTCCGGGTCCGGCAGCTTCGGGCCGGAGCGCTGGTCGTGCTCGAACAGGGTCCAGGCGATCCGCTCCCCGGGCTCCGGCACCGAACCGGGCGCGGGCTCCTTGCCCCGGCCCATCCGGTCCAGGATCCGCAGCACGAGCAGGACCCCGCCGTCGTCGGCCGGGCTCTCGGAACCGTCACCGGGGACCTCAGGAACGTCACCGAGGGCCTCCGGACCGCCACCGAGGGCCTCAAGACCGCCACCGGGCACCTCCGGACCGTCACCGGGGGCCTCGGAGGCGTACCGTACGAACTCCGCCGTCTGCGGCTTGCCGTCCAGCGAGCGGTACACCTTCGTCCGCTCGCCCAGGTGCGGGCGCTCGCCCGTGCGGACGGTGACCAGCGGGCGCGGGGAGGGGCGCTTGGACTCGGTGTACGCCATTTCCACCCCGGCCACCTCGGCGAGGAACGCCTCGCCCGCCAGCCGCCGCCCCGCCAGCACCAGCGGATCGTCCAGCGCCTCCTGGGCCTCCAGCTGGGCCTGGGCGGTCTCCCGGGAGGCCAGCTTCCGCGCGGCCGTCACCGCGTCGTCGTGGCGCGGCTGCGGCGGCTCGCCCGAGCGCACCCGGTCGCGGTGGCTCGTGAACGACCAGCGGTCCCGGGTCCAGCGGTCCTCGGCCCGGGACCCCTCGGGCAGCTCCCGCAGCAGGTCGAGACCCCGCCACACCGCGTCCCAGGTCGGCAGCATGACCCGCGCCAGCAGGGAGCGGATCTCCCGCTCGGCGCCGCTCAGCTCACCGAGACGGGCATCCGCCGCGAGCCCGTCCTCGGCGGAGGCGAGCGCCGAACGGGCCCGGTCGTAGCGCTCGATGGCGGGGGCGAGGAGGCGGTTGTCGAAGTCCGGGTCGGTGGCCGGACCCGCGGGCGGGCAGAGCAGCTGGCCCGCACCGTCCCGGGCCAGCTCGGCCCGGAGCGCCGCCTCGGCCCCCGAGGAGCCGTCCGGCGGATCGATCCAGGAGAGCAGCGCGCCCAGGTGCTGGTCCTCCAGGCTGCTCTGCCCGGTCGCCCAGTGCCGGTTCAGCAGATCCGTGGTGGCCAGCAGCAGTGAGGAGCCGGGCACCCGGGCCCGCTCCCCGTAATGCGTCAGCCAGCGGCCGAGCAGCGGGACGCGCACCGGGGCCGGATAGGGCGTGTCCGGGTCGTCGTCGGCGGTCCGGCGGAAACGCATGGACCGGCCCAGCAGCCGCACGAACTCGATGCCCGCCCGGCTCGGCACGATCAGCTGGGCCGCGTCCGTGCACAGCTCGACCTCGACCTTGGTCTTCTTGCCGGTCGCCGGATCGGTCTCGTTGCGCTCGGCGGGCTCGACGACGTCCGCGTACGCCTCGATGTGCGGAAGGACGGTCTCCGCCAGCTCGGCCAGGAACGCGAACCGCAGATCCCGGTCGCGCGGCTGGGCGACGGCCAGCAGCCTGGGCGCCTCCCGGTCCGTGCCGACCAGCGCCCCGAGCGGAGCCCCGGCCTCGCCTGCGGTGGTCAGCGGCACCAGCACCAGCGGCCGGTCCGTGAGATGGCGGTGGCGGACCGTCGCCAGCGGCTGGGCGCGGCCGGAGTCGACGGCCTCCAGCCGGGCGAGCGTGGTGATCAGCGACATCCGGCCGCCCCTTCCAGGGACTGTCCCCGCCCACGGAGCGCCGCCGCGCTCTCCAGCGCCTCGGCGCGCAGCGCGGCGGCCCGGCGCAGGGCCGCGACCGTCGGATCGTCGGGGTCGCCCTCCTTGCCCGCGGCGGCCGCCAGCACCCCGGCCACCGTGGTCAGCCCGCCCAGCTCACCGCGCACACTCCGGCCGAGCGCCTCCACAGACCCCTCGGCCCGGGACTTCGCCCGGCAGTGGAACGCAAGCTCACAGGCGGCCAGGCACTCGGGCGCGTAGGCGGCGGTGACGGAGGAGACGGCGGTCTCCAGCTCCTGCGGCGAGCACGCGGGATCGAACGTCGTCCCCGCGGGCAGGGCGTCCGCGAGGTCCTCGATCCGGGTGAGCCGGGTCAGCTGGCGGCGGGTGACGGCCCGCTGCTTGCGTACGTCGACGACGGAGGCCGTCGGCAGGTTGGAGAAGTCCTTGGGGCAGACCAGCAGCACGCGGTGGCCGACCTCCGCGCCCTCGGTCACCGCCGCGACCCGCTCCAGCGCCAGCACGTACACCGCGGACTGCCGGGCCGCCGCACCGACCTTCGCGGCGTCGGCGGATGCGTCGATCATGGGGAACGACTTGATTTCGACGACGGTCCACCGGCCGTCGGGGTGCACCACCACCGCGTCCGGCTCCAGATAGGCGGGGGAGCCCGCCACCTCCAGCGCCAGCATCGGGTGGTCCAGCAGCGCCCAGCCGCCCGCGGCCGTCGCCTCCCGCAGCGCGAGGGCGGTGCGCGCGGCGCGGCCCTCGGGGCCGGCGGCGCTCAGGTCGGGCGCGAACACGTCCGCACCCGGGGCCGCAGCGCCGTCGCCGAGGCGCTCGTACAACAGGCGCAGCAGCTCGGCGCCGCCGTCGGCCTTGACCTTCGCCTCGAACGCGTTGCCCCGCATGAAGGCGAACTGGGACTGCCCGAAGGGGGCGGGGGAGCCGAGTGCGGCGGCGAGCACGCCCTTGTCCACCCCGGCACCGTCGAGCAGGGCACGCCGCTTGCAGCCGGGGTTCGCGGCGAGGGCGGCCAGTGCGCGGGCGTCGAGCGGATGCGGTGCTACGGAGGGGCCGCGCAGCTCAGCGAGCCGCTGCCGGAGCGTCGTCGCTCGCGGCCGCGTCGGCGGCGGCTCGGGCTGCCGCGCCTCCGACTGCCGTGCCGGGGGGATCTGCGGAGGAGGTCCGCTGGCCGGGGATTCGCTCACCCGGCGAAGTCTCGCACCCGGCACTGACATCGGGGGACACGGTCGCCGGAACATCCGCGGCGGCGGTGGCCCGGCCACCCCGGAAACGGTCCGCGACCGGACGGGCGATCCGGGCCCTGCCCCAGTCCTTGCAGCGGTCGGCGAACCGGATGACGGGCCTGGTCAGGAGGGCTCCGACGGCCATCACCGCGGCGCCCGCGACAGCGTCCAGGAAGTAGTGGTTGGCGGTGCCCATCACGATGATCGTGGTGAGCAGCGGATAGGCGATTCCCGCCGCCCGTACGAGGGGGTGGCGGCCGTGCCGCCACAGCAGGATTCCGCACCAGATCGACCAGCCGACGTGCAGGCTCGGCATCGCCGCGTACTGGTTGGTCATCCCGCTCAGCCCGCGCGGCGCGCTCGCGCCCTCGCCCCACCAGCCGTAACTGCTGTACTGCGCCATCGTGTCGACGAAGCCGTGGCTCGCGTCCAGCAGCCGGGGCGGGCAGGTCGGCATCAGCGTGAAGCCGACCAGGCCCAGCAGCGTCGAGTTCATCAGCCAGACCCGGGCCGCACGGTAGGAGGCCGGCCTGCGCCGGAACAGCCAGACGAGGACGGCCGGGGTGACCACGTAGTGCAGCGAGGCGTACGCGAAGTCGGCGGGTATGCCTATGGACGGGGTGGTGGTGAAGAGCCGGTTCAGCGGATGCTCGGCGTTCAGGAACAGTGCCTGTTCGAGCCGCAGGATCGCCAGTCCGTTGCCGACCGCCGTCGACACGTCGCCGTGCACCAGGAGGCGGCCCACCGAATACAGCGCGTACACCACCGCGATCAGTGGCAGCTCCGTCCACCAGCGGGGCCGATGACCAATCGCGAGCGGCGCGGTGGCGTGCGGCATCCGGTAGCTCTCCCCATGTTCATGCGGCCGACGGCGAGCGTTCAACCGTACGGCGGCACAGTGCCGCCGATTCCCCCGGGGGTCCTCTTCCGGACGTCCCGTACGCAGCGGTCCCCGCCGTGGTCCGTGGCTTCGGTGGGACGGCTGCTCAGGATGGGACGTAGGTACGGTCCCGGAGGTTGCCTGCGCGTGCCGTACGGGATGATGGAACCCCCAGCACCAGCGTTCCAGGGAGAGCCGTTATGGCACCGCGCATCCTGCTTGCCCGGCATGGCCAGACCCAGTGGTCGGTCCAGGGCAACCACACCGGCAGGACGGACATCCCGCTCCTGGACACCGGCCGCGAGGGCGCCAAGCTGCTCGGCGAGCGGCTGCACCGGGCCCCCTGGGCGGGACTGCCCGGTGTCGAGGTCCGCACCAGCCCGCTCGTCCGGGCCGCCGAGACGTGCGAGCTCGCCGGGTTCGGGGAGCGGGCCGAGACGTGGGATGCGCTGATGGAATGGGACTACGGGGCGTACGAGGGCCTCACCCCGGCCCGGATCAAGGCGGACCGGCCCGACTGGCTGATCTGGCGTGACGGGGTCCCGGACGGGGAGTCCGTCGCCGACGTCACCGCCCGCGCGGACGAGATCGTCGCCTGGGCGCGGTCGGCGGACCGGGACGTGCTGGTCTTCGCCCACGGCCACATTCTGCGGGCCCTGGGGGCGCGGTGGCTGGGCGAGGACCTGTCCTTCGGCGCCCGCATCCGCCTGGAGCCGACGTCACTGTCGGTCCTCGGCTGGGCGTACGGCCGGCCGGCCGTGGAGCGCTGGAACGACACGGGGCACTTGGAGCGGTAGGCGCTGGGGGCGGCGGTGCCCGCTGCCCGGAGCCCCTCGGACGGGCTGACCACGCGCCCCGCAACGGCGGCGGGGGCAGCCGCCCGGTCCGGACGGGCTGACCACGCGCACCGCCGGAAAGCTCTCACCGCTCACCGCACCACCGCCGACCCCCCATGCCGGGTCAGGAACGCCGTGACCGGGGGCGGCCCGCCCCGGGATTCCAGCACCCGTGCCGCCCCCGCCAGCATCCCCCGGATCCGCGAGGACCGGACCCGGGTCAGCAGGTCCAGGACCTGGTGCCCGGTCGCCGCCGCCTCGTCCACCCGCCCCGCCCGGGCCAGGTCGCCCGTCAGCTGGGCCCGGTACAGCGCCAGGTTCCGGGTGAAGTGCGCGTCCTGGAGTGCCGTGGCCCGGCGTCCGTGCCGCGCGGCACGGGACCAGTCGCCCAGCGCCGACCAGCACTGCGCCTCCAGCAGCTCAAGCTCCGCCTCCCGGAAGAAGCTCATCCACTCGGGGTCCCCGGCCGCGGGCCCCCGCTCGAACGCCGCCCGCGCCCGCCCGATCGCCAGGTCGCACCCCGTACGGTCACCGAGCCCCGCCCGGCCCCCCGCCTCCCGCAGCGCGAGCAGTGCCAGCAGCCGGGGCGAGCCCAGCGTGCGGGCGGCCCGCTGTCCGGCCTCCGCCGCCCGTACCGCCTCCCGCGGCCGCCCCGCGTCCCGGGCCAGGAACGACGTGTTGCAGAACGCGTGCGCCTCAAGGCCCGCGTCCCCGGCCAGCCGGGCCGTGGCCAGTGCCTCCGCGTAGTGCGAGCGTGCGTCGTCGAAGCGGCCCGAGTCATGGGCCAGCCAGCCCACCGAGATGGCCAGCTCGCCCGCTCCCGCGTGCAGCCGGTCCGCGGTGGCGCGCCGCGCGGTGGTCCCGGCGTCCAGCAGCTCGTAGGCCGCGCGAAGCGGCTGGGCGGCCCGCCGGTACAGCCCGTCCGCGCCGTGCCGGTCGTCCAGCAGCCGGATCTGCCGTACGGCCTTCTCGACGGCGCTCACCTCCGTCTCGCCGACCCGGCGCTGCGCGGGCAGGGAGACCCGGGTGGCGGCGGAGGCGGGCGCCTCGCCGAGCCCCAGTGAAGCGGCCGCCACCGTGGCGGTGCCGCTCGTCATGAATACGCGACGCAGCACGTCGCTCTCCTCGTCGGTTTCGTGGATGTCGCTGTGAAGCGCGAGTGGGGACACAGGTACGGACACGGGCGCGGGCGGAGGTTCGGGCGGGGGCTCGGACACGACCCGCGCCCCCCTTCCGCGTACGGTCTCGCGGGCCGAGAACCCCAGGTCGGCCAGGGACGCCCCGGGGAACATGTGCAGGAAGACCCGTTCGTAGGCGTAGTTGGGGCAGCGGATCTCCCCGGACTCCACGCGCCCCACGTAGCGGGCGTCGCACGCGACCTGCTCCCCGATCTCCCGCGCCGCTCTGCGCACCGCCGCCGCGAACTCCCCGGCGGAACGCTGACCGCGCAGTCGGCGGAAGGCGAGGTTGGGAACTGCCCCTGTCGACCCCATGGCCGGCCCCTCTCTGGTGCGGCCGGGTTCCTGTTTTCCGGTGTCCCGGCGGAGCAAGAACGTACCTGCTGTGACAGGACACACACGCAGCGTTTCTTCGCAAAAGGGGCATCTCTCCCTTGATCCGCCATGAACTGCCACCCTTTGCGGCGGTGTGGGCCCGTAGCCCTTGACGCACCTGTGCCGTTGGTCCATGTGGAGACGGAGTGCGGCTCCGTTCGGCGATGATTCGGCGATGAGAGGAGAGGTTCCCTTGTTGCATCTCGGCCGGGAGACCGGCTCATGGACGACCGCGACAACATGCCCGGCGGTCCCGGTGGCCCCGGGGAGGAACCCGGTGCCGGAGCACGAGTCCTGCGACCTCGTCACGGTCCCGGCGCGGCAGGGCCTGGAAGCCGTCGACATCCTTCGCCGCGGTGCCGACCACGAGGCCGTCGGCCCGGTCCTGCACGACGGAGCCTGCGACACCCTCGGCTTCCTCGTCCCACCGGGCACCGCCGACGCCTGGGACGTACCGGGCAGCGCCTGTACGAGGACGGACGGCCGCGGGCTGCGCGTCCCCGCCGAGCCGCCCGTCTCCGGCACCGGCTGGCTGCTCCCGCCCGCCAAGGGCACCCCGGTCACCGACCCCGCCGCACTGCGCGCCGCCCTCGACCAGGCGGCCCGGCTGATCGAGGCGGCCGACAACTGCTGCTGAGCCCATAATGGCCGCACGGGCGGAACACTCCGCCGCGGCCGGTGACCCGGGCCCCCACCAGCGAGGATCAGCGAACGTGGCACGTCGAGGAGGACCGGCCGGGGGCAAGGGCGGAGCAGCGGGCAGGAAGAAGGGACAGCGCCGCGCCGAGCAGGAAGAGGTCTCCTGCCCGGTCGACGGCGGACTCGCCGAGCTCATACCCGACCGGGAGCGGCCGCGCGGCAGCACGCTCCTGATCGACGGCGCCCCGCAGTCCCACGTGGACCTCGACGACCCCACGTACCTGTCGTTCGCCTACCAGCGGCGGCTCGGCCACATCATCGACCTCGCCGCGCCCCCGCAGCAGCCGCTGCACGTCCTCCACCTGGGCGGCGGCGCGTTCACCCTCGCCCGGTACGCCGCCGCGACCCGCCCCCGCTCCACCCAGCAGATCGTCGAGGTCGACGCACCCCTCGTGCGGTTCGTCCGCGACCATCTCCCGCTGGACGCCCAGGCCCGCGTCCGGGTCCGGGCGACGGACGCCCGCGAAGGGCTCGGCAGGTTCCCGGACGGCTGGGCCGACCTCGTCATCGCCGATGTGTTCGGCGGGGCCCGCACGCCCGCCCACCTCACCTCCGCCGAGTTCCTCACCGAGGTGCGGCGGGTCGTGAAGCCCGGCGGGAGTTACGCCGCCAACCTCGCCGACGGGCCCCCGCTCGCCCATCTGCGCGGTCAGGTCGCGACCGCCGCGGCCGTCTTCCCCGAACTGGCGCTCGCCGCCGACCCGGTGGTGTGGCGGGGCCGCCGCTTCGGCAACGCGGTCCTGTACGCCTCGGCTCTGCCGCTCCCGGTCGCCGAGTTCACCCGCCGGGTGGCGAGCGACCCGCACCCCGGCCGCGTCGAACACGGCCGCGCGCTCACCGACTTCACCGGAGGTGCGGCCGTCGTCACCGACGCGGCCGCCAAACCGTCACCGGCACCCCCGCCCTCGGCCTTCGAGAACCCCTGAGCGCCGCGAACTCCGCTACGGGTCGACGATCTGCACCAGCGGCGGATGCCCGTTCCAGGTGCAGAACACCGAATACGTCGCGCCGTTCGCGCCCTCGAAGTTGACCCTGATCCACGCCTCGTTCGTCCACACCCGCATCGACCAGCCCGGCTCCGGCGTCGCCGAGACCAGCTTCGCCGAGCTGCGGCCGAGCTCGAAGACCACCCGGCCGCCGTCGGTGCGATAGCTCTTCACCGCGCCCGAACCCGGGTGCCCGGCAGGCTTCGCCGGGGTGCCCGACGGCGTACGGGAGGGGGCCGGGGCCGACGGCGAAGGGCTCCCGCTGCTGGTGCGCGGCGAGGGGGAGGGCGACGGCGAGGCGCGGTGCGTCGAGGAGACGAGCGGTTCGCCGGTGCTCTGCCCGATGCGCTGCGGAGGCCCCGAACCCACCGAGATCGGCACGGCCCGGGGCGGGTCGTAGGCCGTCCCCGTCATGACCGTGTGCACACCCCACCACGACAGCGTGACCGCCGCGCCGGTGGCGAGCGACCACGCGATCGTATGGACGAGTCCTCGTTGCATCCGGCGCATTCTGCACCACCCGGACCCGGGCTGTCCCCCGCCCCCGATCCCTCTCCCTCCGGGCCTCCCGGGCCTTTGGGGAGGTTTCCGGCGGCCACGGGGCCGGGCCCGTCCGCATGGCGTACGGTGCCGCCCATGGCAAGTGTGCTCGTGGTCGAGGACGACCAGTTCGTACGTTCCGCCCTCATCCGGCACCTCAGTGAGGCCTCCCACACGGTACGGAGCGTGGGCACCGCGCTCGAAGCGCTGCGCGAGGTCGCGCACTTCCGCTTCGACGTGGTCATCCTCGACCTCGGACTGCCCGATCTGGACGGCCGCGAGGCGCTGAAGATGCTGCGTTCCATCACGGACGTGCCCGTCATCATCGCCACCGCGCGGGACGACGAGAACGAGATCGTCCGGCTGCTCAACGACGGCGCGGACGACTACCTGACCAAGCCGTTCTCCGTGGAACACCTCTCCGCCCGGATGGCCGCCGTGCTGCGCCGCTCGCGGACCACGGGCGGGGAGGCGCCGCCGCCCAGGATCATCCGGGTCGGCGGGCTCTCCATCGACCCGCTGCGCCGCAGCGCCGAGCTGGACGGGGCCGAACTCGACCTGACCCGGCGAGAGTTCGACCTGCTGACCTTCCTGGCCGGGCGGCCCGGCGTGGTCGTCGCCCGCAAGGAGCTGCTGGCCGAGGTCTGGCAGCAGTCCTACGGCGACGACCAGACCATCGACGTCCACCTGTCCTGGCTGCGCCGCAAGCTCGGGGAGACCGCAGCCCGCCCGCGCTATCTGCACACCCTGCGCGGCGTCGGCGTGAAACTCCAGCCGCCGGCCGACGCGACGCACGCCGGTGCGTCGGCCGCGGAGCCGCCCGCATGAGATGGGCCCTGGTCAAGGTCTGCCTGGCGGTCACCGCCATGGTCGTGATCGCCTTCGCCGTACCGCTGGGACTCGTCATCCGGGAGATGGCCAGTGACCGGGCGTTCTCCGACGCCGAACGCCAGGCGGCCACGATCGCTCCGACGCTCACCATCACCACCGACCACGAGGAGCTGACCCGGGCCGTCCTGTCCACCGAACCCGGCGGCCGGGGTCACCTCGCCGTCCATATCCCCGGCGACGCGGCGGACGGGGACCGGGCCGAGGGCGGGGCCGGGGCCGGGCCCCTGGACATCGGCACCCGGCGCGCCGCCCCCAAGGACATCGAGACCGTACGGGCGGACGGGCGGGCCTCCATCGCCGAGGTCGCCGACGGCTTCGCGCTCCTCCAGCCGACAGCCCTGAGCACCGGCGACATCGCCGTGGTCGAGGTGTTCGTCCCCGAGGGCGAGGTCTCCAACGGCGTCGCCACCGCCTGGCTCATACTGGCGGGCGTCGGCGTCGCGCTGATCGTCGGCTCGGTCGCGGTCGCCGACCGGCTCGGCGTACGGATGGTGCGGCCCGCCCAGCGCCTCGCGGGCGCCGCCCACGACCTGGGGGAGGGGCGCCTCGGCACCCGGGTCCCCGAGGACGGCCCCGCCGAACTTCGCTCCGCCGCCGTCGCGTTCAACTCCATGGCCGACCAGGTCGTCCAGCTCCTGGCCAACGAGCGCGAGCTCGCCGCCGACCTCTCGCACCGGCTGCGTACCCCGCTCACCGTCCTCCGGCTGAACGCCGCGTCCCTCGGCGAGGGTCCGGCGGCCGAACAGACCCGGGAGGCGGTCCAGCAGCTGGAGCACGAGGTCGACACGATCATCCGCACCGCCCGCGAGCAACGCCCGCAGACCCAGGGCGTGCAGACCGGCGCGGGCGCGGGCTGCGACGCATCCGAAGTGATCCGCGAACGCATGGGCTTCTGGTCGGCACTGGCGGAGGACGAGGGCCGCGAGGTGCGCCTCGCGGGAGTGGACCGTACGGTACGCATCCCCGTCGCCCGCCCCGAACTGGCCGCCGCCCTCGACGCGTTGCTCGGCAACGTCTTCCGGCACACTCCCGAGGGCACCGCCTTCGCGGTCGACGTCCACCACAGCGGCGACGCGGTCATCGTGCTCGTCTCCGACGCGGGCCCCGGCATCGCCGACCCGGAGGCGGCCCTCGCCCGGGGCGCCAGCGGGCGCGACACGGAGGGCGGGGAGGTCGGCTCCACCGGGCTCGGCCTGGACATCGTGCGCCGGGTCGCCGAGTCCACCGGCGGCGACCTGCGCATCGGCCGTTCCGTGCTCGGCGGCACGGAGGTCCGGATCTGGATCGCTCTGCACGGCAGCCGCCCCGAACGCGGCCGCCGCGGCCACGGCCGCCGGGTCGGCCACCAGCGTCGGCGCGAGCTCCGGACCACGACGGGCGCGGCTCCCCGGCCCTGAGTCCCCCGGCCACACCCCTGCGTCGCCCGCTCTCCTCCCGTGTGTCGACTCGGTCCCTCCCGTGCGCCGACCCGGGCGCTGTATTAACCCGGACCCATCCGTTCCTTAAGCGCGCCCTAAGAAAGCCAACTCCCTTCCGTAAAGCCACCTTTGCCCGTTTCGCAGCCGCTAGCGTGCTCCGCGTCCCCACATCCCCGCATCTCCGCAACCCCGCTCAGCGATCCGCAGCACACCAGAGGCAGGCAGCACGTGATGGGTTCCCGTACACACCGCCGCACGGCGAGCACCCGTACCAAGGTGATCGGCGCGGTCGTCGCCGCGGCGATCGCCGGTGGCACGGTGTTCGCGCTCACCGGTACGGCCCAGGCCGCCGCGGTCGGTGCCGCGTACACCCGGACCAGCGACTGGACCGGCGGCTACACCGGGCAGTACGTGGTCACCAACGAGACCGACAGGACCCTCACCGACTGGACCCTGGAGTTCGACCTCCCGGCCGGCACGACGATCAGTTCCCTCTGGAACGGCGAGCACACGGTCAAGGGCGACCACGTGACCGTGAAGCCCGCGAGCTGGGACAAGGGGCTCGCCCCGGGCAAGACCGTCACCGTCGGCTTCGTCGCCTCCGCCACCGGCACCGGCACGGCGGGCGACCCGGCCTCCTGCCTCATCAACGGCGCCACCTGCTCCGCGGGCGGCGGCCCGGCCCCCACGCCCAGCGGCCGCCCGACCAGCACCCCGACCACCGCCCCCACGCCGACGGCCAACCCCACCGCGTCCCCCACCGCGACGGCCCCGGCCACTCCGCCCCCCACGCCGACCCCCACCGCCACCGGCACCCCCGGTGGCGGTGGGGAGGCCGGCCCCGCCGGGTTCGCCCCGTACATCGACACCTCGCTGTACCCGGCCTACGACCTCCTCGACACCGCCACGAAGACCGGTGTGCAGGAGTTTCACCTCGCCTTCATCACCTCCGGCGGCGGCTGCGCCCCGCGGTGGGGCGGTGTCACCGGCCTCGGCGACGACCAAGTGGCCAAGCAGATAGGCGCGTTGAGGGGCAAGGGCGGCGACGTCCGGGTCTCCTTCGGCGGTGCGGCCGGTGCCGAACTGGCCCTGAACTGCTCCTCCTCCGCCGATCTCGCCGCCGCGTACGGCAAGGTCGTCGACGCCTACGACCTGACCAAGGTCGACTTCGACATCGAGGGCGCCGCCCTGCCCGACGCGGCCGCCAACACCCGCCGCGCCCGGGCGATCGCCCAGCTCCAGAAGAAGTACCCCGACCTGGACGTCGCCTTCACGCTGCCCGTGATGCCCGAGGGTCTGACCCGGCCGGGCATCGACCTGCTCGCCGACGCGAAGAAGAACGGTGTCCGCGTCGACGCGGTCAACATCATGGCCATGGACTACGGGCCCGCCTACAGCGACGACATGGGCGAGTACGCGATCCAGGCGGCGACCGCCACCCAGGCCCAGATCAGGGGAGTTCTCGGGCTCTCGGACGCCGCCGCGTGGAAGGCCGTCGCCGTCACCCCGATGATCGGCGTGAACGACGTCGTCACCGAGGTCTTCACCGTCGAGGACGCGACGCAACTGGTGAAGTTCGCCGAGCAGAAGGGCATCGGCCGCCTCGCGATGTGGTCCGGCACCCGCGACAAGGCCTGCCCGGGCGGCCCCAAGCCGGCCGCCGACGCCACGTGCAGCTCGATCGACCAGGAGCCACTGGCCTTCACGAAGGCGTTCGCCGCGTACAAGTAGCCCCGCACCCAACCTCGTACGCCCCCTGCGCCCACCCCCGTACCACCCCGCGCACACCCCCGCCCTACCTCCCCGACCACCCACGCCCCCCACCCGCGCACCCCGGCCGGACTCCACCCCCCCATCCGGCCGGGGTGCGCTTCGGCGTGCGCGACATCCCCCGGCAACGGAATCGTCTTCAACTCTTGACACCCACCCCTTCGAGGCAGGAACCTTCCGGCATCGATGTATGGGAGCGCTCCCACAGATAGCGGGAGAGGATCTCGCACGCTTCCTCCCCGCAGGACTTCCCGTAGGACTCCCAGCCCCAGCAGGACTTCCCGCAGAACTCCCCGTAACAAGGAGCAGTGGAATGCGCATCACCCGCAGCGTCGCCGGCCGACGCCGTAGAACCGCGATCGTGGCCACCGCTGGCCTGACGGTCACCGCCCTCCTGCTCGCCGGATGCGGCGGCTCGTCCGACTCCGGCAAGGGGCCCGACGCGGACGGGAACATCACCCTGACCGTCGCCGACTTCGGCCAGTTCGGGTACAAGGAGGCCGGACTCTTCGAGAAGTACCACGAGTTGAACCCGAAGATCACGGTCAAGGAGGACACCACCGCCGAGGAGAAGAACTACTACCCCAAGCTCCTCCAGCAGCTGAACTCCGGCAGCGGCCTCGCCGACGTCCACGGCATCGAGGTCGGCCGGATCAAGGAGATCGTCGACACCAAGGCGGACTCCTTCGCCGACCTGTCCAAGGTGATCGACACCGGCCAGTGGGTGTCGTGGAAGGCGAAGCAGGCCACCGCCCCCGGCGGCGCGGTGATCGGCGCGGGCACCGACATCGGTCCGATGTCCCTCTGCTACAACCGGGATCTGTTCGAGAAGGCCGGGCTGCCCACCGACCGCACCGAGGTCGCGAAGCTCACCGAGGGCGGCTGGGAGGACTTCCTCGCGCTCGGCGAGCGGTACAAGAAGAAGGCACCCGAGGGCACGTACTTCATGGACTCCGCGAGTGCCATGTTCAACGCCGTGGTCAGCTCCAGCCCCGAGCAGTACTACGACGCGAGCGGCGAGCCCGTGTACAAGGAGAGCGCCGGCGTCAGGAAGGGCTGGAACCTCGCCGCCGAGGCCGCGTCCAAGAAGCTGACGCAGGGCCTGGCCCAGTTCGAGGACCAGTGGCAGGCGGCCCTGCGCAAGGGCACCGTCGCCACGGTCGTCTGCCCCGCCTGGATGGCCGGGCAGATCTCCACGTACGCCGGTGACGCCAACAAGGGCACGTGGGACATCACCAGCGCCCCCGGTGCCACCTCGGCCAACTGGGGCGGCTCGTTCCTCGCCGTCCCGAAGTCCGGGAAGAACGTGGAGGAGGCGGCCAAGCTCGTCAAGTGGCTGACCGCCCCCGAGCAGCAGGCCGCCGTCTTCAAGGCGATCGGGGTCTTCCCCTCCAACCAGGGCGCCTACGAGCTGCCCGACGTGAAGAACGCGACCCTGCCGTACTTCAACGACGCGCCGATCGGCCAGATCTACGCCGACGGTGCGAAGTCCATCCCCGAGGCGGTCCTCGGCCCGAAGGACGGCGTGATCAAGGACTCCATCTCCACGCAGATCAACAACATGGAGCAGCGCGGCACCAGCCCGGACAAGGCCTGGGACGCGGCCGTGCGGACGGTCGACAAGGCCATCGGCTGACCCGAACCGCCCGGGCCGGGGCACGCGCCCCGGCCCGCCCGCCCCGGCATCCCGCCGTCACTCCAGGGAAGGACCCCCGCCCGTGGCAACCCCGACCCCCGCCCGGGACGCGTACGTGCCGCCGCCCCGCGCCCCGCAGCAGGAACCGCCCGAACCTCACCCCGAGCGGCGGCAGTTGTGGCGCAGCCGACTGTGGCGGTTCGACGACAAGGCCTCCCCGTACGCGTACATCGCGCCGTTCTTCCTCGTCTTCGGGGCCTTCGGGCTCTACCCGCTCCTGTACACCGGCTGGATCGCCCTGCACCGGGTGGAGATGACCGGCCTCGACACCATGGAGTGGGTCGGCTGGGAGAACTTCGACACGATCCTGCACGACCCCGAGTTCTGGACCACGGTCAGCAACACCTTCCTGATCGGCGTCATCTCCACCGTCCCGCAGCTCCTGGTCGCGCTCGGCCTCGCGCACCTGCTCAACTACCGCCTCCGCGCCAGTACGTTCTGGCGCACGGTCATCCTCACCCCGTACGCGACGTCCGTCGCCTCGGCGGCCCTCGTCTTCGCCCTGGTCTTCCGGGCCGACGGCGGTCTGCTGAACTGGGCGTTCGGCCTCGTCGGCTTCGACCCGGTCAACTGGGCCAACGGGCACTGGACTTCGAAGATCGCCATCGCGGTCATCGTGATCTGGCGCTGGACCGGCTACAACGCGCTGATCTACCTCGCCGCGATGCAAGCAGTCCCCAACGACCTTTACGAGGCGGCCTCGTTGGACGGCGCGTCGCGCTGGCAGCAGTTCCGCAAGGTCACCATTCCCTCGCTGCGGCCGACGATCCTGTTCACCATCGTCATCTCGACCATCGGGTCCATGCAGCTGTTCGGTGAGCCACTGCTGCTGGAGGGCGGCGCGCTGGGCGCCACCGGCGGCAACGAGAACCAGTACGAGACGCTCAGCATCTACCTCTACAACTACGGCTGGAACCTCGGGCATCTCGGCCCGGCGGCCGCCGTGGCCTGGGCGATGCTCGCGCTCCTGCTCCTCGTCGCCGCGGTCAACTGGCTCATCGGCCGCTACGTCCGCACGTCCGATTCCGCGGCCTGACCGGGAGCGCTTCCATGACCATGACCAGCCCCACACGCACCGCCCCCGGGCAGCTCGCGGCGGCCCCCAGGAGCGGCGGACCGCCCCGCCCGCGCCGCTTCCGGATGGGGGCGGGCCAGCAGCTGAAGGGCGGCCCCTTCGCCTACCTCGCGCTCGCCGTCGTCGGGTTCGGCTCGCTGCTGCCGCTCTACTGGACCCTGGTCGCGGCCTCCCGCACCCAGGACGAAGTCCTCGCCTCCACGCCGCCGTTCCTGCCCGGCGGCAAGCTGCTGGAGAACCTCCAGACGGCCTGGGAGCAGGCGAACCTCGGCAAGGCGATCGTCAACAGCTTCATCGTCTCCGCCTCCATCACGGCCGCCACGCTCTTCTTCTGCACACTCGCCGGGTACGCGTTCGCCAAGATGCGCTTCCGGGGCCGGGGCTGGCTGATGACCGCGGTGATCGCCACCCTCACCATCCCGCCGCAGCTCAGCGTGGTCCCGCTCTTCATGATGATGTCGGGCCTCGGCTGGGGCGGTCAGCTCGAATCGGTGATCTTCCCGACGCTGGTGAGCGCGTTCGGCGTGTTCTTCATGCGGCAGTACCTGATCGAGGCACTGCCGTATGAGCTGATCGAGGCGGCCAAGATCGACGGTGCGAACAACTTCCGCATCGTGCGCAGCGTGGTGCTGCCGGTGGCACGCCCCGCGATGATGGTGCTCGGGATGCTGACCTTCGTGCAGGCGTGGAACGACTTCTTCTGGCCCTATCTCGCCCTCAACCAGCAGAACCCGACCCTTCAGGTGGCGCTCGGCCAGCTCAGCGCCTCCTACACCCCTGACCAGTCCATCGTCATGGCGGGCGCGCTGATCAGCACGCTGCCGCTGCTGGTGGTGTTCGTGGTGTTCGGCAAGAAGATCGTCGGCGGGATCATGTCAGGCGCGGTCAAGGGCTGAAGCCCCCCGCCCTCCCTCTCACTCCACATCTCTCTCCACACCTCTCACTCCTCACCCCCCTACCCTTCCGGGAGCGCTCCCCCATGACACTCGTACGACCCGACGCGGGCCCGCAGCAGGCCCCCGCCACCACGGCCCCCTTCCCGGCCGGTTTCCTGTGGGGCGCGGCCACGGCCGCGTACCAGGTGGAGGGGGCGGTGACCGAGAACGGCCGCACCCCGTCCATCTGGGACACCTTCAGCCACTCGCCCGGCAAGGTGCTCGGCGGCGACACCGGAGACGTGGCCGCCGACCACTTCCACCGCTACCGCGACGACGTCGCCCTGATGAAGCGGCTCGGGCTGAAGGCGTACCGCTTCTCCGTCTCCTGGTCCCGCGTCCAGCCCACCGGCCGCGGCCCGGCGGTCGAACGCGGCCTGGACTTCTACCGCTCGCTCGTCGACGAGCTGCTGGAGGCGGGCATCACGCCCGTCGCCACCCTCTACCACTGGGACCTGCCCCAGGAGCTGGAGGACGCGGGCGGCTGGCCGGAGCGTGCGACGGCTGAACGGTTCGCGGACTACGCGGCCGTCATGGCCCGGGCGCTCGGCGACCGGGTCGGGATGTGGACGACGCTGAACGAGCCCTGGTGCTCGGCCTTCCTCGGTTACGGCTCCGGGGTCCACGCCCCGGGCCGCACCGAACCGGCCGCCGCGCTGCGGGCCGCCCACCACCTCAACCTCGCCCACGGCCGGGCGACCGAGGCGCTGCGCGCGAACCTCCCCGCTGCCGCGCAGCTCTCGGTCACCCTCAACCTCCACCAGGTGCGCCCGCTGACCGGCGGTGAGGCGGACGCGGACGCGGCCCGCCGGATCGACGCGGTGGGCAACCGGATCTTCACCGGCCCGATGCTGAGGGGCGCGTACCCGGACGACCTGCTGGCCGACACCGAACACCTGCTGAACTGGAGTGAGCTGGTCCACGAGGGCGACCTCTCCGCGATCGCCCGCCCGCTCGACGTGCTCGGCGTCAACTACTACACCCCCACCATCGTCTCCACCCCCGCCTCCGGGGCCGGGGACACCCGCAACGACGGCCACGGAAGCAGCGAGCACTCGCCGTGGCCCGGCTCGGAGCATGTCGCCTTCCATCTCGCCGAGGGCAGGCCGCGCACCGCCATGAACTGGTCGGTCGACCCGGACGGCCTGTACAGCCTCCTCATGGACGTCTCCCGCGAGCACCCGGACCTCCCGCTGATGGTCACCGAGAACGGCGCGGCCTTCGCGGACGACCCGGACGAGGAGGGCCGGGTCCACGACCCCGAACGGATCGCCTATCTGCACGGCCACCTGGCGGCGGTGCGGCGGGCGGTGGCCGAAGGGGCGGACGTACGCGGCTACTTCCTCTGGTCCCTGCTGGACAACTTCGAATGGGGCTACGGCTACTCCAAGCGCTTCGGCGCGGTGTACGTCGACTACGCGACCCAGCGCCGTACGCCCAAGTCCAGCGCCCACTGGTACAGCGAGGTGATCGCCCGCCACGCGCTGCTCCCGGAGGCGTGAGCGAAAGCCGCCTGGGAGCGCTCCCAAACCGTGGCCGCCACACCCGCCGGGGTGATCGATCCGGGACTTGGATTGACGTTACGGCTGTGAGAAATTGACCGGGAACGGGGAGGCAGCCATGGCGGCAGCGCGAGTACGGAGCGGCGGGCGGCCCACGCTCGAAGAGGTGGCGGCCCGGGCCGGCGTCGGCCGGGGCACCGCCTCGCGGGTCATCAACGGCTCGCCCCGGGTCAGCGAGGCGACCCGGGAGGCGGTCGAGGCGGCCGTCGCCGAGCTGGGGTACGTCCCCAACCGGGCCGCCCGCGCCCTCGCGGGCAACCGCACCGACGCCATCGCCCTCGTGGTGCCCGAGCCGGAGACCCGGTTCTTCGCGGAGCCGTACTTCTCCGCCATAGTCCGGGGCGTCGGAGCGGCCCTGGCCGACACCGAGATGCAGCTGCTCCTCACCCTCGCCGGCAACGACCGCGAGCGCCGCCGCCTCGCCCAGTACCTGACCGCCCACCGCGTCGACGGCGTCCTGCTGGTCGCCGTGCACGCCGACGACCCCCTGCCCGAGCTGCTGGAACAGCTGGGCATGCCGTGCGTGATCAGCGGCGCCCGGCACGCCGCCGAACCCCTCGCCTCGGTCGACTCGGACAACTTCGAGGGTGCCCGCGCCGCCGTCGAGCACCTGGTCTCCCGGGGCCGCCGCCAGGTCGCCACGATCACCGGCCGCCTGGAGGTCTACGGGGCCCAGCGCCGCCTGGACGGCTACCGCGCCGCGGTCTCCGAGGCCGGCCTGGCACCCGACGAGCACCTGGTCGCCCCCGCCGACTTCACGGAGGAGGGCGGTGCGCGGGCGATGCGCGAACTCCTCACCCGCCGCCCCGCCCTCGACGCGGTCTTCGCCGCCTCCGACGTGATGGCGGCCGGGGCCCGCCAGGTCCTGCGCGAGGCGGGCCGCCGCATCCCCGAGGACGTGGCCCTGATCGGCTTCGACGACTCGGTGGTCGCCCGCCATATGCACCCGGCCCTCACCAGCGTCCGCCAGCCCATCGAGGAGATGGGCCGCCGCATGGCCCAGCTCCTCCTGGACGAGATCGCGGGCCGCGCCCCGGGCGCCGAACGCCCCACGGTCGTACTGCCCACGGAGCTGGTGGTCCGCGACTCCTCGTGAGGAGTGGCGAGGCTCGTGACGGTAAGCGAGGCTTCCGTATTTCACGAGCCCTCCACGTCCCCCGGATCCGACGGCTAGTGTTTCGCGGAGTACGGCGAATGTGTGACGCACCACACATCATGCGGCGAGCTGCCCGGGTGCGTTCCGTGCGGTGGCGCATATGGGGGGCCTCTTGCACGACATGGTCAAGGGTGCTTCCGCGCGCAGGTCGTCGCGCACCTGGAGCTGCCGGGCTCCCGCCGCTCCCGTACGGGGGAACCGGCGGCCGACTGACGTCGGGCCCGGCTCCACGGCACGCGAAAGGGCCCCGGTCCAAAGACCGGGGCCCTCTCAGCAGGGTGAGTAACGGGACTTGAACCCGCGACATCCTGGACCACAACCAGGTGCTCTGCCAGCTGAGCTATACCCACCATGTCGTCCGGTCGTTTCCGACCGGCCGAGAAAAAGTGTACAGGGTCCGGGAGGGTGCTCGCGCCCCCGTTTCCCGGAGCCGGTCCACGGGCGCGTTTACGCCCGTGACCAGCACGTTCCTACGGTGTGGCCGGGACCACATGGCGCGCCGCGATCTCCTTGGCGCGCTCGGAGTCCGGGCCGGGCTGCGGGACGAAGACCGCCTCCCGGTAGTAGCGGAGCTCCGCGATGGATTCACGGATGTCCGCGAGTGCCCGGTGGTTGCCGCTCTTGTCCGGGCTGTTGAAATACGCCCGGGGATACCAGCGGCGGGCCAGCTCCTTGACCGAGGACACATCCACGATCCGGTAGTGGAGATAGCCCTCCAGCTCCCGCATGTCCCGGGCGAGGAAACCGCGGTCGGTGCCGACCGAGTTTCCGCAGAGCGGGGCCTTGCCCGGCTCCTTCACATGCTCGCGGACATATGCCAGGACCTGTTCCTCGGCGTCGGCCAGGGTGGTGCCCCCGGCCAGCTCGTCGAGGAGGCCCGAGGCGGTGTGCATCTGCCGCACCACCTCGGGCATGGTCTCCAGGGCCGCGTCCGGCGGGCGGATCACGATGTCCACCCCTTCACCGAGCACGTTCAGCTCCGAGTCGGTGACCAGGGCGGCCACCTCGATGAGTGCGTCGTCCGTCAACGAGAGCCCGGTCATCTCGCAGTCGATCCACACCATGCGGTCGTTCATGCGCCCCACCCTACGGGGCACTCCGCTGTCCCGGCAGGGCCGGGCGACCGGGAACGTACGCGTCGGGACCCGGCAGGGAGTGCTCCCCGGAGCCCACCGCCGCCACCACCGCGACGGGCGCTGACGGCCCCGGCGCGCCCCGGCGTCCGGACGGTGGCCCCTGGCTGGGCACCATCGTCTCGACCACCGTCGCGGCACTCTCCGCCACCCCCTGCGGACGACGGGCCCGGTAGGCGGCCCGGTACGCGGCGGGGGAGGAGCCGAGCTGGCGGCGGAAGTGCCCGCGCAGCGCGACCGGGGAGCGGAAGCCGCAGCGGCCCGCGACCTCGTCGACCGAGTAGTCGGAGGTCTCCAGCAGCCGCTGTGCCTGAAGCACCCGCTGGGTGATCAGCCACTGGAGCGGTGCGCTCCCCGTGAGCGAGCGGAACCTGCGGTCGAAGGTCCGTCTGCTCATATAGGCGCGCGCCGCGAGCGTCTCCACGTCGAACTGCTCGTGCAGATGCTCCAGGGCCCAGGCCACGACCTCGGCGAGCGGGTCGGAGCCGATCTCCTCCGGTAAAGACCTGTCCAGGTAGCGCTCCTGCCCGCCACTGCGCCGCGGCGGCACGACGAGCCGGCGGGCGAGCGCCCCGGCAGCTTCCGTGCCGTGGTCGGTGCGGACTATATGGAGGCAGAGATCGATACCTGCCGCCGTACCGGCGGAGGTGAGTACGTCGCCGTCGTCCACGAAGAGTTCGCGCGGATCGACGTGCACCGACGGATAGCGCTTGGCCAGCGTCGGTGCGTACATCCAGTGTGTGGTGGCCGGCCGTCCGTCCAGCAGGCCGGCGGCCGCGAGCACGAAGGCTCCCGTGCACAGACCGACGATGCGGGCGCCCTCCTCATGGGCGCGCCGCAGCGCGTCCAGTGCCTCGGCGGGCGGCGGCGAGGTGATCGACCGCCAGGCGGGCACCACCACGGTGCCTGCCCTGCTGATCGCCTCCAGGCCGTACGGTGTGGTCAGTTCGAGTCCGCCCGTTGTGCGCAGCGGTCCGTCCTCGCCGCCGCAGACCAGCAGGCGGTAGCGGGGAACTCCCGCGTCCTGCCGGTCGATTCCGAAAACGGAGAGCGGGATGGAGCTCTCGAAGATAGGGCCGCCGCTGAACAGCAGCACGGCAACGACTTCCCGGCGTCGCCGCCCGGTCAGCTTGCGTGCGGCCTCCGTCGCGGCGGCGGAGTCCTGGCTCATGACGCTAAGCCCCCCTCGGTGTTCGCGTCTCCCTGGTCCTTACGGGCCTGTCGCTCCTGCACGTTTCCCCTCGGTGTTGCACGTGTCCCCAGTCTCCGATTTCCAAGATCGAATCTACTGCGTCGCGTGGTCCCGCCGTGACACCTTCCCCCACCAGCTCTATGTCGATAAGGAAACGTGGCGTGAAGCGTTCGATCACGAAGCGTTTCACTCGCGAAGCGCACAGGGAAGTGCCCCTCACGAACGTGGCCCGTCCGCGTCGGGTGAAAGCGTACCGCGCGGTCTCTTCCTGCCTGGTGGGCGGTGGGTTGTCCGGCCATCCGGCTAAGGGTTCGGCACCTGGGTGAAGTTGGCTGAAAACCATCGGTTGTGTGTGCTGGATCCGGTCACGCCCGGCGCACAACGCCGTCTAGCGGCCGCGCCGATGCGCTCCCTCGCCCACATGGGCCGGGGTGCGCTCTGACCTCCGCAGCAGGATTCGGCAGGCGGTCGTGACGCAGGCGAGCCCGAGGGCCCAGAGCGCCGCACTGCCGACCGATGTGCCGTGGGCCACGAGAACCGCCGGTACGAGCAGGCAGCTGAAGACGGCCCAGCGGACCACGTCGCCCGCAGCGTCGTGCGCCGGTGCAGGGCTCGGCTCGGACGGGGGTCGCACGGGGGTCGGCACGGCATCGCTCCCTGGGGTGGTGACTCGGTGACGGTGTGGCTAACGGAGACCGGGTGCGGGGGTCACTGTCGGGTGCGCCGGGCGGTTGTGGAGCCGCCCGGAAAAACGGGGCGGCCGACGGTGTTCGGGCTCCCCGGGGCCCGTGTACGACACAACCGGCATTGCCATCCCGGACAGCCTCGGGCATGCTCCCTCCAGCGTCACGCGCGCTTTTGCGGGCATCTGGGCAGTGGAGGAGTGACGCCGTACCCTTGGGGGTAGGGGATTGGGAAGATGATTCCCGGACAGAGCTCACCCACCAGGCTCACCAGCTGATGCACCGCTCGAAACCGCTCCCTCCTCATGAGGACTCTCTTCGCCGAGACACCGATGGCCGGTCACGAAATCCCTGAACCCAAAGACCGCAAGCAGGTAGCCGACCCCGGGTCGGAGACGCGACCGGTCGAAGAAGCGCGCCATGCGTGCGATCCCGCCTTCCGCCACGGAGTCGTGGTCGGCTTCGACGGCTCCACATCCAGTGAGCGGGCCCTGGCGTACGCCATCGGTATGGCCGGACGGTCGGGCTCGGGCCTGATCATCGTCCATGTCGCCAACCGGCTCCCGACGACGGTCTGGGCGGGCTGCGAGCCCCCTGTCTTCGTCGACGTCCCCGACCACCGCACCGAGGTCCTCGGCCTGGAGCTGGCCTGCGCGGACTACCTCTCCGAGGTCCCCTGGGTGCTGGTCGAGCGCGGCGGTGACATCTGCCACGAACTGGAGGAGGTCGGCCGGGAGTACGCCGCCGACGCCATCGTCGTGGGCTCCACGCACGGCATCGTCGGCCGGATCTTCGGCTCGGTCGCGGGCCGCCTCGCCCGCCGCGCACAGCGCCCCGTCATCGTCATTCCCTGAGCACCAGCCAGAAGCCCTGGCCGACGCACGCGTTGGGCCCCGCACCGTCCTCACGACCGTGCGGGGCCCACTCACGTACGTACCGGCGACTACTCCACCGTCACGGACTTCGCCAGGTTGCGCGGCTTGTCGATGTCGCGGCCCATCGCGAGCGCCGTGTGGTACGCGAAGAGCTGGAGCGGGATGCCCATGAGGATCGGGTCCAGCTCGTTCTCGTTCTTCGGCACGACGATGGTGTGGTCGGCCTTCTCCTGCACCTGGTGGGCGACGGCGAGGATGCGGCCGCTGCGGGCCTTGATCTCCTCCATCGCGGCGCGGTTCTTCTCCAGCAGGTCGTCGTCCGGCACGATCGCCACGGTCGGCATCGCGGGCTCGATCAGCGCGAGCGGGCCGTGCTTCAGCTCGGAGGCCGGGTAGGCCTCGGCGTGGATGTACGAGACCTCCTTCAGCTTCAGCGATGCCTCACGGGCCACCGGGTAGCCGCGCACCCGGCCGATGAACATCATCGACTTCGCGTCCGCGTACTCCGCCGCCAGCCGCTTGATCTCGTCCTCGTTCGCGAGGATCTCGCTGATCTGCTCGGGCAGCTTCCGCAGCCCGTCGATGATCCGCTTGCCGTCGGCCACCGACAGGTCCCGGATGCGGCCAAGGTGCAGCGCCAGCAGCGCGAAGGCGACCACGGTGTTGGTGAAGCACTTGGTGGAGACCACGCAGACCTCCGGGCCCGCGTGGACGTACGTACCGCCGTCGGCCTCCCGGGCGATCGCGGAGCCGACCACGTTGACCACACCGAGGACCCGGGCGCCCTTGCGCTTCAGCTCCTGGACGGCGGCCAGCACGTCGTACGTCTCACCCGACTGGGAGACCGCGATGTACAGGGTGTCGGGGTCCACGACCGGGTTGCGGTAGCGGAACTCGGAGGCCGGCTCGGCGTCGGCGGGGATGCGGGCGAGCTCCTCGATCAGCTGGGCGCCGATCTGGCCCGCGTGGTACGAGGTGCCGCAGCCGAGGATCTTGATCCGGCGCACCCCGCGCGCCTCGCGGGCGTCCAGGTTGAGGCCGCCCAGGTGCACGGTGGAGAACCGGTCGTCGATCCGGCCGCGCAGGACGCGGTCCACGGCGTCGGCCTGCTCGGAGATCTCCTTGTGCATGTACGTGTCGTGGCCGCCCATGTCGTACGACTCGGCCTCCCACTCCACGGTCGTCGGCGTGGCCGTCGTGGTCGAGCCCTCCGTGGTGTACGTACGGAAGTCGTCGGCCTTCAGGGTGGCCATCTCGCCGTCGTCCAGGGTGACGACCTGGCGGGTGTGGGCGACCAGGGCGGCGACGTCGGAGGCGACGAACATCTCCTTCTCGCCGATGCCGAGGACGACCGGGGAGCCGTTGCGGGCCACCACGATGCGGTCGTTGAAGTCGGCGTGCATCACGGCGATGCCGTAGGTGCCCTCGACCGAGCGCAGCGCCTCGCGGACCTTCTCCTCCAGCGTGTCCGCCTGGGCCCGGGCGATGAGGTGGGTCAGGACCTCGGTGTCGGTCTCGGAGAGGAAGGCGAACCCGTCGGCGACGAGCTTGGCGCGCAGCTCGGAGGCGTTGTCGATGATCCCGTTGTGGACGACGGCGACCTTGTTCTCCGCGTCCAGGTGCGGGTGGGCGTTCTCGTCGCTCGGGGCGCCGTGGGTGGCCCAGCGGGTGTGCGCGATGCCGGCGGTGCCCGCGAACCGCTTGGGGACCTTGGCCTCCAGCTCACGGACCCGGCCCTTGGCCTTGACCATCTTCAGTACGCCCGGCTTGCCCGCCGTGGCCTTGCCGGTGATGACGATGCCCGCGGAGTCGTACCCCCGGTACTCCAGCCGCTGAAGACCCTCCAGCAGCAGCGGTGCCACATCACGCTTTCCGATATATCCGACGATCCCGCACATGGATTCTCTGCCCCTCCATCGACGTACACGTTCCCGTACCCGCATGTGTTCGGCGCCCCGCGCACGGGCGCCCGGCTCGCTCAGCCGTAGACGATGCGGCGCAGCTGGCGGAGCGAGAGCTCCGGCGGCGCCACCGCGCGGTGCGGCAGCTCGGCCGCGATCCGCTCGAAGATCTCCGTGTTGACCAGGCCGCCGGACTGCAGTTCACGGTGGCGGCGCCGGACGAAGTCGTCGGTGCTCTCGTCGAAGTACGCCAGCACGTCGAGGATCACCCGGGCCGCCTCACCGCGCTGGAGCGCGGTGGAGCGGACGAGGTGATCGATGAGGTCGTCGTGCGACGAGCGGCGTTCAAGCACCCGTCGATATTGCGTGTCGGAGCGCGCTTATGCAAGAAATCTGCCCGAAATCGGGCAGGGGGGCGACTTAAGGTCTCCGGATCGGGTCACATGCTGCGCAGAACGGCCTGCTTCGCGGTGCTGAACTCCTCGTCGGTGAGGATTCCGGCCAGGTGCAGCTCGCCCAGCTCCCGTAGCCGCCGCAGCAGGGCGTCGTGGTCAGCGGCGGGAGCGGCCGCCTTCGTGAGGGCCGGGGCCGCCCCGGGCCCGTCCACCGCCGCGTCGGCGCCGGGCAGCCGGGCCAGCACCGCCGCCGCGACCACCACCGCGGTGTACTCCTTCTTCGACAGCCCCCACAGCTCCAGGGAGTACGGGTCGTGCTTCGGCGGCGCCGCGGAGGGGCTGTCCGTCGGCTCGAAGCGGAGGTAGCCGTACTCCAGGCCGATCGCGGGCAGCCAGCGCACCCCCGCGATCCGCGTCAGCGGGAAGGACGAGGGTCCGGCCGAGGTCTTGGACTCCTCGGCCTTCCAGTTCCAGGTCAGCCGTATGGTCTCGCCGTCGAAGGACGCCGTGCCGTCGCCGCCCCCGCCGGAGACCGGCAGCGCCGGGCCGGGCAGCAGGAAGCGGTCCACCGGGGTGCCCGGGACCTGCTCGATCAGCAGCGCGTTGCGGACCTCGTCGACGAAGTACTCCGCGACGCCCGTGCGGTCCTTCTCCACGGCCAGCAGATAGGGGTCCGCGCCGTCCTTGAGGCGGCCGTCGGCGGCCCGCAGCACCGGGCAGGCGCCGCCGCGCAGCCGCAGCCGCAGCCGCCCGCCCTTGCGGTCCGGCTCGAACGAGATGCCCGCCACGGCCTGGATCGGCACGGACATCTCACCCAGCGCCTGCCGGAGCGGATGCGCCTTTCCCCCCGGCACGATGCGTACCGTCTCCCCGTCGAACGTCCACGTTCCGTCGCGCTGGATGATTTCTGCCACGGCCGCGATTCTGCCAGCCGTCGCCCCGCCGACCCCCGGGGCCGTCCCTCGTACCCGGCGATCCGGTCGGTTTCCGCTCACGGTGTGTGTCCGGTCGGCTCCGGAGGGGGGAAGGGGTGAGCGCCCGAGGGACCGTCCTCGGGCGCTCACCGGTCGGTGGGGCCGTTCGCTCAGTACCCGGCGAGCGGGTTCTTCAGGCGGCCGACCAACTGGAGCGCGGCGGCCGGGTCGTTGAGGTCGACCATCTGCTGGTTGTTGCGCAGCTGGAGCCGGTTGAGGCAGGACAGTGCGAACTCCGCCTCGAACAGGTCGTATTCCTTGAACTTGTCCGAGAGGTACGGCACCGAGTCCTGGTAGTCGCGCGCACAGGCCGCGACCGTCCGCCAGAAGGTCTCCTCGTCGAGGATGCCCTCGGTGGCCAGGCCGGACGCGAGGAAGCGGAAGAAGCAGTCGAAGACGTCGGTGAAGACCGACAGCAGCTTCATGTCCTCGGGGACCTCGGCCCGGATGCGCTCGACCTGCGGCGGCAGCACCGCGTCCGGGTCCATCACCGCGATCTCCTCGGCGATGTCCTTGAAGATCGTGCGGGTGACGACCCCGTCCTCCACGACCAGGATCACGTTCTCGCCGTGCGGCATGTAGACCAGGTCATAGGCGTAGAAGCTGTGCAGCACCGGCACCAGATAGGCGTCCAGGTAGTGCCGCAGCCACGTCTGCGCGTCCAGCCCGGATTCGGCGATCAGCGCCCCGGCCACCGAGCGGCCCTCGTGGTCGGTGTGGAGCAGGGAGGCCATCGTCGCCACCCGCTCGCCCGGCTGGAGGCCCGGCACCGGGCTCTCGCGCCACAGGGCGGCGAGCATCTTCCGGTACGGGGAGCCCTTGGCGGTCGCCGCCTCGTAGGACCGGTGGTGGTAGCCGATCGCGGCCCGCTCCCGGATGATCGAGAACCGGGCCCCGCGCAGCAGGTCGTCACGCTCGATGAGACCGGCCAGCCAGTCGTTGATCGCCGGGGTGGCCTCCATGTACGCGGCCGAAAGCCCGCGCATGAAGCCCATGTTGAGGACGGACAGCGCCGTTTTGACGTAGTGCTTCTCCGGGTGGTCGGTGTTGAAGAACGTGCGGATCGACTGCTGGGCGAGATAGCAGTCCTCGCCCTCCCCGAGCACCACCAGATGCCGTTCGGCCAGCTCACCGGCGAAGGTGACCGCCAGTTTGTTCCACCACTGCCAGGGGTGGACGGGCAGCAGGAAGTAGTCGTCCGGGTCCAGGCCGAGTCCGCGCAGCGCCCCGGCGAACCGCTCCCGGGTCGCCTCGCTCAACTCGCCCTCGACCAGCGCCTCGTAGTCGATCCCGGCACCCGACGTGAAGGTGGCGCGCGAGCGGCGGGCGGCCAGCCAGACGAGGCGGATCTCCGCCGCGGCCTCGGGGGCGTACGCACGGTACTCGTCCACCCCGAAGCCGAGCCGTCCGTTGTTGGCGACGAAGCAGGGGTGGCCCTCGGTCATCCCGGTCTCGATGGCCTGGAAGCCGGCGGCGACGAGCCGGCCGGAGGTGGCCGGTTCCTTGGTGAGTTTGTAAGCGGTTCCGGCCAGGGTGGAGGAGACCTCCTCCAGGTAGACCGGCAGCACCTCGTCGGAGATCCCGAGGGTGTGCCGCAGCTCGATGAAGAACTCGACGGCGTCCAGAGGGAGTTCGACGCCGTTCCGGTGCCGGGTGATGCTGTCCGCGGCGACCTGCCAGTGGTCCAGGGCGAAGAGGCGTGCGGTGAAACGGTACTCGGTGGAGGCGTCGTCGCTACGGACGGTGAAGCGGTCTTCGCCCAGAGGTGTGGGAGCCAGTAGCCGTTCGTGGCTGAATTCCGCCAGTGCTTTACGGACCAGCAGTCGGTTTGCGGTGGCCCAGCGTTCCGGGGAGAGGTGGGCGACGCTGTCGGCGAGGGTGGTCGTCATCGGTCGTTACCTCCGGTTGCTGCTTCGAACTGCTCCCGTGTGCAGGCACTCAGCAGGGCGTCCTTCTCCGGCTTGGCGATCTCCCGCAGCACCTCGAAACCGACGGCCTTGTTGAGGGTCTGCACGGCGCTGTTGGTGACGTCGGGCTCGACGACGACCCGGCGCACCGACGGGTCGGCGAACAGGAAGTCCATCACCGCGGTGATCACGGCTCGGGTGAAGCCGTGGAGGGGGGTGTCGGTCGGGGCGACCAGGAAGTGCATCCCGACATCGCCGGGCTCCGCCTCGTACAGCCCCTTCAGCTCGACCTCGGTGGGGTCGTAGCGCTCTATCAGGAAGGCGGGTTCGCCGTCGTGCAGCCCGATGAACGCGTCGTGGTGCGGGTGGGCGGCTATCGCCATGTACTCCCGCTCCACGTCCTGGAGTTTCGCGTCGCCCATCAGCCAGAAGGCGGCCTTGGGGTGCGTCACCCAGCCGTGCACCAGCTCGGCGTCGGCGAGGGGGTCGAGCGGGCGGACGGTGAACGTGCCGATTCCCTCGGCACGGCCGGTGTCGGCGCGGTCGGTGTCGGTGCGGCTCATACGGCGAACTCCTGGAAGGCGATGGACTTCTCGACCGGGTAGACCTCGCGGCCGAGCAGCTCGCCGATGATGTACGCGTTGCGGTAGGCACCCATGCCCAGGTCGGGCGAGGTGATCGAGTGGGTGTGCACCGAGGCGTTCTGGAGGAAGACCCCGCGCCCGGTGGTGTCGATGCTGTAGTTGCGGGCCACGTCGAAACGGCCCCGGCTGTCGTGGCGCAGCCGCCCGGCGACGGGCGCGAGGAAGGCGGGGGCCTCGTAGCGGTAGCCGGTGGCGAGGATCAGGCCCTCGGTGGTCAGGGAGTAGTCCTTGCCCTGCTCCTCCTGGCGCAGCCCCAGGCTGTACGCCCCGCCCTCCTCGTCGTAACGGGCGCTGGTGAGGGCGGAGTTGGTGATCAGCCGGGTCGGCACGGGACCGGGCAGGTGCTTCTGGTAGAGCAGGTCGAAGATCGCGTCGATCAGCTCCCCGTCGATGCCCTTGAACAGCCCCTTCTGCCCGGTCTCCAGCCGGTAGCGGGTCTCCTCGGGCAGCGCGTGGAAGTAGTCGATGTACTCCGGAGAGGTCATCTCCAGCGTCAGCTTGGTGTACTCCAGCGGGAAGAAGCGCGGCGAGCGCGTCACCCAGTTGAGCCGGTAGCCGTGCACGTCGATCTCGGAGAGCAGGTCGTAGTAGATCTCCGCAGCGCTCTGCCCGCTGCCGACCAGGGTGATGGACTTCTTCTTCTGGAGCTCGGCCTTCCCCTCCAGATAGCGGGAGTTGTGGATGAAGTCCCCACCGAGCCCCTGGCAGGGCTCGGGAATGTACGGCGGGGTGCCCGTCCCGAGTACGAGATGCCGGGCGCGGAACTCCTCGCCGGAGGCGGTCCGTACGGTGTAGAGGGCCGTGCCCTCGTCGTACGTCACGAGTTCGACGGTCTCGTTGAACCGGATGCTGCTCAGTTTCGCGGCGGCCCAGCGGCAGTAGTCGTTGTACTCGGTCCGCAGCGGGTAGAAGTTCTCCCGGATGTAGAACGAGTAGAGCCTGCCCCGCTCTTTGAGGTAGTTCAGGAACGAGTACGGCGAGGTCGGGTCGGCCATGGTGACCAGGTCCGACATGAACGGCGTCTGGAGATGGGCCCCTTCGAGGAACATCCCGGCGTGCCACTCGAAGTCCGGCTTGGACTCCAGGAAGACACCGTTGAGCTCGTCGATCGGCTCGGTCAGACAGGCCAGTCCGAGATTGAACGGGCCGAGCCCGATCCCGATGAAGTCGTGGGGGTCAGGAAGCGCGGTCAAGGGAGTCTCCCAGGTACTTCTCGGCGTGGCCGGAGATGAGATCGAGAACCGCGGCGATGTCCTCCGCGGTCGCTTCGGGGTTGAGCAGGGTGAACTTCAGGTACTGGCGGTCACCGACCTTGGTGCCCGCGACGATCGCCTCGCCGGATGCGAACAGCGCCTTGCGGGCGTAAAGGTTGGCCCGGTCGATCTCGGCAGGGGAGGTGACGCCGGACGGGATGTAGCGGAAGACGAGCGTGGAGAGCTGCGGCTGGACCACCACGTCGAAGCGCGGGTCGGCGGCGAGCAGCTTCCAGCCCTCGGCGGCCAGGTCGCAGACCTCGTCGAACAGTTCGCCGATGCCGTCGGCGCCCATGACGCGCAGTGTCATCCACAGCTTGAGCGCGTCGAACCGGCGGGTCGTCTGGAGGGACTTGTCGACCTGGTTGGGTATCCGCTCCTCGGCCATCCGGCGCGGGTTCAGATACTCCGCGTGGTACGTGGCGTGCCGCAGGGTCGCCCGGTCGCGGACCAGCAGGGCCGACGAACTCACGGGCTGGAAGAAGGACTTGTGGTAATCCACGGTGACCGAGTCGGCGTGGGCGATGCCTTCGAGCAGTCCGCGCCGCTCGCGGGAGGCGAGCAGTCCGCAGCCGTACGCGGCGTCCACGTGCATCCAGACGGCGAACTTCTCGCAGAGCGCGGCGATCTCGGGCAGCGGGTCGATGGACCCGAAGTCCGTGGTGCCGGCGGTCGCGACGACGGCCATCGGGATGGCGCCCTCGGCGACACACTGCTCCAGGGCGTGGGCGAGGGCCACGGTCTGCATGCGCTTGGTGCGGTCGACGGGGACGGAGACGACGGCGTCCGGGCCGAGGCCGAGGAGTTTGGCGGACTTCTGGACGCTGAAGTGGCTGCACTCGGAGGTGAAGATCCGCAGCCGGGTGAGGTGCTCCGGCCGGACCTTCGCCTCCTCCCGCGCCAGCAGCAGGGCCTGGAGGTTGGACTGCGTACCGCCGCTGGTGAAGACCCCGTCGGCGGCCGGGCCGAGCCCGATCCGCTCGGTGGTCCAGTCGATCAGCCGACGCTCGATGAGGGTGCCGCCCGCGCTCTGGTCCCAGGTGTCCAGGGAGGAGTTGATCGCGGAGAGTACGGCCTCGCCGAGCACGGCGGGGATGACGACTGGGCAGTTGAGATGCCCGAGGTAGCGGGGGTGGTGGAAGTAGACGGCGTCGCGGAGGTAGACCTCGCCGAGCTCGTCCAGGGCGGCGGAGGCATCGCCCAGTGGCCGGTCGAGGTCGATCGCGTCGACGACGGGGGCGAGTTCGTCGACACCGACCCCGCTGAAGGGCCGCTCGGTGGCGGCGAGGGCGGCCGCGACCCGGTCCACTCCTGCGGAGACGGTGCTCCGATAGTGCTCCGCAGTCGTGTTGTTGAGCAGGTGCGAACGCATGAAGGGGTCCTCCCGGGTGAGGGGAATTTCATCGCGGCCCTCCGGGCAGGGGACGGGGGGCGAGAGACGCGACGTCGAAGTGAGGGTAGCCTAACCTAAGCCTGAATCGATCGCCCCTCGCCCCCTCCGGGCTGTAGCGCTTGTCCGCTTTACTCCCGCTTCGGGCGGGCTCGGTGGGCCGCTGGAGCGGGGAAGTGGTGAGCGGGGCGGATGGCCGCAGGGCCTACTCCGAGATGTCGGCCCCGGTGGCCGACTCCGTGTCGCGCACCTGCTCCTCGTTGAGCCCGCGCCGCCAGTAGCCGACGAACGTGACGCGCTTGCGGTCGAGGCCCCGCTCCTGGACGAGATGGCGGCGCAGCGACCGCACCCCGGAGGCCTCGCCCGCGATCCAGGCGTACGGCGTGCCCTCGGGCAGCTCGGCGGCGCGCACGGCCTCCACGCCGGAGACGGCCTCCTCGCTCCGTACGAGCCAGGTGATCCGGGCCTTCGCCGCGGTGTTCAGGGCCTGCCGGTCCTCGGTGCACGGGACCTCCAGCCAGACCCGGGCGGGCATGTCGGCGGGCAGCCACTCCAGGATGGCGGCGGCAGCGGGCAGGGCGGTCTCGTCGGCATGGATCAGGACCCAGTCGGTGCCCGCCGGCGGCCGGAAGCGTACGGAGGTGTTGTCCGCGACGACGGGCCCCAGTGCCTTCAGCCGGTCCCCGGCCGCGGCGGTCAGCGCCCAGCGGGAGGCGGGCCCGCCCTCACCGTGCAGCGCGAAGTCGATGTCCACCTCGGTGGAACCGTCGGGCAGCGCCCGCTGGGCCCGCACGGTGTACGAGCGCATCACCGCGCGTACGTCCTCGGGCAGGGCCCGCCACTTCGGGTACCAGGCCCCGTTCTCCCCCTCCGGGACCACGGCCTCGCGTCGGCCGGGTCGCGGCAGGAAGAGCGACAGGCTCTGGTCGCGCCCCCCGGCCCGGAAGCCCTCGGCCCCCGGGCCGCCGAGAGTGATCCGGAGGATGGAGGGCCCCAGCCGCCTGGTCCGCAGGACGGTCAGGTCGAAGAACCGGAACGGGGCGACATCGGGGGCGGTGGCAGTCATCAGCGTCAACGGGAGCTCCTCCGATACGGGCCGGAGCCGCGGGCGGACGGGCCCGGCTTCCGGCTAAGGCATCCGAAGGAAGGTTAGCCTAACCTTGCCGGATGGTGGGGGTGTCTGGGCGGGGATGTGATCCGGCGGTGTGCCTCACGGTCCCTTCGCGCCTTTCGGGCCCCTTCCGGCCCCTTCCGGCTCGTCGAGGACGGCCCGTGAGCGGCGGATGTTCTCCCCGGTGTTGCGCGCCTGCGGCTCGACCAGTAAGGCGGAGCCCGGTACGCCGAGTTCGAGGGCCCGCTCCCGGTGGTGCACGGCCTCGCCGCGCGGCATCCGGGCGCGGGTTGTGGGGCTGGTCGCGCCGGTGAACACGATGACGGGGGCCAGTCCGCGCAGGTGGAACCCCGCCGATACGTCGGCCACCCCCAGGTCATGGCTGCCGAGCCCGATGATGACCGAACAGGGGCGGGGGGCATGGCGCATCAAGTGGCGGTCCCACACCTGCCGGGCGTCCGACCAGGACTGGGTGGAGATCATGACGCATTGCCCTGCTTCCGTGCCGAGTCCGGTACCGCGAAGTCGTATGTCCACCGGAACCTGGATGCGGCGTGTACACCGATGGCGAACTCGACCGCCGTTCCGCCTGCGGTGAAGGCGGTTCGATGGAGCTCGACCACGGCTTCACCGCTCGGTGATTGGAGCGGTTTCACCTCATCCGGCGTCGCGGAACGGGCGAAGAGCTCCTCGCGCGTGCGGTCGATCTCGTAGCCGGCGTCGTACAGGACGCGGAACCCTCCACCACGGCCCGCAGGGCCGGGTGCCGGGTCGGCGAGGTGTGTCCCCTCGACGTGCGGGCATTCGCTGTGCCCCGACCTCGTGCCGCCGGATGGCGACGGGGAGCCCCATGCTGGCTCAGCCGCCCAGGCCGCCGTGGGCACATCCACGGCGGCCTGGGCGGCAGCGACCAGACCATCGGGCGGCACGTCAGGACGGCAGACCCAACTCCCGTGCGATCAGCATCCGCTGCACCTCGCTCGTCCCCTCACCGATCTCCAGAATCTTCGAGTCGCGCCACATCCGCGCCACCGGGTACTCGTTCATGAAGCCGTAGCCGCCGTGGATCTGCGTCGCCTCGCGGGCGTTGTCCACCGCGACCGTCGAGGAGTACAGCTTCGCGATCGCCGCCTCCTTCTTGAACGGCTCGCCCGCCACCAGGCGCGAGGCCGCGTCGCGCCAGCCGATGCGGGCCATGTGGGCCCGCATCTCCATGTCGGCGATCTTGAACTGGATGGCCTGGTTGGAGCCGATCGGCCTGCCGAAGGCGTGGCGCTCGGCCGCGTACTTCACGGACTCGTCCACACAGCCCTGCGCCAGGCCCGTCGCCAGGGCGGAGATCGCGATGCGGCCCTCGTCCAGGATGCGCAGGAACTGGGCGTAGCCACGGCCCGGTTCGCCCAGGAGGTTCGCCGCCGGGACGCGGACGTCGGAGAAGGACAGTTCGCGGGTGTCCGAGGCGTTCCAGCCGACCTTGGAGTAGGGGGCGGCGACCGTGAAGCCGGGGGTGCCCGAGGGGACGATGATCGCGGAGATCAGGGGGCGGCCGTCCTCCTTGCGGCCCGTCACCGCGGTGACCGTGACCAACTCGGTGATGTCCGTACCGGAGTTGGTGATGAAGCACTTCGATCCGTTGATCACCCACTCGTCTCTCGCCTCGTCCAGCACCGCCGTCGTGCGCGTGCCGCCCGCGTCCGAGCCGCCGTCCGGTTCCGTCAGGCCGAACGCGCCCAGCGCCTCACCCGCGCAGAGCTTCGGCAGCCAGCGACGCTTCTGCTCCTCCGTGCCGAAGAGGTGGAGCGGCATCGCGCCCAGCGAGACCCCGGCCTCCAGGGTGATCGCCACCGAGGAGTCGACCCGGGCCAGCTCCTCCAGGGCGATCCCGAGCGCCAGATAGTCGCCGCCCATGCCGCCGTACTCCTCCGGGAACGGCAGCCCGAACAGGCCCATCCGGCCCATCTCGCGCACGATCTCGTACGGGAACTCATGGCGTTCGTAGAAGTCGCCGATCTTCGGCGCGACCACGTCGTGCGCGAACTCCTCGACCGTGCGGCGCAGTTCCTCGTGCTCGGCGGTCAGCCGGTGGTCCAGGGACATGGGTAACTCACTCCTTGTGGGAGGCGGGAGAAGAGGAAGGGGCTGGGGAGCTTGCGGCCAGGGCGCGGACCGTGCGGGACGGGCTCGGTCGGCCCAGGTGTTCGGCCAGCCAGACGCTGGTGGCGGTCAAGGCGTCCAAGTCGACGCCCGTCTCGATGCCCAGGCCGTCGAGCATCCACACGAGGTCCTCGGTGGCGAGGTTGCCCGTGGCGCTCTTCGCGTACGGGCAGCCGCCCAGGCCGCCCGCCGATGCGTCGACCGTGCTCACCCCGTGCTGGAGCGCCGCCAGCGTGTTGGACAGCGCCTGGCCGTACGTGTCGTGGAAGTGCACGCCGATGGAAGGTGTCGCCACGCCCGACTCGTTCAGCGCTGTCAGCAGCGCCGTCACGTGGCCCGGCGTCGCCACCCCGATCGTGTCGCCCAGCGACAGCTCGTCGCAGCCCAGGTCCATCAGCGCCTTCGCGACCCCGACCACCTGCGCCACCGGCACCGCGCCCTCCCACGGGTCGCCGAAGCACATGGAGAGGTATCCGCGGACATGCGCCTTCTCCGCCTTCGCCCGGGCCACCACCGGCTCGAACATCGCCAGCGACTCGTCGACCGTGCGGTTCAGGTTGCGGGCCGCGAACGTCTCCGTCGCCGAGCCGAACACCGCGATCGACCGGGCCCCGAGCGCCAGCGCCCGGTCCAGTCCGCGTTCGTTCGGCACGAGGACCGGGAGGGAGACGTCACCCACGTCCGCGATCTCGCCGATGAGGGGGAACAGGGCTTCCGCGTCCGCCAGTTGGGGCACCCACTTCGGGTGCACGAAGCTCGTCGCCTCGATGGTGGTCAGGCCCGCCACGGCCAGACGGCGGATGAACTCCGCCTTCACCTCCGTCGGGACCGTCTCCTTCTCGTTCTGGAGGCCGTCCCGCGCGCCCACCTCGTGGATCCGGACCCGGGCGGGCAGGCCGGGGGCCGGGACCTGCATGGGCAGTGCTCGCTGTGTCGTCATGCGTCCTCCTGACCGGCGGCGGGGACCACGACCGCCAGGACCTGGTCCATCGCCACCGTCGCGCCCGCCGTCACGTCCAGCTCGGTGACGGTGCCCGCGTGCGGGGCCGAGATCACGTGCTCCATCTTCATCGCCTCCACCACGAGGAGGCTCTGTCCCGCCTCGACCTGGTCCCCGACGGCCACCTTCACCACCGTGACCGTGCCCGGCATCGGCGCCGCCAGCGTGTCCGCCCCGCTCCGGCCCGCCCCGCTCAGGGACGCCTCCACCGGGTCGTGGTCCTGGACGTGCCAGGTGTCGCCGTCCCGGCCCAGCCAGTCGCCGGAGCGGTGGAAGTGGACGACCGCGCCGTCCCGTTCGACCGTCACGCGGTCCGGTGCCACCACAGCTCCCGACGGAGCCTCGTACGTCACCGGGTCCGCGCCCGAGACGCGCAGCGGGAACCTCAGCGGGGCCCGCACACCCCCCGTCCGCCATCCGCTCGGTACCGAGAACGGGTCCGTCCAGCCCCCCGCGTCCGGCCGGGGCTCCAGTGCGTCCCGGCGGACCGCGGCCGCCGCCGCGTACACCTCGTGCGGCACTCCGTCCGGCACCAGGCCCTCCGCCTCGCGCTCCACCAACCCCGTGTCCAGGTCGCCCGCGATCACGTCCGGGTGGGCCAGCAGGCGGCGCAGGAAGCCCGCGTTGGTCGGAACGCCCAGGATGACCGTGTCCGCCAGGGCCGCCCGCAGCCTGCGGATGGCGGTGGCGCGGTCGGGGCCGTACGCGATGACCTTCGACAGCATCGGGTCGTACAGGCTGCCCACCGGCACGCCCTCGCTGAGCCCCGAGTCCGTCCGGACCCCGCCGCCCTGCGGCTCGCGCAGCGCCAGCACCGTACCGCCGGAAGGCAGGAAGCCGCGGGAGGGGTCCTCGGCGCAGACGCGGGCCTCGATCGCCCAGCCGTTCAGGCGGATGTCCTCTTGTGCGTACGGCAGTCGCTCACCCGCCGCCACTCGCAGCTGCCACTCCACCAGGTCCAGGCCCGTGATCAGCTCGGTGACCGGGTGCTCGACCTGGAGGCGGGTGTTCATCTCCATGAAGTAGTACGAGGACGGGTCCTCGCCCGGCACGATGAACTCCACCGTGCCCGCGCCCGCGTAGCCGCACGAGCGGGCCGCCTGCACGGCGGCCTCGCCCATAGCGGCCCGGGTCTCCCCGTCCAGCAGGACCGAGGGGGCCTCCTCGATGATCTTCTGGTGGCGGCGCTGGAGGGAGCACTCGCGCTCGCCCAGGTGGATCACGTGGCCCCGGCCGTCGGCCAGGACCTGGATCTCGATGTGGCGGGGGCGGTCGATCCACCGCTCGACGAGGAGCGTGTCGTCGCCGAACGAGGCCCGTGCCTCGCGCCTGGCCGCCGCGATCTCCTCCGCCAGCACCGCCGCGTCGCGGACCAGGCGCATGCCCTTGCCGCCGCCGCCCGCCGAGGGCTTCAGGAGGACCGGCGTACCGATCTCCCTTGCGGCCTCCTCCAGTTCGGCGTCCGTCAGGCCGCTCCCGGAGGAGCCGGGGACCACCGGGACTCCGGCCGCCGCGACCGTCTCCTTGGCCCGGATCTTGTCGCCCATGAGCGAGATCGCGGGGGCGGGCGGGCCGATGAAGACCAGTCCCGCGTCCGTGCAGGCCTGCGCGAACTCCGCGTTCTCCGCGAGGAAGCCGTATCCGGGGTGGACGGCCTGCGCGCCCGTGCGGCGGGCGGCCTCCAGCAGCGCGGTCACGTTCAGATAGCTCTCCGACGCGGGCGGCGGGCCGATCCGTACCGCCGTGTCCGCCTCCCGTACATGCCGGGCGTCCGCGTCCGCGTCGCTGAAGACCGCGACCGAGCGCACCCCCAGCTCCCGCAGGGTCCGGATCACCCGGACGGCGATCTCGCCGCGGTTGGCGACGAGCACGGTGTCGAACATCGTCATCTGTTCCTCACATCCGGAAGACGCCGAAGCCGGGCCCGGCCGGGTCCTTCTGGGGCAGCGGGGCATTGGCGCAGGCGGTCAGGGCGAGGCCGAGGACCTGCCGGGTGTCCACGGGGTCGATCACGCCGTCGTCCCAGAGCCGGGCGGTGGCGTAGTAGGCGTTGCCCTGGGTCTCGTACTGGGCGCGGATCGGGGCCTTGAACGCTTCTTCGTCCTCGGCGCTCCAGTCGTCGCCCAACTGGTCGCGCTTGACGGTGGCCAGGACCGACGCGGCCTGCTCGCCGCCCATCACCGAGATCTTGGCGTTCGGCCACATCCACAGGAAGCGGGGGCTGTAGGCCCGGCCGCACATGGAGTAGTTGCCCGCCCCGTACGAACCGCCGACCACGACCGTCAGCTTCGGCACGCGGGTGCAGGCGACGGCCGTGACCATCTTCGCGCCGTGCTTGGCGATGCCGCCCGCCTCGTAGTCGCGGCCGACCATGAAGCCGGAGATGTTCTGGAGGAAGACGAGCGGGATGCCGCGCTGGTCGCACAGCTCGATGAAGTGCGCGCCCTTCTGGGCCGACTCGGCGAACAGGATGCCGTTGTTCGCGACGATGCCCACGGGGTGGCCGTGGATGCGGGCGAAGCCGGTGATCAACGTCGTGCCGTACTCCGCCTTGAACTCCTGGAAGCGCGAGCCGTCCACCACCCGGGCGATGACCTCGCGCACGTCGTACGGCGTCCGGGAGTCCACCGGGACCGCGCCGTACAGACCCGCCGGGTCCACCTTCGGTTCCTCGGCCGGCTCGACCGACCAGGGGAGCGGGGCGCGGTCCGGGAGCGTGGCGACGATGTTGCGGACGATGCGCAGGGCGTGCGCGTCGTCCTCCGCGAGGTGGTCGGTCACACCGGAGATCCGGGAGTGGACCTCGCCGCCGCCCAGCTCCTCCGCCGTGACGACCTCGCCGGTCGCGGCCTTCACCAGCGGCGGGCCGCCGAGGAAGATCGTGCCCTGGTTGCGGACGATGACGGCCTCGTCGCTCATCGCCGGTACGTAGGCCCCGCCCGCCGTGCAGGAGCCCAGCACCGCCGCGATCTGCGGGATGCCCGCCCCCGACATCCGGGCCTGGTTGTAGAAGATCCGCCCGAAGTGGTCCCGGTCGGGGAAGACCTCGTCCTGCATCGGGAGGAACGCGCCGCCCGAGTCGACCAGGTAGAGGCAGGGGAGACGATTCTCCAGGGCCACTTCCTGGGCGCGCAGGTGCTTCTTCACGGTCATCGGGTAGTACGTGCCGCCCTTGACGGTCGCGTCATTGGCGACGATCACGCACTCGCGGCCGGAGACCCTCCCGATGCCCGCGATGACGCCCGCGGCCGGGGCCTGGTCCCCGTACATCCCGTTCGCCGCCAGCGGGGCCAGCTCCAGGAACGGGGAGCCCGGGTCGAGGAGGGTGTCCACCCGGTCCCGGGGGAGCAGCTTGCCGCGCGCCTCGTGGCGGGCCCGCGCCTTCTCACCCCCGCCCAGCCGTGCCGTGGCGAGGCGCCCCGCCAGCTCGTCGGAGAGCGCGTGATGCGCCGCCTCGTTGGCCTGCCAGGCCTCCGAGGCGGGATCGGCCGCGCTCGCCAGGACCGGTGCCTGCTGCATCGTGTCGAGCCCCCTTGCCCGTACCGCGATAGTTAGCCGTTGACGATGGTCGGCTGTTAATGATCGTTAACGCGTTTCCCTCAGGTTAACGACCGCTAACGACCCTGTCTAGAATGAATCCTCATGAGCACCCATGCCGCCGCCCGCGTCGCGGCCCCCACCCGCCGCGAGCAGATCCTCCGGGAGGCCGCCCGCCTCTTCGCCGAGCGCGGCTTCCACGGTGTCGGCGTCGACGAGATAGGCGCCGCCGTCGGGATCAGCGGCCCCGGCCTCTACCGGCACTTCCCCGGCAAGGACGCGATGCTCGCCGAGCTGCTGGTCGGCATCAGCGAACGCCTGCTGGAGGGCGGACTGCTGCGGGTCACGGAGGACGCCGCGGGCGGCGACGGCTCCCCGGAGGCCCTGCTGGACGCGCTCATCGAGGGCCACATCGACTTCGCCCTGGACGACCGCCCCCTCATCACCCTCCACGACCGCGAGCTGGACCGGCTGCGCGACACGGACCGTAAGCGGGTGCGCCGGCTCCAGCGCGAGTACGTGGAGGTCTGGGTCGGCGTCGTCCGCGCCCTCTACCCGTCGCTGGCCGAGAACCATGCCCGGGTCACCGTGCACGCCGTCTTCGGCCTGCTGAACTCCACCCCGCACCTGGCCCGGCCCGAGGCCCGACCGGGCCGCGAGGCCACCGCCGCGCTGCTGCACCGGCTGGCGCGAGGCGCGTTCGCGGCTGCCGCGGAACCCTCCTGAGCAGGAGCTCCATCGCCTGGGCGGCCCTGGGCAACCCGGGAAGGGCTCTTCGCGTCTGTCCGATCAGGACGAAGAGGAACGGGGAGCCTGACCATGGCCGTCTTGCTGGGCGAAGAGATCATGCTGCTGTCGCTGGACGACACGACCGGCGCGGCGAAGGGAGAGACCGCGGCGCGCTGGGGTGTGGCCGCGGGCATGCTCCTGGAGCTGGTCATGGCGGGCCGCGTCACGGTCAAGGGCGGCCGCGTCGAGGTCTTCGACCCGTCCCCGACCGGGGACCCGCTCCTGGACGGGCGGCTCGACCGGCTGGCGCGCTGGGTCCACGGGACCTCCAGCAGCCGCAAGGTGGTCGCCTGGCTCACCCGGGACCATGCCAAGGGCTCCCAGGACGTCGTGGACAGCCTCGTCGCCCGCGGCCTGGTGGTCGAGGAGAAGCACCGGGTGCTCGGTGTCTTCCCGGTCCGCCGCTACCCGGAGGCCGACGGCTCGGTCGAACGCGAGCTGCGCGCCCGGCTGGCCGCCGTCGTGCTGCACGGGGCCGAGCCGGACGCCCGCACCAGCGCGCTGATCGCCCTGCTGCACGCCACGGGGATGCACCCGCAGGCGTTCCCCGGTCTGCCGAAGAAGCAGGTGGCCCCGCGCATGGCGGAGATCGCCGACGGCCACTGGGCGGGCGTGAGCGTACGGGAGGCGATCCGCGACCTCCAGGCGGCGATCAGCATGGTCACCGTCGTGACCGTGCTCTCCGCGGTGCCCTGAGCCGCTGCCGTAGCCGCTGCCTGAAGCGCCGCCGCCACCACCACTGCTGTCGCCTCTGCCGCGACCTCCGACAGAGAACCGCCCGGCCGCCCCGGTCCTGACCAGAAGGGGGCGGCCTTCGCCGGCGCCACCAGCCAGGGGGGGACCGCGTGTCACAGCGCAGGGAAACGATCGAGCACGACACCCGGTCCGCCGGGCCCCGGACAGCCCGGCCGCCGCGCCGGATCGTGGAGGTCGACGCGCTGCGCGGCGTCGCGCTTTGCGGGTTCTACGGATGCCAACTCGCAGCCTCCGCCCGGCTGATGGGCCGCCACCGGCTCGGCCCGGTCGAAACGCTGCTGCGCGCGGTGACGTTGTGGAGAAGGTCGTCCGGCACCGCGAGCTGATCAGTCGCTCCGTCCGGCCGGCGGCAGTGCGCCGGAGTCCGTCAGCAGCCGCTCCAGGCGCGGGGTCAGCACGACGGCCGCCACGTTCGTCAGGTGCGCGTCGTCCCGGTAGAGCAGGATTCGCTCCCGTACCGCCGGGCAGGAGGGGCCGTCTCCCGGGCACAGCACCGGGTTCACGCCGATGGACCGTACGCCCGGTACCGCGCCCGCCGCGATCCGGCGCGCCAGCGGGTCCGGCGGGATGGCGTCCGCGCGGCTGAACGCGCAGGGCGCGGGGTCGGCCACGCTGCCGGAGACGCATGCCGGGACGTCCGTGCCGGGGACGGGGGTTCCCTCGATGTGGACGATCGGCGCCCCGGTCGCCCGTAGCCGCCTCAGGGTCTTCTCCCAGGCGGAGGCGAGGAGTTCGTCATCGTCCGTGTAGTGGTTGAGCGAGGCGATCACGATGAGCCGGGGCTTCGGGCCGTTCCGCAGCCGGTCCAGGGCGTCGGCCCGCCAGGTGTCGCACTCCCGGTAGGCGCGCCCCAACTGTGGGCTCTTCACCGTCAGTTCCGGCAGTGGGCAGCCTTGCTTCACCAGTTCCTGGAGCGCCCAGCCGCGCTGCGAGGCGATCGCGAGCATCGGGGAGAACCACTGCCCGGCGTGCGAGTCGCCGAGCAGCACGATCCGGTCCGGGCTGTCGGTCGCGCCGAACAGGCACTCCGGACTGCGCGTCACCGCCGGGGCGACCTGGCAGGACCCGTCCGGCGGGAAGTCCTTGCGCGCCTGGGCGGGGCCCGGGACCAGCGGCCCGCCCGCGAGCGGGGCGCCGTCTGGCCGGGCCAGCAGGGAGGGGCCGGACGCCGCGCCCGGCGGGAGGCCCTTCGGGTCGACCGGCGTGGTCGGGCCCATCAGATGCAGCGTCGTCGTGCCGACCACCAGCGCGAGCACCACCGGCAGGACGATCGCGGAGATCCCCACCGACAGTCCCCGGCGCGGCAGTTCGGAGACCGTGCGGCTGCGGCGCAGCGGCTGTTCCACCCAGCGCAGGGTGGCGAGGGCGGGCAGCGCGGCCGCCAGCGTCAGCGCCGTCCTCGCGGGCCAGTCGAGCGGGCCGAGGCGTGCCTCGGCCAGAACGAGCACCGGCCAGTGCCACAGGTAGAGGGTGTAGGAGAGCCGCCCGATCGCGCGGGGAGCCCGCATCGCCAGAAACCTGCCCACCCCGTAGGCGCCTTGGACCTCACGCTCGCCCCGCCCCGGTATCGCGGCGAGGACGACGGCGGCCGTGCCCAGGGTCGGGACGAGCGCCGCCCAACCGGGGTACGGGGTCGAGGCGTCGTACGACACGACGCACCAGACGATCGCGGCGGCCCCCGCCCACCCGCACACCAGCCGCAGCGGCCGCGGTCCGCGCAGCAGGTGCCACGGCAGCAGCGCCAGCAGCGCGCCGACGGCGAACTGCCAGACCCGGGAGGGCGTTCCCAGGTAGGCGAGGGAGACCGATTCCCGCGTCCAGTGCAGGGACAGGGCGAACGAGGCGACGGCCACCGCTGCCGTCACGAGCGCCACGACCGCGCGCACGGCCCGGCCCCGGCGGACCGCGCGGGCGGTGACCAGGACGATGACCGCCAGCAGCGGGGCCCAGAACAGATAGAACTGCTCCTCGACCGCGAGCGACCAGAAGTGCAGCAGCGGACTCTGGTCGTGCCCGGCGGCCAGGTAGTCCGTCTGCTGGGCCACGAAACGCCAGTTGGCGACTGAGAGCGCCGCCGCGAGGACGTCGTGCTCCAGGTCGGTGCGGAGCAGCGGTACGGTCAGCCAGGCCCCGGCCACCGCCACCGCCGCGAGCACCACGGCGGCGGAGGGCAGCAGCCGCCGGGCCCGGCGGGAGAAGAAGTCCCCGAGCCGGATGCGCCCGGTGGTGATCGCCTCCCGGACCAGGAGCCCGGTGATCAGATAGCCGGAGATGACGAAGAAGACGTCCACGCCGACGAAGCCGCCCGCCGTGCCGGGGATCTGGGCGTGGAAGGCGAGCACCGCGAGGACGGCGACCGCGCGCAGCCCCTCGATGTCGGGCCGGAACGCGGACCGGTGCGGGCTGGGGCCCGACTCGGCGCCCCCGGGGGAGGGCGGTGCCGCGGGTGGGTGAGTGGACCGCTTCCGGTGCGGGCCGGGAGCGAGGGGAAGGGAGGGCATGGTGACAGGGCCTTTCAACTTGACCACGGAAGCATCGGGTTGACCCACCCCGAGGCGATCAGACCGGTGAGCAGGAGGACCGCGGACGCGGCGAGGGACTCGGGCCAGCGGCGGGGCAGCACGCCCGTCCGGGTCCGCGGCCGCGGCGGTGCGGCGAGCGGCTCCGCCGCCTTCGCGGGCGGGCGCAGCTCGGTCAGCAGGTCGCGGATCAGGGGGACGTTGATCTGCAACTGGACCAGGACGTAGAGGCCGAGCCCCCAGGTGGGCTCCCAGCCGTTACGGGCCACGGCCAGCGCGAGGCCCGCCGACGCGGCCCCGTTGGACAGCACCAGCCAGACCAGTGAGACGCCCACCACCCGCCGGGCCATCGAGCCCGAACTCCGCGTCGTACGGGCCCCGGTGGGTACCCAGGCGGCGCTGCGGCCGCGCAGGGTGTGCCAGAACGCGGTCGCGGCGGCCACGCTGGTGAGGACGCCCGCCCGGATCACCTCCACCCGCCACCGGGTGCGGCTGATCCGGGGCAGCAGCACGTGCCACAGCCACAGCGGGGCGAGCAGCGGCAGCACGTGCCAGGGCCGGATGTGGTCCGGGTACCAGAACATCATCACCAGCGGCGGCAGCGGCGCGGCGAAGGTGTTCACGGCCGTGGTCAGATAGCCGAGGACACCCTCGTAGAAGCAGAGCCGCATCCGCCAGGGTGCGCGCATCCGCTTCAGGACCGGGGCGCCGAGCAGGTGCAGATTGCCCATCGCCCACCGGTACTGCTGGTTGACGAACGAGGTGACCGTGTCGGGCGAGGTGCCCTTGGCGACGAGGACGGGCACGTACTGGGTGCGGAACCCCCGCTCGTGCAGGGCCAGTCCGGTGTACAGGTCCTCGCTGTGGTCGAGCCGGGCGAAGCCGCCCGCGAGGTCGATCGCGCTCCGCCGGTAGACGGCGTTGCTGCCGCAGCAGATCGCGGCGTCGCTGGCGTCCCGGGAGGGCTGGATCCAGCGGAAGAACCACTCCTGCGCGGAACCGGCGGCGCGCTGGATCCAGTCCATGCCCGCGTCGGTGTCGAAGCACTGCGGGCTCTGCACGATGCCGACGGCGGGGTCCGCGAGATACGGGACCAGATGCCGCAGGAAGTCCGGCCGGGGCGCGAAGTCCGCGTCCAGGATCGCGATGAACTCGGCGCCCGACAGGGTGAGCGCGTGGTTGAGGTTCCCCGCCTTCTTCAGACGCCCCCGGTCGGGGCGGACGACGTAGCGGTAGCCGTACTCGGCCGCCAGGGCCGCCACCTCGCCCCGGTCCGCGTCGTCCAGCACCCAGACGGTCAGCGCGCCGGGCCAGTCGAGGGCGGCGACCGCGCGGTAGGCGTTGGCGAGGACCGGGAGCGGTTCGCCGCAGGTCGGCAGGTAGAGGTCGACGGTCGGCAGCCGGGCGGGTCGCCAGGCGCGGACGAGCACCTCGTGGGAGGCCCGGGTCAGCCGCCGCTGACGCAGGCTGTTCACGGAGGAGAGCAGCAGGGCCACGACGTTGAGCCCGAGGACCGCGAGGAACGCCCACAGGGCCGGGGTCCGCAGCGCGAAGGTGAACATCGTCGCCGCCGTGAACACGAAGGCCAGGGAGCTGCTCACCAGGACCCAGCGGCGCTGCGGCCCGAAGTACCAGTACAGCTCTTCGTCGGACGGTGGTTGCGGAAGGTGATGCACGGTCATGAAGCCCCCCACGGCTACGAATGTGCCCGTTTCGGCGCGCCTGGCCCCGGCATGGCTGATCGGCGTACCTGGTCCCGGAGCGCCTGGTCCCGGCGTGCCTGATTCCGCTGGCACCCTAGCGCCATAGGTATAGACCACTTGTGCAAAAGTGCCGCGATGAGCGGAATGAGACAGGGGATCGACGAGGATTGGCGCAACTCGATTGGTCCAGACCTCTGGTCCAGACCTCTTGGTGATCCCATTCGAGCCCGGCGCCCGCCCGCCGGAGGGAGGAGCAGGTCACGCCACGGTGAACAGTCCCGAAAGACTTAGCGGGGCGGTCCACGGACCTCGCGGGGCGGTCCACGGACTTCGCGTGGGGCGGTCCACCGGGCAAGACACCCGGCACAGCCCGCGCACCGGACGGCACAATGGGTCCATGCCGATACCCAGCCGCGCCGCCCTCGTCGACCACCTCGTCCGTTCGCGTATCGCGGGAGACGTCGCCACACCCCGCGACAACAACCTCTCCCACTACCGCAAGCTCGCCAACGGCGACCGCCACTACTGGCTGGGCCTGGAGCTGGGGGACCGGTGGAGCGACGAGCAGGACGTGCTGGCCGTGATGGCCGAGCGCTGCGGGGTGATCGACGACCCCGCGCACCGGCAGGGCCAGGACACCATCGACCCCGAGCTGACCGTCGACGCCCTGGAGCGGATGGCCGCCCGGCTGCGCAAGGCCGCCGCCGGGCGCGAGCGGGTCCTGTTCGCCACCGGCCACCCGGGCGGCCTGCTGGACGTGCACCGGCAGACGGCGGACGCCCTGCGCAGGGCCGGCTGCGAGATCGTCCGGATTCCCTCGGGGCTGACCGCGGACGAGGGCATGGTCTTCCAGTTCGCCGACGTCGCGATGCTGGAACGCGGGGCGACGCTCTGGCACACCCACTCCCCGGCCCCGATGGCCGCCATCCTGGACGCCATGGCCCAGCTGGGCCGCCCGCTGCCCGACCTGGTCGTCGCGGACCACGGCTGGGCGGGATGCGCGGGACAGCGGGGGCTGGACGCGATCGGTTACGCGGACTGCAACGACCCGGCCCTGTTCCTCGGGGAGGCGGAGGGCACCCTTCAGGTCACGGTCCCGCTGGACGACCACGTGACCGACCCGCGCTTCTACGACCCGATGACGGACTACCTGCTGCACGCGGCGGGGCTGCTGGAGGCGGAGCCCGAGGGGACCGGGCCCGAGGAGACCGAGCTTGAGGGGGCGGTCGCGGAGGGGTCCGCCGTGTAGCGGCCGTGGACGGGTTCTCGTACCGCTCGACGATCGCCCGATGGGCGGCCGGTACCTGATCCCGTTCAGCGCCGACAAGCGCAAGGAGACCGGCATCGGCGGCGGGCAGGCCATCGAGGTGGAACCGACCCTCGACACCGCGCCCCGCACGGTGGAGCCGCCCGAGGACCTCGCGGCGGCGCTCGCGGCCGTGCCGGGGGCCGCGGAGGCGTACCGCGCCCTGTCGCCCAGCCGCCAGAAGGCGCACGTGACGTCGATCGAGGGAGCGAAGGCGGTCGCGGAGCTGACGCCGTAAGGCGGGTCAGGGCCGGGGCGTATGAGGGCGCATCAGGAACGTCAGAGGCCGGGGCGCCGCCGCTGCGAGCGTCCCGGTGTCGGGTCCAGATAGACCCGCCGGACCGACGGGAACCGCTCCCGCAACTGGTCCTCCGCCTCGTCGCACGCCCACTCGACCTCCTCCGCGGTGGCCATGTCCCGGAAGTCGATCTTCGCGGCGATCAGGATCTCGCTCGGCCCCTGGATCAGCGTGGTCAGCTCCAGTACGTCCACGATGTGCGGCACCGAAAGCAGCTCCTCGCGCACCGCGGACCGCATCGCGGCGGGCAGCGGCCGCCCGATGAGCAGCTGCGCGTTGGACCGGCCGAGCACCCAGGCCACGTACACGAGCAACAGGCCGATCAGACAGGACGCGATCGCGTCCCAGACCCCCGAACCCGTCAGCTGCCCGCCGAGCAGCCCGCCCGCCGCCAGCAGGAGCCCGACCAGGGCCGCCGAGTCCTCCATGACGACGGCCTTCACGGCGGTGTCGGGGGTGTGGCGCAGGTAGTACGCGTCCGGTACCCGCAGCCGTGACGCCTCGCGCCGCACCTGCTTGACGCCGGTCCGCAGCGAGTAGCCCTCCAGCAGGAACGCGACGCCGAGGACGATGTAGGAGACGAGCGGATCGCCCGGCTCCTCGCCCGCGATCAGCGTGTGCACCCCGTGGTAGACGGAGAAGACGGCCCCGCCGACGAAGGTGGCGATGGAGGCGAGCAGCGCCCAGATGTAGCGCTCGGGGCCGTGACCGAGGGGGTGGGCCTCGTCGGCCGGCTTCCCGCTCCGCTTCAGTGCGGTGAGGAGCATGACCTCGGTGACGGTGTCCGCGACCGAGTGGGCGGCCTCGGAGAGCATCGCGCTGGAGCCGCTGATCAGCCCGGCGACGGCTTTCGCCACGGCGATGCCGAGGTTGGCGACGGCCGCCACGACCACCGTGAACGTGGACTCCCCGCCATCAGCTGTGCTCTTTGCCGCCGTGCCGCTCGTTGAGTCGCTCGTGGCGTCGCTCGTGGCGTCGCTCGTGGAGTCGCTCATGGAGGGGAGTATGTCCGAAATGGACCTTCAGATGGTGCTCATCCCGGGGGCACGCGGAACCCGGACGACACCCTCCTGGATGACGGTGATCGCCAGGCGTCCGTCGGCTGTGTAGATACGGGCCTGGCCCAGTCCCCGCCCACCGGAGGCCGACGGCGACTCCTGGTCGTAGAGCAGCCACTCGTCGGCCCGGAACGGCCGGTGGAACCACATGGCGTGGTCCAGGCTCGCCCCCACTACGTCCCCGACCGCCCAGCCGCCCCGCCCGTGGGCGAGCAGCACCGAGTCGAGCAGGGTCATGTCGGAGACATAGGTGGCCATGCAGACGTGCAGCAGGGGGTCGTCGGCCAGCTTGCCGTTCGTCCGGAACCACACCTGCGAACGCGGCTCGCGCGCCTCGCCCACCGTGCCGAAGGGCGGCGCGTCCACGTACCGCAGGTCCACCGCGTCCCGCGCCTCGATCAGCCGGTCCACCATCCCCGGATCGCTGAAGCGGTCCGCGTACCGGGGCAGCATCTCGGCGGCCGTGGGCAGGGTCTCCGGATCGGGCGAGGGCGGCATGTCCGCCTGGTGCTCCATGCCGTCCTCGTACGTCTGGAAGGACGCGGAGAGGTGGAAGATGGGCTGCCCGTGCTGGACGGCGACGACCCGCCGGGTGGTGAAGGACTTCCCGTCGCGGATGCGGTCGACGCTGTAGACGATCGGCGCGCCCGGGTCGCCCGCCCGCAGGAAGTACGCGTGCAGGGAGTGGGCCGCCCGCTCGGCCGGGACGGTACGGCCCGCGGCGACCAGCGCCTGGGCCGCGACCTGCCCGCCGAACACCCGGGGCACGACCGCGCTGCGGCTCATGCCCCGGAAGATGTCCCGCTCGATCTGCTCCAGGTCGAGCAGATCGAGCAGGGAATCGAGTGCTGCGCTCATGAAGGGAACGTGGTCCTTACGGAAACGTGGTCCTCACCGAACCGGCTGCTGAAGTGTCACAGCCCCATCGGCAGTGTTCAGAGCCCCATCGACTTCGCGATGATCGACTTCATGACCTCGCTGGTGCCGCCGTAGATGCGGTTGACGCGGTTGTCCGCGTACAGGCGGGCGATCGGGTACTCGTTCATGAAGCCGTAGCCGCCGTGCAGCTGGAGGCAGCGGTCGATGACGCGGTGGGCGACCTCGGTGCAGAACAGCTTGGCGGACGCGGCCTCCGCCGCCGTCAGCTCACCGGCGTCCAGGGCCTCCAGCGCGCGGTCGGCGACGGCCTGGGCGGCGTCCACCTCAGCCTGGCAGGCGGCCAGCTCGAACTTGGTGTTCTGGAACGAGGCGACGGTCTTGCCGAAGACCGTGCGCTCCTGCACGTACTCCTTGGCGAACCGGACGGCGGCCGCGGCCTGGGCGTACGCGCCGAAGGCGATGCCCCAGCGCTCGGAGGCCAGGTTGGTGCCGAGGTAGCCGAAGCCCTTGTTCTCCTCACCGAGGAGGTCCTCGGCCGGGACCTTGACGTCGACGAACGCCAGCTCGGCGGTGTCGGAGGTCTTCAGGCCGAGCTTGTCGAGCTTGCGGCCGACCGAGTAGCCCGCGGACTTGGTGTCGACGGCGAAGAGGGAGATACCGAAGCGGCGGTCGTCCTCGCGCGGGGCGGCGGTACGGGCGCAGACGATCACGCGGTCGGCGTGCACGCCGCCGGTGATGAAGGTCTTGGCGCCGTTGAGGACGTAGTGCGTGCCGTCCTCGGAGAGCTTGGCGGTGGTCTTCATGCCCGCGACGTCGGAACCGGTGCCCGGCTCGGTCATCGCGAGGGCCCACATCTCCTCGCCGGTCGCGAACTTCGGAAGCCAGCGCTTCTTCTGCTCGTCGGAGGCGAGCATCTTCACGTAGGGCAGGCCGAGCAGCGTGTGGACGCCGGAGCCGCCGAAGGTGACACCCGCCCGCGCGGTCTCCTCGTAGATGACGGCCTCGTACTTGTGCGAGTCGATGCCCGCGCCGCCGTACTCCTCGTCGACCTCGATGCCGAAGATGCCCAGCTCACCGAGCTTGAGGTAGAAGTCGCGCGGCACCTGACCGGCGGCGAACCACTCGTCGTAGACCGGCACGACCTCGGCCGCGATGAAGGCGCGGATGGTCTCCCGGAACGCCTCGTGGTCCTCGTTGAATACCGTACGGCGCACGGGATGCCTCCTAGGTCGGCAGTCGGTTGATACAGGTCGTACGTGGCTAAGCGCTTGCTCAGACTCCCTTCGAAGTTACCCGCCAGTCGGGTGTGCTGTCCAGGGTGATGCTCGGCACGCGGAGACGGGCGGGTCCGGCGTCAGGGCCCGATTGTCAGTCCTGTGGGGGAGTATCGGAACAACGCCGTCGGACGTATCGGGGGACCACCATGACGATCACGAACGAGCAGCTGGCGGGGCACGCGTTCCTGGCCCTGCTGTACGAGGACGACTATTTCCCGGACCACCTCCTGGACAAGGGCACGGCGGTGTTGCGCGCCCTGTGCGAGCGGATCGAGGCCGAGGACCCCACGGACCTCACCGCCCTGTACGCGCTGACGGCGGTGGCGACCGAGGCCTTCAACGACCTGGAGGCCGAGTTCGAGGCGGCGGGCAGCGAGATCGAGACCGTCGCACGCGAGGAGATAGGCGAGGCCTTCTGGACCATCGCGACGGCGTACGGCTTCGCGGACGCGGACCCGGAGGAACTGACCGCCGAGCGCGAGTGGTGACCCGTTTCTGGATGACGGGCCGGGCGTCGGGGACCGTGGGAGGGTGAGGGAGTGAGGCTGGAGGATCTGGCCCGGCTGCGTCGGGCCCGTGACCGCATGGACCGCGAGTACGCCGAACCACTCGACGTCCCCTCGCTGGCCCGCGCCGCCCTGATGTCGCCCGGCCACTTCTCCCGCAGCTTCCGTGCCGCCTTCGGCGAGACCCCGTACAGCTATCTCATGACCCGCCGCATCGAGCGGGCCAAAGCGCTGCTGCGCCGGGGCGACCTGTCGGTCACGGAGGTCTGCTTCGCCGTCGGCTGTACGTCGCTGGGCTCGTTCAGCTCCCGCTTCACCGAGCTGGTGGGGGAGACCCCGAGTGCCTACCGGGCCCGACCCCACGACGCCGGGGAGACCATCCCGGCGTGCGTCGCCAAGATGCTCACGCGACCGGTCAGGAATGGAGAAGCAAATCCCGCACCCCGCCCGTAGCGTGAAACGCATGGACATCAACCTCTCGCAGTGTTTCATCGCCGTCGACGACCACGACAAGGCGCTCGCCTTCTACCGCGACGCCCTGGGAATGGAAGTGCGCAACGACGTCGGATTCGAAGGCATGCGCTGGGTGACCGTCGGGTCCCCCGCTCAGCCGGACGTGGAGATCGTCCTCGAACCCCCGCTCGCGGACCCGAACGCCCCGGCAGCCGACCGGCAGACCATGGCCGAGCTGCTCGCCAAGGGCATGCTGCGCGGTGTGATCCTCTCCGCCGAGGACGTTGACGCCGCCTTCGAGCAAGTCCGGGCCGCGGGTGGCGAGGTGCTCCAGGAGCCGATCGACCAGCCGTACGGCGTTCGGGACTGTGCCTTCCGGGACCCTTCCGGCAACATGCTGCGCATCACCCAGTCCAGCAAGAAGTAACACCCGCCCGATGAGGGCCGGGGCCCCGCCGGGCCCCGGCCCCCGTGCACCAGGCCCCAGTTACGGAGAAACGACGAGCATGGCTCCGAGAACGAAGACCACGCAGCCGCCCGCGCCGCACGCCGCCGACAGCCACGACCTGATCCGCGTGCACGGCGCGCGGGAGAACAACCTCAAGGACGTCAGCATCGAGCTGCCGAAGCGCCGGCTGACGGTGTTCACCGGCGTCTCCGGGTCGGGCAAGAGCTCCCTGGTGTTCAGCACCATCGCCGCGGAGTCCCAGCGGCTGATCAACGAGACGTACAGCGCCTTCGTGCAGGGCTTCATGCCCACGCAGGCGCGGCCCGACGTCGATGTGCTCGACGGGCTGACGACCGCGATCATCGTCGACCAGCAGCGGATGGGCAGCGACCCCCGCTCCACGGTCGGCACCGCCACCGACGCCAACGCCATGCTGCGCATCCTCTTCAGCCGGCTCGGCAAGCCGCACATCGGCCCGCCCGGCGCATTCGCCTTCAACGTCCCCTCGGTCACGGCGAGCGGCGCGATCACCGTCGAGCGCGGCAACAAGAAGGCGGTGAAGGCCACCTTCAGCCGCACCGGCGGGATGTGCCCCCGCTGCGAGGGCCGGGGCACGGTCTCCGACATCGACCTCACCCAGCTCTACGACGACTCCAAGTCCATCGCCGAGGGCGCGTTCACCATCCCCGGCTGGAAGTCGGACAGCTGGTGGACCGTACGGACGTACGCGGAGTCCGGCTTCCTCGACCCGGACAAGCCGATCGCCAAGTTCACGAAGAGGGAGATGCAGGACTTCCTCTACCGGGAGCCGACCAAGGTGAAGGTGGAGGGCGCGAACCTCACCTTCGAAGGGCTGATCCCCAAGATCCAGAAGTCGTTCCTGTCCAAGGACCGCGAGTCGATGCAGCCCCACATCCGGGACTTCGTGGACCGGGCGGTCACCTTCACCACCTGCCCCGAGTGCGAGGGGACCCGGCTGACCGAGGGCGCCCGCTCCTCGAAGATCAAGAAGATCAGCATCGCGGACGCCTGCGCGATGGAGATCCGGGACCTCGCGGAATGGGTCCGCACCCTGGAGGAGCCCTCCGTGGCCCCGCTCCTGACCGCTCTCCAGCAGACCCTGGACTCGTTCGTGGAGATCGGCCTCGGCTACCTCGCGCTCGACCGCCCCTCGGGCACGCTCTCCGGCGGCGAGGCACAGCGCGTCAAGATGATCCGCCACCTCGGCTCCTCTCTCACCGACGTCACGTATGTCTTCGACGAGCCCACCATCGGCCTGCACCCGCACGACATCCAGCGGATGAACGACCTGCTGCTCCGCCTCCGCGACAAGGGCAACACGGTGCTCGTCGTGGAGCACAAGCCGGAGGCCATCGCCATCGCCGACCACGTGGTCGACCTCGGCCCCGGGGCCGGTACGGCAGGCGGCACCGTCTGCTTCGAAGGAACGCTGGAAGGCCTCCGGTCCTCCGGCACCGTCACCGGCCGCCACCTCGACGACCGTGCCGTCCTCAAGGACGAGGTCCGCAAGCCCACCGGCGCGCTGGAGATTCGCGGCGCGACGGCGCACAATCTCCGGAACGTCGACGTCGACATCCCGCTCGGCGTGCTCACCGTCGTCACCGGGGTCGCCGGCTCCGGAAAGAGCTCGCTCGTGCACGGGTCGATCCCGGCGGGCGAGGGCGTGATCTCGGTCGACCAGAGCCCCATCCGGGGTTCGCGCCGCAGCAACCCGGCGACGTACACGGGCCTGCTCGACCCGATCCGCAAGGCCTTCGCCAAGGTCAACGGAGTGAAGCCCGCCCTGTTCAGCGCCAACTCCGAGGGCGCCTGCCCCACGTGCAACGGCGCGGGCGTCATCTTCACCGACCTGGGCATGATGGCCAGCGTCTCCAGCCCCTGCGAGGACTGCGAGGGCAAGCGCTTCCAGGCCTCGGTACTGGACTACCACCTCGGCGGCCGCGACATCAGCGAGGTGCTGGCGATGTCGGTCGCCGAGGCCGAGGAGTTCTTCGGCTCCGGCGAGGCGAGCACCCCGGCCGCGCACAAGATCCTCCAACGCCTCGCGGACGTAGGCCTCGGCTACCTCAGCCTCGGCCAGCCGCTCACCACGCTGTCCGGCGGCGAGCGCCAACGCCTGAAGCTGGCAACGCACATGGGCGACAAGGGCGGCGTCTACATCCTGGACGAGCCGACCACCGGCCTGCACCTCGCGGACGTCGAGCAGCTTCTCGGCCTGCTGGACCGCCTGGTCGACTCCGGAAAGTCGGTGATCGTCATCGAGCACCACCAGGCGGTCATGGCCCACGCGGACTGGATCATCGACCTCGGCCCCGGCGCGGGCCACGACGGCGGCCGGATCGTCTTCGAGGGCACGCCGGCCGAACTGGTGGAAGCCCGCACGACACTGACGGGGGAGCACTTGGCGGAGTACGTGGGGGAGTGAGGCGGGGCCGTATGGCCCCGGTGCCCTCTCCGTCCGCCCCGTCGCACTGCCGGATCAGACGGAGAGGGTCCCGCCCTTGACCGCGTCCACGAAGGAGGTCCACCCGGCGGCGGGGATGAGCAGGGTCGGCCCGCCGGGGACCTTGGAGTCGCGGACGGGGACGGCGGTGGGGTGGTGGTCCTGGACTTCGAGGCAGCTGCCCGACTCGCTACCGCTGTAGGAGGACTTGCGCCAGCGGGTGGGCGGGAAGTCGGTCTGGGTGCTCCGCCTGGCCATGTTCTCTGTAGCCCTTCGCTGTTGCCTTCACCACTGCCAAAGAGTCGTCTCGTGACAGGGAGTCGCTCAGTGCAAGAGCGTAACGGCTCTGGAGTGCCTCGACTACGGCTGGCGAGTCGTGCAACTTCCCTACCCGCACTCCTTCGCTGTAGGCGACTGGCGGCTGGTCATCGAACCACATCAACGTCAGCATGCTTTCCAGCAACGAGTGGAAACCGAGCGACATGGGGAGCACGTGCGTGCGGATGAGCTTCGCTTCGGTGAGCTCAACGATGTGGTCCAGCTGCGCCGCCATGACCTTCGGGCCACCGATCGGACGTCGGAGCGATGCCTCGTCCAAGATCGCCCAGACCACAGGCGGCTTGGTGCCCTGGAAGATCTTTGCGCGGTTCAGCCGTGCGACGACGGCTTTGTCACACTCCGTCGGGCTCAACGGTGGGAACGCCATGCCGAGGACGGCACGTGCGTACGCCTTGGTCTGGAGGATACCCGGGAGAAATGACAGAGCGAACTCGCGGATCATCGTCGCCTGCTGTTCGAGATGCCGCGCCGCGCCGAAGTAGTCCGCGAGGACTCCGTCGTCCTCCGCTCCCGGCCGGAAACTCGTCAGGACATTGCCCGTGCCCAGCGCCAAATCCAGCCGACGGGCATCCTCTTCGCTAGGCATTCGGCGCCCCGCCTCGATGTGCGAGATATGCGACCGGGTCATCAGGGCCAGGTCCGCAAGCTGCTGCTGTGTCAGCCCAGCCGCTTCCCGCTGAGCCTTCAACCATGTGCCATAGGTATTACTCACAGCCAACTCCTGTGCGACGAGCACGATGTCACTCCGAACCCCCTGGCGAGCCTAGCCACGCCGACCGCACTCTGTGAGTGGATCGCTACTCAGCGAAGAACCCACCCCCTATTGCGACGGAGTTGACGCACCCATGAGCGAACAGGCACCGAATTCCGCACGGTTGCTTCCCTGGGCCGGAGCGGACGGCAAACCCTGTTACGTCGTCGGCAACGGCGATGGACAGGTCTCGCGTGCGGCCGACCGGGTCGAGGCCATGCAGCTGGGCATGGCGTACGAACTCCTCGACCACGCCGACGACATGGTGGACGACGACCGGTCCACGTCCGTCCAGCTACGCCACCTCGCGGCGGCCCTGGCGTACTCGCTGCGGGACGTTCACCGGGTCGCCCGGAGTCGAGGCCTGAGGCTGGGGATTCCCGACGCCTTCGAGCCCGACCACCCGACGGGACCGGGACTGGTCCGTCTGGGGCCGTGAGGCGGGGACCTCAGACCCCGGCCGTGCAGAACACGCACGCCTCCCAGAACGGCAGCGCGCCCAGCACCCGGTGACGTACGCACGAGGCCATCGCGGCCTCCTGCGGCCCGGGCAGGACATCCGCGTCGGCCTTCGCGGTCGCGGGGTCGAACGCCTCCACCATCGCCCGGTACGTGCGCAGGTAACTCTCGGCCCGAGGTGCCTCGTAGGTCAGTTCCTCCCACCGGTGGCGGGTCAGCGCCAGATCGAGGACGCGCAGCAGGAAGTCCTCGGCCCCCGCCCGCTCCTGCGGCGTGTCCCCCCCAGTCGAGCTCCGCCAGGTCGAAACCGACTGCCCCGCGCCCTATTACGTTCTGGTCCTGGAGGGTCAGCAGGGCGGCGAAGCGGAAGTCCCACGGCTCGCGGGCCATCGTGGAGACGGCGAGCATGAGCACGTCCACGAACACGGCCGTGCCGCCGTTGGTCATCTCCAGGTGGCGACCGTCACCGCCGCCGAACAGGTTCATGCCCCGAGAGTAGGAGAGGAAGGAGGCCGACCTCCGATCATCCGCGTGCAGAGCGGGACGGCGACCTCGCGGAGTTGCCGTAGAGACCGGTTACCGCCTCGAAGGCACCAAGTGCGGCGCCGCCGTGCACGACGACGGTCGGCACGACATGCACCTGCTCGCTCGTATCAGGGCTGACTGAGCCGGTCGTGCAGCCAGGAGCTGATGCCGCTGAGCGCCGTTGCGGCCATGGCGGTGGGGTGGCCCGTGAAGCCGTGAGGCGACTCGGGGTAGACGCGCACCTCGACGTCGTTACCCGCCGCCGACAACCGGCCTGCCAGCGCAAGGTTGTCCTCCAGCAGCACGTCGTTGCTGCCCACGACCAGCAGCGTCGGGGGCAGTCCGCGCAGGTCGCCGTAGAGCGGGGAGATATCGGGAGCGGTGCGGTCCGCGACGTGGCCGGCGTACGCCTGGATGAAGTATTCGTCCGCGTAGAGACGGCCGCCCGGGGTCTGCGCGCTCAAGTCGTAGGCGCCGTAGCGGAGTGCGGCAGCGGCGAACGGATCGACGACGCCTCTGTCCCTCAGCCGGAGCAGGGTCGTCAGGGCGAGGTTGGCTCCCGCGGAGCTGCCGCCGATCGCGAGCCGGGAGGTCCCGAAGCGGGCTTCGGCCTCCTCCAAGAGCCAGAGCGCCGCCGCTTCGCAGTCGTCGGGCGCGGCCGGCCAGGGGTGCTCGGGCGCGAGCCGGTAGTCGACACTGACGACGGCGATGTCCAGGGCGTTGGCGAGCTCGCGGTGGCGTTCGTCGCCCCGTGCCGCGGAGCCGGAGTAGAAGCCGCCGCCGTGGATGCCCAGGTAGACACCCTGGGGCGGACCGCCGGCCGGCAGGAAGATCCGGACCGGGACGCGCACTCCGGCGGCCTCGATCGTCTTCTCGACGGCAGGCGGAACGGCGGCACGCGGTGCGGGCTTCTTCGCTCGCGCCTCCTTGAGCTCCTCGAAGGTGCTTGCGCCCCGGCCTGCCGGCCTCGACCGGTAGAAGGCACGAGCTTCGGCGATCTGCTCGGCGGGCACGTCGGCGAACAGTGTTTCCAGGGCGAATCGCACGCGTCGCTCCTCCTCGTCCATCTCATCCATTCGGGTATCACCCGGATGCTATCGGCGCTGCCGCGAGGCCGGGCGGCCTCGCCTCGGGGCGGTGGACGCCTTCGGCGACACCGCCTACTCCACTGGTGACGCCCGCCAGGCCATGGACCGGGAAGGACACCGGCTATTCCTCAAGCCCGCCACGCTGCGGCCCGCGGTTCCCGGCGGCTTCACCCTCGACGACTTCGCCATCGACACCGCCAATGTCGCCGTGACCTGCCCGGCCGGTCACACCGTGGCCCTGTCCGACCCCGGCGGGCACCGCCGACCGGGGCGTACGTCTGCGACTCGTCCATCCGCTCACGTCGGGCACCGTTCCACGCCCGGCTTCAGCAGCGCAGCCCGACGACACCCCAACCGCGCAGCTCGGCTTGGCCGATGACGTCGCCCCACCCCTGGAGCAGCCCGACGAACGTGTCGAAGTCGTTGATCCGTCCGAAGTCGGCCCGGGAGTGCTGGTCGAACGGGCCTCGCAGCAGGTTCAGTTCAGGGCCGACGGAGTCCCAGAGACCCTTCAGCGAGGAAACAGCCGCAGGACGACACCACAGAAGATGGTCCGAGGGCGCAGGGGACTCGTCCACCGACACGAGCGCCGATGCCTCCTGGGCGTCCTCCCGATCAGGCATGTACTCAAGCCCACCCCAGAAGAGAGGATCGACGAACCGGTCCACGGCCGAGCGTAGTCCCGGCTCGACGAACGACCGGATCTCCTCCCACCGCTCACCCGCCCAGAAGTGATCCTTGTACGAGCACCCGACGTCCCCGAAGTCGAACTTCCCGAACCAGCCCAAGGTCGGGGGAGAGGGCCAGGACCACTGAGGCCCGGCGGACGGCGGACAGTCCGGCCCGGCGTCCCACCCTTCCTCGTCCACCGAGGTTCCGGCCTCGTGCAGCATCGCGTAGTGCTGATCCTCCGGTACCGCCATGAGGTGATCCCAGTCGACGACCAGCACGTCCATGCATATGCCCATGACGATAGAGGGTAGAAGGCCGGCGGCACCGATCGCGGCCCTTGGGGGATCAGGTCCGTCGGCTCAGGTTGGGAATTCGCCGAGCCAGGAGCGCTGGAGGAGGTGTTTGGGGAGGTAGTCGGATTCGATGTCGAGGGGGAATTCGGCGTCGTAGGCGAGGCAGGCGATGGCGAGGGGGCCGAGGGCGATGCTGCCGTCGATGTCCGTGGCGCGTTCTTCGTTGTGGGTCCAGTAGGCCTTGTGGACTTTGAGGGCGTCGGCGAGGGCGGGAACGAAGCCTTCACGGTCGTTGCGGACGTAGTGGTAGAAGAGGTTGATCGGTGGGTAGAGCACGCCTTGGAGCAGGTCCTGTGGGGCAATGCGGGCGACGGCGGGGTCGGACGCCTCAATGGTGGCGATGAGTTTGTCCGCGAGGTCGGGGCGTCGGAGCCACCAGCTCTGGAGGGTGTCGACCCAGTGGTAGATGTACTCGTCGTAGGACCCTTCGGGTGAGCGCAGCCGTTCCAGGGGGATCTCGCTGAGCTGGGTCATCCGGTCCTGGTCACGGCAGATGACGGCCAGCCAGAACGCCGACAGCCACATACCCGCATCGGCGGTTGGGCGAGACTCAGCGATCGATAGAGTCCGCAGCTTCCGGTTGATGCGGCACTCGACGGCACCTTCGGTCGAATGGGCAACAGCGAAGAGTGCTGATCCCAGTTGCATCGAATTGACTGTCGACTCCCACGTCTCCACCGCCGCTGCCCTGGGGTCGGCCGCGCAATGTGCAAGCATGGCCGAAACAGCAGTACTGAAAGCGAAGTCGATCAACTCTGTGGAATCCTCCAGATCTTCGATGCGCCGGACAGTGTGCTTGCTCAGACGTCCCGCGGATTACTCGGCATCGGATCCTGAAGGCGGAGTATGTCGGTTGAAAGCCTCATCCATGCCAGAGCTCCCCCTATGAGACGGAAAGAATTCCGGGGGCCCGCAGGGCAAGCGCAAGCGGCCCGGCGAAGCGTTGATCAGGTTGGGAACTCCCCCGGCCAGTCCCGCTCCAGAAGGGCGATCGGAAGGTACTCGGATTCGACCTCGATGGGGAAGCCCGCGTCGTAGGCGAGGCATGCCACCGCGAGAGCAGGGAGGGCAACCAAACCGGTGGCTTGAAGAGAGTTGTCCTCTGTGCTCCAGTACTCCTTGTGCCACTGGAGGGCGTCGGCGAGGGCCTGGTTGAAACCGGAGTGATCCTCGCGAACCAGGCGGTGGAACATTTCCATCGGTGGGTAGAGGATCTTCGCCGTCGTCTCGGGGTCGCTGATGTGATCCCGAGACGGATCCGTTCCATCGATCGCCGCCACCAGCTTGGCGCCCAGATCAGGGCCCCCGAGCCAGTAGTCCTGAAGTGTTTCGATCCAGGCGTAGATGAACTCGTCAAAGGGTGCGCTCGACTGCCTGAGCAGAGACACGGGAACCTGGCACAGGGCGGTCAGCCGGTTCTTCTCCCGACAGGCCACGGCGAGGTAGAAGGCCGTCAGCCATGCACCTGCATGCGCGTAGTACTGCGGGCCCGTGGCGTGGAGTGCCCGGTCCCTCTCCGCGATGCGGCAGCGGACCTCTCCTTCAACCATGGTCGCCGTGGCGAACGTTGCCGAGCCGACCTGCATGGCGTTGACCCACGCCTTCCAGGTGGCAAGGCGGGATGCCTCGGTGTCCAGGAGGCAGTGGGACTTCGCGAGCGTGAGCGTCAGCTCGAAGGCGTCACCCAGCCGGGTGGAGCTGGTTTCCAGGCTCTCGATCAATCCCTCCGCATTTTTCTCCAGTACGGAAATGCCTGCCGCAGCGTTCTCCCTTGGAAAGGGATGGCGGGAAATGGTGACCGTCAACTTGATTCTCCTCAGAAAATCTTGAAATGCTTCATATGAGCTCCAGCGTACGTGCCTGGATTCTCCGAGGCTTGAACGAGAACGTATTGCAGAGTTTTGTTCTCGATTGCGGCACGGATCTCCTGTGCATATTTGGCGTCGAGCGGCGATGTCAGCGCGCGCGACTCCATATCGGCGACGATGGTGCGCACGTACTCCAGAGTGCCCTGCTTCACCATGGTGCCACTGTCGAGGATTCCGTTACCCCGGCGCCAGTCCAGGTTGGCGTTGGGGCCCTTTGCCTCGACGATCACCAGATTGCCGTCCTTGGTTCGCCAGAGTTGGTCGAACCGCTTGGAGCCGTTGGGCGTGTTGGGAAGATCCGTGATCTCCCGGGAGCCTTCGAACCCACCCTGAAGCATGAGGTGGCGACGGGCCGCGTCTTCGCCCAGGGCTTCCCCCAGCTTACTGTTGTTCGGTACTCCCTCACCGACTGTCGCATCGTACTTCGCCTGTGCCTTGGCGAGCGTGTCGGCGTTGTCGAGGGAGGGAGTGGTTTGGTAACCCTTGCTTGCGGCAGTGAGCTCCATTCCAGCCCGGCGCTTTGCTGAAACGTCGTCCAAGTGCTTGAGATCCTCAGGGCTGACGGTGTCGCGCCCTCGGTGCATGGGCTCCAGCCGGTAGCTTTCACCATTTGCGTACGGCAGATCGTCCGCTGCCATCCAGCTACCGTCGTCCCGCCTGGCCAGCTTTGGCAGGAGCTGGCCGTCGACCTTTCGGCGAGAGCTCTCACGGCGGCCGATTTCGTCGTAGTTCTCCTTGAACCAAGGACCACCCTCGTTCGCCAGTCGCACGTGTTCACGAGTGATCGCCGCACGCTGCTCAGGAGTCCGTTCAGAGGGAGGAACGTCGCGAGCCGCCTCGTACTCCGCGATGGCCGCAGCCTCGTCAGAGGATCGCGCGGGGACATCGTTGTTACGCCCACCGGTATCCGCTGCCGACGGGCCCGGCACGGTGCCGTCCACCGCAGATCCGCCGGGCGTGTTGTGGCCAACTCCGGTAGCAGGGGGTTCGGGATAGCTGCCGCCCGCGCCCGTACTGTCTGTTCGGGGTGGACCGGGCCTTCCATTGTCCAGGTTGTTCGTCGGCACGTGGTCACCCCGGCCGCCGTGGGCCGGGCCGCCCGGGGTGCCGTTGTCCAGGCTGTTGGTCGGCAGGTTGTTCGCGGCCGTCGTACCGCCCGGCAGGTTGTTCGCGGTTCCGCCCGGTGTCCTGTCGAGGTGCGAGCCGCCGTTGCCCGTGCGGCCGAGGTCGTCGCCGAGTCGGCCCGTGTCCCCCAGGTCCGCGCTCAGGCGGATGGGGTCGCCGCCGGTGCGGGCGCCTGCGCCGACGAGGGCCGACTGTTCGGCGGGGGTGCGGGGCAGGGGGCTGTCGGCGTCGGTTCTGATGGGGGCGCCGTCGGTGGGGGTGTCCTTGGGGGCTGCGGTGTGGTGCTGTTTGAGGGTGCCGTCCTCCGTGAGGATATTGCCCTCGCGGTCGAGGTGGATGACGTTGCCGTCGGCGTCGACGTCCTTGATGGTGCCCTCGGGCAGGGCCGTGGTGCCCTCGGGGAGTTTGAGGGAACCCTCCGCGATGGGCAGGGAACCGGCCGGTGGGGCCATGCCTTCGGGGAGGCGGACCACGCCGTCGCCGAGGTCGAGCGCTCCGGCGGGGATGTCCATGCCGTCCGGGAGCTTGACCGTGTTCTTCGGGACGGCGAACGCGCCGTCGGGGATCGCCGCGCCCTCGGGCAGGTGCAGGGTGCCGTCGGCGAGCTTGAATCCGCCGTCCGGGAGGGTGACCGCGCCCTCGGGGACCGTGGGGATCTCGACGTTGCCCATGCCCTTGAGACCGGACATCACATCGCTGGTCTTCGTGAAGCCCGCCCCCGCGCCCTTGAAGAGGTACGTCATCGGGTCGATGGCCCGGCCCGCCTTGCCCGCGAACGACAGGGCCTTCGCCGCGGCCGCCGCCTTGCCCGCGCCGGCGGCGGCTCCGCCCGTGCCGCCGGTGAAGACGGTGGTCAGGACGTTGAAGGTGACCGCGCCGGCGGCGCGCGAGGGGTTCTCGCTCCACTGGTCCCAGGCCAGGAGGGCCTTGCCGGTCTCCTTCATCGCGGTGCGTGAGTCCCGGAGCCAGGAGGGGAGTTGGTCCTCCGGCGCCATCCAGAACGCGCCCGCCAGCGGGGTGCTGGAGATCGCGATACCGGTGACCAGCTTGCCCAGGCCTGTCCAGGCCTGCTTCGCGGCGTCCCAGCCCTCGGTGCCGAACAGGGTGCCCAGGCCCTTGATCGTGCCCCAGACGCCGTCGACGAAGACGCCCTTGGCGAAGTCCCAGGCGTGTTCGTGCAGGTGCCACCAGGGCTTCGATTCCTGGACCGGGTCGCCCCAGGGCAGGCCCTTGGCGTTCTTCATGGCCTCGGCGTCGTAGCCGTACATGCCCTTGCCGTTGGAACCGTCGTTGGTCTTCAGTTTCTGCCCGCCCGGAACCAGGGCGATGATCTTGTTGTGGCAGGCCCGCTCCACCGCCTGGAACGCCGCCCAGGTCTCGGCGATCTCGCTACGGCGGTTGTTGTTCTCCTCGACCAGGTCGCCGTCCTCGCGCCACTTGTCGTCCGCGTTGGCCTTGGCGAGGAACGTCCCCGCATCCCGCTTGAGCTGCTTCAGCTTCTCGACCAGCGGGTAGGCGTCGTCCGAGTAGGCACTCAGCGCACTCGCGATGGTCGCCACGTCCGACTTCAATGACGCACCCCGGTCCGCGACCGGTTTCGTCACCGCGAACAGCTGCTCCGCCTCCGGGGCCTTGTAGAAGGCCTGGAGTCCGCCGAAGCTGCTGTGGATGTCCCCCGCGGCCGTGGCGATCTTCGCCCCGCCCTTGCTCAGCGCGGTGACCGTGGTGTCCAGCAGCGCGAGGTCACCCGTGAAGACCGGTATGCCCTCCAGATTCACCGGCTGGTTCTCGCTCACTTGCCGGCCCCCAAGTCCTTCAGCACGTCCAGGCGGACCGACTTCGCCGCGTTCTGCGCCTGCTTCGCGGTGTCGAGGTCGCCCTCCACGTACTCGTTCGTCGCCGTCGCCGCACCCAGAACCGCCGCCTGGATACGCTCGGCCATCGACTTCAGCTGCGACTGCCGGGCCTGCGCGTACTGGCCCAGCGCCGCTGCCACCGGACCTGTCGCCGCCCGCGACAAGGGGGCCTGCCCCGGAGCCACCGGGCCCTGCAACGGAGTGCTCGCCGCCGTGCCCGGCACCGCCGTACCCGCCGCCTGCGCTGCCTGCGACAAGTTCTTCATCAACGCGGTCAGCGCCTTCTCCAGGTCACCGGCATGCCCCCCGACCACCTTCAGCTGACCCTGAACACCCTGCGGTTTGATATCCCACGCCGACACCGACAAGCCCCCGAAACGCCCAACCAGTCCTGAACTGCTGTCCTTACCCGCTCTTGCGTCAGCCGATGTTGTCCACTGCCGCCTTCGCCCGCGCCAGCGTCTGCGTGGCCGTGCCGTCGTTCTTCTCCAGCGTCGTACGCAGCAGCTGAATGATGTTCCGCACCTCCTGCGAGGTCGCGTTCCACCGCAGCTCCTTGCCGTGGTACTCGTCCGCCACACCGTCAGCGGCGAAGTCGTTCATCGCCGCCTTGACCTGCGTGTCCCGCGCCGTGATCACCTGCTCCAGCCGGGCGATCACCGCCTGGATGTTCCCCTGTACCTCGGTCGAGGCACTCGTGTCGTACGACCGCCGGTCCGTGCTGCCCGCCATCACCCATCAACTCCCCGTCAGTGAAAACCTGTACGTGCCTGTCGCTGTGCCGCTGTCAGCGGCCGCCGAACCTCGCCGCGTCGAAATTCGCCGACGCCATCTGCGACTTCGCGTTCTCGCCCTGCTCCTGATCACCCGAGCCGAACGCCGCGTCCATCCCGGACTGGCCGCCCAGGATTCCGGAGAGCGACGCGTTCAGCGCGCCCGTGATCTCGTCCGCACGGTTCTTGAAATCGTCGAAGGCGACCTTTCCCGCCCCGTTGAACTTCCCCTCCAACGGTTCCGCCGCCGCGATCAACTGCCGGATCAGCGTGCCCAGGTCCGTACTCGCACCCTGCGAATGCGACACCAACGTCGACAGGACCGACGACCCCATGTCGAACTTCATCGGGTTCCCCCACCGTCTCGAATGATCATATGAATGTTCGGATTCATGTCTATCAACTCAAGCATCACTACTGCAATCAGCAATCGAACCGATCGTCATTGGTGACCAACTCATGACATCGGGCAGAAGGCCGCCCGTGCCCTAAGCGCCCTTCAGATGCCGTACGAGCCTCTCGAAGTCCTGCCACCCCGACAGGTCCGAGGGGTCCCCCGGCAGCGGGTAGTACAGCGCAGGCCTGGTCCTCGGGCCGAGCTGCACCGGCGGCTCGGACAACGGAGTGCGGCGGGCCCGGTCGTCCGGCATCGCGCGGACCTCCTCCGGGCCCAGGACGAACGCCAGCGGGACTCCCGGCCCCTCGAAGCGCGGCGGTACGGCCAGGTCGCGTCGTGCTTTGCGAAGTTGTACGAGCATCGACTGGAGGCGGTGGCGGGTGGCGAGCGCCTCGGCGGCCGCGGGGAGGGTGTCCAGTGGGGGCTTCTCGTCGCTGCCGTAGCCGAACGCGAGCGTGACCTCCTCCTCCACGCCCGCCTTCGTCCGGGTGACGCGTACGGTGGCGATCCCCGGGCGGTCGCGGTGGCCGACCACGACGAACCAGGTCGGCTCGGGCGCCCGCTCGTGCGCCAGGTCGGTCAGCCGAGCCGGGGACCACGGGAGGGTCGCCGGTTCGGAGGTGCCCCAGCCCGCGGGCGGCCGGCCCGTCAGCTCCCGCCACACCGTCTCCAGGCCGCCGCCGAGCACCAGCCGCTCGTCCGCCGGGTGCACCATGCGGAAGGTCAGGGCGAGCTGGCGTTCACCGGTGTCGCGGACCCGCTGGTAGGCGGCCGCGACCGGAGTGCTCGGGTCGCCCTCCGTCGCCTCGGGGGAGACGACCGGGGCGAACATGCCGTCCTGCCAGCGCAGTACGGCGCCGGTCAGCCCGTCGTAGTAGCCGTCCTCCTCGTCCTGGACGATCCAGCGGGACGGCCATCCGCCCAGCGTGTCCCGGACGGCCGGGGAGAGCGAGGTGCCCGCCGGGCTGACGATCTGGAGGCCGATCCCGGCCTCCGCCGCCGCGCGGAACGCGTCCGAGAGCCACGCTGTCATCGCCACCACCGGGCGGTCCTGGATGACGACCGCGACCTTCTCCGTCAGGACGTCGATCGCGGGCTGGGCCGCCGCCGGCTCCGGGGCCACGCTCACCCCGTCCGTCTTGACCACGGCGAGCGAGCCGGTGGCGTCCGGCGGCCAGGCCGAGCCGCCGATCAGCGAGACCAGCCGGGTCGCGAACGTACCCGCGAGCTGTTCCGCCTCCGCGACGCCCGTGGTGGCGCGGGCCTCCGTCCACCAGTACGGCACCGGGGGCGCCGTGGTCCCGAGCAGCCGTTCCGCCTCGCCCTCGACGGAGACCAGCAGCGGGGCCTCCACGGAGACGAGAGGGCGGCCCTCGGTGTCGCAGAGCTGCACCACGGCCCCCTCGCCCCGCGTGCCCACCAGCTTGTCCGGGCCGCCGGAGAGCAGGCCCGCCAACACGGCCCAGGGGTCGGGCATCCGGGGGGTGAGAGCGATGACGTCCTTGGTCATGGGAGGGGCGTCCTGGCCTTCCTGCGTCGGCGGGAGATGAATGGGGGTGCGTGGGTCGCAGCGGTCTGTGCGCCGTCCGGTCAGACGGATGCGGCTCGCAGCGGTCTGTGCGCCGTCCGGTCAGACGGATACGGGTCACATTGGGCTGTACGCCGTCTGGATCAGGCGGTTCGGCTGGCCCCGGCGGATGAACACGCCGCGTCCCGGTGCCTGCTGGGACGCGTACACGCCGGGGAACAGCTGGCCCTCGCTGCGGTCGCCCGTCATCAGCAGAGCCGAGGCCCCGGACTCCCGCAGGCCCTGGACCAAAGGCTCGTACATGCCCCGCGACGCACCGGCGACCCGGCGCGTCAGGACGAAGTGGAGGCCGATGTCGACCGCCGAGGGGATGTACGGGAGGAAGGCCGACAGCGGAGACTGTCCGGCGGTCGTGAGTACGTCGTAGTCGTCGACCAGGACCACGATGCGCGGGCCCTTCCCCCAGTTGCCCGGCTCCAGGTCGTCCAGGCGGGCGTTCTCGTCGGGCAGCCGCTTCTCCAGTTCGGTGGCGATGCCTGCCGAAAGGCCCGCGCACAGCTTGGAGTTGTACGCGTAGCCGCCGTTGAACTCCTCCGGCACCGCACCGCGCAGCGAGCGCCGGGGGTCCATCACGGCGAACACCAGCTCGTCCTCGCGGTACCGGTCGATCAGGCCGTGCGCGATCGTCCGCAGCAGGTTCGTCTTGCCGCACTCGCTGTCCCCCAGCACCAGCAGATGCTGGTCGTGCTCGAACAGGTCGAGCAGTACGGGTGCGAGGGCGGACTGGTCGAGCCCGATCGGTACGCGGGTGGGCTCGGCCGCCGGGCCGGGCAGCGCGTGCGGCTCCAGAACGTGCGGCAAAACCCGTACCGGCTGCGCCACTTCACCGCTCCAGGTGGCGCGGACCGAGCGGGCCGTGCGTTCCAGGACCGTCCCCAGGTCCACCGTGTCGGCGACCCCGTCCGTACGCGGCAGGGCCACCTGGGCGAAGAGCTTCCCGTCGGTGAGGATCCGGCCGGGCTCGTCCGGTGACAGGGTCTCGGCGAGCTTGCGGTCGATGCTGGACTCGCTGGGGTCGTTCAGCCGGAGCTCGACGCGGGTGCCGAAGTTCGACTGGATGGCGATGCGCACGTCGTTCCAGCGCAGCATTCCCGCGACCACGTGGATGCCGTAACCGCCGCCCCGCTTGAGGATGTCGGCGATCGCGTCGTCCAGCTCCTCGAAGTCGTCGCGGAGCGCGCCGAATCCGTCGATGACGAGCAGGATCTCGGCCGACGCCAGTTCGGGCAGCCTGCCCGCCGCGTGCAGGGTGCGCAGTTGCTCGACCGAATCGATGCCGTGCTCGCGGAAGAGGTCCTCGCGCAGCGCGAGCATGGTGCGGACCTCCTCGACGGTGCGGGCCGCCCGCTCCCGGTCCGCGCGGCCCGCGATGCCGCCCACGTGCGGCAGGCCCGACAGCGCCTGGAGGCCGCCGCCGACCAGGTCGAGACCGTAGACACCGACCTCGCGCGGGGTGTGGGTGAGCGCGAGGGAGAGGACGAGGGTGCGCAGCAGCGTCGTCTTGCCCGACTGCGGTCCGCCGATCACCGCCGCGTGGCCGCCCGCCACGGTGAGGTCCAGGAACCACCTGCCCTGCCACTGCCGCGCCGGGTCGTCTAGCAGGCCGACCGGGACGCGCAGCGGTCTGCGGTCGCCCGCCGTGCCGGCTCCGGCCAGCCGCATCCCGTGCGGGCCGATGTCCAGCGGACCGGCGACGGTGTCGAGGGCGGTGGCGGTGGGCAGCGGGGGCAGCCAGATGCTCCGTACGGGCGGCGCGGCACCGGTCAACTGATCGACCATGACGCCGAGTTCGGTGGGGCCCGTCTCGCGGCGGCGGGACGCGGGTTCCGGGGAGTGCCGGGTCTCGTCCGGTCCGGCCAGGGTGTTGAACGCCTCGTACGGCAGGGCGAGCGGACCGGCCTCCTCCTCGTCGGCGGTGCGGACCGGGCCTCGGTAACCCCCGGACACGTAACCGGCCTTGAAGCGGGAGTAGTGGCTCGTGTCGACCTTCAGATAGCCGAATCCGGGCAGCGGAGGCAGGTGGAAGGCGTCCGTGGTGTCCAGGACCGTGCGGGACTCGTCGGCGGAGAAGGTCCGCAGACCGAGGCGGTAGGAGAGATAGGTGTCCAGGCCCTTGAGCTTGCCGCCCTCGATGCGCTGGCTGGAGAGCAGCAGATGGACGCCGATGGAGCGGCCGATACGGCCTATGGAGAGGAACAGGTCGATGAAGTCCGGCTTGGCGGTGAGTAGTTCGCCGAACTCGTCGATCACCACGAACAGATGCGGCAGCGGGTCCAGATCCGGCCGCTTCTCGGCGCGGAGGGCCGCGTAGTCCCCGATGTCGGCGACGTTCCCCGCGTCTTTGAGTGCCTGCTGGCGGCGCTTGACCTCACCGGCGAGGGAGGAGTGGACGCGTTCGACGAGCCCCGCCTGGTTCTCCAGGTTGGTGATGACCCCGGCCACGTGCGGCAGGTCCGCGAACGGGGCGAACGTCGCCCCGCCCTTGTAGTCGACCAGGACGAGTGCCAGGTCCTCCGGCGGGTGCGTGGCCACCAGGGCGAGGACGAGGGTGCGCAGCAGTTCCGATTTTCCCGAACCGGTCGCGCCCACGCACAGTCCGTGCGGGCCCATGCCCAGCTCCGAGGACTCCTTGAGGTCCAGGAGCACCGGCTCGTGCGAGTCGCTGATGCCGATCGGGACACGGAGGAAGGCGCGTTCGCCGCGCGGTGCCCACAGCCGGTCCAGGTCGAGCCGGGCCACGTCGTCGATGCCGAGCATCGTGGCGAACTCGACCGGCCCCGACAGCGGGGCGTCGGCGAGCGACTCGGCGGACAGCCGCAGCGGCGCGAGCATCCGGGCCAGGCCCTCGGCGTACGGGATGCCCGCCTCGTCCACCGTGCCGTGGGCCTCCAGGGGCTCCGGGGCCCGGAGGTCCTCGATGGTCACGTCCGTGCCCTCGACGGTGATGCGTACGGAGACGTGCCCCGGTTCCTGCACCCGCCGCTCCAGCAGGTGCAGGACGGTGACGCCCATCTCGTGCAGGCTCACGGCGTCGTCCGGGCGCGGCAGGTCGACCGCGTCCTCGCCGTGCCCGTCGGTGACGACGAGCAGCCGGGAGTTCATCGACAGCGCGTCCCGCCCGGCCAGCCCGCGCCGGACCTCGGCGGCGTACGAGGCCCGGCGGCGCAGCTCCGGACCGAGCTGCCGGGCGAGCTGAGGGGCGGAGGGGGCGATGCGGCGGGCGGCGACCGGGCCGTCGAACCGCTCGGTGTCGAGCAGATGCGGCAGCCACTTCGCCCACTCCCAGTCGTCCATGCGGTCGCCGGGCGCGGCGAGGGCGATCGCCACGTCGTCGGGGGCGTGCAGGGCGGCGGCCTGGACGAGCAGCGCGCGGGCCACCCGCAGGCAGTCCTCGCGGGCGCCGATCACGCTGACGTTGCCGATCCGGTCCAGCGGGACGGTGAGCGGCAGCTCGGTGCCGTTGCGGAACCGGTTCACCAGCGCCGACGCCTCGTTGAGCATGAAGAGGTCGGGCGGCGTGAGCACCGTCGACCCCGGCTCGGCGATCTGGAGATCCCGTACGGGCATCTCGCCGGTGCCGACCCGTACCCGCAGGAAGTCGTCGTCGACCCTGCGCCGCTCCCACAGGCGCGCCGGGTCGCGCACGATGTCGTACAGGGCGTAGGGCGGGGGGTTCAGCACGTCGGCGTGTTCACGCCGCTCGCGCTCCTCCGCCGAGAGCTCCTCGCGCAGGTCCTCCACGTAGGCCAGGTAGGCCTCGCGCTGGGTGCGACGGGTGCGCTGGGCCTTGCCGCGCTGGGAGAAGAGCAGGGCGACGGAACCGATGACGGTGACCACGAGGACGAGTGCGCCGAGTGCGGCGAACTGGCTGTTGCGGACGACCGTCATCATCACGACCGACGACATGACCCCGGCCACGGGCAGCAGCGACATCGCGATGTTGCCCGCCTTGCCCTCGGGGAGGTTGGGCGGGGCCTCGATGGTGCGGGGCGCGGGGGCGGCCGGCGGGCGGGTGGTCCGGGCGGGGCGGTGGATCAGACGCGTGCTCATGGGCGTTACCGGCGCTTCTGGGAGAGCTGGAAGACCTCGGCGGCCAGCCGGGTGGCGGCGAGCCGCGTCGGCCGGGCGAGCAGTTCGGTGCGCAGGGCGCCGCCTTGCGCCAGGTGCCGGTCGTGGGGCAGCACGTGCACGGCCGCGCCGGTGGACCGGAGCTTCTCGGCGGCGGCCGCCAGGTCGATCCCCGGGCGGGCCGTCGTAGCGGTGAGGGCGACCACGGTGCCCTCGATCATGTGGCGGGGCAGCCCCTGCATCCACTGGAGGACCGCGTACGTGCTGGTGATGCCGTCCAGCGTGGCGGGGGCGACCAGTACCCGGGCCTGGGCGGCGGAGAGCGCGACTCGGGCGACCTCGGCGGGCAGCGTCTCGCAGTCGACCACGGTCACGCCGAAGTACCGGCGCAGCGCCACCATGACCCGCTCGTAGGCGGAGGCGTCCAGCATCGCGCCGATGCGGCCCTGACTGCCGGGCAGCAGCCAGGCGTTGTCGGGGAGCTGGACGAGGTAGCCGGTGACGTCGAGCAGCGACATCTGTGGTTCCACGAGGTCTGCCAGATCGGCCGTGGTCCAGCGCAGAGTCTCCGCGCCGACGCGCAGGGGCAGTGAGCCGAGCGCCGGATCGGCCTCGACGAGGAGGACCGGGTCCTGGCGGTAGTGCGCGTACGCCGTGCCGAGCAGGGCCGCCACGGTCGTCTTGCCCGCACCGCCCCGGATGGAGGTGACGGCGATCTGCCGCCCGGTCGTGACCGGCTGCTGGAGCGTCCCGGCGGTCCGGGTGAGTTCGGCGACCTCGCGGGCCGCCGAGGAGGAAACGATACGGCGCACGGCGCGCGACGCCCGGACGACGAGCGGTTCACCCCGCAGCGGCTTGCGTACCGTGCCGCTCAGTGCGCCGTCCACCACGGGCCGCGAGTCGGGGGACCGGTAGGGGCGCCGGGGGCCTGCCGGACGGGGGGCGGGGGAGCGCGGGGCCGGGGCGGGCGGGATGGCCGGGGGGTTCTGTCCGGCGGGGGCGGCAGCGAGGTGCTCGGTGGGTACGGGGGCGGCAGCGAGGTGCCCGGTGGGTGCTGAAGGGGCCGGGGGGCCGCCGTCAGGGCCCGCCGCGTGCCGGTCACCGGAGCTCGCCGCCTGCCGCGGGGGCGTACCCCTCAGATCGCGCAGCACATCGCCCTGCCAGTTGTCCGCGTTCGGCATGTCTGCCCTTCTTCTCCGCTCCGCCGCCCCGACCGGAGCCGCCCGCGCATGGATGTCAGAACTTGTTGAGCAGCTGGCCGTACATACCGAACACGCCGATGGCGAGCGGGAACATCCCCACCATGCCGATCGACTCGACCAGGTCGGCGGTGCGCCGCAGCCGCACCCGTACGTGCTCGGGAGGCTCCACCGCCAGGGCGAGCAGCGGCAGCAGCGCCGCCGCGCCGAGCACGGCCACGGGGCCCGCGGCCCCGGACGCCTGTTCCATCCACAGCATCACGAGACGTACGAACAGGACCCCCGCGGCGGCGAACAGGGCCACCACCTCGGCCACCAGCGGAAACGCGCGTGCCCTCGACAGCAGCACCACCGCGACCAGCGAGGACAGGAGCACCGTCCACACGGTCGGCCGCGCGGCCAGGGTGAGCAGCCAGCCCGCCGCTGCCGCCGACACCGCGGTGACGACGGTGGCGAGGGCCAGCCCGCGGTGCGTGGCGGCCAGCGCGTTGGACACGTCGTGGCGGCTGACGGGCATTCCGCCCGAGCGCCGGTCGTCGAGCGCCGTGAGCCCGGAGGCCATCAGGGCGAGGCGGGGCAGCATGCCGAGCAGGACCATGGAGAACACGGCCATCACCGCGCCGATCCGGGCCGGATCGGACTCCACCGCGGCCACGGCCTCCCACACCGCCGTCACGGCCGCCGTGGCCCCGGCGCCGATGAGGCCCCCGCGGCCCAGCGGGGAGAAGACGCCGAGCAGCGTCAGCGCCAGGGCCACCGCAGCCGCCACCGCGGCGAGCCGGGCGGGGCCCGGCCAGCCGTACGCGTCGGCGGCGGTCCAGGCCGTGAGAACGCCGAGGCCGCCGGAGACGAACAGCAGCGCGGTCGCCAGACCGCGGTTGCCGGACCCGAGCCGGGAGATCAGCGCGCCGCCCACCAGGAGTACGGCGGTGACGACCGCGAGGGCGCCGGCCAGCGCGTCGAGCGGGAACTCGCGGCGGGCCAGCAGGGCGGCGAGCACCGCGAACACCACGGTCGCCGCGCCCGCGCCGACCCGTCGCACGGCCGGACGCCAGCGCCAGGCCTGTAGGTCGAGGCTGTCGGCCACCTGGTCCGTGACGTCGTGGACCACCGGGGCGGGCGGCGCGGCGTGGGTCCTGACCAGGCGGAGCACGGCGCCGTCGCTGACCCCGGCCGAGGCCAGGGTGCTGTCGTGCGGCAGCGCCGAGCCGTCGGAGGTGATCAACTGCCGGGTCAGCGGCCGCGAGGCTGCCCGGTCGTCCAACAACTGAAGAATGTCCGGAAGCAGTTGGCCGATAGGAGTATCGGAGGGCAGCACGATGTCGGCCCGCCGCCGCTCGCCGACGAGGGTCACCCGGCTCAGTTCCGTCCGGGATGTTATTGCTGTTCTCGCCATTTACGGCAACCTATCATCGCGACTTTCCGGAATTTCGGGCCAATTGGGCAAAGTGCACCGTGATTCCGGCCTCTCGGGAGGAATTCACCGGGGCTCGTACCGCTGCGCCTGCCGTTGCTGCTGTTGCTTTTCCTGCTCGGCCTTCTGTTTGTCCAGGGTGTGCTGGAGGAATGACCAGCCGACGCACCCGGCGCACAGCACGGCGGTGATGGCGATGCCCGCGAATACCTTCCCGAGCCGTTCGTCGGCCGTGCGCCGTGCGCGTCCGGCGCCGAAGAGCAGGGCGTCCCGCATCCGGCGTCGGCGTACCCCCACCGATTCCAGCAGCTGACTGTCGTAATCCCGTGCCATGCGATCCCCCTTTGCCGCTGCAACATACCGAGGGGCGGGCGTGGAGTGCACACCAGGGTCGCCGGGACCGGGCACCGCTGTCCGACACACGTCACCCCTGCCGCAGCGCGAACCACAACTCCGTCCGTACGTCCATGTCGTCCAGGTCCGTGCCGAGCAACGCCGCGCACCGCCCGATGCGTTGGCGGACGGTGTTGCGGTGGACGCCGAGGGCCACCGCCGTGCGGTCCCAGCTGCCGTGGAGGGAGAGCCAGCAGCGCAGGGTGTCGGCCAGGGGCGCGGTGAGCGGGGCGAGCAGGGTGCGGGCGTGGGCGGCCGCCTGGTCGGGCGGGATCAGGGCGGCGAGGCCGCTCGCGAGGGAGTCCACCGCCAGCGGGGCGCGGGTCGCCTCCGCGCGGGCCAGGGCGCGGGCGGCCAGGGTGTCGGCGGCGTCGAGAGCGGTGAGGGGGGTGGGGGCCGATGCGCCGAGCGTCCAGCCGGGTTGGGGGGCGACCCGGGTGGGCTCACCGCCTCCCGGCACCAGCACCCGTACCGCGTCCCCGCCGCCCCGCCCCGCGTCCACCAGGGCCGAGCCCAGAGAGGCGCCCAGAGTGCCCGCCGTCAGGGCGTCCGCGGGGGTGCCGTCCGTGCGGCGGGCGTGGACCACCGCCCACGGGCCCTCGGGGCCGACCAGCGGGGCCACTTCGGCGGGGGAGGCGCCCAGGAGCATGCGGACCAGGGCTGCCGAGCGGCCCGCCGCGTCCGCGCCCTGGTGAGGGGCGGCGAGGAGGGAGAGCAGGACGACCGCGATGCCCGCCACCGTGTGGTCGCCTGGCTCCCGTCGCCGGGTCGCGAGGGCCAGGACCAGGCCCTCGCCGCCGCCCAGGGCGTACGCCGAGAGGTGGGTGCCGCCGTGGGCGTCGGTGGCCGAGGCGGGGGAGCCGGGGCGTACGCGGGCGACCACCCGGGCCAGCCGGGCCAGCGCTTCCGCTGTCGGCCCTTGGGGTGCGTGACGCCTCGCCGCATGGGTTTCCCCGGCCGGGCTGCGGCCTGCCGTGTACGTCTCCTCGACCGGGCTGCGGCCCCCTGCGTGGGTCTCCTCGGCCGGGAGGCGCCCCGCCGCGTGTACCTCCTCGCCCTTCGCCGTCAGCAGCACCGCCCGGCCGCCGAGCTGCGTCGCCAGCTGGTGGAGCACCGCCGGTACGGGGTCGGGGCGGGCCGCGGCCGAGGCCAGGGCCTGCTGGGCGCGGGTCACCCGGCGCAGCTCGCGGTGGCGGGCTTCGGCCATCAGGCGCCACACCGCCCGCGCGATCGCGGTGAACGGGGTCTCCGGCGGGACCTCCAGCAGCGGCAGCCCGTGCCGGTCGCACGCCTCGATCAGTGCCTCGGGGACCGTCTCGTGCACCGGGCGCACCCCGAAGCCGAGGGCCGCCGCCCCCGCCTCCACCAGCCGGGCGACATAGTGGTCCGGGTCCGTGAGCAGCACCCCGGCGCTCAGCAGCAGCTCACCGCCGAGCAGGTACGGGTACGGGTCGGCCATCTCCGAGGTGTGCACCCAGAGGAGGTCGGCCTCGGCCGGGCCCGCGATCCGGCGCAGGCCCAGGCCCTTGCTCGCCAGGAGTTCCCCGAGCGGGATGGGCGGGGTGGGGGGCCCGCTCACCGGCGTGGCTCCCGCGGAAGCCCCTGCGGAAGACGCGGAAGCCCCCGCGGGCGGAGTCGGCATGGGCGTTTCCTCCATTCAGCACGTCGAGAATGGAGGAAACGTACACTTCAGCGCCGCCGTTCGGCCACCTACCGTCTTCCTCGCACCTGCATCTGCCACCTGCCCTTTGCCAGCTGTGCGAGCGGCTGGCGGGGCGGGGCGGGGCGGGGCGGCCCGGACGCCGGAGCCGCGGCGGAGGCCCCCGCCGGACCGAGCCCGTCCGGCGTCTGAGGACGGCCCCCCCGGGCCGGATTCGGGGCGCGCCGGATCACCCCGCACACTGGACACCGTACGAAATCCGAAACCCGTACGAAAACGAAGGAAAGGCACACCCCCATGAGCAGCACCGAAGCGCCGCGCGGCCCCATCGACTCCTCCCGCGTCCCGCGGTACGCCGGGCCCGCGACGTTCGCCCGGCTGCCCCGGCTCGACGAGGTCGGCCGCACCGACGTCGCCGTGGTCGGCGTGCCCTTCGACACCGGGGTCTCCTACCGGCCCGGCGCCCGCTTCGGCGGCAACGCGATCCGTGAGGCCTCCCGGCTGCTGCGCCCGTACAACCCGGCCCAGGACGCGTCGCCGTTCGCCCTCGCGCAGGTCGCGGACGCCGGGGACATCGCGGCGAACCCGTTCAACATCAACGAGGCCGTCGAGACCGTCGAGGGCGCGGCCGACGACCTGCTGTCCACCGGCGCACGCCTCATGACGCTCGGCGGCGACCACACCATCGCGCTGCCCCTCCTGCGCTCCGTCGCCAAGAAGCACGGGCCCGTCGCGCTGCTCCACTTCGACGCGCACCTGGACACCTGGGACACCTACTTCGGGGCCGAGTACACCCACGGCACCCCGTTCCGCAGGGCCGTCGAGGAGGGCATCCTCGACACCTCCGCGCTCTCCCACGTCGGCACCCGCGGCCCGCTCTACGGCAAGCAGGACCTGACCGACGACGAGAAGATGGGCTTCGGCATCGTCACCTCCGCCGACGTCATGCGACGCGGCGTCGACGAGATCGCCGACCAGCTGCGCCAGCGCATCGGCGACCGGCCGCTCTACATCTCCATCGACATCGACGTCCTGGACCCGGCGCACGCCCCCGGCACCGGCACCCCCGAGGCGGGCGGTCTCACCTCCCGAGAGCTCCTGGAGATCCTGCGCGGGCTGTCCTCCTGCCACCTGGTCTCCGCCGACCTGGTCGAGGTCGCCCCGGCGTACGACCACGCCGAGATCACCTCCGTGGCCGCCTCGCACGCCGCGTACGAGCTGACGACGATCATGTCCCGCCAGATCGCGGCGGCGAAGGAAGCCAAGGACGCCAAGTGAGCCACGATCACGACGACCGGCCGCGGCTCACTCCCGCGCAGGCCGCCGCCGTGCTGACCCCGCCGCCCGGCCGCAACGGCGGTGACCTGGTCGTCGAGTCCCTCCAGGGGCTCGGCGCGACCACCGTCTTCGGCCTGCCCGGGCAGCACGCGCTCGGCATGTTCGACGCGCTGCGCCGCTCCGCCCTCTCGTACGTCGGGCTCCGTGTCGAGAACAACGCGGGCTTCGCCGCCGACGCGTACGGCCGGATCACCGGTGAGGTCGCGCCGCTGCTGCTCTCCACCGGGCCCGGTGCGCTCACCTCGCTCGCCGCGCTCCAGGAGGCGGCCGCCGCCTCCGCGCCCGTCCTCGCGATCTCCAGCCAGATCCCGGCGGCGGGGCTCGGCGGCGGGCGGCACGGCTATCTCCACGAGTTGCGCGACCAGCAGGCCTCCGTCCGCGACATCGTGAAGTCCGTGCACACCGTGCGGACCGCCTCGCAGATCCCGTCCGCGATCGCCGCCGCCTGGGAGTCCGCGCTGAGCGCCCCGCATGGGCCGGTCTGGGTCGAGATCCCGCAGGACGTGCTGCTCACCGAGACGACCTTGCCGGTCGTCAGCGCCATGGATGCCACCCCGCGCGAGCTCCACCCGCGCCCCGAGCTGACGATCGCCGCCGCCCACCTGCTGTCGAACGCCGAGCGGCCCGTGATCCTCGCGGGGGGCGGAGTCGTCCGCTCCGACGCCTCCGGCAAGCTCCTCGCGCTGGCCGAGAAGATCGACGCCCCGGTCGTGACGACCTTCGGCGGCAAGGGCGCCTTCCCCTGGGAGCACCCGCTCTCGCTGCGCTCCTGGCTGGAGGACCGGCACACCACCGACTTCCTGGAGGACGCGGACGTCCTGCTCGTCGTCGGCTCGGGCCTCGGCGAACTCTCCTCGAACTACCACACCTTCCGCCCGCGCGGCCGGGTCATCCAGATCGAGGCCGACGCCGGGAAGCTGGAGTCCAACCACCCCGCGCTCGGCATCCACTCCGACGCCCGCGAGGCGCTGGCCGACCTCCTGGAGGCCGTCGAGCCGCGGCAGGACGCGGGCGTCGCGGAGCGCGTACGTACGGTGCTGGAGAAGGTGCGGTCCCGGATCGCCGCCCAGGACCTCACCCTGGAGCAGCAGGTCCTCGCCGCCGTCCGCGAGGCGCTGCCCGACGCCGCGCCCAGCTTCTGGGACATGACGATCCTGGCGTACTGGGCCTGGTCCGCGTTCGATGCCCGGCACCCCAACACCATGCACTCCGCCCAGGGCGCGGGCGGTCTCGGTTACGGCTTCCCGGCGGCCATCGGGGCTGCCACCGCCGACCCGACGAAGCCGGTGCTCGCGGTCTCCGGTGACGGGGGCGCGATGTACTCCATCGCGGAGCTGGCCACCGCCCGTCAGTACGACCTGCCGCTGACCTGGCTGATCGTCGACGACGGGGGCTACGGCATCCTGCGCGAGTACATGACGGGCGCTTTCGGCGAGGCCACGGCCACGGAACTGTCCCGCCCGGACTTCGTCGCCCTCGCCGAGTCCTTCGGCGTACCGGCCGTCCGTACGACGCCGGAGTCGCTCGCCGCCGACCTGTCGAAGGCCCTGGCGGCCCCGGGGCCGTCCGTCGTCGTGCTCCCGGTCCTGCTGCGGATGTTCGAGCCGACGCATCTGTAGGTCCGCATTCCTCAGCCGGTGGCCGCCGCCCTCTCCGTGCTCGTGTCCGCCTCCGCTTCGGTGGCGGACGCGGGCTCCGTGGAGGGCGGCTCCGCGCCTGCCTCTGCGTCGGCTGTGCGCGGAATGAAGGCGACACCGACGACACCCTCCGCGTCGGGCCGCAGGCTGAAGTCCGCGTCCATCGCCCGCGCGAGCCGGACCAACAGGGGCACGGTGGGCATGGAGCCGCCCAACTCCAGCTTCGAGACCTGCGGCTGGGTCATGTTCGCTCGACGCGCCAGATCGGTCTGGGCCAGGCCCAGCGCGGTACGCCGGTCGTAGACCGCCTGCCCGAGATCCCAGGCCAGATCGAGCTCCCGGCGGCGCCGTACGCGCTCCGCGCTCTCGGCGCTGTCCTCGCCCTCCGAGATGCTCTCGGCGACCTTCCGGTCCCGGGCAAGCTTCCACTGCGCGTGACTCACCATGTGGCTCTTCCTTTCCCGACGTCGCGTCTAGACATCGCGGATGAATGTGTCGTGGGCGGGCTCGTGTTCCGTCTCGCAGATCGCCTTGGCGCGCCTGGCCCGGGCGATCTCCGCATTCTCGCGCTGCCGCGTCTTGCGGAAGACGGTCAGCAGGACGACCCGGCGCTGTGGCGCCAGCCAGTACGAGATCCGTACGGCCTCACGATTGCGCCCCATCTCGAACCTGAGCTCCCGCACTCCGTCCCCGATGAACCGGGAGTGCGGTTCGCCCAGTGTGGTCGCGCTCCGGGCCAGCCTGCCCGCCGCGTGGGCCGCCCGCTCGTAATCACTCGCCGACAGGTTCGTCAGCCACAGTCGGACCTCCGGCTCGATCTCGATGATGAAGGGTTCTTTCATATCGCAGAGCGTATATATCCAACAGTGTATATCCACTTGGGGCGGGCAGGAAGTCCGCCGGACGAGTGACGGGGGTGCGCTCCGTTGACCTGGTGCTCGGCGGAGGTTTGTCGCGGAGGGATGAAATCAGCCCCCCGCCGCGTTGGTCCCTTCCGGAAGATCGAACCGGACGGGAGGCAACGCGTGACGGGCGCAGAGCAACAGGGGTGGGGCCGGCGGCTGACCGGGTACGCGTGGCGGTACCGGCGCAATGTCGTGCTCGCCCTCGGCTCGTCGCTCGCCGGGATGGCCGTCATGGCCCTCGTCCCGCTCATCACCAAGGTGATCATCGACGACGTCGTCACCGAGCACACCCGCTCCCTCGCGGTCTGGACCGGGCTGCTGGTCGCCGCCGCCGTCCTCGTCTACATCGCCACCTACATCCGCCGCTACTACGGCGGCCGGCTCGCCCTGGACGTCCAGCACGACCTGCGTACGGACATGTACGCGTCCATCGTCCGGCTCGACGGGAAGCGTCAGGACGAGCTGTCCACCGGGCAGGTCGTCGGCCGGGCCACCAGCGACCTCCAGCTGATCCAGGGGCTGCTGTTCATGCTCCCGATGACCATCGGGAACATCCTGCTCTTCCTCATCTCCCTGGTGATCATGGCGTGGCTCTCGCTGCCGCTGACGCTCGTCGCCCTCGCCGTCGCCCCCGCGCTCTGGTACATCGCCCGCCGCTCCCGTACCCGCCTCTTCCCGGCCACCTGGTACGCCCAGAGCCAGGCCGCCGCCGTCGCCGGAGTCGTCGACGGGGCCGTCTCCGGGGTCCGGGTCGTCAAGGGGTTCGGCCAGGAGGACCAGGAGACCGGCAAGCTCCGCGAGGTCGGGCGCAGGCTGTTCGCCGGGCGGCTGCGCACCATCCGGCTGAACTCCCGCTACACCCCGGCCCTCCAGGCGGTGCCCGCGCTCGGGCAGGTCGCCATGCTGGCCATCGGCGGCTGGCTGGCCACCCGGGGCGAGATCACCCTCGGCACGTTCGTCGCCTTCTCCACCTACCTCGCCCAGCTCGTCGGCCCGGTCCGGATGCTCGCCATGGTCCTCACCGTCGGCCAGCAGGCCCGCGCCGGTGTGGAACGCGTCCTGGAGCTCATCGACGCCGAGCCCTCCCTGAAGGACGGCACGAAGGAGCTGCCCGCCGACGCCCCGGCCGGGATCGAGTTCGACGACGTCCGCTTCGGATACGCTCCGCCGCGCTCCGCCTCCGCCGCTGACGGCGACGCCGGAAGCGGAGCCCCCGAGCGGACGGTCCTCGACGGGTTCTCGCTCACCGTCGAGCCGGGCGAGACCGTCGCGATCGTCGGCGCCTCCGGCAGCGGCAAGTCCACCCTCTCCCTCCTGCTGCCCCGCTTCTACGACGTGTCGCACGGGGCCGTCCTGATCGGCGGCCACGACGTCCGCGAGCTCACCCAGGCCTCTCTGCGCTCCGCGATCGGGCTCGTCCCCGAGGACAGCTTCCTGTTCTCCGACACCGTCCGCGCCAACATCGCCTACGGCTTCCCCGACGCCACCCAGGAACAGATCGAACAGGCCGCCCGCGCCGCCCAGGCCGACCGGTTCATCGCCGAGCTGCCGAACGGCTACGACACCACCGTCGGCGAGCACGGACTCACCCTCTCCGGCGGCCAGCGCCAGCGCGTCGCCCTCGCCCGCGCCATCCTGACCGACCCCCGGCTGCTCCTCCTCGACGACGCGACCTCCGCCGTCGACGCCCGCGTCGAGCACGAGATCCACGAGGCGTTGAAACAGGTGATGGAGGGGCGGACCACCCTCCTCATCGCCCACCGCCGCTCCACCCTCCAACTCGCCGACCGCATCGCCGTCCTCGACGGCGGGAAGCTCGCCGCCCTCGGCACCCACGAGGAGCTGGAGCGCACCTCGGCCCTCTACCGCCGCCTCCTCACCGACCCCGACGAGCTCGGCGGCACCTCGCCCGGCCACCGGCCACCGCACCCCGAGGCGGACCCCGGGGGCGACCGCGCCCTCCAGGAGGAGCTGGACGCCGAGTTCGACGCGGAGCGGGGCATCACGCCCGAGCTGTGGATCCGCAGGGAGGAGGAGCGGGACACCACCGTCGCCGGCACGCCCGCCACGCCCGAACTGCTCGCCCAGGTCGAGGCCCTGCCGCCCGCCACGGACACCCCCGACGTCGACGAGGCGCGCGCCGTGCTGCCCGAGGAGTCCTACGGGCTGCGCCGGCTGCTGCGCGGCTTCGGCGGGGCCCTGCTCCTCAGCCTCGGGCTCGTCGCCGTCGACGCGGGCATGGGCCTGCTCCTGCCGGTCCTGATCCGGCACGGCATCGACGAGGGCGTCACCCAGGTCTCGATCGGCGCGGTGTGGGCGGCCTCCGCGATCGCTCTGGCCGTCGTGCTCGTCCAGTGGGCCGCCCAGATCGGCGAGACCCGGATGACGGGCCGGACCGGCGAGCGGGTCCTCTACTCGCTCCGCCTGAAGATCTTCGCCCAGCTCCAGCGGCTCGGCCTCGACTACTACGAGCGCGAGCTGACCGGCCGGATCATGACCCGGATGACGACGGACGTGGACGCGCTCTCCACGTTCCTCCAGACCGGGCTGGTCACCGCGTTCGTCTCCGTGGTCACCTTCTTCGGCATCATGGTCGCCCTGCTCGTCCTGGACATCCAGCTCGCCCTGATCGTCTTCGCGACCCTGCCCGTGCTGATCGTCGGCACGGTCTTCTTCCGGCGCAGCAGCGTCAAGGCGTACGAACTGGCCCGCGAGCGCATCAGCGGCGTCAACGCCGACCTCCAGGAGTCCGTCGCCGGTCTCCGCATCGTCCAGGCCTTCGGCCGCGAGCACGACGGGGCCGCCCGCTACGCCGAGCGCAGCGACCACTACCGCCAGGCCCGGGTACGCGGCCAGTGGCTGATCTCCGTCTACTTCCCGTTCGTCCAGCTGCTGGCCTCCGTCGCCGCGGCCGCCGTGCTGATCGTCGGCGCGGGCCGGGTCGACAACGGCACGCTCACCACCGGTGCGCTGGTCGCCTACCTCCTCTACATCGACCTCTTCTTCGCCCCCGTCCAGCAGCTCTCCCAGGTCTTCGACGGCTACCAGCAGGCCGCCGTCTCCCTCGGCCGCATCCAGGAACTGCTGCGCGAGCGCACTTCGACCGCCGCCCCGGACGAACCGCTCGACGTGCCCTCCCTGCGCGGCGAGATCGCGTTCGAGAACGTCTCCTTCGCGTACGGGAAGGAGGAAGAGGCCCTCACCGGCATCGACCTGCGCATCCCGGCCGGACAGACCGTCGCCTTCGTCGGCGAGACGGGGGCCGGGAAGTCGACCCTGGTGAAGCTGGTCGCCCGGTTCTACGACCCCACGGGCGGCCGGGTCACCGCCGACGGCACCGATCTGCGCAAGCTCGACATGACCGCCTACCGGCACCGCCTCGGGGTCGTCCCCCAGGAGGCGTACCTCTTCGCCGGTACGGTCCGCGACGCCATCGCCTACGGGCTGCCCGACGCCACCGACGCCCGGGTGGAGGCCGCGGCCCGTGCGGTCGGCGCGCACGAGATGATCGCCACGCTGGAGGACGGCTACCTCCACGCGGTCGCCGAGCGCGGCCGCAACCTCTCCGCCGGACAGCGCCAGCTCATCGCGCTGGCCCGCGCCGAGCTCGTCGACCCGGACGTCCTGCTCCTGGACGAGGCCACCGCCGCCCTGGACCTCGCCAGCGAGGCCCTGGTCAACCAGGCCACCGACCGGCTCACCGGCCGCCGCACCACGCTGGTGGTCGCCCACCGGCTGACCACCGCGGCCCGCGCCGACCGGGTCGTGGTGATGGACCACGGGCGCGTCGTCGAGGACGGCACACACGCCGAGCTGCTGGCCCGGGACGGGCAGTACGCCCGCTTGTGGCGCGCCTTCATAGGCGAGGGCATAGGGGAGGACGAGCCCGCGGGGGTGTGAGCGGCGCGACGCAACCACCCGGAGGCCTGCTGCGTCGTAGCCAGGAGCGCAGCGGTGCGTACGGATGTCAGGCAGGTGGGGGCAAGCGTGTTCGAAAGAGTGGCGAGGTCGACGGGATCAGCGAGACCCGGGGGAGCGGTGCGGCGGCCGGTGCTGGTCCAGCTCCTCGTTCTGCCGCTGCTGGCCGGGGCGGCGCTGCTGGTCGGCGCACCCGGCACCGCGCAGGCCGCCTCCGTCTGCTCCGGCCGCCCGGCGAAGACGGTCGGGTTCTCCACGGGCGAGCTGCGCGTCTACAAGAGCCGCGCCCACGTCTGTGCCGTCACCGTCGCCAAGAAGCCCGGAAAGCGGCGGGTCATGAGCGTCGCCCTCCAGCCGCGCGGCGGCCGCGTCGTCTCGGACAAGGGCTCGTTCACGAAGATGGCGGGCCCGGTCACGGTCAACGCGCTGAACCGGTGTGTCCGGGCCACCGGCTCGATCGCCGGTAAGTCGGTGTCCACCGGCTGGATTCTGTGCTGACGGTGGACTGACGAGCTGTCACGGACAACTGGGTCTGGCGTGGCGTGTGTTGCCCCGATAAGTTCACGGCGACTGTTGTGAATCAAGGGGAGGGTGCATGCGCAAGGCGCTCACAGGGGTTCTCTCGCTCGCGGTGCTCATAGGCACGGCCGGTGCGACGGGGGCCTCGGCCGGTGCGGCCACCGCCGCTGAACCGACCGCGAAGCAGAGCAGCGGCGCTGCCGGAAGCGGCGAAGCGAGCAGCGAGGACATCAAGGACCGCATCCTGGCCATCCCGGGGATGAGTCTGATCGAGGAGAAGCCGTACGAGGGGTACCGCTACTTCGTCCTCGACTACACCCAGCCGGTCGACCACCGGCATCCGTCCAGGGGTACGTTCCAGCAGCGCCTCACCCTGCTGCACAAGGACGTGAACCGCCCGACGGTGTTCTTCACCAGCGGCTACAACGTCTCGACCAACCCGAGACGCAGCGAGCCGACGCAGATCATCGACGGTAACCAGGTCTCCCTGGAGTACCGCTTCTTCACCCCGTCCCGCCCGGCCCCCGCCGACTGGTCCAAGCTGGACATCCGGCAGGGCGCCGGCGACCAGCACCGGGTGTTCACGGCGCTGAAGAAGATCTACGGCAAGAAGTGGCTGGCCACCGGCGGGTCCAAGGGCGGCATGACCGCCACGTACTACGAGCGCTTCTACCCGAAGGACATGGACGGCGTCGTCGCCTACGTCGCGCCCAACGACGTCGTGAACAACGCGGACTCGGCGTACGACCGGTTCTTCCGCACGGTCGGCACCAAGGAGTGCCGCGACAAGCTGGCAGGCGTGCAGCGCGAGGCGCTGATCCGTCGGGCCCCGCTCCAGAAGAAGTACAAGGAGCAGGCCGCCGCCAACGGCTGGACCTTCAACACCACCGGCTCCCTCGACCGCGCCTACGAGGCCACGGTCCTGGACTACGGGTGGGCGTTCTGGCAGTACAGCCTGCTGGCCGACTGCGCGGACATTCCGGCCGACGCCAAGAAGGCCACCGACGACGACATCTGGGACTCCGTCGACGCCATCTCCGGCTTCTCCTTCTACGCGGACCAGGGCCTGGAGCCGTACACCCCGTACTACTACCAGGCGGGCACCGAACTCGGTTCGCCGGACATCAAGCAGCCCTGGCTCCGCAAGCTGAGCCGCTACGGCTACCAGCCCCCGCGCAACTTCGTGCCCCGCTCCATCCCGATGAAGTTCGACCGGGGCGCGATGCGGGACATCGACCGCTGGGTCAAGCGCAACGCCCGGCAGATGATGTACGTCAACGGCGAGAACGACCCGTGGAGCGCGGAGCCCTTCCGGCTCGGGCGCGGGTCGAAGGACAGCTACGTCTTCACCGTCCCCGGCGGCAACCACGGTGCCCGGGTCTCCGGTCTCCCCGAAGCCCAGAGGGCGAAGGCCACCGCCGCGATCCTGCGCTGGGCGGGCGTCGCCCCGGCGGCCGTCGAGGCGGACCCGGCGAAGGCCAAGCCGCTGGCGAAGTTCAACAAGAAGCTGGACCGGCGCAACGGCGAGATCGAGCGCGACGAGGCCGTGCTGCGCCGGTAGGAACCCGGTTCCGCGGGCGCGCCCGCCGGTCACCTTCCCTCTCCCGGTGACCGGCGGCGCACCCCACAGGCAGCAGCGGCGCGACGGCGCCGGTGCGCGGGGTGCGTGGTGTCAGCGGCGCGGGACCGCCGCCGTCCGGAGGGCGTAGGGCTGGTACGACAGCCCGTGGCCCGCCGGGTACAGCACCCGCGTCGGGTCGTCCGCGCGCTGTACCGGAACCGGCAGCCCGCCCCGCGGGTCGGCGTGGCCCGCGATCACCCGGGCGGCGGCGCGCAGTTCGACGTCCGTCCAGGAGTACGCGGCGAGGGCGGCCGCGATCCCGGTCCCGGTGAGATGGGCGATGTCGTACGGGTTGCGGATCGCGATGGTGATCACCGGGACACCGGTCGCCACGAGGGCGGTGACGAGGGTGCGCTGCGAGTTGCCCGCCGTGATGTTGTACGTCGCCACGATCACCGCGTCCTTGCCCTGTGCGGCGGCCACGGCTTCGGCGGTCTTCGCCCGGTCCGGGGCCGTTCCGGTGGACAGCGCCCGTGCGGTGAATCCCAGTTCGCCGAACGCCTGGGCCAGGGTGCTGGTCGGCGGGCCCGTCGTCCCGGAGGGGGAGGCGGGATCGGCCCCCACCACCAGGAGGTCGCGGTGGGAGCGGCGGGAGAGCGGAAGCAGGGAGCCGGGGTCCTCCAGCAGGGTCGTCGTGCGCTCGGCGATCCGGTCGGCGGAAGCCAGGTGGGCGCGGATTCCGACGGTACGGTCCACGCCCCGGCGGCTGACGAACGGATCGCGGAACAGGCCCAGTCGGCTTTTGAGCCGCAGGATGCGCAGGATCGATTCCTCGACCCGCGCCTCACTGATCTCGCCACTTCTGACCGCCTCCAGCACCGCGTTCCAGGCGACGGAGAGGTTCGGCGGGTTCAGCAGCTGGTCCACGCCCGCCAGCAGGGCGAGCACCGGGACGCGGTCGTCGCCGTACTTCATGCGCACCGCCTCCATACCGAGCGAGTCCGTGACGACGACCCCGTCGAAGCCCAGTTCCTCGCGGAGGACGCCGGTGAGGATCGGCCGGGAGAGCGTGGCCGGGTCCTCGGCCGGGTCGAGCGCGGGCACCACGATGTGCGCGGTCATGACCGCGTCGATACGGGCGCGGATCGCGGCGCGGAACGGCGGGGCGTCCAGCTCCTCCCACTGCGCGCGGGTGTGCTCGATGACCGGCAGTCCGGTGTGGCTGTCGGTGCTGGTGTCGCCGTGCCCGGGGAAGTGCTTGACGGTCGACGCGATCCCGGCGCCCTGATACCCCCTCACCTGGGCCGCGACCAGGGCGGCGACCGTTTCGGGTTCGGAGCCGAAGGACCGTACGCCGATGACCGGGTTGGCCGGGTCGACGTTCACGTCGGCGTCCGGGGCGTAGTTCTGGTTGATGCCGAGAGCGGCCAGTTCGGTGCCCGCGATCCAGGCGGCCCGGCGGGTGTCGGAGGGCGAGCCGCCCGCGCCCAGGGCCATCGCGCCCGGCAGTAGCGTGGCGGGTTCGCCGACCCGGCAGACGATGCCGTGCTCCTGGTCGGTGGAGACGATCAGCGGGACGCGGTGCCGCTCGGCGAGGGCGGCGCGCTGGAGGCCGTTGGAGAGGTCGGCGATCTGGTGCGGGTCGCGGGTGTTGCGCGCCCAGGTGAAGTAGATGATGCCGCCGACGTGGTACGTGGAGATCAGTTCGGCGGCGTTGCGGACCCCGATCTCTTTGAGGTTCGCGTCGATGTCGGCCTGGTCCGGGTCGGTGGCGGAGTGTCCGTACACCCGCATCACGAAGAGCTGGCCGACCTTCTCCTCCAGGCTCATCCCGGCGATGATCCGCCGCAGCCGGCGGTCGGTGTGGGTGTTCGCGGGGTGCGCGGATGCGGTGCCGGATGCGGCGAGGGCGCCGGTGGCCGCCGCCGCGGTGGCGGCCGCGGTGGCGGTGAGGAGGGTGCGTCTGGAGGTGCGGTGGGGCACGTGAGCTCCTTCCCGGGGGTGAAAGAAACTTCCAAGAAGGTACGCTTATAGGGAAAGTAACTTCCGGTCAAGGGTCCCGGCCGCAGGCGGAGCGATACGCGCGCGAACGAGTGGCGGCCCGCCGCCGTGCCCACCGCGCACCCCGTCAGACGCCCGTGAGGGCGAGGACCGTGTTGTGTCCGCCGAAGCCCAGGGAGTGGCTGAGGGCGAGACGGACACGCTGGGGCCGGGCGGCGGTGCGGACGATGTCGATGCCTGCCGTGGCGTCGTCAGGGGTCGTGAAGTTGGCCGTGGGGGGAACGGTCGCGCGGGCGATGCTCAGCACGGTCAGTGCCGCCTCGATCGCGCCCGCCGCCCCCATGGTGTGCCCCAGGACGCCCTTGGCCGAGGTGACCGAAGGGCCGCCCCCGCAGCCGTACAGCTTCCGGATCGCCGTGGCCTCCACCGCGTCGTTGAGCGCGGTGCTCGTGCCGTGGGCGTTGATGTGGTCGACCTCGCCCGGGGTGCGCCCCGCCCGGGCCAGCGCCTCCCCGGTCGCCGCCCGCAGCCCTGCGCCCTCGGGGTGCGGGGCGGTGGGGTGGTGGGCGTCGCCGGTGGCCCCGTACCCGGCGAGGAGCGCCGTCGGCCGGACCGACCGGGCGGCGGCGTGGTCCGCGCGCTCCAGGATGAGCACCCCGCAGCCCTCGCCCAGCACGAAACCGTCGCGGTCCAGGTCGAACGGGCGCGAGGCGCCACCGGGGTCGCGCTCGCGCCGGGACAGTGCGCCCATCTTGGCGAACGCCGAGGCGCACAGGGGTGTGACCATGGCGTCCGTGCCGCCCGCGACGGCGATGTCGCACGCCCCCGCCCGTAGCAGCAGACAGGCCGTGATGATCGCTGTCGTGCCCGAGGCACAGGCCGTCGAGGTCTGCAACGAGGGCCCGGTGGAGCCGAGTTCGAGGGCGAGTTGCCCGGCGGCCATGTTGGGCAGGAACGCGGGCAGCGTCATGGGGGAGAGCGCGCCGGGCCCGGAGGTGAGCAGTTTGCGGTGCTGGGTCTCCAGGGTGCCGATGCCGCCCGCCGCCGTGCCCACGACCACCGCGACCCGCCCCGGCGTCCACTCGGCCGGATCGAGCCGCGCCGAGGCGAGGGCCTCGCGGGCGGCGGTGAGCAGGAACCGGGTGGCGGGGTCGAAGCGCCAGAGCCGCCCCCGTACCCGCTCCTGCGGCGGTACCCGGCACGAGAGCCGCACCGGCGCGCCCGCGTCCGCCAGAAGGGGGTCGGTGCGCGCCGTCGCCCGCCCGGCGCACACCGCTCTCCAGGTCTCTTCGGTGCCGATGCCGCCGGGTGTCACCAGGCCGATCCCGGTGACGGCGATGTCCTCGCTCACGGTGTGGCCCCGGACGCCCGGTCCGCGTCGAGCAGTTCCGCCACCGAGCGGGCCACCTCGTCGACGGTCAGTTCGGCGGCGGCCTCGGAGTCGTCGAGCGGGACGCCCCACTCCTCCTGGAGGGTGACGTAGAGCTCCACCACGGCCAGGGAGTCCAGTTCCAGGTCGCCGAGGGTGGCGTCGGGGCGTATGAGATCGGCGGCGACCTCGAACTTGTCGCCGAGCAGGGTCACGAGGCGGGTGTAGACGTGTTCCATCGGGGGCTCCTCACAGGGGTCGTGGCGGTACGGAAGGGGCTGTACCAAGAGACGTGGCCGCGTCCGGCTCCTCGGCCAGCGGACTGACACCGGGCCAGGTCAGCGCGGCGGACGCCCAGGTGAAGCCGCCGCCGAACGCGGTGAGCAGGCAGCGTTCACCGGGCGCCCGCTGAACGGCGGGGTCGGCGAGGACGAGGGGGATGGAAGCGGCGGCGGTGTTGCCGAGCTCGCGGATGTTGCCGAACCGGTGCGCGGGCGCGATCCCCAGCCGGTCGCCGACGGAGTCCAGGATGCGCTGGTTGGCCTGGTGGCCGATGAACGCCCGTACGGAGTCGGCCGTCCAGCCCGCCCGCCGCAGCACGGCCTCGGAGGACCGTGTCATACGGCGCACGGCGTGCGCGTAGACGGCACGGCCCTCCATGTGGAAGAAGTGCGCGTCCGGGGCGGGCGGCGGCAGATGGCGGGGGTGACGGGCGCCGCCGCCCGGGATCGTGATCGCGGCCCGCCCACTGCCGTCCGCGCCGAGGTCGGTGGCGACGACGGCCCCGGGCTCGTCCGGTACGCCGGACCGCAGGAGCACGGCACCGGCCCCGTCACCGAAGATCGGGGCGGTCGTCCGGTCGGACGGGTCGACGATGGCGGTGTAGGTCTCCGCCGCGATGACCAGGGGCGTGGCGCACATCCTGCCGCGCACCAGGCCGGTCGCCACGGCCAGCGCGTACAGGAATCCCGAGCAGACCGCCGACACGTTGAACGCGGCCACCGTTGCGAGCCCGAGCCGGTGGGCGACCTCCGGGGCGGTCGCCGGGCAGGGGTGGTCGGGGGTGGAGGTGGCCAGCAGGACGAGGTCCGGGCGGGCGCCCCCGGCCGAGGCGAGCGCCGCCCGGCCCGCGCCGACCGCCAGGTCGCCGGTGCTCGTACCGGGCGGGGCATGGCGGCGGCGCTCGATCCCGGTGCGGCCCCGGATCCAGTCGGCGTCGGTCAGCAGCGCGCCGCGCGCGATGACGGCCTCGTTGTCGACCACGGGCGGCGGGAGGCAGGAGCCGACACCGGAGACGACGGCGGTGGTGGTGCGCGTGGTCTGCATGCTCAGGCCTCGGACCTCAGGCCGCCGCGAAGGGCGAGGACGGCTTCGGGTGGCCGGCCAGACCACCGTCCGGCACGGCCAGCCCCCCGTCGACGACCAGCGCGTGGCCGGTCACGAACGACGCGGCGGGGGAGGCGAGGAAGAGGGCAGCGCCGACCACCTCGTCCGTCGTGGCCCAACGGCCCATCGGCACATGGCTGGTGAGCCAGTCCGACAGGACGTCGGCCTCGCTGGCGAACGTGGTCATGTCCGTACGCGTCCATCCCGGGCAGAGCGCGTTGACGCGGATCCCCTGCCGGGCCCAGCCGACGGCCAGGCTGCGCGCCAGCGACAACTGGGCGGCCTTGGTGGCCGCGTACGCCTCCATCATCGGGGTGCCGACGACCCCGGCGACGGAGGACATCAGGACCAGGCTCGCCCGCGCCGACTCCAGCAGATAGGGGTGGGACGCCCGGCAGACGGCGGCCGTGGCGTTGAGGTTGACGGTGATCACCGTCTCCCAGTCCCCTTGCTCGGCGTGCTGGAGCGGCAGAAGCAGCGGGCTGCCGTCCTCGGCCGTGGGCAGGGTGCCCGCGTTGTGCACGACGACGTCGAGCCCGCCGAGCGCCGCGGCGGCCCGGTCGACCAGGGCTGCCGCCACGCCCGGTTCGGCGAGGTCCCCGTCGAGGGCGACGGCCTTGCGGCCCCGGTCCTCCACCGCCCGTACGGTGGAGTCGAGGGCGGACAGCGTCCGGGCGGTCACCACCAGGTCGCACCCCGCGTCGGCGAGGCCTTCCGCTACGGCCCGGCCGATGCCCCGCGAGCCGCCGGTCACCAGGGCGCGGGCGCCGTCAAGGCGGAAGAGGTCCACAGCGTTCATGGCAGGTTCCTTTCTGACACGTTCGATACGGAGGGGTCGGAGGTGGGTGTGGGCGGGGGCATCAGCGCGCGGGCCCCGCTCCAGGTGAGGAGTGCGCTGCCCCAGGTCATCCCGGCGCCGAACACGGTGAGCAGCACCCGGTCCCCGGGCCGCAGCCCATGCCGGGCGGCAGCGGCGGCGAGCGCGTACGCGGCGCTGGCGGCCCCGATGTTGCCGACCTCCTCACCGACGACGACCAGCCGGTCCGGGGGGATGCCGAGCTCGCCGCCGAGCCGCCGCAGCAGTACGGGGTTGGGCTGGTGGCAGACGAAGCACGCGATGTCCCTCACACCGAGACCGGCCCGGTGGAGTGCCTCGGTGATCAGCCGGGGCAGCACGTCGACGATGAAGCGGCTGACGCTCCGCCCGTCCATGCGGATGTGGTGGCTACCGGCGGCGAGCGTGGCCGGGGCGGCGGGCAGTCGGCTGCCACCGCCCGGGATCAGGACGAGCCCGGCCTGCGTCCCGTCGGAGCCGAGCCGGAAGTCCGCGAACCCGTACGGTTCGTCCACCGCCCCCAGTACGGCGGCGGCCGCCCCGTCGGCGAAGAGCACCGAGGTGCCCCGGTCGGTGCGGTCCAGGAACTTGGAGTAGGCCTCCACCCCGACCACCACCGCGTAGCCGTCCTGTTCGGCACTGCGCAGCCAGTCGTGGGCGACCTTGGCCGCGAACAGCCAGCCGGAGCAGGCCGCGCCGACGTCGAGGGCGACGGCCCGGTGCGCGCCCACGGCGGCCTGGACACGGCACGCGGTGGCGGGCCCCAGCTCGTCGGGGGTCGAGGTCGCGCAGACCAGCAGGCCGATGTCGGCGGCGTCGATACCCGCGGCCCGGACCGCCGACCGGACCGCGTGGGCGGCAAGGTCGGACGCCGCCTCGTCGGGGCCCGCGACATGACGGGTGAGGACTCCGGTGCGCTCGCCGATCCACTGGGCGGACACTCCGGCATCGCGGGCCACGTCCTCGTTGGTGCGGACGCCGGGCGGGAGGTGGGTGCCCAGGCCGAGGACTCCGATGCGGCGGGCGGCGGTCATGAGGTGGCCCCGTGCGTCCAGACGAGCGCGGCGTCCAGGGCGTCCCGCTCGCCCTGCTCCTCGAATATCTCGACCAACAGTGGCAGTTGCTCCAGCACGGCATCGCACAGCCGGTGGACGACGCCGGGCAGCGCCTCGAACTCCGCCGGTTCCAGGGTCCCGAGTGCGAGCAGTGGACCGGCCCAGCGGCGGGCGTAGAGGATGCCGTGCAGGGCGGCCAGGGGAGTCAGGGCCCGGACGAGGTCGGGGTCGTGGAGCCGTTCCAGTACGCGGGTGACGTCATCGGCCATGAGCAGCACGGCCCGGACCTCACCCAGGACGCCGGCCTGCTCCAGCAACGGGTTCCACCGCTCGAAGGGGTCCAGGGAGGCATCGGTCGCGCCGTGCCGTATCAACTCCCTTGTGAGAGCGGCCTGGTGGAGTCGCAGGAGGGTGGGCCACCAGTGCGGGGAGGTGGGGTCCGGGGTCTCCTGCGGCTCCGGCTCCTTCCCTCGGTCCTCCTCCACGAGGGCGCGGCCTATGTCGTAGAAGATCAGCTGGCTGTCGCCGCCCGCTGTGTCGAAGGCGTGGTGGAAGCCCTGGTAGGCGGCGAGGTGGTTGGCGGTCAGCTGGCCCGAGAAGCCGCACCGGTGCTGGCACTCGGCGGTGAGGCGGGCGGCGGTCCGGACGGTGACGGCCTTGTAGGCGGCCAGCGGTCGGCTGACGGCCGCCCACGGCGTGAACCCCATGGACTCCTCGCCGCCCGGCGGGGATGACGCGGCGCTGCCGGCTCCGGTCCGTGCGGACAGGGCCCCGTCGGCGGCGCACGTCAGGGCGAACGCGTCGGCCAGCGCGCCGAGGACCACGGTCTGCTGGCTCCGGTACGCGAGCAGGGGCACCCCGGGGGCGAGCCGGCTCTGAGTACGGCGCTGCCGGGCGTAGTCGACGGCCCGGACGGCGGAGCGGCGGGAGGTGGCGGCGGCGACGGCGGGCATGGCTGCCCACAGCCCCTGCCCCACCCGCAGGGTCCGTTGGAGGCGCTGCTCCGGGGACCCGGCGGGATCGTGGAACGTCGTCCTGCCGTCATGGCTGATCCGGGCCCCGTCGGAGAGCCAGTGGGCAGGGGGCACCCGCAGGCGGTGGAACCGTACCTGTACGTAGTCGAGCGGCAGGGCGTCCAGGGCGATCGGCGCGGACAGCTCGACCCCGGGGAGCGGACCTCGCTCGTCGGTGAGGGCGACCATGAACGCGAAGACCCCGCGGTCGACGCCCTCGACGAAGAGCCGGGCCAGGACCACGCCCGTCTGCTCGACGCCCCCCGTACCCGCGCTCCCGAACTTGGCGGCGCCCGGCTCGGGCGTGTGCAGGACGAACGAGCCGTCGGCCGGTTCGAAGTCGGCGCGGGTGCCGGTGGCGAGGTGGCTGTTGGCCTGGCCCACCTCGGTGATCAGGTAGACGCCCTTGGCGCGCCCTTCCCGCAGCGCCGACAGCCGGGGCTCCAGACCCTCGGGGTCGTCGGAGAGCTCGGTCAGCGAGCCCAGGCAGAGCAGATGGTGGACCAGGCCCGCCAGGCAGAGGGGCGGGTCGGCGACGGCGGCGCAGGCGTGGACGGCGGCGAGCCGGGCGGGGTCGTCGAGGATGCCCGCGCCGGGCGGCAGCGCCTCGCTCATCGCCCGCAGCCGCCGCAGCAGCACCTCACCCCGGCCGGGCCCGTGGACCGGACCGGGGTCGTCGGCGAGCGCTTTGCGCAGAGCGGACAGGGCGGCGAGGGACGGCGGATCGCAGAAGCCCTCGATCAGTCGGCGCACTTCGTCACGGGCGCTGTCGGGCAGGGAGGTGAGCAGCGGCATGGGTTCTCCGGTGGGCGGGGGGTTTCCTGGGCGGATGGGCCGGTTCGCGGGTGGGCTCGTTGCCTGGGCGGATGGGCCGGTTCGAGGGCGGGCGATGCCGGTCGTGCTGGTCCTGCGGTGCGGGCAGGCGGGCGGGGCGCTGCTGCCCGGGGACGGCCGTGGCGGGGCCGGTCACCAGGGGAAGCCGGGTTCCGCGAGCGGGGCGTGCACCGGCGGAGCCGGGGACGGCAGCGCGTCCAGCACCTTGCGGGCGCTGGACGCGAGCGCGCCCCCCGTGCCCGCCTCGTAGAGGACGCCCGGCCGGTACGCGGACAGCTGGCGCAGTACGGCGGGTACGGCGGCCGGTCGGATCAGGCAGTCGGCCAGGCACGCCGCCAGATCGTCCCCGGGGCGGTAGCGGCGGCCCGCCACCGCCGAGTGGACCGGGAAGCGGGCCTCGGACCGGGGGTAGGCCCGGAGCGCGGCGGTGAAGGACCCGGCCGCCGCACCGAGCGACGGGTGGTGCGAGGAGAACGGCAGCCGCAGACGCACCGCGGCCACCTGCCGGTCCGCGGCCGCCTTCTCGACCCGGGCCAGCGCCGCCACCGGTCCCGAGACCACCACCGACGCCTCGTCGTTGACCACGGCCACCACCGTGTCCCCGGCCCCCGCCCGGTCCAGCAGGACGTGTGCGGACCGTTCCGAGCAGGCCAGGACCGTCAGCCCGCCGGGGCACGACGTCAGGACGAGTGCGAGGTCGTGGGCGGCGCGCGCGCCGTCGCCGACCGAGAACACCCCGGCGGCGGTCAGCGCGGCGATCTCGCCGAAGCTCACCCCGACCGCCGCGACCGGCTCCCCGTACGCCCGGCACAGCGCCCGGTGCACGGCCACCGAGGCACCGAACTGGGCCAGTTGGGAGACCCCCGGCGCGGCGAGCGCCAGGTCGCGCCCGCTCGGTGGCTCAGGCCCCAGCAGCCGGGGGCCGAGGGGCGGCAGCCCGCACTCCTCCGCGACCGGGTCGACCTGTTCGAAGACCTCGCGGACGGCGGTGCGCAGCTCGTCACCGGCGCGGGCGGCGTTCACCAGCGCGCTGACGGAGAAGTCGCCCTGGCCCGGAAACAGATGGACGGGCCGGACGGACGGGCCGGTGTTCATGGCGTTCCTCCGATCGGAGACGGCCGATGAGGCTCGGGGACGGAAGGGGAGCGGAAAGGAGAGGACGGATCGCGGACCGGCGCGGAGGGCGCACGGCGACGAAGGGGACGGTGACAGGGGCGGCGGGAACCCCGTTCGGCGAGTTCGCCGGGCGAAGGAGCGCACGGTCGGCAGGGCATGCGCCCCGGATGGGCACTGTGCGCGGCCGGGAAGGGCCTTCACGCTGAGTCTGCGGCAGACGGCTGCCCGTGCCGCCGGGGGCGGGCAGCCAGCATGTTGAAAACAGAACGATGTTGAACGGCCGCGCCTCCTCGGCGGCCGATGGGGGGAGGGTGGAGAGCGTGCGAGCACGCCGTACACCGAACCAGGCGCTGCGCATCCTCCTGGGCGAGGCCGGGTGGAGCGGTGCGCGGCTTGCGCGCGAGGTCAACGCGCTCGGCGCCGCGCAGGGGAACGTACTGCACTACGACCGCACCGCGGTGGCCCACTGGCTCGCGGGCAGCCGCCCGCGCCGCCCCGTGCCCTCCCTGGTCGCCGAAGCCCTCTCCCGACGACTGGGCCGGACGGTGCGGGAGCAGGACACCGGGCTGAGCGCCCCCCGGAGCCCCGGCCGCGCCCCCGTGGCGCCGGCCGACGAGGAAGGCGCCGTGGCACGCCTGGAGCACGTGCTGAACGCCGTCGACCGGCGCGGCGTCACTCTCGTCGGCGCCTACTCGCTCGCCGCCCTGGCGACATCGGCCGGACCGCCGGTCACCCCGCCCGCCGGGCCCGCCCCGGTCAGGCAGGTAGGCATGGCCAGGCAGGTGGGCACGGTCCATGTCACGTCCGCCCGGGAGATGCTCGCCCTCTTCTCCCAGGGGGACGTCGTCTTCGGCGCGGGCCGGGTCCACGAGCCGCTGCGCCAGTACCTGTCGGTCACCGTGCTGCCCTGGCTGAAGCGCGAGATGACCCCGGGAGTCCGGCGCGAACTGCTCACCGTCGCCTCCCGGCTCACCTACCTGTGCGCGTTCACCCACTTCGACATGAACCACCACGCCGCAGCCCAACGCCTCTACCTCACCGCAGCCGAGCTCGCCCGGGAGGCGGGTGACCGGATCGGGCACGGCCTCGCGCTGCGCGGACTGAGCGTGCAGGCACACGCGTTGGGGCACTTCGGTGAGGCCCACCACCTCGCCGAACAGGCCGTACAGGAAAGCCTCCGGTACGCCCCGCCCCACCAACAGGCCTTCTTCCACGGTCAGCTGGCCGTCGCCCTGGCCGCCCGGGGGGACGTCCGGCACACCCGTCACCTCTCGGCGGCCGACCGCTGCCTGGAGAGGTCGTCGAACGGTGACTCACCCGTCGGCGCGTTCCACCCCGGTTCGCTCGCGCTCCAGCGCGCCTCCGTGGCGGTGAGCAGGGGCGACCGCCGCACCGCGGCCGCGGCGCTCGACATCTCCCTGCGCCACCGCCCCGCCGACGAGCGCCGCTCCCGCGCCCTGGGGCTCGCGGAGCTCGCGGAGAACCGACTGGCCATCGGTCACCTGGAACAGGCGTGCCATGCCTGGCACAGGTTCCTCGACGTCTACCCTCGCATCCACAGCGCGCGGGCCGACGACCGGGTGCGCCTGATGATCGCCAAGAGCCGTCCGTACACCACGAGTGCGGCGGTGGCCGCGCTCCACGCACGCGCGCACGAGCTGCGGCGCGGGCGGAGCGCTGCGCCAGGGGAGTGAGTGGCGGGCGTCGCAGGAATACCGGGGCGGGGCCGCTCGGTTGGATGGCCTTGACGATCTTCGTCAAGCTGTGTCCCCCGCCTCCCACAACCTTCATCTACCTCCCTCCCCCATCACCCCCATCACCCCCATCACCCCCATCACCCCCATCACCACTCTCTCCCCTCTCGCCCCTTCTCCCGCAGACCTCGCGGACCATCGGCAGGATCGTATGAACCGAAGCAAACGCTCCGACGTCTTCTCCTCCACGTCTCTCCGGATCGCCCCGGGGGCGCTCTCCGTCGCGACGACATGGCGGCATCCCCGGCGAGGCTGGATGGACTGCCCCGCCCACCCGTTGCTCTCGGCCCATGCCCTCCGGGCCGGGTTCGCGGTGGCGACGCTGCCGTGGCCCGCGTCGGGACCCGGCGGGCGGCAGGAGCCGGCACCGCCGACGACGGTCTTCGCGGTCTCCTACGCGAGCCCGGAGGGCGGACACCGCGGCCTCGCCGTCGCGGCCCGCAGCGACGAGGCCGCGGCCCTGGCCTTCGCGCGCCACCAGATCGAGTCCTGGGGCGCGGTACTGCGGACCCGGCGGGTTCTGCACGTCAGTGAGGCGGCGGCCGGTGACGGCGGGCGGCTGGCGTGCGGGTGCCCCGTCGGCCGGGACTGCCCGTCGGCCGGGTACGCGGAGCGCTCGCTCCACCGCTCGGCGGACCGGGGGGACGAGGTCGTCGTCGTGGGCGAGCCGGTCACCGGCTCCGGTACGTGGCCGCGCCGCATGCCCGCCGGCCAGGTGATGCGGGCGGCGACCTTACGGCAGGCCGAGGCGCTTTGGGTGAGGGACCCGGACCGGCTCGCGTTCGTCGTCGCTCCCGGGGCGGTGGTCTCCGAGGCGGTGGGGATCCTCGGAGTGCTGCGCCGGCGCTTTCCGCGGCTGCGCGGACAGCACCCGGGGGAGTGGTGCTACACGATGGACGACCTGGACACGGCGGTCGGCTCCGTCCTCGCCCAGTCCGACGCGCTCCTCGTCACCGGTCGGAGCGGTGGCCCGCTGGCCAGCACAGCCCTGGTGCGGGCGGCCCGCACGGGGGTCAGGGTGCGGGAGCTGACCAGCCTGGACCGCCTCGGCCCGCAGGACATCGACGGGGCTACGGTCACGGTCCTGGACACGGCGGCCCCGGAGACGGGCCCGGGAACCGTCCCGGACCCGGGGTCAGGAGTGGACGTCGGTACGGGCTCCGGCACCGGAGCCCGGCAGGAGGGGGCTCCGGGCAGCCGGAGCGTGGGGCAGATCCTGGCAGGCCTCGGCCCGGCCAGCCACATCTGGCGCGTGGTGCGTACGGAGACCGTGGCGCTGCCCCCGCCCTCCCGTGCCCGCACCGAGTCACGGGCCACCGTCTGAAGGCGGCCCCGCGTTCCCGGTGGAGAGATCGGTGCCGGGCGCCGGGTGCGGCCCCGGCTACCGCTTCGGCGCACCGAGCCGCAACAGGTGGTCGCGGCCCGCGTCCAGCAGACCCGGCAGCCCCTCCGCTTCCGGGTGCCAGCGCTTCTCGTACTCCCAGCACACCCACGCGTCCGGAGCCAGCCCGTCCAGGCAGGCCGCCAGCGGAAGCGCCCCGGCCCCCGGCACCAACGGGGTGAGGTCCCGCGCCGATGCGACGTCCTTCACCTGGACGTACCCCAGGTGCGGGGCGAGCACGGCATGGCTGGCGGCGGGCTCCTCACCGGCGAGCCACGTGTGCAGCACGTCCCAGACCGCACCGATCCGGGGATGCCCGACCGCGGCCACGACCCGCGCGGCGGCCACCGCCGCGCGGTGCGAGTCATGGGTCTCCAGCAGGACGTTCACCCCCAGATCGGCGGCGTACGGCGCGGCGGCCCCGAGCCTCCGGGCGGCGGTCGCGTCGGCCGCCTCCCGGTCCTGATCGCCGCCGCCGGGGAAGACCCGGACGTACGGCGCCCCCAGGTCCCGGGCGAGCCGCACCAGCTCGGCCAGTTCCGCCAGGACCGGTCCGTCATCCCCCTCGGCGGCCACCCTCACGTACCCGGCGAGGGCCAGGATCTCCACCCCGGCGGCCTTGAACACCTCGACGACATCGGCGCGTTCGAGCGGCGAGAGCCCCAGGTGCACCGGCTCCTCGGGGTGGACGCGCAGCTCCACGCCCTGGTAGCCGTGCCCGGAGGCCAGCCGGACGACCTCGGCGAGGGGGGTCCCCGGCACTCCGAGGGTCGAGAAGGCGAGCTTCATCGTGCGTTTCCCTCCCTGGCGGCCGAGGCGCCGCGAGCGGTGTGCTCAGGCGGCGCCGCGCAGCAGCCGCTCCAGATTACCCAGCAGCTTCAGCGCGTCCTCGCGCTCCGCCCCCTCCAGCACCTGCCCGGGCAGGGCCGGGACATGCTCTGCCCCCCGTACCCGCTCCGGCTCCCGTACCCGCTCCGGGGTGATCACCCGCAGGGCGGCGGCGGCCTGCCGGGCGAACATGGCCAGCAGGTCCAGCTCCCGCAGGTTCGACCGGGCCTGCGGGGAGGGGTCCAGCACCTCCAGGACACCGAGGATTCGGGAGTCGCTGATCAGCGGGGCCGCCATCAGGGCGTTGGGCACATAGGCGGTCGACTCCGCCAGCGAACGGTCGAAGGAGGCGTCGGAGGTCAGGTCGTCCACCACCATCGGCTCCCCGGAGGTCGCCACCCACCCGGCGATCCCCCGCCCGGCCGGGAACCTGCGGCCCACCAGGAACTCCTCGCCCTGCCCGGACACCGCCTGGAAGACCAGCTCGTCCGCCTCCTCGTCGAGCAGGAAGACCGAACTGGCCTCGGCCCCGAAGATGGCACGGGCCACGTCGACCACCGACTGGAGCAGTTCGCTGCGCGGCGCGTCGGAGGCGGGGGCGGGCGTGGGGGGAGCGGAGGACGTGGGGGAGGAGAGGAGAGGTGCGGAATCAGTTCTCGGGGTCATCACGGATATCTCCTGCCGCTGTGGAAGGACGCGGCGCGTGACGCACGTTGGCCGCGGACAGATAGAGGGCGTTCTTGAGCTGGAAGGCCGTCATCCGGGGATGAGCGGACAGCACCCGGGCGCAGAGCCCGGCGACGTACGGGGTGGCGAAGCTGTTCCCCGTGGTGCGGATCGTCCGGCCGCCCAGCCACGGCACGGTCACGTTCTGGCCGGGACCGAAGAACTCCACCGGGGGGTCCGGGTTGTAGAGGTGGAGCGCGGGATCGTCCTCCTGGTGGCTGCCCACCGAGATCACCGAAGCGAACCGCCAGGGGAAACTCTCCACCGGAGTGTTGTGCGCCGAGGCGACGATCGCCGTACGGGCGAAGTAGGCGCTGTCGGCCAGCTTGTGCAGCTCCTGCGCGAACCGGGTGCGGGTGGTCGACAGGCTCAGGTTCACCACGTCGAAGCGCTGCTCGACCGCCCAGCGCAGTCCGGCCATCAGGATGTCGCCGGTGCCGGAGAACCGCTCCCCGAGCACCCGTACGCTGTGGATCTCGCAGTCCGGGGCGGTCCGCCGGACGATGCCCGCACACGCGGTGCCGTGCCCGCAGGTGTCGCCGGTGGTCGTCGGCTCCACCGTGATCTCCCCGCTCTCCCCGTCCTTGACCACCACCCAGGAACCGGCCAGGGGGCCGACCAGCGGATGATCCCGCTCCACGCCGGAGTCGACCACGCACACCCGGACCCCGCGCCCGGTGGCCGTCCCGGCGGGCCGGCCGCCCGGCGGCACCCGGTCCGCCAGCACCGGTACGTCGCCGGGGCCACGCCCGCGCAGACTCCACGTCAGCCCCTGCCCCGGGGCGGTACGCGTCGTGGCGGGAGTCTCGCCGATCATGGTCGGGCCCCCATCGGTTCCGCGGTCGTCATCGGTCAGCTCCGCTCTCTCGTCGTGGCCACGGCCGAGGGCGGCCGGGCGAGGAAGCCCGCGGCCCGTCGAGCCCCGGGCAGATGCCCCTTGCCCGTGAAGTGGGCCTCGGCCGACCGGGCGCACGCCCGGGCCTCCGTCTCCCGGCCCAGCGCGGCGAGGGTGTGCGCCCGGTCCAGCTCGGCCGTCGCCCGAACCAGCGGGGAGTCGGTGAGCAGCGAGGCCCGCACCGCCCGATCCGCCTGCCCCAGCGCCTCGCCCGGCCGCTCCGCCGCCGTCAGCCGGGCCCGCAGACCCGCCAGGTCCACCGCGTCCGCCCGGCTCAGCTCCGCCGGGTCGGCTACGTCCGCCACCCACCGGGCCGCCCGGTCGGCCCGGCCCCGATCCAGCTCCAGGCGGGCCGCGTCCAGCGCCACCGCCGTCCGCATCCCGGCCGCCCCGGTGCGCCGGGCCGCCTCGTCCGCCCGGTCCAGCAGAGCGAGGGCCTCCTCGCTCCGGCCGAGCAGCGCGGCCACCGTGGCCCGGAACACCGGCAGGAAGACCTCCGCCTCGGCGAACCCCAGCCTCCCGGCCAGCCGTTCGGCCTCGGCCAGCGCGCCGGACGCCTCCTCGGGCCGGTCCCGGAGCGCGTACAGCACCGCCAGCGGGCAGTTGAGGGTGACCCGGACCGTGGGGCGGCCCGCTCCGTGCGCCGCCAGCAGCGTCCGGCAGCGGACCACGGCGGCGGGCGCCGGAACGGGGCCGCGCCACAGCGAGACGCCGATCGCGCCCAGCGCCCCGGCCCGCTCCGGCTCCGCACCGGCCACCACAGCCTGCTCCAGCGCCCTGGCCTGGTCCCGCTCCGCCTCCTCGTGCCGTCCGGACCGCTGGAACTGCTGGGCGAGCCGCAGATGGGCGCGCGCCAGGCCGGTCGCGTCCCCGGCCGCCTCGAACACCGGCAGCACGGCGCGGGCCGTGGCCGCCGGGCCAGGGCCGCGGCCACCCGGATCCAGCACCGCCAGCGCCAGCCGGGCGTGCGCCGCCTCCACCGGATCGGCTCCCATGTCCCGTACCCGCAAAAGCAGTTCGGCCCCTTCCCGGGCCCGTCCCAGCGCCACCCGCACCTCGCCGAGCCGCCGCGTCGCCGCGGCGTCCCCGGGGCCGAGGTCCACCGCCCGCTCCAGCAGGCCGTGCGCCCAGTGCAGATCGGACCGGGCGGCGGCCTGCGCACCGGCCCGGCCCAGCGCGGCGGCCGCCCGTTCGCGCAGCCGCCGGGCCGTGTCGTCCAGCAGGCCCAGCTCGGCGCGGTAGCGGTAGGCGCGCTCCAGATGCCCGCCGACCGCGCCGTCCCCGCTCCGCAGCACACTGGGCAGCTCCGCCGCCCAGGCGTGCCGTTCCGCCTTGGCCCGCTTGGACAGCGAGGCGTACGCCACCTCGTGCACCAGACCGCTGCTGAAGCGGTACGCCGCCGCCTCCCGGCCGCCGCCCGGCGGCCCCGACTCCACCAGTCGGCGGCGGGCCAGCCCCGCCAACGCCTCCTCGACCCGCAGCCGGTGCCCGGGGCCGGGACCGGCCGCCCCGTCGAGCGGGCCGGGCCCATGGCCCTCCCCGGCCCGTACGGCCAGCTCCAGTCGGACCAGCTCCGGGGCGGTGAACTCCCGGCCGATCACGGCGGCCAGGTCCACCACCGAGCGCTCCGGCCGGGCCAGGGCCCCGATCCGGGCGCCCAGCAGGGCCTGGAGGGTGGGCGGCAGCTCCTCGCCGGGGCGGCAGGCGCCTTCCGGGACGGCCCGGTCGCCGATCAGCAACTGCTCCAGGTAGAGCGGATTTCCCCCGGCCCGCGCCAGGAGCCGGTCGTCCACCGGGCCGGGGCGGCCGCCCTGCCCGGCCAGCCCGGCGGCGAGCAGGACCGCCTCCTCCCGGGGGAGGCCGGTGAGCTGGAACTGCCCTGCCCCGCAGGGATGTCCGCCGCCCCCGCCCGGCCCGTCGCCCCCTTCCGGTCCTTCCGGCCGTCCCGCGCAGAGCACCAGTACGCCCGCGCACCCCGTCCCGTCGGTGAGGCGGCGCACCGTGCGGACCAGCAGCGGGGCCGCCGCGTGCCAGTCGTCCAGGACCAGGACGACCGGGCGGCGCCGGGCGGCCTGGTCCAGGACCGCAGTCAGGGCCGCGCACATGTCCTCGAAGGAGGCGTTCGGCGTGCCGTCGCGCAGCAGGCCGCCGGACAGCAGGGCCATCGCGTCGTCGACGGCCGGACCACCGGCTTCCCCGCCCGGCGTGCCGCCCCCGGACGGGCCCGGCGGCCCGGACGCCAGCAGGGAGCGGACCGCGTCGGCCAGCGGGGCGAGGGTGCTGTGGTCCCCGTAACTGCGGCACCGCCCCGCCCCGTACGAGAGCCCGCCGGACGCGTACCGCCGCGTCAGCCACTCCCGTACCAGCCGGGTCTTGCCGATCCCCGCCTCCCCGGTGACCCGCAGCAGCCCGCCGCCGCCGCGCACCGCCCGATCCAGGGCCGTGTCCAGAGCCTGTTGTTCGGCGCGGCGGCCGACGAAGGGCACGTCGAAGCGGCGCAGCAGCTCGGGGTCGTCGCCGCCCAGCGCCAGCAGCCGGTAGGCCTCCACGCTCTCCCGCTTGCCCTTCAGCCGCAGCGGTCCGGTGGGCTCGGCGCGGACCGTCGGACCGGCGGCCAGCAGGGTCCCCGGACCGATGAGGATCTCGCCGCGGCCCGCGTTCTGCTCCAGCCGGGCGGCGATGTTCACGGTCTCCCCGGACACCAGCGCCTGCCGGGCCGTCGCATCCGAACCGGCCACCACCTGACCGGTGTTGACGCCGACCCGGGTGGCCAGCTCGATGCCGAGGGTGGCGGCCAGCTCCTCGTTCAGCCGGGCCAGTGCCCGGCGCATCCCGAGCGCCGCCGCCAGCGCCCGGCGGGCGTCGTCCTCGCGGACCACCGGCACCCCGAACACCGCCATCACCGCGTCACCGATGAACTTCTCCGGGGTACCGCCCCGGGCGGTGATCTCCGCGCTCATCGCCTCGAAGTACCGCAGCGTCACCGTCCGCAGCGTTTCCGGATCGAGCACCCCGGACAGCGCCGTGGACCCGACGAGGTCGCAGAAGAGCACGGTCACCGGCTTGCGTTCGTCACCCGGGGGCGGGGCGGGGGCCGGGTCGGCCGCGGTGCTCGCGCACCGGGTCCCGCAGGACGAGCAGAACCGGGCCGTCGACGGCAGGTCCTGCTGGCACGATGGGCAGTTCATGGCGGGTCCTTCTCTCCCGGGAGCCGTGCGGTCAAGGGGGTGTCCGGCGGGTCACCTGGGGCTTGCGTCCTGACAGGCACGGGCCCGGCGCGCACCGGATGTTCGTGCCCCGGCGGGTACGGGCCCGGCGGCGGTGAACCGGACGCCGGGCCCGTACCGGTGATCGGTCACCGGTCGCGGGTCAGAACAGTGCGCCCCCGGCGATCTCCCCGTGCGCCTGGACCTCCGGCCCCACGGCGTCCAGTCGGCTCTTGACGTCGAGCAGCAGGGCCAGCTCCTGCGGGGTCAGCGCGTTCAGCACCTCGCGCTGCTCCTCGGTGAGCAGGTCCACGGGGAAGCCCGCCTCGTACAACGCGTCCGGCAGCGGCGGCCGTCCGGCGCTCTCGGGTGGTCCGGTCATGGTGTGACTCCCATCGGTGAGACAGGTCCGGCTCCCCGTGGCGACGGCGCCGCCACGGAGCGCCCGAGCCGGACGAACAGCCGGGTGAGCGCGTCCAGGGAGTGCAGCGCACTGACCGCCACGGTCGCCTCCAGCTCCCGGGTCAGCGGCAGCCGGTCCAGCAGTGCGTACAGCTCGTCCAGATGTCCCGTGTCGAGCACCGAGTGCTCCCGTACGGTCCGCAGGGCCGCGGTGGGCAGCCCGGTCCGCCGGGCGATGCGGTCGGTGAGGCCGGGGGCGGGGGCGTAGCCCTCCAGGACGGCGATGTAGCCGAGCAGGGCGACCGGGTGGTGGTGCTCGATCCAGTAGTGCTGGGCCCCGACGAGCGCGGCGACCAGGGGCGAGGGCATCGGGGCCAGCGCCTCGTCGGGCGTGCCGCCCGCCGCCCGCAGATCCTTCAGCAACCAGGCGTCGTGCCCCTCCTCCTCCCGGATGTGCTCCTCCAGATACGCGGCGAGCGGGGCGGCCGACGGATCGCCGGACGAGACCCGTCGCCGGACGCGTTCCAGGGCCAGCTCCATCAGGGGGACGGAGGCGCGGATGACGGCGTGCATGGTGCACAGATACGTCCGGTAGCGCGGCAACAGCCCCTCCGCGCGCCACATGTGGTGGGTGGCGCCCCGGAACTCCGGCTCCAGCAACAGGAGTTTGGTCCGAAGCCGGGCGGCCGCGCCGGGGACCCCGTCCGCCTGCCTCGCCCCGCTCACCGGGCGTCCCCCGCGTCGGTCTCCCGCGGTGGCGGCCCGCCCGCGAGGACCAGCGGCGCGTACGTCGCGCAGCCGTGGCGGCGCACCACGCCCCGCGCCCCCTCCCGGGAGCCGTGCAGCGCGGCCGCCAGGTCCAGCAGTTCCCCGGCGGCCCCGCCCGCCACCGCACGCGCCCCCGCCGCCACCGCCTCGTCCCCGCCCAGCGCCCGGCAGCCGTCGCAGTAGGAGCCGCGCGCGGCGCCGGAGCCGTACCGGGCGGCCAGGTGAGCGGGGCCGACCGTGCGGAGCATCCGCAGCACCGGGGACTCCAGTGCCCGGCGGCGCACCGTTCCCCAGTCGTCGTCGGCGATGTGGCCGAGGTCCAGATGGGCCGGGACCGGCCGCCGGTCCACGGTGTCCTGGTTGCAGCAGGCCAGCACCCGTCCGTCGAAGGCGACCACCGGCCAGGCGGCCATCGAGCACGGGGAGGCCGAGGCGGGGTCGGGGCCGATGCGGGCCGCCCGCGCCCAGGCCGCGGCCCGGCCGAACGGCCGCACCTCGTTGACCAGACACGGCACGCTGCCCCCGAACTCCCCCTGTACGGCCTGGGTGATGTCGGCGAGATACGGGTCGGAGCCGCCCGTTCCGGTGAGGTGGAGGCTCACGGCCACGCCCTCGTCCCGGATGAGGTGCAGGGCGCGGAACACGTCGGCGCGGGGCACCTCGCGCTCGTGGTGGACGTCCAGGGAGGCCGAGAAGTGGTCCACGGAGCGGATCGCACGCAGGATCGCGGGCGGAATCGCCCCGGCCCGGCGGCCGGCCCGCTGACCGGTCCGTCGCCCGTTCGGCCGGCCCCCGGACCGGGCGAAGAACATGCCGCTGAGCAGGGCCGTACGGGAGCCGGCGGCCCGCGCCAGCGTGCTCAGCCGCTCCGCGAGCCCGGGCAGCAGCAGCGGCTCGCCGCCGGTCAGCATGACCACGTCCGGCCGGTTCTCCTCGGTGAACGAGGCGACGAAACGCTCCAGTTGACCGGAGTCCGGCTCCTGGCGGGTGAACGGGCCCGACCCGGTCGAGCAGTGCGCGCAGCTCAGCGGGCAGCGCCGGGTGAGTCCGAGGAGCAGACCTGCGGCCGGGAAGGGCCGCCGTGCGACGAGTTCGGCGAGTTCCATGCGGGCCGCCTCCTTCGGGGCCGGGGCGCGTCGGGCGCGTACCCAGGCTGCGCGGCACCGGTTCGAGGACGGCCCGACAACGCTTCGGCAGCGGTATGGGCCCAGCTCAGGGCGGGCCCCCGGGCCCCGGCCGGAACCGTCGGGGGGTGCTCCCACCAGTCCGAGCTGGCCCGATACCGGTGCCATACCGGCGCCGAAGCGATCGCCAGGCCGGGCTTCCTAGCTTTCTCGGCAACGGCAGGCACCGGCCCGCCGCACCGCAGTGACGAGTGGATGGAGATCGCCATGTCCGAGAACACCAAGCCCGCGGCCGACGGCACCGACGAGACGCCCGAGGTCGAGGCTCACTCCGTGCTGGACCTCCAGGAGACGTCCGTCCAGGGCGACCGTGACATCTCGGTCCCCGGCAACTGCATCAGCGTGCTGAGCGTCGTCGAGAACTGACCTCACGCACCGGTGACCGAGGGGCGCGTGCCCCGCAGTTCCCGTTCCGCAGCTCCTGTTCCGCAGTTCCCGTTCCGCAGTGACGAGTGGATGGAGAGAGATCGCCATGTCCGAGAACACCAAGCCCGCGGCCGACGGCACCGACGAGACGCCCGAGGTCGAGGCTCACTCCGTGCTGGACCTCCAGGAGACGTCCGTCCAGGGCGGCGAGACGACCGACGGCAACTGCATCAGCGTGCTGAGCGTCGTCGAATCGCAGCGCTGATCGCACCGGGCCGGGCACCGCGGCGGGACGAGGCGGACACCTCGTCTCCCCGGTGCCCGGCCCGCGGACGGGCGGTACGGGACGGCTCCGCGAGCACGGGAGAGCCGTCCCGCCGCGCTCCGCCCCCTCCGCCACGTAACGCACGACCCGCCCAGCCCTCCCCGCACCGACGATTTCCGGGAGCCCCCGATGGCCACGCCGCTCCGCTCCAACCGGGACTTCCGGCTGCTCTGGATGAGCGGCCTCTTCGCCGTTCTGGGCAGCCAGATGAGTGCCCTCGCGCTGCCGCTGCTGATCCTCAAGGAGACCGGCTCCGCGGTGCAGGCGGGCACCGTGGGGACCGTGTCCATCTGCGCGGTGCTGATCACGATGCTGCCGGGCGGGGTCATGGCCGACCGGATCGAGCGCCGCCGTCTGATGCGGCTGTGCGACGTGGGAAGCCTGATCGCGGTCGCCGCCCTGACCGTCGCGGTCTGGTACGGGCGCGCCCCCATGGCGCTCGTCCTGCTGGTCGCGACCGCCGGTGCCGTGCTGAACAGCGTCTACGCCCCCGCCGCCTTCGGTCTGATGCGCGCGGTCGTGCCGGCGGACCAGCTGGGCACGGCGACGGCACGGCTCCAGGCGCGTACGGCCACCACCCGGCTGGTGGGCCCGCTCGTCGGCGGCGCGCTCTTCGGGGTCCACCAGGCACTGCCCTTCACGGCCCAGTTCCTCGGCCTGTTCCTGTCGACCGTCTGCGTGGCCCTCGTGCGGACCCGCTCGGCGGCCAGGGCGAAGGCCGGTTCGGTCTTCAGCCGCGCCGAACTCACCGCCGGGCTCGGCTTCCTGTGGCGACTTCCCTATCTGCGCACGGTGCTGCTGGTCTTCGGCCTCGGCATGAACTTCGCGTTCGGGGCCCTCACCTTCACCGCGCTCGCCGTCTTCTCCGAGGGCGGACGCTCCGGGCTCGGCGGCGGGTTCGTCATCACCTGCGTCTCGGCCGGAGCCCTCGCCGGTGCGCTGCTCGCGCCCCGGATCGCCCCGGACCGCCATGTGCGGCCCCTCCTCGTCATCACCTGCTGGAGCTGTGTGCTGACGGCCGGGGTGCTGGCCTGGCTCAGCAGCCCGCTGGTGGCTGGTCTGCTGTGCGCGCTGTGCATGTGCCTGTCGACGGTCGCCAGCATCGGCTTCCTGTCGACCCTGCTCATCGTCACCCCCGAGGACCGGGTCGGCCGGGTGCAGAGCGCGGCCTCCTTCCTGTCCTCGGTCGTCCAGCCGTTCGGCCCGCTCGCGGGCGGCGCGCTGCTGACCGCCCTGGGCAGCCGCACCGCCTTCGTCGCGACCGGGTGTGTGCTGGCCCTCTCGGCGGCGGTGGTCACGTTCGCCCCCTCCGTACGGGCCGGGGCGTCCCCCGGCGGGTCACCGGCCCGCTCCGGCCCGGGGGACGCACCGCAAGAGGCTCCGGCCCGACCCGCCCACGACACCGCCGGCCGTCCCGGCACACCCTGAGGAGGAACGCCGTGCCCGGCATCCAGGAGACCCAGCTCTACTGCCTCGCCGACCGCAGGTACTACGACACCCCGGCCCGCCTCCCCGACCAGGAGACCCGCTACCCGCTCGACGCCGCCGAGCCGCCCCCCGGCTGGCGGCGCGTGGCGGGCGGCCTGTGGACCTCGCTGCTGCCGGAGGACGGCGAACCGGCCGAACAGGGCTGGAAGATCCATGTGTCCACCGTCCCCGAGGAGGCGGCGCGGACCCTGCGGGACACCGCCCGGATCTGCCTCAGGCACCGGGTGCCGTTCAAGTTCCTCCGCAGCGAGCAGGCTCTCCTGCTGATGTCGGGGAAGTACATGTCCCGGGGCAGCGCGGGGAAGTTCCTCACCCTCTACCCGCCCGACGGGACGGCCCTGACCCGGGTGCTCGACGAGCTGACCCGCGCCCTGTCCGGCCGCCGGGGCCCCTACATCCTGAGCGACCTGCGCATCGGGGACGCGCCCGTCTACGTACGGTACGGAGCCTTCGTCGACCGCTGGTGCCGTGACGCCCGGGGCGAGCGCGTGCCCGCCCTGCGCCACCCCTCCGGTGAACTCGTGCCCGACGAGCGCGGGGTGGTCTTCCGGGTTCCTTCATGGGTCCGGGTGCCCGAGCAGCTGCGTCCGCACCTCGCCGCCCGCGCGGCCGCCCGCGACGACTCCTTCCCATACACCGTCACCGAGGCCCTCCAGTTCTCCAACGCGGGCGGCATCTACCTCGCCCGGCACCGGGAGACCGGCCACCGGGTCGTGCTGCGCGAGGCCCGCCCGCACTGCGGACTCGACGCGGTGGGCGACGACGCCGTGACCCGGCTGGAGCGCGAGCACCGGGCGCTGAAGGCGCTCGCCGGGCTCGACTGCGTACCGCGGGTGTACGGGGTGCGGACCGTGTGGGAACACCGGTTCCTGATGACGGAGTACGTGGAGGGGCCCACCCTGCTCGACGAGATCGTCGCCCGCTTCGCCCTGGTGCGCGGCGCCCGCACCCCGGCCGAACTCGCCCCGTACACCGCGTGGGTGGACCGGGTCACCGGCCAACTGGCCGCCGCTCTGGCGGAGGTGCACGGCCGGGGACTGCGCTTCGGCGACCTGCACCCCTCCAACATCATCCTGCGGCCCGACGGACGTCTCGCCCTCGTCGACTTCGAGTACGCCACCGCGCTCGACGACGACCGCACCCCGCTGGCCGGAGCGCCCGGCCTCCAGGCCCCGCCCGGCACCCCCGGCGCGGAGGCCGACGCCTACGCCCTGTGGGCGACCTGGCTCACCATGCTGATGCCGCTGACCGAGATGGCCGCCCACGACCGGGCCAAGGCCCTGGCCCTGGAATCCTGGGCCCGGGGGCGCTACGGTCTCGCACCCGACGCCGGTCCGCCCCGCCCGGCCCTCCTGCGTGCGGCGGAGAGCGCCGCCGACCGCGAGAGCGAGATCGCGGCACTCCTCGAAGGACCCGCGCCCGACTGGGCCGAACTGCGCACCCGGCTGCTCGCGGGCATCCACGCCGGCGCGACGCCCGAGCGCCGTGACCGGCTCTTCCCCGGTGACCCCAAGTCCTTCGCCACCGGCGGCACCGACCTGGCGCACGGGGCCGCAGGCGTCCTGTACGCCCTCCACCGGACCGGGGCCCCCGTCCCGGCCGAGTGGACGAACTGGCTGGCCGACGCCGCCCGCCGCCGTGACCCCGCTTCCCCGGGCGGCCTCTACGACGGCCTCCCGGGCACCGCCGTGGCGCTGGCCCTGCTCGGCCGCACGGACGAGGGGCGCGAGCTGTTCGCCCGGGCCGTCGCCGCCGCCCACCCGTCCCCCTCGGCCGACCTGCTGACCGGCCGGGCGGGCGTCGCGCTCGCCGCCCTCCGCCTGGCGACGGTCGGCCCCGGGGCCCCGGACCCGGAGCTGGTGGACACCGCCCTGCGCACGGCCTGGGACCTCGACTGCCTGGTCCGGGGCGAGGCGGTGCCGGACGGCCCGGCCGCCCCGCCCTCCGCCGGACTGCTGCGCGGGCTCAGCGGCGCCGCCCTGCTCCACCTCGAACTGCACGCGCTCACCGGCGAGGACTGGCTCCTGCGCGCCGCCCGCACCGCCCTGTACCGGGACTCCGGGCACTGCGTGGAAATGCCCGACGGCACGGTCCAGGTCAAGGACGGACGCCGCCATCTGCTCTACCTCGACCAGGGCAGCGGCGGCTTCGCCCTCGTCGCCCGCGCCTACCTGGCCCGGGAGGAAGCGCCCGCGCTGGCCGGCCTGCTGCCCGGGGTGCGCACGGGCTGCGGCAACGAATTCGTCCGCGAACCAGGCCTGTTCACCGGCCGCGCCGGACTCGTCTCCACCGCCCGCCAGCTGGAGGAGGGCCCGGCCGGGCCCGAGGTCCTCGCCTCCGTACGCAACCTGTCCTGGCACCTGGTCGCCGACGGGGACCGGCTGCTGGTGCCCGGGGCGAGGCTGCGGCGCTGCTCCGCCGACCTGGCCACGGGGGCGGCCGGGCTGCTCCTCGCCCTGAGTTTCCTGGCCGGGGCGGAAGCCGGGGAGGGCAGCGATACGGCCGCCGCCCCCGGGGGTGGCGGCCACCGGCCGCACGACCTGCTGAGTCTGCTCACCCTGGGATGAGGGCGGCGGCCGCCGGTGCGCCGGGGCGGGCCCCCGTGTCCCGCTCGCGCGCGAACAGGCCCAGAAGGCGCGGTACTTCGTACAGCGCGGCATGGGCGGTGACCTCCCCGGCGGGCGAGGACACCGCCCCGGCGTCGATCAGCGACTCCACGGCCCGCAGCGCCGCCCGCTCCCCGCAGCCCAGCGCCGCCGCGGCCCGGTCCAGGGTGAAACCGCGGTCCTCGCCCGGCCCGGCCAGCCGCCCCAGCGCCCAGCGGTCCCCGTCGGCCAGGTCCCGCCAGCCGGACGCGATCCACCGCCGTACGGAGAGGTCCCCGGCGACCAGCTCGTCCAGCGCGGCCGACGGGTCCTCCAGCCGGGCCGCGTACTCCGCCAGCGGCAGATGACGCAGCACCGCCAGCCGCATCCCGCTCACCCCGACCGCCAGCGGCAGCCCCCCGCACGCCCGGACGATCCGCAGCGCCGCCGCCGGGTCCGCCCGCAGCCGCCCCGCCCCGATCAGCTTCCCCAGCAGCTCCAGCGCCTCACCGTCCGCCAGGTCGGCCAGCGCGATCCGGTGCACCGGGGCCAGACCGGCCAACGGGCGCCGGGCGGTGACCAGGACGCGACAGCTCCCCGACCGGGGCAGCAGCCCGCGTACGGACGCCTCGTCCGGAACGTCGTCCAGGAGGATCAGGGCCCGGTGGCGCGCCAGCCACTCCTGCCAGGCCTCCGCGAGCACCGCCGGGGCGGCGGGGCCGTCGGCCCGTACGTCGTCGAAGGGACCCGCCGCCGACGCCGGGGCGGCCCCCGGCACCCCGCACAGCCTCCCCAGCTCCGCCAGCACCTCCGCCACCCCGCGCCCCGTACCGTCCTCCCGCCGTATCCGGACCTGGACGCGGCCGTCGGGGAAGCGGTCGGCGAGCAGATGCGCCGCCCGCACCGCGAGCGCCGACTTCCCCGACCCGGCCGGACCCGAGAGGACCACCACGCGCTCCTCGCCGCCGTCCAGCGCCCCCAGCAGCCCGCGCAGTTCGTCACGGCGGCCGGTGAAGGCCCCGGTGTCCGCGGGCAGCGCCACCGCGCGGACCGCCTCCGGGGCCGGGGGCCGCCGGACCTCGCGCCCCCGGCCGAGCACCGCCCGGTAGAGCGCCGCCATCGCCGGGCTCGGCTCCAGCCCCAGCTCCCGGGCCATCAGCTGCCGGTAGTCGTCGTAGACCGCCAGCGCCTCGGCCTGACGGCCGCACTGGTGCAGGGAGTTCATCCAGGCGGCCCGCAGCCGCTCCCGCAGCGGATGCCGCTCCACCAGGTCCCGCAACCCGTCCACCGCTACGGCCGCCCGGCCGAGCTCCGTCTCCGTCTCCGCCCAGTCCTCGTAGACCGTCAGACAGCGGGCCTCCAGCCGGTCGGCCTCCTCGGCCACCACAGCGGAGTCCCGCAGATCGTTCAGCGGCGGCCCCGCCCACAGATCCAGCGCCGCACGCAGCAGCCGGGCCGCCCCCGGCCGGTCCCCCCGCTCGGCCGCCGCCCGCCCGGCGCGCGCCAGCGCCCCGAAGCGCAGGGCGTCCAACTCGCCCTCGCCGATCCGCAGCAGATAGCCGCCGCAGCCGTGCACCACCCGGTCGCGCCCGTCCTCCCCGGCCGGGCCCAGCAGGGTGCGGGCCGCACTGACGTAGACCTGGAGGTTCTTGCGGGCGGTCCGCGGCGGATCGTCCGGCCACACCGCGTCGGTCAGCACGTCCACCGGTACGGGGGTGTTGGGGCGGGCCAGCAGCGTGGCGAGGACGAGGCGCTGTTTGCGCGGCCCGAGCGGCAGCTCACGGCCGTCGCCGGTACGGGCGGTGAGCGGGCCGAGCAGAGAGACGTGCACGCCACCGGCGGGGGGCGAACCGGCGGGGACGGGAGGACGGGTCATCAGCGGGCCTCCGGGAACGGGGACGGGCGGCAGACTGCCGTACGCGCACCTCGATCCTGCCGCCACCCGGACCGCCCCCACATCGGGGCCCCACCCGCATTTTCCGCCCGCACACCCGACCGAAACCGCCCCGGGCCCCCATGTTGCGGGCCCGGCACCCGACCCCCGCGCCCCCGGCACCCGACCCCCGGCACCCGACCCCCGGCACCCGACCCCCGGGCCCCCGGCCCCACGGTTCAGGCGGAGTCCACCGTGCACTCGGCGGCGAACTCGCACAGCGCGGCCCGGTCCGCGCGCCCCGTCTTGCTCAGCAGACTGGCCATGTGCTTCTCCACCGTGCGCGGTGAGATGGACAGCCGCCGCGCGATCTGCTGGTTCCCGGGCCGCTCGGGCAGCAGCACGAACACCTCGTACTCGCGCGGCGTCACCCCGCTGCTCCGCAACGGGGACGGAATCCGGTCCCAGCCGCCCCGGTGCTGGGTCACGCTCGCCCCGGCCCGCCGCAGCGCCGCCCGGCACGCGGAGGCGACCGGCTGCACCCCGGCCCCGTAGAAGAACTCCTCGGCGGTCCGCAACCACGCCACCGGCTCGCCCCAGCCGTCCGCGCGGGCCGGGTCCGCGGCCAGCCGTAGCCCCAGATGGCGGGCGACCGGAAAGGGCGCGGCGGACACCTCGAAGGACGCCATCATCGAGGCCGCCCCGGCCGCGTCCCCCGCCCGGCCCAGCAGGACCGCACCGCCCAGCTCCAGGAACTGCCGGTTCCACGCGAGAGTCCCCCCGGGGGCCGACCGTGCCGCCTCCAGCTCCGCCCGGTCCGCCTCGCCCGCCAGGACCCGCAGCAGCGGGCGCAGCCCGTACCGCCCGCTCAGGTAGTAGTAGCTCGGGTGGTCCGCCTCCCAGGCCAGCGCCTCGTCGAGCTCGGCCGCCGCCCGCTCCCGGTCCTCCTCCAGCAGCGCGCCGAACGCCCGGCACAGGCCCGACCGCAGCGGCACCAGCAGGGACTGCTCGCCCCCGGCCCGCCGGAACGCGGCCAGCGCCCGGTCCATCTCCCGCCGCCGTCCCCGGTGCGCCGCCAGCGTGGCCCCGGCCAGCAGCAGATAGCGGTGCGCCGACAGATCACCGACCCGGGCGCTGGCCCGGGCCGAGCGGTCGATGATCTCCTGCGCCTCCTCCCACCGGGCGCACAGCACCGCGTTCATCGCGAGCAGCCCGTCGACCGTACGGGTCAGCATCAGCGCGCCCAGCTCGGCGGCCGCCGCCCGCGCGGAGAGCAGCCGGGAGGCGTCCCCGGTCCGCATGAAGGCGTTCGCCCCCAGCCGCACCAGCGCTTCCACCCGCCAGATGGGCAGGGCGTGTTCGGTGGACAGCGACAGCATCCGCTCCAGCGCCCCGTCCGCCGCGTCGAACCCCTGCTCCCGCCGCAGCAGCGCCAGTAACTGCCAGGCCTGGCAGGCGACCACGGGCAGCCCCTCGGCCTCGGCGGTCTCCGCCGCCTCCCGTACGGCCCGCTCGGTTTCCGCCGGACCCCGCGGGGCCCGCCCGCTGCCCGGCAACAGGGCCAGATGCCCGTCGACCACGGCGAGCGCGGCCCGCCGGCCGGCGAGCGGGTCGGGGCCCAGCAGGGCGCGGGCGGCATCCGCCTGACGGGTCGCGTCGGCGGTCCGCTCCGTCATGACCGCCACCCAGGCCAGCTCGATGTGCGCCTCGCCGCGCCGGGCGGCGGCCTCGGAACGGGCCGGGACCGGCGGCAGCGCGTCCGCCAGCGTCAGCGCGCCGTCCAGATCACCGCCCTTCGCCCGGGCCAGGGCCAACGACTCGGCGACGGCGGAGCGGTCACCCTCGGCGGCCAGGGAGTGCGCCCGCTCCAGCAGCACCACGGCGGAGCCGTACGCCCCCGAAGCGAGCATCCGTCTTCCCGCCTCCGCGAACTGACGGGCCGCCGCGGCCCGGTTGCCCGCGGCCAGCTGGAGCGAGGCGACGAGCTGCCGCCCGTCCTCGTCCAGCGGCTGCCCGGAGTCCTCGATGGCCGCGGCTGCCCGGCGGGCCAGGGAGGCACGCTCGGCCGGGGCGAGCGAGGAGATCAGAGCCTCGGCGGTCAGCGAGTGCCGGAAGGCGTAGCGGTCGGGGGCCGCGCCGTCCGGGGCGATGAACCCGGCCTCCACCGCGGACCGCAGATGCGAGAACAGGGCCCGGTCCTCGAACCGGGTGACGGTCTGGAGCACGGTCACCGAGAACTGGCTGCCCAGCGTGGCCGACGCCAGCAGGAGCTCCCGCACCGGCTCGTCCAGCCGCTCCAGTCTCCGGGCCCAGCTGCGGACGATGTCCGAGGGCACCGATCCCTCCGGCTGCTCCGTCGCCGCCCACCCGCCGTCGGTCCGGCACAGCCGCCCGGTGTCGAGCAGGTCGGCCAGCAGCACTTCCAGCAAGTAAGGGTTGCCCGCGGCGCGTTCGGCCAGCCGCCGGTGCACCGCGTCGGGTATCTCCTCCGGCCGCGCCTCCAGACACGCCCCGGTCAGTGCCCGCGCCTGCGCCTCGCCGAGCGGCCCCAACTCCCGCACCGCCGCGACGTGCCGGCGCTCCGCGGAGCGTACGAGGTCCAGCGCCGCCCCCGGCTCCGGGCGCAGGGTGCCCAGCAGCAGGATCGGCAGTTCGGCCAGGTTGTCGATGACGTACTCGACGACCGCGACGGTCTCGGTGTCGCAGTCGTGCAGATCCTCCAGCAGTATCGCGCAGCCCGCCTCCCGGCCCAGCACGGACAGCAGCCGCAGCAGCGCCTCGGCCAGTTCCACGACCGTCTCCGGATAGCCCGGCGCACTGCCCTTGCGCCATTCCGGAACCAGCCGGGCCAGCGCCGGGTGGTAGGGCGTCAGCTCCGGGTCGTCCGGGGTTCCGGCCGCCCGGAACCGGGAGGCCAGCGCCTCCGCCAGCGGGCGGAACGGGACGACGAGACCGGTCGAGGTGGCCCGGCCGCGCAGCACCGGCATCCCGAGCTCGTAGGCCCGGTAGGCGCACTCGCCCACCAGCCGGGACTTGCCGATGCCGGCTTCCCCGAGGAGGAACAGCGCTCGCCCCGAACGCCGTTGTACGGAGTCCAGGGCGCCGCTCAGCAGTCCGATCTCGTCGTGCCGACCTACGATGACCGGCGAAGTCGCTCGCATGGCCGCAGGTTACTGGAGCCTGAACTTCTAGGGCAGCGGATCAATCTGGCTGATTTCGCGCCGAGTTGGCGAGATTCGGTCAGAACGGGGACGTCATGGTGGTCCACGGCAGATCGTGACTGTAGCCGGTCTCGCCCTCCGAGACGCTCAGGAGTCTGCTCCGGGCGCCGAGCCCTCCGGTGGAACCGAGGGAGATCCGTCCGGCCGGGTGCTCGGCCGCGCCCCCGTCCCCGGTCTCGTCGGACGCCTGCGTGGCCGCTTCGTCGTACTGAGTCATATCTGCCTCATCCTCTGGTGGTGGACGAATCGTCAGGTGGTGGAACGGCGGGTCGTCAAGTGGTGGAACGGCGGATCAAGGAGCCCGGGAGGGGCGCAGGAGCAGGGCGGAGCCGATCCGGTCGGGGAACCCCGCCCGCAGCAGTCCGTGACCGATCCCGGACAGCCCGGTGAGCAGCGCCGGGTGGGGCACGCGGCCGGGGGTCCCGCACTGCGGCCCGTCCCGGTCCGCCGCTGCGAGCAGTGTCCCGGCCCGCCGCACCCACGGGGCCCGCGAGGCGGGCAGCGAGCGGTGGCCGAGCAGTTCGAGGAGCCCCAACTCACCGTGACACAGGCTGTCGTTGGAGAGTGGACCGGTGTCGGCCAGCTCGCCCGTGACCCTCGCGGACCAGTCGGACAGCTCCGGGTCGGCGAGCGCGTCAGGGCTGTCCGCGACCGCGAGCGCCACCCCGGCCGCCCCGTCGCACCACGCGGGCCCGCCCGTCGTCGCGGCGGCGGCCCGGCGCAGGGCGTGCAGCCCGGCGGCCCGGTGACGGGCGTCGCC
>NZ_NWVL01000110.1 GCF_002382885.1 Streptomyces sp. WZ.A104
GTGGGCGCGCGCGGGCGCGGCGGCTCGATGCCGCCGTGATCGCGGCCCCGGCCCGGGGGCCCGGCCCGTCCGGGGTGGGGTGGTGCGGACGGGCCGGGCGGGTGCCGCTCCGGGATGGGGTGGGGGTCGTGTCCCGGAGCGGCGGTCTTGGGGCTACGCGCTGGCCGCGAGGCTCATGGCGGTGAGGGCCTGGCCCTCCAGCTCGAAGGCCGCGTCCGCGTCGTCGAGCGTCTGGGCGGTGGCGGTGATGGCCTGCATGAGGCCGCCTGCCGTGGTCTGTCCGCCCTGGATGAAGTGGGTCAGGATCGACTCACGAAGCCCATCCGTGAACTTGAGCTTCTTGGAGACGACTTCGATCGTCTTGACGGGGTCGGTGATCGGGCGGCCCGCTTCCTTCTCGATCTGGGTCAGCTTGGTCTCGACGTACTCGCGGTCAAGGAAGGTGGCGACGGCGTCGCGGGCCTGGGCGGTGATCAGTTCGAGGTTCTTGGTCTCGGTGTCGCCGGACCAGCGGATGACGCCTTCGTCCAGCTTGGCGCCGAGGTGGACGGCTCGCAGGGCGTCCTTCTGGATGGTCATGCCGTTCTCGCACACCTTGACGGTGATGCGGGGGGTGATGGTGAACGCGCCCGCGCCCACCTCGGAGTTGGCGATCACGAATCCGGCGCTGACGATGGGCAGCTCGTCACCGGTCTGGCCGGTGAAGGGGGAGCGGTAGCCGCGCAGGAGGGTGGGGGCGAGCACCTTGATGTGCTCGGACTCGACGCGGACGATCATGCGGCGCTCGGTGAGGTCGCACCCGGTGATACGGACGTCGTGGCCGGATGCCTTCACGCCGCTGAGCGCGGCCAGGAGGACGTCGAAGTTGTCGATCATCTTGTAGCTGTCGGAGAGGAAGGCTCGGAGGACGCCTTCGCCGCCCTGGTGGCCGGTGAAGCCGCGCAGGAGGAACTTGCGGGCGGGGTCTTCGGCGAGCCAGCCCATGACGTTCGCGTCGTACAGGTCGACCTTTTCGGCGCGCATCCGGCGCAGGTAGGCGAGCGGGATGCCGAGCTTGGAGGCGATGCCCTCGTCGGCGACGGTGGTGGGGCGGTAGGTCCCGTCGGCGATGGTGACGCCGGTGTCGGTGAGGATGGGGGAGAGGCCCTGGACGTTGAGGTTGCCGCCCTGGAAGGTGAGGGCGGAGGCAGGGGCGACCATGTCGATCTTGGCTTCCTGCTGCCGCTTGAGGATCTGCGCAAGGTCGGGGAGGTCCGCGTTCCGGGCGTTCGACGCGGCGTCGGTCGGGATGACGACGGCGGCGCGGCGGGTGAACTGCTCGGCGGTCTCGATGGCCATGGTGCGCTCCTTGTGAGGCTGGTCTGTGGTGGCCGGCCCGGGGTTTGCCCTCCCCGTTCCGACATGTATTAATTTACCTTATTGGGGGAGTCGGCGCAACTCCTGACCAGCGATTTCCCCGGTTTTTCGGCAGGTTTCTGCGGCCCGCAGACTGCGCCCTGTGTGAGCGGGGTGTCCCTCCGGTCGGTCGGCGGCGCGGTGGTGCCGCGCCCGGCCGGGGCCGCTGGCCTCGCGTAGCGACCGCGTAGCGGCTTGGGCTAGTGGTCCCGGCCGGGTGTGGCAGGGTTCGGACGTCGATCGGCCGGAGGGACACCCCGCGCCCCGCCCCTTTCCCCCCACGTGCCGCAGTCGAGCGCGGGCTACTCCCCCTCTGGGAGTGAGGCCGGGGTCCGGGGCGGAGCCCCGCGTTCGACGCCACGGTGCCGGCGCCCGCTCGGCCGTGCCCCGGCTCAGGCCCCGTCCGCGGACGGCATGTCGTCGTAGGTGGCCCCGATCTCGGCGGGGAGGAAGACCCACGGGATCTCTCCGGGGTACAGGACTCGGGCGATCCGGCCGGGCCGCCATGCCCCGTTGTCTCCGGTTCGGCTCATGGTCGGGCCCAGGTAGGTGATCGGCTCGCCGAACGGGTCTGTGATGCTGTCGCCGGGCTCGATCTCCCGGCCGGTCCGGGCGTCGCGCAGGATCCGGATCGGCTCGTGCGGCGCGTGCAGCTCGCCCCGCAGGGCGTTCCGGGTGATGGTGTACGGAAGTTCGCTTCGGCGCTGGGCGTCGAGCTGGTACTCGTCGAGGGCGGCGCGTCCGGGTTCGGTGATGACTGCGGCCGCGCCCTCGTCGGCCCACGCCATCCAGCCTCGGATGACGCACTCGTGGATGTCGTCCGGTCTGAAGACGGCAGGGGCGTCGGGATCTGGCCGGAGCGTGAAGTAGCGCACGGCGCCGTACTCCCGGGCGGCGAAGAGGCGGCCGCGGGCCGCGGCGGCGAGGCAGCGGCCCTGGCGGTCGCTGGCCCTGCTCTGGTCGATGGCCGCCCCGCTCACCGCACCGTGCCCTCGACGAACGTGTGGCGGGTGACGGAGAAGTACGTGCAGCCGTCCGCCGGCGGGTGGACCTTGCAGTGCCAGCATGGCCGGGCGTCGGGGTAGGTGGTGACATGGTGATGGCACTGGTACCCCGTATGGGCGCCTTCGGCGCGCAGGTGGGACAAAAGGATCAGCTCGAAGTCCTTGGGCTTCGCCCAGCCGGTGATGCCGCGCTGGGGATGCGGATACTCGGTGTCGCCTCCGGCGAGGACGATGCTGCTGATCGAGACGAGAAGCCTGTCCTGGTCGACGTCGACGCCGTGGATGGAGTAGCGGGTGCGGCTCCTTCCCCTGCCGGTCCACGGGGCGTGGGTCGGTCCGTGGGCGTGCCCGAGCACGCTGAGTCCTTCGAGGTTGCTCAGGCTCAGCGTCGGTGGCGGGTCCCACAGGGTGCGTCGGCTGCTCACGCGGTCACGCTCCCGGCGGCCTCGTGGTCACGACCATCCGCTTCGGCGGGCCGGCTGATGCGCGCCCGGATCTGCGCGGCACGGTCGGCGACCTCGTGGGCCGCGGGCATCGGCCCGCCGCGGCCTTCGGCTGTGAGTCGGCGGATTCGGGCAGCCTGCCGCTCCAGGAGGCCGGCGGCCAGTTCGAACAGCTCCTCGTCGGTCCCGGCCTGGTGGGTGACTTCCCAGCGGCCACCGGCGCCCGGATGGAAGAGGTTCCTCTCGCGGACCGTCACGCGGAGTGCCTGCCCGGCGGGCTGGTCATCCTCGGTGAGTTGGACGAGGTAGTGGAACTGCACGTCGGACCCGGGCCTCAGAAAGAGCATCCGGTCGCGGGTCTCGTCCTCGCCGAGCACGTACGGCACGCGCTCGGCGGCCCACCCTCGGAAGAGTTCGGCGCTGGGCGCGTGGTCGGTTTCACGGGCCGTTTGGACGAAGTCCGCGAGCGCCGGCAGGAAGGTGCCGGGGCTCAGCCAGGGGTTGCGCTGCAGGAGCGCAGGCAGCTCGTTCTCGGGCTGGTGCCATTCGATGATGGCTCGGGCTCCCATCGGGATGCCTCCTTGGGCTGGTGGTTGTGGTGCGCCGGCCCGGGTTCGCCCTCCCGGACCGGCGAAGTCGCTGCGTCCCCCGGGTGCGGGGGCGCGCTGGGCTCAGGGGTAAGTCGGGTTCACGTACTTCTCGGTCGGGGGTTCGGCAGTACCGGCTTCGAGCGGGAGGTATTCGTGATCACCCGTGACGTTGTAGGTGCAGCCGCTGCTGTCCGGGTAGGCGTAGATCAGCTCGGTTCCCCGGTAGACCCGGTGCCAGCGGAAGGACCATCGGACGGCGAAGTAGGAGTCCTCGTCGACCTCGACGGTGCCGATCTCACCGACCGAGTACTCGGTGTACGGCCCGGGGGTGAACTTGTCCTGGATGAGCATGCCGACCTTGAGGTCGCGGGCTGCGACGGCGGGCAGGCCCGTCGCGACGCAGGCTGCGCAGGGGCCGTTGGCGTGAGGCTGGTGCAGCATGAGCGCAACTCCTTGGAGGAAGGTGGTGTGTGGTGGCCGATCCCGGGGCTTGCCCTCCCCTTTTCGACATGTACTAATTTACTCAACCGGGGCAGGGTTGTCAACTCCCACCTCCCGCCCTCTGGCGGTGGCATGGCGCGAATCCCCCGTCCCGCCGATACGCTCGGACGACGACAACTCGAGGGGGAAGCATGGAACTGCACGCCACCCACGGCGGCACCGGCAAGACATCGAGTGCGACCGGCGAGGTCATCCCGACCGACGAGGTCGCGCGCGCCCGGCTCGTCGCCCGGTCCCAGCCGGCGTACGACGCCATCGTCCTGGACCTTCCCGCGGGCGAGCCGGTCCCGGTCGACCCGGCCTTGATCGACGAGATCATGAGGGCGACGGGCCGAGCCGACGGCCGCTGACAGCCCAGCCCGGCGCGAGGAGCCGGGCCCCCGGCCCCCGGGCCGGACGATGCCGGCGGAACCGCCTACTCGGCGGCGCGTGACCGAAAGCCGGGGCCCGGCTCTCGGTCAGTGCGACGGCTCCGCCTTCGGTGGGGTTCTACGACCGCGGCGCGCACGTGACGCAGTCCTCGACGTCGCACCCGAGGCGGCGGCGCCCCTTCGGCAGGCAGTCGGCAGCGAGCTGCCGCTCGAAGTCCAGATCGCGCTCGACGAAGTTGGGCAGCCCCGAGGTGGAGCGGTGCGACTCCAGGGCCGGGAGGTCGAAGTAGCCCCACTCGCCCTGCGTGTCGTCGGCGCCGAGACGGGCCCAGCCGAACGCCTCCCCGCTGACCGGATCGAACTCGGCCACGTACCAGTCGCCCCACGCGGCGAAGTAGTGCGCGTGGATCGTCTTGTGCTCGCACGGGATGCCGTCCGTGGCGTAGATCGCGGGGACGTTCCGCAGGACCTCGTTCGGCGGGTAGAAGGCGTGTCCGCGCTCGTGCCGCCAGACCTCCGGCGTGAGGGTCCGGTCGGGCTGGATGGTGGGCACGTGCTGCTCGGTCATGGAGGTCCCCCTAGATTGAGGCGGCTTGTGGTGGTCTCGTCGCGCCAGGGTTTGCCCTCCCCGGCTTGACGTGTACTAATTTACCTTAACTGCTGATGGAGGGCAACTCGCTCGCTGACTGGAGGGGATCCTCCTTCTGGCGATCCGACACCTTGAGTGAGGGGAGGCGGGCGGCCACCGCCCCATTCGCCGGGTACCTCGCCACGGTGCCGCGCCTCGTACTCCAACGAGCGGGCTGCGGCCGACCTGCCGATGATCCTCCCTTTGCCCCCGCAGGGCCCGAGCGAACCCCGCTCCTCTCGGCGGGTGCGCGGTCACACGACGGACGGTGTGGCCGTGCCTACGGTGGAAAGGTGACTACCCCACTGTCCGACTCCCGGCCGGCGCCGATCCGGATCCTGCTGCCCGACGGCGAACAGGAGATCGTCGGGCGCCTCCACGCCCGGCGGCAGCTGCCCGACGGCTGGCTCTACCTCGTCTCGATCCCGGTCTACAGGACCACCGAGGACGGCGGCATCGAAGCCGCGGAGTACCGGATGTGGCTGCGCCCCCAGGAGCACCTTCGCCCCGTGGACGGGGCGGCGTACGACTCCGTCCCGACCGAGCGTCTGGCCCCGCCGCCCCTCGTCGAGCAGATCCTCGGGCCCCGTCGGCCCTCCGGATGGGTGCTGCAGAAGCTCGGCGGCCGCGGCGGCGCAGCCCAGGCCGTCGTGCACGCCGTCGACTGCACCGAGGCCCCCGAGGGAGTCCCCATCCTGACGTGGGAGCAGGCGCTCGACGCTGCCGAGCGCCCGGGCGTCCGGCTCTGTTCCCTGTGCGCGGCAGCCGAGCTCGACCCCGTCCTCAAGGGCTTCGACAAAGGATTTGGTGAGCGAGCCGCCCTTGAGGACGACCCCTACGACTGGGGGGCGTGACGTCTGTCCGAGGCCGGGCCGACCGAGGCGCGACGGCACGCCGCCCGCCCCGTCTCATGCCGGGCACCACCGGGGCAGGTAACACCGACAGAAGGCGCCGGGAGCGTGCGCGTGGAAAATCTCGTGCGCGGCCAGCGTGTCCAGCGGCTGCCGCCCGGACTCCTGACGGCGGCCGCACCGGCAGTAACTACGCTCCAGCCAGGGGTTGTAGGTGACGTAGGGGTGATCGCGCTCCTCGCACCACACCACCGTCTGCGGCGCCACGCCCATGACGGAGTCCTCCTTCTGTGAGACCGCAGTACCGCGTGGGACACGTAGTCGGTCAGTCGTCGTTCTGGCAGGCGTCGCACGGGGTGATCTCGTCTTCAACAGCGGGGCGCCCGCAGGCGCACGTTCCGCACGACCACCGGAAGCCGGCGGCGTGGACACGCCCTTGGACCTCGTTGAAGAAGTCGGCGCCGGACGCGTCGGACTTCGACAGTTCCTCCAGGACGATGCGGGTGACGTCGAAGGGGTTGGGGGTGCCCGTCCCGCGGGCGGCGAGGTCGGCGCTCGCCAGGAGCGTGCGCGACGCCGCACCGGCGAGGCGCTTCGTGGCTGAGGCCAGGAGATTCGGCATTGGATTGCCCGTCGGATTCGGTGATGGCACCTCCGGGGTGCCGAACGACGGCACCCCGGAGGCCGGGAACGATGTCAGGCGTTGAGCAGTGCAGCGGAGTTGAGCCGCGCCGTGATCTCGTCGAATCGCCTTCCGCACGGGAGGCAGAGCCAGGCGCTGATGATTGCGCCGTTCAGGGCCACGCGGGAGTGGCGCTTGAGCACTTCGGGGCGGCGGCAGTCGTCGCAGTGGTTCGTCATGGCACTCCTTGTACGGCTGGGGCCTGTGGTGGACGGCCGGGGCTTGCCCTCCCCGTTCCGACGTGCACTAATCTACCTTATCGGCGGATGGTGATCAACCCCATCCGGAGGTCACTCCACGGGCACAGGAGTCTCAGCGCCTCGCGGGCCGCAGCCTGCACGTCGAGTTCGTACACGCCGAGCTCGTCGTCGCTGCGCGCGCAGTGCTCAGCCCAGTCTTCGTACCGGTGCCGAGCGAGGTCGGCGAGGGGCTCCGCGACCTGGTCGAAGTGCGGCCCCTCCAGGTCGAGGCGGGCTCCGTCGTCCGTCGTCAGGTGCAGGACGACGAGGGTGTCGGGGTCTGCGCCGACTTCGAGGGTGACGCCCCGGGCGCGGCGGTGGTCGTCTCCGCCCTCCCGGGCCTGGAGGTCGGCGGCGTGGGCGATCGCGGCGACCAGGAAGGCACACCGGACCTTGGGGTCCTGCGCCGCCCGGGCCCGGCCGAGGAGGGTGCTGTACGTCGGGAACATCGGTGTCTCCGCAGGTTGGTCTGGTGGGGGATTCGGGGTCGGCTCGGGCTGCTTCGACGGTGCGGGGGAGGGCGTCAGGTGGCCACGCCGGCGCATTGGCACTGGCATGCGCAGCTGTCGCACGGGCGGCAGTCGTCGACGGTGGGGCACTGGCAGGTGCAGTTCCTGAGGGTGCAGCCGGCCTGGTGGACGCGCACGGCGTCGGGGTCTCGTAGCACCGCGAGGGCGCCGAGGACGGCGTTCATGGTGAGGCCGGGGAAGTGGAGGGAGACGGTTCCCTCGTCGTCGATGGTCAGCTCGTGTGCCGCCGGTCGCCCGGCCTCGGCCTGGGCGTACCGGCCGGGCTCTGCGGCGGCGATGTCGCTGGTCGGCTCGTTCGTCCCCGCCTTGACGAGTGGGAACCAGTCACGGCCGTGCACGATGTCGCTGATCAGCTGGGCGACAGGAACGGGCAGAGCCTCGGCGTCGAGCTGGAATCGCGGCAGGTCGTCCGGCCAGCTTGGCCACACGGTGATCCTGCCACCCTCGGCGGCACGGCCCGTGAGGCAGAGCGGGTCTTCCGGATCCTCGGCATCGAGCTCGGGGTAAGCGGAGCGGAGCAGGGCGGCCCCGGCGAGGGCGGCTGCGCGCTGTGCTGCGCGCCATGCCGCGTGGGAGGGCCTGAGCTCCTTGGGGAGTCGGGGGGCGACGACGAACACGGGGTTCCTTTTCGGCGGTTGCGGTAGGGCCGGCTCCCGGCGAAGGGGGCCGGGAGCCGGTCACGTCTGGTGTAGGGAGCGGCGCTGGGCGCGGACTGCGTCGGCGCGAGCGTGCTCAGCGGTGTACCCGCAGTCGCAGCCCGGGCGGCAGTAGGCCCCCGCGGGGGCTCCGCACCCCTCGCATGGCTCCTCGAAGTCGGTGGGCTGGAAGGGCTGCAGCCCTTGGGTGGTCATCGTGTCCTTCCGGGAGAGCGAGGCGCGGCGGCCGTGACGGGGCCGCCGCGCGACCTCGCGGGTTACTTCGTGGGGGCCTCCCCCTTGAGGAAGCACGCGCTGAGCGGGATGCAGTCGATCTCGTGCTCCTTGTCCTCCTCGGGCACCCACTCGTGCTGGCGGAGGCGCCGGGTGGACTCCTCGTCGAGCCGGATGACCGTCTTCTGCCGCCCTCGGGACGGCGCCGAGATGTTGATCAGGGTGCCGCTCAGTCCGGCGAAGTACTTGGGCCTGATGCGCGCGACAGTGATCTTGTCGCCGACCTTCAGCATCGTCACGCGCAGCGTTTCCAGTGCCTCCCGCCGCTTCTTGGTGGCCGGGAAGAGCGCGTCGAGGTGGCTGTCGTTCGCGCGCTGCGCGAGGAAGTCGTTGACGGCGTCAGCGGTGAGTTCCATCGGGGTGGTGCTCCTTTCGAGTGGGGGCGCGGGCGTCAGGCCGGGTGGCAGCCATCGGCGGCGAGGCGGGTGAGGGTGTACTCCTTCTCGCCTTCCGGGACATGCCGGAAGTTCGCGAGCCGCCGGGTGGATTCCTCGTCGAGGCGTACGGCGGCGTAGGCCGCCTTCCGCGGTTGGCGGTCGACGTGGACGACCTCACCCGTCAGTCCGTTGAGGCGGGCGTCCTTGTATCCGTCGAGGCGGACCTTCTGCCCCGGCGAGAGGTTCTTCGCGCGCTCCTTGCTCAGGAAGCGGCGCCGCTTGTTGGCGGTGTCCTCGAAGCGCTCCAGGTCAGCGTCGGTGGCCTGGCTGCGGACGAATGCGAGTACGTCGTCGAACGTGATGGTGCTGGCCTCCATGGCCTTCCTTTCCGGGAGGAGGGGGCGGGGCCGGGAATACCCGGCCCCGGTGGCGAATCAGCCGAGGTCGATCAGGAACCCGTGCACGTCGGCCTCGCTGAGCGGGGCCCAGGTCGTGTGGCGGCACCGGGGTCCGCCCTGCGGCTCCGGCGTGTCCGGTCCGGTGTCCGGGCCGTAGTGGGCCAGCAGGATGGCGGCGATGAGGTCGAGCGGGTGAAGGTGAACGGGCTCCGGCTCGCGGACGGTGCGCTCGGTCACGACGACGTGCAGCTGGACGATGGGGCCTTCGGCCCGGTGTGAGGTCACGAGATTCCTTGGTTCGTGGTCTGTGGTGTCCGGTCCGGGGCTTGCCCTCCCCGTTCCGACGTGTACTAATTTACTCTACTGGGGGGCCTGGCGTCAACTCCCGATTGCGATACTCGTTCAGGTTTCTGACCATTCCGGCAATGGCGTTGGCCTGATCAGCCGTCAAGCCCGAAAGGTCCAGGGAAATGCCCGCCCCGCCTCCCTCGACGACCGCCTCGACGGAGCCGCCCTTGACGTACGCGCATCGGACGGTGGTCTGCCCGCTGCGGGGGGAGTCCGGCACGACCACGACGGTCGCAGCAGGTATCTCGAGCACCTCGGCAAGTCCCTGCGCGACTCGGGCACGCGCGCGGCGCTCGGCACGCTCAGCGCCGACGAGCGCCTGGTGCTGGGCGCGTGCGGCCGCGTACTGAGGGAGGAGCCTGCGGCGGATATGCCGGGCGACATGCACGGGATCGCGGTGCGTGACACCGATCTGAGGGGACGAAGGGCCATAGCGGATCCTTTGACTGTTCGCAGCCGGCAGGAGGCCGCGCACAAGCCCGGGGAGGAGGACGAGACGCGCTCCGCGGCCGTCGGTCAACTGGTAGTGGCCGGGCCAGTCCGCGGGCCGGGGTGACCACTGCGGCCCCAGTTCGGCGGCGACGGCATGGGCAAACTCGGCGTTCGCCTCAGGGTTGGTACGAGTCGGGGTGGACATGGGCGAGTGCGCCTTTCGTCGGGACGGCGCCCGGGGCGCGCGGTGCGCCCCGGGCTCGGTGACCAGGGTTCGACTACTTCGCGCTGTCCACGGCGGCGTTCCGCTCCTCGCCGGTGAAGGTGAACTCACCGGTGCGCGTGCCTCGCGAGACCATCCGGCCAGCCGTCGTGAGGGTGGCCCGCGTCTGCGAGGTATCGAACCCCAGGGTCGTCGCCTCAGGAACGCCCAGGCTGCCGCCGACCTCGAACGCATCCTGGTTGGCGCCGAGGAACACCACCGTCCACCCCTGGTGCTCCCTGGCTCCGTCAACCAGGTACCGGACCAGGCCGGGATCGAAGCGCTTGGAGCGGTTGTCCTTGCCGTCGGTGAGGATCACAAGGGTGACCTCGGACGGCTGCTCGGCGGGCGGCAGCACGGCGATCCGCTGTCCCTCCTGCCACACCGTGGTGCCGACGGCGTCCAGGAGGGCGGTCATGCCGCGCGGCTGGAAGGTGAAGTCCGGGATCTCGTCCAGCGGACGGCCGGTGTAGACGGTCTCGATCTCATCGTCGAACTGCACGAGGGTGACGGTGGTGACGCCGGACGTCTTGCGCTGCTCGTCGAGAAGTGCGTTCAGTCCGCCCTCGGTGTCCTCTCGGACGCGGTTCATACTGCCCGAGCGATCGAGGACGACGATCAGGTGCCGACGGTCAGGGGTGGTCATGCGATCTCCTTGGAGCGGGGTGGTTCGTGGTGTCCGGCCCGGGGCCTGCCCTCCCCGTTACGACATGTACTAATCTACCTTTAGGGGGGGTGGATGTCAACCGCCCGCCCCTGATTACGAGGCCATCCATTCGGTACCCTCGCGGCGCCACAGGCGCTCATCAGCCCGCTTCACCTCTCGACGGGCCCAGCGGCGCGTACGGCGCCGCCGAGCGCCGCGCTGACGCGGCCCGGGGCGCCCCTCGTCGGGGAACGCCGGAACGAGGCGATAATTCAGGACCGCCATGCACCCTCTCCTTCCTCTGGGATTTCCGGGACATCTCGCCTCTGGGGGGGGCGGCGGAGGCGAGAGGATCCCAGGGCGGCTACGGCTTGGGCTTCGCGGAAGCGGGCGCGGCCTCGACTCGGCAGGTGTGATGGAAGATGCTCTTGCGCGTAGCGAGGACGCCGACCAGGCCGGCCGCCGCAATGCGCACCCCGCACGCACAGTCCAACTCCGCGTACGGCGGGGGAGACGGCTGGCGGCGCGCCCAGAAGCGGGGGAAGCGTCGTTCGACAGGGCGAGCGGTGGTGGCGGCGGGCGTCTCGATGTGGGCGCTCACGGTGCACTCCTCACGGGTGGTTGCGGTGGTCAACGCGGGGCTTGCCCTCCCCGTCTCGACATGTACTAATTTACTGTGCGGGCTGAGGGTTGTCAACCGCACCAGCTCCCGTGAGCGGGCGACGGCGGGGCCTCCCCCAGAGCCGCAGCACGGTCCGGTAGGCCAAGCCGGGAGATCCTGTTTCGTACAGCTTCCGGTACGCCGCGCGCCGGGCGGCGTCCTCCTTGGCCTCGCCGGTGAGCTGCTGGCTGATGGCGAGCGCGTAGCCCAGGTACGCCGCGCCGAGCATCGCGTCGGAGAGGTCACCGAGGACGGATTCCTCCGTGGTGTCGTTCCGCTGGGCCGCGCGGTGGACGAGGTGGGCGAGTGCGTCCACGGCCTCGGTCATGGCTTCGGACGGGATGGCGTGGTCGGCCATGAGGGCGGGGAGCTGCGTGTTCATCGGGTTCCTCTTCCGGTTGCTCGTTCGGGTTGGTCGGGTGCGGCGGGTGGTGTGGACGGCCTGATGGCCGCGGACCCTTTTTCCCCGCCCTTCCTGCGCTGTGAGATGTCGGGGGCCGGGCGGCGGAGTGCAGGGGAGGCAGGGAGTACCGCAGCCGGTAGAGCGACGAAGGAGCGGGCCGGCGAGGACACGGACCGGACGACCTTGCGCGCAGCCGCCCGGCCCCCAGAATCGAAAAGCAGGGAGGGCGGGGGAAACCCCGTACGGACCGCAGCGCAGCGAAGGACCGTACGGGAACAACCAGCCCCGGCAACGCCGGGACGGCTATCCCTCGTCGGTGGCTGTGGCGAGGAGGCCTCCCAGCTGGACCTTCACGAGTTGGAGGGCGGCTCGCGTGTCGTCCAGGGAGGTGGAGAGCAGGTCGGAGTGCTCGTTGGTGGCCTCCTGAAGAGCGGTGAAGCGCTCGTACAGCTTCCTGGCCTCGTCGGCCTTCCCGGCGCGCTGGGCAGCGGCGATGTCCCGGGCGAGTTCGTCGAGCTCGTCCTTCGCCTTGGTCGTGAACGCCATGATGATCATCTCGCGCATCTCCTCCTGGTCCGGCAGGGGGACGCGGACGAGGTGGCTTCCCTCCCCGAACCGGCCGACGAGTTCCCGCAGCGAGCCGAGGACATCCGCGTGCTGGCGGTGCACGAAGTACACCCCGCCGGTGGGCCGGACCCGGATGGCACTCAGGTGCTCGACGTACCGGCGGACCACCGAGCGCAGCTTGTCACTGGTCAGGTAGGTGCACCGGTGGCGGAACGCCTCGTTGATGTCGGTGAGCATCTGCCGGACGGTGGTCTGCTCGGCCTCGGGGAGCTTGGCGATGGCGGAACGGTCCTCCTCGATCGTGAGGGCGCCGGCCCCTTCGGGGCTGTTCTCGGAGTTGTCCCGGTCGAAGGTGCAGATCGCGATGCGGGTGTCGTACTCCAGGCTCGTTCGTTCCTCGTCGCGGATCTCGCGGACGACGTGCCGCACGATCTGGCCTCCGTCTCGGCGTACGGGGCGGACCATCAGGGTGGCCGTCTTGAGGAGCTCGTTGCGTCCGCGGCGCCGGCCGCGCTTGCTGGCCGGGCCAGTGGCGCTCGGGTCGTCCAAGGGGTACGTCACGCGGACGCCGTCGGGGCCGGTGACTCGCTCGAACGCGTCCACGTGGCGCACAGGCGGAGGCAGGAGAGCCTCGTCCAGGTCCAGCTCGGTGAACCATCGGACGAGGTCGTCGCGGGTCACCTTGCCGTCGAAGATCGAGTAGAGGACGAGGTGTCCGAGGAGCGGGGTGCCCTCCTCGGACATCGCCTCGGCGTAGGCGTCGAAGGCCGTGTCGCCCGTCTTGAGTTCGGGGTCGGCCACAGAGGGCGGGGGAGTGGTCATATCGCTCGGCTCCGTGCGAAAACGTGCGTCGGGGTAGGGACGAGAAGGGCGGCGAGCCTGCTCAGAGCAGCCGGAAGAGGTCGGACACGGCCCGGGGATCGGTGAGGTCGTCAAGGCTGCGGAGGTTGTCGCACAGCGCATCCAGCACGGTCCCGGGCGCGGTCGCGGGTCCGGTGCCGATGGAGATGCCGAAAGTGCGGAAGTCCAACCGCCGCTTGGTCTCGTTCCAGCGGTGCATCCACTCCTCGCTGACGCCGCATTCCCCGTCCGTGATCAGCACGATGTCTCCGCGCGGTCGGCCGGCGTCGTTGAACTCGGCCTCCAGCAGGTCGACCGCGGCGGTGAGCGGCGCCTCGAAGTCGGTTCCGCCGCCGAAGAACGTCTCTGCGAAGTCGATGATGTCGGCAATGCTGGCCGGGGCCGAGCCGGGGAAGCGGTGAATGCTCAGTTCGCTCGCCGAGCTGAAGACGATGCCGACGAAGTCCCTCTTCGCCTGCCGGGCTTGGTCGAGCAGTGCCAGGGCACAGGCCTTGGCCCATGCCTCCCCGGTGATGCCGGCGCGATCCGTGCCACACGGGATGTCCATGGAGAAGGAGGTATCGATGCAGGCGATGATCGCGCCCCGCCCCGTGTTCTGCTCCCCTCGGCTGTCGTAGAGCATGAGGCTGCCCTCGGCGTATCTGGCCGCGAAGACGGCCCGCATCGCCGGGATGCCGAGGTGAGCGAGTTCGGAGGGCACAACGCGGGAGAGGTCGTCGCCGAGGGTGATCCCGACGAGCTCTCCGGGGGTGTTCTCCACCCTGCGCGCCCGCTCGCCGAGGGCCATGAGGCGGAACCTCCCGATAAGGTCCGCGAACTGGCCCAGGCGCCCTGTACGCAGTCGTTCGGCGAGAAGGGCCCGCTCCTCGAAGGGCATCCGCTCCAGCTGTCCCGGGTCCAGGCCCCAGGCCCGCATCAGGACCTCCTCCTCGCGGGCGGCCTCCGCGGCCTGGGCCGTCGCGCGCCGGATCGCCGTACGGATGGCAGGGGTCACTGCAGCGAGGGCCTGCGCGGCCGCTTGCGCGGCCTGCCGAGCGGCCTCATCCGCAGATTCGGCCCCATCGATCGCCTCGTCCACAGCGGCGGCCACGTCATCGGGCACGGCGCCGTTCTCGTCTTCCGCGTCGCCGGCCCGCGCCAGCGCCTCGGCAACAGCACGAGCCGCGTCTCCGACGCCGTCCTGGGCGTCGTGGGCCTGGTGCCCCTTCTCCTGGGCCTCCCGCGTCTGCTCGAGCAGACGGCGCAGGGCGTCGCTCTGGGCGAGGACGGCCATGGCCGCGGCGTACGGATCGCCGACGGTCGCGCGGTGGAGGTCCTCGTACTCCGGGCTGCCGACCATCGCGGTGACGACCTGGTGGTTGATCAGGCGGGACGGGTCCATGTCCGCCCGGTCGCGCAGGCGGGGGGCCGCCTTGAACGCGGAGAGGAACAGGTCGCGCAGCAGATCCGGCGTGTGGTCGAACCGTTCGTTGAGTTCCTCCGCCAGGTCCTGGAGGGCGGAGGCATCCTCGAAGGTCTCCGTCCAGGTCATGTCGTCGAACCGGTCCGAGACCACGACGGCAGTGGCTTTCGGCTCTGGCGGTGAACTGGCGAGCCCCAGCCAGCGTCCGGCCCGCGCGGCCAGGTCCTTGAGCTTGGTCAGCTTCTTACCCACGGCCCTTCCCCCCGCCGGCTCAGACCTGCGCCTGAACCAGGGAGGCGTCGACGCCGAGCGCTTCGGTGAGGACGCGGGCGTGGACGGCCTTCTGGCGGGCGATGGCGCGGTCGATGGACGCGGTGGAGCGGCCGGCCTGCTCGGCGTCCGCGCGGAGCTTGCCGAGCCTCTTGCCGGCGCGGGCGAGCTTGGTGTTCGCCTCCTTGATCGCCCAGTCCGACAGCGCTTCGCGGGACTGGCCAGCCTTGGCGTCGAGGTCGGCCGCCAGCTCCTCGATCGCGTCGGCGAGGTCGAGTGCTTCCCTGGCGTCCGGGTTGACCATCTGGAGCACTTCGCGCTCGACTGTGGGCCGCTGCGCGGGGGAGTCCCACAGAACGTGGGTGAGCACGGAGAGGTCGTTCTCACTGACCTCGGTCCGGCCGTCGAGGAGGGCGGATGCCTGGAGCAGCCGTACGGACACCCGCCAGCGCCGGTCGGAGGAGACGAGTTCGCGGCGCCGGAGGGAGGCGCGCAGGGTGCACATGGCGTCCACGATCACGTCCGGGACCTCCACCGCGGGCACCGCGGTGGAGACCGCGTGCTGGAGCTCCGTCAGGGTGATGGTCGTACGGGCGACCGGGGCGGCTGCAGTGACCGCGGAGCGGATGAGGGCCGCGAAGTTCGAGGGGTCGTTCAGGTAGTCGACCTCCAGGCGGACCAGGAGCCGGTCGTAGATCGCCGCGCTGTCCTCGCCGGACGGCAGCTCGTTGGACGCGGTGATCGCGCTGATCAACGGGCACGCGATGGGAGCGCCGCCGTTCTCCGGGTGGTAGATCCGCTCGTTGAGCAGCCCCAGCGTCTCGTTGAGCGCGGCCGTGCTGCACTTGAAGATCTCGTCGATGAAGGCGATGTGCGCGGTCGTGGCCCGCCCGTCGTAGACCTGTCGGTACTCGCCGCGGCTGAGGGCCGCGACATCGATCGGGCCGAACATCCTCGTGGGCGAGGTGAACTTGGAGAGAAGGATCTCCCAGAGATTCGCACCTTCAATGCGGCCGGTCAGTTCCCGGGCGAGCTCGGACTTCGCGGTACCGGGCGGGCCGAGAAGCAGGGAGTGCTGGCCGGCGAGCATCGCGGTCACGAGAGTCCGTACGACGTCTTCTCGTTCGTAGTACCGGTCCGCCAGCTCGGACGTGATGGCCCGCAGCCGCTGCGCGGTGCTGAGCGCGTGCTCGAACTGCCCTGCCGTCATGGTGGTCATCCCCTCTGCCACAGCTTCCCGTACGCCCCGTAGCGTAGCGTGAGGGACTGCAAAAACGGACGTTTTTGCATAGCCGAAGGGGAGGTCGACGCCCGGATCGGCAACCGCCTGCTCGCTCTGCCCTCGGGAAGTAGTGTGGTGTTCGGCGGGCCGCGGAGGTTCGTCATGAGCCGGCTCCTCAGCAGCTGGTAAGGAGGTGGAGCCCCCACTCCGCACACCTATTCCGCGACCTACGACGAGGAGCGCGCGGGCGGCCAGGTCGCGGGCGGCGTGGCGTGAAAGAGGCACAGATCGACGGTCCTGCCCCTGGCCAGAGTTCATCCGACGGAGTGAGCTTCCCCCACGTGGACCTGCCGCGGGCACTGGAGGGGCGCGTGCAGACGTTCAGCACGATGGCACACTGGGCGACCCAACAGGGTTGCTGTCCAAGGGAAATGAGCCAGTGTCCGAGACTGCTGCCGCCTCCTCCGGCCCCGAGGTCCGCTCCGGCGGCTGCCTCCCTTTGTGCGGGAAGATCCGCTTCACCGTCACCGGCCCGGTGGACGACCCACACATCTGTGCATGTGACCACTGCTCCAAGCGCTCCGGAGCGCCGTTCCAGTGGTGGCTCGGCTTCCCGCTGGCAGGGCTGGTGTGGACCGGCGCCGAGCCGACTTGGTTCGACACCCACCCCGGCAAGACCGCGCGCGGCTGGTGCCCCGCCTGCGGCACCCACATCGCCGCCCGCGACTACGGTGAAGACAAAACGATCATCGGCATCCTCGCCACCGCCCTCGACGGCTACGGCACCGACCCGACGCTGGTCCCCACCAACCTGAACCGGCTCCCCGAGGCCGCTCCCTGGCTCACCCAAGCCGGCTGACCGGGGACTCTTGCGGGACAGGCGCGCCTGACAGCGCCCCTGTCCCGCAGGGCGTCCCGACACCTCATGCCTGATCGGTCTTCCCCCGCGCCGACTGCGTGAGGAGGTCGTCACGGATCCGCTGGAGTACCTCGTACAGCCGATCCGCTCGGGCGCTCTGCTTCGGGCCGAGGTCTTCGCGGGGAGCGTCGAGCAGGACAGCGAGGTGTTCGGGCTCCACGGACGCGTTGACGCTCCGCCTCGCTTCCACGAGGGCGTTGGTGACCGCCCGGCGGTACTCCATCGGCTCCAGCTGGGAGTGGGAGTTCTTCAGGTCCATCGCGGCGCGCGCGGCACTGTAGAGGGTGCCGCGGAATCCGGGCTGGATGCGGTGCCACGCCGGGTCATCGAGGGCAGGCAGGGGGCGGTGGTCCCGCTCAGCGGCGATGACGGCTTGAAGGGCCGCGTCGCGGTCGGGGAAGGCGCGGCCGGTGGCCGGCTTGAGGGCCCGACGGCGGTGTTTGGCCGCCCAACGCCCACCTGGGTTGGGGGAGGTCGGTTCGAGGGTGCCGACCGGCTGGCCGTCCGCGCAGACGACCAGCACTTCGCCGTGGTCCAGGTCGGGTTCGAGGGTCCAGGCCCGGCCGTCGAACGTGCCGAGGGCGGTGGTCTCGCTCGCCACGGCGGCCGCCCGCAGCGCGGCGACGAGCCGAGCACCGTCCTTGCTCCGGTCGAGGACGGACTCCGAGATGCTCTGGAGCTGGGCGAGGTCGCCCTCGTGCGGGGCGCGCACGGCCACGCGGAGCGCCGCGTGGCGGAGCGTCGGCGCGAAGAGGGACAGGTGCCCGCCGCGGCCGGCGGACGCGGTCGCCAAGGGCGCCGCGGCGCGAGCCAGTGCCGTGGCGGTCTGTTCCGTCAGCGCGGCCCACCAGGCGGGCGTCGCGGTGGCCAGCTCGGGCTGTCGGCGCAAGGACGCCTTGATGACGGCCTTGGCGGCGATGTCGCGGTTGTTGAAGTGCCTGCCCTTGGTGGGGCGCACGGCCGTGAGCTGTTCCCTGGCCGACCATCCGAGGAGAGAGCGGCGCCCGGTGCTCGCGCGCTCGGGCGTCACCGCCCCCACCTGCTGGCCGTCGCGGAGGACCGTCCACGTGTCCCCGGACGAGGGGTAGCGGGCCATGCACCAACCGGAGCCTGCTTGGAAGCCGAGGTCCTCGATGGCCACGGGTAGTTCATCGGCCTCGTCCGGCGCTCCGGATCCGGCGGCGGCGGGCTCGGGGGACTGCTCCTGCGGGCTCGGCTCGGCCGGAGCCTGGGGCGGTTCGGCGGGGCCGGGCACGGGCTGGCCGGCCGTGTCGAGCGTGAACATGTCCATCTGCCCTGCGGACACGTCCTGCTGGGCGGGCTGACCGGTCTCCTCCGCCTCGGCAACGGCCGGCGGAGAAGCCGGCAGGGCGGTGAGGGCGGCGTTCTCGGCGGTGAGCTGGGTAACGTCCTCCCGCAGCTCGGCCAGGGCCCGCTCGTGCTCGCCGCGCAGCTCGGCGAGTTCCTGGGTGTGCCGGGCCTGCTCCGCCTTCCGGTCCCGGTCGAGGGCGTCGAGCTGCCGTTGAAGGCCCTCAGCGCGCTCGCGGGCCACGCCGAGGTTCGTGGTGGCGGTGGCCAGCTTGCCCGCCGCCTCGTCCCGCTCGGCGCGGACGCCGGCCAGCTCCTCGGTGTGCCGGTCGGCGTCGGCCTGCCGTGCCCGCTGGAGCTCGTCGAGGGCGGTCTGGAGGCCTCCGGCGCGCTCGCGGGCGTCGCCGAGGGCGTCGTTCGTGGTACGCAGCTCGTCTTCCAGAGCCGTGATCCGACCGGCCTGCTCCTCCAGCCGGGGGCGGAGCGCGGCGAGTTCGCCGTCCAGGCGCCCGGCGTGGTTAGTCAGTTCGACGTGCTGCCGGTTCAGGGAGGTGTGGGCCTCGACCAGCTCGGTGTGCCGCTCGGCGAGGCGCCGGTGCTCGCCCTGGAGGTCCTGGTGCCTACCGCGCAGGGCGAGGTGGTCCTCCGTGAGCTGGCGCAGGGCCTCGGTCGCGGCGCCGGCCTGCTGGTCGGCCTCGGCGGCCTCGCGCAGGGCGGTCGCCGCCTCCCGTACGGCGGCGGCGCGCTCCTGGTCCGCCTCGGCGGCGGCACGGGCGGACGCCTCGGCGGCGGCGTGC
>NZ_NWVL01000111.1 GCF_002382885.1 Streptomyces sp. WZ.A104
GGGGGCGCCCTGCGGCACCGGCGGTCGGCGGTCGGTGCCGAGCAGTGCCGAGGTGACCAGCTCCTCCCAGGGGAGCGCGTCGACGGCCCGGGTCGAGGCAGGGGCGGCGGGGGTGGGGGTGGTTGCGTCGGGGGGCGTGTTCCGGTGCGGGTCCGTGGTTGCGTTTCCGGCCGGGCGGTCGGCGGTCGTACGAGGCATCGTTCCCCTCACAGTTCCGGTGGCGGTGGCGGTGGCGGTGGCGGTGGCGGTGATTGCGTGGTGGCTGTGCGTGGGTGTCGGACGCGGGCGGCGGGTGGTACGGCTACCAGGTCGCTGTCGCCGGGGGCGTGGCGGAGCCCGGCGTCAACGGCACCGAGCGCCAACGGCACCGAGCGCCAACGGCACCGAGCGCCAACGGCACCATGCGCCAACGGCGCCCGGCGTCGACGGCACCGGGCCTGAACGGCTCCCGGGATCAGACCAGTTGCACCAGGGCCCCTCCCGTAGCGGCACCGGACTCCGCCCCGCCCTCCGGGTCCCAGGCCGCGAACGGGTCGAAGCCGCGGTGGCCGATCTCGCCGAACACGGTGACCGGGCCACCGCCGGACAGCGCGACGAGCTTCCACAAACCGGGCCGGTGCAGCGCGGCCGGATTGATCGGCAGGGCGGAATCCGCCTGGGAGTCCGCCAGCTGCCAGCCGTTCTTGGACGGCACGGGTATGACCTCGCGCAGGGTGACCGGACAGGCGTCCAGCCAGGGGTCGTCCCGCAGCGCCTCCCCGTAGACGGCGGGCGCGGCGGCCGCGGTGATCCCGGGCGGGGGCGTGGCCGGGGCGGTGCCCGGCATGGGTGCGGCCGGGGCGGTGTTTGACAGGGTCGTGGCCGGGGTGAGGGTTCCGAACTGCTGCCCCAGCTCGGCCCGGAGCCGCCCGCCGCCCGGATACGGGGTCAGCTCGGCGTCGATCGTCGCGCCCACCGGCAGCGCCTGCGCGGGGGGGCGGCCCGCCGCACCGAAGGAGAGCAGCAGCGCCGTACGGCCCGACCCCTGCCCGTACAGCCAGATCCGGCGGGCGACGATCCTGCCATCGGGGGTGTCGTACTGCGCGAGGACCAGCCAGTGGTCGCGCACCGGGGGGCCTTCGGCGGAGGACGGCAGGCCCACCCTCGTCCGTACCGTCGCGGCCAGGGCGTCCGGCAGCCGCTCCCGGCCGAGCCAGGCCGTGGCCAGCAGGTGGAGCAGGCCGCACTCCTCCAGCAACCGCACCGGCCAGCCCGGCCCGGACCCGGCGATCGCACCCAGCTCCCGTACCCGGGCGGCCAGACCGGGGGCCTGGGCGTCGACCATGCGGGCCGCTGTCTCCTCCCACAGGGCGTAGCCCGAGCGGTCGGCCGCCGCGAGGCCGCCCCGCAGCAGGTCGGCGAGGCGCTGTTCCAGCTCCTGGGCCCCGTCGGTGATCCGGGCGGCCCGGCGCTCCGCCCGCTTCCGGGCGGCGGGGTCGGCGGGTCCCGAGTCGGCGGCCCCCGGTGCGGCTTCGTCGTCGCCGGCGGCCCGGCCCTTCGCGGCCGCGCGTATCCGGCGGCCCTCGATCCACGGGGCGGCCCAGTCGGCGGGCTCGCCCCGCTGGAACACCCCGTCGTCGGCCGCCCGGAGCAGCAGCAGCCCGAGCGCGTGCTTGCACGGGAACTTCCGACTCGGGCAACTGCACTTGTACGCAGGTCCGGTGGTGTCGACAATCGTCCGATACGGCGTGCTCCCGCTTCCCTTGCACAGCCCCCACACCGCGCCCGCGCCGTCGAACCCCGTGCCGGACCACGGTCCGGCTGTTCCGAGCTTGGCGCCCGCCTTGCGTGAGGCGTCGTCAGGGGCCAGTGCCAGCACCTGTTCCACCGTCGGGCGCGCCACCGGTCCGTCGGTGGGTGAGGGTTCTCCCCCGTGAGATAGCAGCATGGGAACGACGGTAGGCGGCACCACTGACAGTCCCCTCCCGCCTGTTCTCCCGCCCGCCCTCCGACCTGTCCTTCGCGCTGCCGCTGCACGGGACATGACCGCAGGTCAGGGCTGGCTGTCAGTGGCATGGTGCACGGTGGGAACCACATCAGGTCGACCGATCTGGAGGGGGAACCATGACCATGCCCACAACCACTGCGTCCGTCGCGCCGGAGGCCGGCGGCGAGGCCCTGCGTCCGCACGCCGAGGACGCCTTCGCCGGCGAGCTGAAGGCGCTGGCCGCCGCAGACGACCGTCCCAGGCCCGCCCGCTGGAAGCTCTCACCCTGGGCCGTCGCCACCTATCTGCAGGGCGGGACGCTCCCCGACGGGACGGTGATCACGCCGAAGTACGTGGGGCCTCGGCGGCTCGTCGAGGTCGCCGTGACCACGCTCGCCACGGACCGCGCACTGCTGCTGCTCGGAGTTCCGGGGACGGCCAAGACCTGGGTGTCCGAGCATCTGGCCGCCGCCGTCAGCGGTGACTCGACGCTCCTGGTGCAGGGCACCGCGGGGACCCCCGAGGAAGCCGTCCGCTACGGGTGGAACTACGCCCAGTTGCTCGCCCACGGCCCCAGCCGCGACGCGCTGGTGCCGAGCCCGCTCATGCGGGCCATGTCCGAGGGCATGACCGCCCGGGTCGAGGAGCTGACCCGCATCCCCGCCGACGTACAGGACTCGCTGATCACGATCCTGTCGGAGAAGACCCTGCCCGTCCCCGAGCTGGGACAGGAGATCCAGGCCGTCCGCGGATTCAACCTCATCGCCACTGCCAACGACCGGGACCGCGGCGTCAACGAGCTGTCCAGCGCGCTGCGCCGCCGGTTCAACACCGTCGTCCTGCCGCTGCCCGCCACCCCGGATGCCGAGGTCGACATCGTGTCCCGGCGCGTCGACCAGATCGGCCGCTCGCTCGACCTGCCCGCGGCGCCGGAGGGACTGGCCGAGATCCGGCGTGTGGTCACGGTCTTCCGTGAGCTGCGCGATGGGGTGACCACCGACGGGCGTACCAAACTGAAGTCCCCCTCCGGCACGCTTTCCACGGCCGAGGCGATCTCCGTCGTCACGAACGGCCTCGCCCTCGCCGCCCACTTCGGCGACGGCATCCTGCGCCCCGGCGATGTCGCGGCGGGCATCCTCGGCGCCGTCGTCCGGGACCCGGCGGCGGACCGCGTGGTCTGGCAGGAGTATCTGGAGACCGTGGTCCGCGAGCGGGACGGCTGGAAGGACTTCTACCGCGCCTGCCGCGAGGTATCCGCATGACGAGCGCGGTGGGGAGCGGGGCGCTCGCGGGGGCCGGGCCGTGGGTGCTCGGGGTGCGGCACCACGGTCCCGGGTCGGCCCGCGCTGTTCTCGCGGCGCTCGCGGCGGCCCGTCCGTCCGCGGTCCTCATCGAGGGGCCGCCCGAGGGCGACGCGCTGCTGCCGCTCGCCGACGATCCGCAGATGCGTCCGCCCGTCGCGCTGCTCGCGCACGCGGTGGACGATCCGGGGCGGGCCTCCTTCTGGCCGATGGCCGCGTTCTCGCCCGAATGGGTGGCGATCCGCTGGGCCCTCGACCACGACGTCCCGGTGCGCTTCGTCGACCTTCCGGCCGCCCACTCCCTGGCGCTGAAGGCGGCCACGCCGGAGGCGGAAGAGGTCACGCCGGTCGTGGACCCGATCCGCGTGCTCGCCGAGACTGCCGGATACGACGACCCCGAGCGCTGGTGGGAGGACGTCGTCGAGCACCGCTCACCGGGCCCGAGCACCGACTCCAGCACGAGCACGAGCACGAGCAGTGGCGCCAGCAAGGGCAGCGACGCGGATGTCGCGCTCGCCCCGTTCGTCGCGCTGGCGGAGGCCATGACGGCACTGCGCGAGGCGTACGGGGACGGCGGGCAGCCCCGGGACGCCGTGCGCGAGGCGTACATGCGTATCCAACTGCGAGTTGCGCGTAAGGAGTTCGGGGACGCCGTCGCGGTCGTCTGTGGTGCCTGGCACGTTCCCGCGCTCGCTGCGCGGACCACCCTCGCCGCCGACCGCGCCCTGCTCAAAGGGCTCCCGAAGGTCAAGACCGAGCTGACCTGGGTCCCCTGGACTCACCGCAGGCTCGCCCGGCACAGCGGATACGGGGCAGGGATCGACGCCCCCGGCTGGTACGGCCACCTCTTCGACGCGGCCGACCGCCCGGTCGAACGGTGGATGACCAAGGCCGCCCGACTGCTGCGCGCGGAGGACCGGCCCGTCTCCACCGCCCATGTCATCGAGGCCGTCCGGCTCGCCGAGACCCTCGCCGCCCTGCGCGGCCGCCTGCTGGCCGGACTGGGCGAGACGACCGACGCGGTACGGGCTGTGATGTGCGAGGGCTCCGACATCCCGCTCGCCCTCGTCCAGGACCGGCTGATCGTCGGCGAGACCCTTGGCGAGGTGCCCGACACCGCCCCGGCCGTCCCGCTGCAACGGGACCTGACCCGCAGCCAGCGCACCCTGCGGCTCAAGCCCGAACCGCAGGAGCGCGAGCTGGACCTCGACCTGCGCAAGGAGACCGATGCCGCCCGCAGCCGGCTCCTGCACCGGCTGCGCCTTCTCGACGTCGGCTGGGGCGACCCGGTCGTGGGGCGGGGGAGCACCGGCACCTTCCGGGAGAGCTGGCGGCTCCGATGGGAACCGGAGCTCCACATCCGGGTCGCGGAGGCCGGGGTGTGGGGCACCACCGTTCGCACCGCCGCGACCGCGAAGGCCGAGTGGCAGGCCGTCGAGGCGACCGCCCTGGCCGACGTCACCGCCCTCGCCGAGCACTGCCTCCTGGCCAAACTGCCCGACGCGCTGCCCGTCGTGATGAAGTCCCTCGCCGACCGCGCCGCACTCGACGCGGATGTCGGCCACCTCGCGGACGCGCTGCCCGCCCTGGCCCGCTCCCTGCGGTACGGGGACGTGCGCGCCACGGACACGGCGGCGCTCGCCGAGGTCGCCGCCGGTCTCGCCGATCGCGTCTGCGTCGGGCTGCCGCCCGCCTGCACCGGCCTCGACGCGGACGGGGCGGAGGCGCTGCGCCGCCGGGTGGAGGCCGTGCACGGCGCGATCGGGCTGCTGCTCGCAGGGGCGGCGCCCGCCCCGGGACTGCGGGAGCGCTGGGACGCAGTGCTGCACAAGCTGGCGGGCCGCGACACGGTCGCCGGGGTCATCCGGGGCCGGTCCGCCCGGCTGCTCCTGGACGAGGGGCGGCTCGCGGAGGACGAGGCGGCACGGCTGATGGGCCTGGCGCTCTCGCCCGGCACCCCGCCCGCCGACGCCGCTGCCTGGATCGAGGGGTTCGTCGGCGGCGCGTCGGGCGGCGGCATGCTGCTGGTCCACGACGAGCGGCTGCTCGGCCTCATGGACACCTGGCTGACCCGTGTGCCCGCCGACATGTTCACCGATGTGCTGCCGCTGCTGCGTCGTACGTTCTCCGCCTATGAACCGGGCGTACGCCGCACCCTGGGCGAGCTGGTCCGGCGCGGGACCGTCCCCGGGAGCGCCCACCGGGACGGCGTCGACCGGGCGCCCGCAGGGTTCGGCCCCGGGATCGACCGGGCCAGGGCCGATGCGGTGGAGCCGGTGCTGAGTCTGCTGCTGGGCCGGCACACCGAGCCGACGGGAGCGGCCGGATGACGACGACCACCAGGGTAGGGGCGATCGCGACGGACGCGGGGGTTGGGACGAGCACGGGGGTCAGGACGAACGCGGAGATCGGGACCAGCACGGGGGTCGGGACGGACGCGGCCATCGGGACGACCACGACCACCAAGGTGGAGGAACGGGCGGAGGAGACGGTGGACAGGACGACTCCGGGCGCACGGCACCCGGACGACGGCGAACGGCTGCGGCGCTGGCGGTTGGTGCTCGGGGCGGACAGCGCCGACAGCACCGGCCGCACCCTCAGCGGCCAGGACGCCGCGATGGACAGTGCGTTGAACGCGCTCTACGGCGGGGGCGCCGGGAAGAAGCAGGGAGGCCGGGGCGGCGGCCGTTCGGCGGGGCTCGGCGCGTCGGCCCCCTCCGTCGCCCGCTGGCTCGGCGACATCCGGACGTACTTCCCCAGCTCCGTGGTCCAGGTCATGCAGCGCGACGCGATCGACCGGCTCGGCCTGGCGGCGCTGCTGTTGGAGCCGGAGATGCTGGAGGCGGTCGAGGCGGACGTCCATCTCGTCGGCACCCTGCTCTCCCTCAACAAGGCCATGCCCGAGACGACGAAGGAGACCGCACGGGTCGTCGTCCGCAAGGTCGTCGAGGACCTGGAAAAGCGCCTGGAGCACCGCACCCGGGCCGCCCTGACCGGGGCCTTGGACCGCTCGGCGCGGATCAGTCGGCCGCGCCACCGCGACATCGACTGGGACCGTACGATCCGGGCCAACCTGAAGAACTATCTGACGATCCCGGGACCGGACGGCACGGCGGCGACGGGCACGGTCGTGCCGGAGCGCCTCATCGGCTACGGACGTGCCTCCAGGGCCGTCAAGAAGGACATCGTCCTGTGCATCGACCAGTCGGGTTCGATGGCCGCCTCCGTCGTCTACGCCTCCGTGTTCGGCGCGGTGCTCGCCTCCATGCGCAGCCTCGCCACCCGGCTCGTCGTCTTCGACACGGCGGTCGTCGACCTCACGGACCAGCTCGACGACCCGGTGGACGTCCTCTTCGGCACCCAGCTCGGCGGTGGCACCGACATCAACCGGGCGCTCGCCTACTGCCAGTCGAAGATCACCCGCCCCGCGGACACCGTCGTCGTCCTCATCAGCGACCTCTACGAAGGCGGTATCCGCGACGAGATGCTCAAGCGGGTCGCGGCGATGAAGGCCTCCGGCGTGCAGTTCGTGACGCTGCTCGCGCTCTCCGACGAGGGGGCGCCCGCGTACGACCACGAGCACGCGGCGGCGCTCGGGGCGCTGGGCGCACCCGCGTTCGCCTGTACGCCGGATCTCTTCCCGGACGTCATGGCGGCGGCGATCGAGAAGAGGCCCCTGCCCATACCGGACAAGGAGACCCAAGGGTAACCAGGGGCTTGCGTGACCCCCCACGGGCTCGTGCAAGCGTCGATCCGTCGCCACGGAGGGCGGTATTCCGCTGCTCCGGGGTCAGCTGTCCTCGACCACCGTTCTTTGCCCCACTGTCCTTCGTCCCACCGTCCATCATCGAAGGATCCGACATGCCCATGCTCAAGAATGCGCCGCACCACCGATCCACTCGACTCGCCTGCCCCTCCCGCCCCTCGCGGGTCTTCCGGCTCCCGGCGTCACCACCCGGGAGCCGGAAGGCTCAGGCAGATCCCATGCAGGGCATCGCGCGAGGCCCCGGGCGAGATCCCGGGCAAGGTCTCCGGCAAGGCTCTGGACAGGGGCCGGACGGCGGCCCTGGCCGGAACCCGAGCAGCCCGGCGGTGTCACGCGCCCCGGCACCCTCTGTGACCGTTATCACCGCTCAGGTGTGATCTGCGATTTAGGGTCACGCCGAGCGCGGGGATAACCTGCCGGATGGACATGCCGCGTACTCGGACACCGTGTACGCCTCCCTAGTGACAGAGCAGTCACGTTGCCCTTCGCGGCACGCCCACGCAGAAGAACGAACCGCGATACCACTAAAAGGGACGGACGCGCGTGGACCTGTTCGAGTACCAGGCGAGGGACCTCTTCGCCAAGCACGGTGTACCGGTGCTGGCCGGTGAAGTCATCGACACGCCTGAGGCAGCCCGCGAGGCGACCGAGAAGCTGGGCGGCAAGTCTGTCGTCAAGGCGCAGGTGAAGGTCGGCGGCCGCGGCAAGGCCGGCGGTGTCAAGCTGGCCGCCGACGCCGACGAGGCGGTCGCCCGGGCGACCGACATTCTCGGCATGGACATCAAGGGCCACACGGTCCACAAGGTGATGATCGCCGAGCTGTCCCCGGAGATCGAGGCGGAGTACTACGTCTCGTACCTCCTCGACCGCACCAACCGCACCTTCCTGGCCATGGCCTCGGTGCAGGGCGGCATGGACATCGAGGAGGTCGCGGAGAAGACCCCCGAGGCCCTCGCGAAGGTCCCGGTCGACTCCAACTCCGGCGTCGACATCGTCAAGGCCCGCGAGATCGTGGCCCAGGCGAAGTTCCCGGCCGACGTGGCCGAGGGTGTCGCCGAGGCCATGGTGACCCTGTGGGAGACCTTCGTCGCCGAGGACGCCCTCCTCGTCGAGGTCAACCCGCTGGTGAAGACCAAGGACGGCCGCATCCTGGCGCTGGACGGCAAGGTCTCGCTCGACGAGAACGCCGACTTCCGCCAGCCGGGCCACGAGGCTCTTGAGGACAAGGACGCAGCCAACCCGCTTGAGGCTGCCGCCAAGGCCAAGAACCTCAACTACGTCAAGCTCGACGGCGAGGTCGGCATCATCGGTAACGGTGCCGGTCTGGTCATGTCGACCCTGGACGTCGTCGCGTACGCCGGTGAGAACCACGGCAACGTGAAGCCCGCCAACTTCCTCGACATCGGTGGCGGCGCCTCCGCCGAGGTCATGGCGAACGGCCTGGAGATCATCCTCGGCGACTCGGACGTCAAGTCCGTCTTCGTCAACGTCTTCGGTGGCATCACCGCCTGCGACGAGGTCGCCAACGGCATCGTGCAGGCGCTTGCGCTGCTTGAGTCCAAGGGCGAGAAGGTCGAGAAGCCGCTGGTCGTGCGTCTCGACGGCAACAACGCGGAGCTGGGTCGCAAGATCCTTTCCGACGCCAACCACCCGCTCGTGCAGCGCGTGGACACCATGGACGGCGCGGCCGACAAGGCCGCCGAGCTCGCCGCGGCTGCGAAGTAAGGAAGAGGGACTCAGACCACCATGGCTATCTTCCTCACCAAGGACAGCAAGGTCATCGTCCAGGGGATGACCGGCGCCACCGGCATGAAGCACACCAAGCTCATGCTGGCCGACGGCACCAACATCGTCGGCGGCGTGAACCCGCGCAAGGCCGGCACCTCCGTCGACTTCGACGGCACCGAGGTCCCGGTCTTCGGTTCCGTCAAGGAAGCGATGGAGAAGACGGGCGCGAACGTGTCCGTCCTCTTCGTGCCGCCGGCGTTCTCCAAGGCCGCCGTCGTCGAGGCGATCGACGCCGAGATCCCGCTCGCGGTCGTCATCACCGAGGGCATCGCCGTTCACGACTCCGCCGCCTTCTGGGCGTACGCGGGCGAGAAGGGCAACAAGACCCGGATCATCGGCCCGAACTGCCCGGGTCTCATCACCCCCGGCCAGTCCAACGCCGGCATCATCCCGGGCGACATCACCAAGCCCGGCCGCATCGGTCTCGTGTCCAAGTCCGGCACGCTGACCTACCAGATGATGTACGAGCTCCGTGACATCGGCTTCTCCTCCGCCGTCGGCATCGGTGGCGACCCGATCATCGGTACGACGCACATCGACGCCCTCGCGGCGTTCGAGGCGGACCCGGAGACCGACCTCATCGTGATGATCGGCGAGATCGGCGGCGACGCCGAGGAGCGTGCCGCCGACTTCATCGCGAAGAACGTCACCAAGCCGGTCGTCGGCTACGTCGCGGGCTTCACCGCGCCGGAGGGCAAGACCATGGGCCACGCGGGCGCCATCGTCTCCGGCTCCTCGGGCACCGCGCAGGCGAAGAAGGAGGCCCTTGAGGCCGCCGGCGTCAAGGTCGGCAAGACGCCGACCGAGACCGCCAAACTGGCGCGCGAGATCCTCGGCGCCTGACTCGGGCGGCTGAGGCATCACAGCCACGCGTGAACGGCGCGGGCCCGCACCCCCCTTTTTTCTCCACCAGGGGTGCGGGCCCGCGCCGTTCGCGTACACACCTGTCGCACGGCTCACTTGGGCTGCGGGACCAGCCGTTCCGGACCGTGGGCCAACTGCTCGCTCAGTGACTTCTGGAGCTTCAGGTCCTGTGCGGTGAGCTTCTGCGGACCACCGCGCGGCGGTACGCCCCCGACGCGTTCGGCGGGGGAGATCGGCTGTTCGTAGTGGGTCGGCGCGGTGTGCAGGGTCAGCCCTGTCACGCTGATGAGGAGGACGGCGCCCGCGATGGCGGCCTTCGTCCACAGCTTGGCCTTGTTCTCGCTGCCGGTGCGCACGGCACGGGCGGGCGGTGGTACGGGGACGTGCTCGGCGCGGGCGAGCCCGCCGAGCCGGTCGTGGAGCAGGGCGGACTGCTCGGCGGGCGATGCGGCCTCCGCCAGCTCGGGCAGCCGTTCCGCGACGGCGGCGCGGGCGGTCATCAGGCGGCCCGCCGCAGCCGGGGTGCTGGCCTCCGTCTCGGCCGCGGTCTCCGGGAGGTCCAGGCCGACCCCGTCGTACAGGAGCAGCGTGCGCCGGTAGGCCGGGGGCAGGTCGAGCAGCGCGTCGAACAGCGCCCGCTTGCCCGGCTCGGTGGGCGGGGCGTCGGGGTGCCGGTGGACGCGGCGCAACCGGTGCCAGGGGGACATCGCGTACTCGTATGCCGCCGCGCGCACCCACCCGACCGGATCGCGGTCGACGGCCACCTCGGGCCAGCGGTGCCAGGCCAGTTGGAAGGCGCGCTCCACGGACTCGCGGGCCAGGCTGCGGCGCCCGGTCAGGAGAAAGGTCTGCCGGACGAGGGCGGGCGCGGCGCCGGCGTACAACTCGTCGAACGCTTCGGCGGGGGAGAGAGCGGGGGAGCGGCCGGGCGCGGGGTCGGGCTGCTCCTCGGGCGTGACCGCTCCAGGGGGCGCTTCCGCTGCGCCTGCCGTTTCCGTTTCCGCTGCTTCTGCTTCTGCTGTCGCTGTCGCTGTCGCTGTCGCTGCCGTTTCCGCTACCGCTACCGCTGCCGCCTTCACTTCGGCTTCCGGCTCGGTTGGCGCTTTCGGCTGTGCCGTCGCCGGTGCCGCCTCGGGCGGTGACGGAGTTTCCGGGGCGATCAGCTTGGCGTACAGCGCGCGCTTGCGTCCGCGCGGGCTCGTGCGCCCCGTCTCCCAGGAGCGCACGGTGGCGCGCGTGACGCCGACCGCCGCCGCCACCTGATCCTCGCTCAACGACTTCGACTCACGCAGTCTGCGGCGCTCCTTGGGGGAGGGCAGCGGCGGCGCAGCGGCCTCATCGGTGGTGCTCCGGGTCATGGGTGCCCCCCGGCACCACCGCACTGGGAGAAAAAGTACATAAACGTATATTGAGCGACACAACGGCTGTTCGCGCGTTACGCGAAATAAGCGCGTGTCGTTGGCAGCATGGGCCGCGTGACCCAAATGACGCAACGCAGTCCGAAGGCCCCGGCCGAGCGGAACCGCACCCTCGCCCTGGCTTCCGCCCTGGTGCGGGGCGCCGTCGCCGCGGGCCTCGGCCTCGGGTCGCTGACCGTGCTCGTCATGGTGATGTGGATCAGTTCCCCTTACCCGGACAGCGGACCCGGCGGGGCGCTGCGCGCCGGGGTCGGGGTCTGGTTGCTCGCGCACGGCGCCGGGCTCGTGCGGCCCGACACCCTGAGCGGCGTGCCCGCCCCCGTCGGCGTGGTGCCGCTGCTGCTCGTGGCGGGCCCGGTCTGGCTGGCGCACCGGGCGGCGCGGGACGCGGTGGAGCCGGAGGAGGGGCGGGCGCGGCCCTCGCGGGCGGGGGCGTTCTGCGCGGTGACGGCGGGTTACCTCCTGGTCGTGGCGGGGGCGGCGGCCTATGCGCGGTCCGGTTCGCTGCGCGTCGAACCGGACACGCTGGCGTTCCCGGTGGCGCTCGTGGTGGCCGGTTCGGTGGTGGCCGGGGTGTGGACGGCGGCCGGGCGGCCGCTGGGCCCGCTGCCGTCCTGGTCGCCCCTGGTGCTTCAGGAGGCCGCCGCGCGCACGCTCTTCCGCAACCGGGCCGAGGCGGCGTGCCGGTCGGCCGCTGCGGGGGTGATGGTGCTGCTCGGCGGCGGGGCGCTGCTGGTCGCGGTGGCCCTCGGCCGGAACGCGATGGCGGCACAGGACGCGTTCCTGGCGCTCGCGGGCGACCGGCCGGGGCGGTTCGCCGTATTCCTGCTGGCCGCCGCGCTCGTGCCGAACGCCGCGCTGTGGGGAGCGGCGTACGGGCTCGGGCCCGGCTTCTCGCTCGGTACGGGAGCCACCGCCACCCCGCTGGGCCTCGACGGCACCCCGGCGGTGCCCGGCTTCCCGCTGCTGGCGGCGGTGCCGGAACAGGGCCCGGGCTCCCTGCTGAGCGGGGCGGCCCTGGCGGTCCCGGTGGCGGCCGCGCTGGCCGTCGCCTGGTTCACCGTACGCGGGGCGGCCCCCGCCGAAGCCCCGCGCGACCGGGCCTGGACCCCGCGCGAGACGGTGCTGGTGACCCTGCTCGGCGCGCTGGGGTGCGGTGCCGGTACGGCGTTGCTCACAGCGGTCGCGGGCGGACCGCTCGGCACGGGGGTGCTCAGCGCGTTCGGGCCCGTGTGGTGGCTGACCGGTCCGGCGGCGCTGGTGTGGACGGCGGCCATCGGAGTGCCGGCGGCCCTCCTGCTGCGGGCGTGGCGGCTGCGCACACCCGGGTGGGCCTGGCGCCGGGACGTACCGGAAGGAGACGCGGGGCGGGACCCGGAAGCGGACGCTCCGCCCGCTCCCTCCGCTCCACCTGCGGCTGCGCTACCCGCAGAGCAAGGTGCTGGGAAGAGGGCCGGGAAGAGGGCCGGGAAGAGCGGTCCCGGGGCGGAGGAAGGCGACGGCGAGGAGGCCGCCGCCGTCATCGGCCGGCCGCGCCGCTGGTGGGCGTCCTGGCGCAGGAGCAACGGGACGGGGGACGAGGCCGTTCCGGCAGCTTCCTCCGTACAGGCCCCTGCACCGGCCCCTGCACCGGCCCCTGTACCGGTCCCTGTACCGGCCCCCGGCGAGGCCCCCGAAGCGGCCTCCCGGGCGTCGGCGGCGTTCCAGCCCTACGACTTCCTGCCGACCGACCCCTGGCACGAGAACGAAGCCCGGCAGGCCCGGTGGGCCTCCCTCAAGCGGGACTCCGGCGGGCTGATGGCCGACTTCCCCGCGGGGGAGGTGGTGCGGAAGCCGACCACGACGGAGCCCGCCGGTCCGGCCAGTCCGGGCGGTCCGGAAGACCCGGCCGTCCCGGATGGCCCGGGCGGTCCGGAAGGAGCTACTCCTTGACGCCGAAGAACGGCTCCAGCGGCTTCGGCAGCTGATCGTTGCAGGACAGTGCGCCGGTCTTGGTCAGGGCGTCGTTCACGCACGTGTAGTAGTCGCGGTAGACGAGTTGCACGGTGAACGTCGTCAGCACGATGAGCAGGGCGAGGAGGGCCGTCACCAGTCCGCTGATCGCCGCCGTGGTCTGCTGCTTGCCGCTGACGCCCTGCGCGACCGTGGGCGCGGTCCCCGTGCCGCCCCCGGGAGCGGCCCCGGTCGTTCCCGTACCGCTGACGACGGCCGCGCGGTCCGCCGCGGCGGCGTCCTTCTTCGGCGGTGTGCGCAGCGAGCTGATCGCCCAGTAGACGGAGAGCGAGCCCAGAAGCAGGGCGATCTCCGGGAGGTCGAAGAGGGCGAAGAAGACGGCCCACATGCCGCCGAGCAGCGCGTAGCGAGCGCGCCGCTGCGCGGGGTCGGTGGGGTCCCAGCGCATTCCGCCGGGACCGCCGTCGGGTCCGCCCCTGCCCCCGGGGCCGCCGGACCCGTTCCCGCCGGGGCGGCCGCCCCAGCCGCCGCTGCCCCGGCCGGGCTGCTTGCTGCTCCACTGGCTGCCCCACGCCGGCCGGTCGCCGGAGGAGCCGTCGCCGGAGCCGTCCCCTGATCCGTCGCCGGAGCCGCCGTTCCCGTTGCCCGGCCCGGAGGGGTGGCGCGGCTGCCAGGGCTGGTCCGGCCGGCCCGCGGGCGGCGCGGCGAACGGATTGTCGCGCTCCGGCTCGTCGGCCTCCGGCGAGGAGGACTGGCGTTCCCGCATCAGAAGGGCGGCCCGCTCGGGCAGCGGGAGGCGGAAGGCGGTGCGGCGGCGTCGGTCCGGCATGTGGTGAACGTCTTCCCCATCTCGTCATGTCCGCCCGGAGGACGGTTCGTCCGCCCGGATGACCCGGTGGACGGTGAGCTGTCCCCTGACGCTACCTCCCGGTCACGCCCCCGTCCCGTGGGGGCCGTCGGGTGTGCCGGTATCGTTGCTGACGGTCGGCCCGTTCGTAGGGTTCCCCGTATCGGGCGAAGCGATTCTCTCGTACGACCCTACAAAGAGCATCCCCCGGTGCCGCCGCGCCTGTGTCACCACGTGGTCATCACGCGAGAAAGGGCCCCGACGTGGCCTCCCCGCCCCCCTCCTCCGTTCCCGCCCGGCTGGTCGTGCTGGTCTCCGGATCCGGTACGAATCTCCAGGCCCTGCTCGACGCCATCGGCGACGACCCGGCGGCGTACGGAGCGCAGATCGTCGCCGTCGGCGCGGACCGTGACGGGACCGGGGGGCTTGAGCGTGCCGCGCGGGCCGGAATCCCCACGTTCGTGTGCAAGCTCAAGGACCACGCGACCCGCGCCGAGTGGGACGAGGCGCTCGCCGCGCAGGTCGCCGCTCACCGCCCGGACCTCGTCGTCTCCGCGGGTTTCATGAAGATCGTCGGCCCGGCGTTCCTCGCCGCCTTCGGCGGCCGGACCGTCAACACCCACCCCGCCCTGCTGCCGAGCTTTCCCGGCGCGCACGGAGTGCGTGACGCACTCGCGTACGGCGTGAAGGTCACCGGCTGCACCGTCCACTTCGTCGACGACGGTGTCGACACCGGCCCGATCATCGCCCAGGGCGTGGTCGAGGTGACCGAAGAGGACACCCCGGAGGGCGAAGCCGCCCTCCACGAACGCATCAAGGAAGTCGAGCGCACGCTGCTCGTCGAGGCCGTGGGGCGGATCGCCCGTGACGGTCATCGCATTGAGGGACGAAAGGTTCATCTCGGTCATGTCGGTGAATAAGCCCATCCGCCGCGCCCTGGTCAGTGTCTACGACAAGACGGGGCTCGAAGACCTCGCCCGCGGTCTGCACGAGGCGGGCGTCGAGCTCGTCTCCACCGGCTCCACCGCCGGGAGGATCGCCGCCGCCGGGGTTCCGGTCACCAAGGTCGAGGAGCTCACCGGCTTCCCGGAGTGCCTGGACGGCCGCGTCAAGACGCTCCACCCCCGCGTCCACGCGGGCATCCTCGCGGACCTCCGCCTGGACGCCCACCGCGAGCAGCTCGCCGAGCTCGGCGTCGAGCCCTTCGACCTGGTGGTCGTGAACCTCTACCCGTTCAAGGCGACCGTCGCCTCGGGCGCCTCCGACGACGAGTGCGTCGAGCAGATCGACATCGGCGGCCCCTCCATGGTCCGCGCCGCCGCCAAGAACCACCCCTCGGTGGCCGTCGTCACCAGCCCGGAGCGGTACGCGGACGTCCTCGCGGCCGTCAAGGCGGGCGGCTTCGACCTGACCGCCCGCAAGCGGCTGGCCGCCGAGGCGTTCCAGCACACCGCCTCCTACGACGTGGCCGTAGCCTCCTGGTTCGCGGACGACTACGCGGCTGCCGGCGACTCTGGCCTCCCCGAGTTCCTCGGTGACACCTTCGCCCGCAAGAACGTCCTGCGCTACGGCGAGAACCCGCACCAGCCCGCCGCGCTCTACACCTCCGGCGAGGGCGGTCTCGCCGAAGCCGAGCAGCTGCACGGCAAGGAGATGTCCTACAACAACTACACGGACACCGACGCCGCCCGCCGCGCCGCCTACGACCACGCCGAGCCGTGCGTCGCGATCATCAAGCACGCCAACCCGTGCGGCATCGCCATCGCCGACGACATCGCCGAGGCGCACCGCAAGGCCCACGCCTGCGACCCGCTCTCCGCGTTCGGTGGCGTCATCGCCGTCAACCGGCCGGTGACCGTCGAGCTGGCCGAGCAGGTCGCGGAGATCTTCACCGAGGTCATCGTCGCCCCGGCGTACGAGGACGGCGCCGTCGAGGTGCTGGCCCGCAAGAAGAACATCCGGGTGCTGCGCGCCCCCGAGGCCCCGGCCGCCGCGTTCGAGGTCAAGCCGATCGACGGCGGCGCGCTGCTCCAGGTGACCGACCGCCTCCAGGCCGAGGGCGACGCCCCGGCCAACTGGACGCTGGCCACCGGCGAGGCGCTCTCCGAGGCGGAGCTGAAGGAGCTGGCCTTCGCCTGGAAGGCGTGCCGCGCGGTCAAGTCCAACGCGATCCTCCTCGCCAGGGACGGCGCCTCGGTCGGCGTCGGCATGGGCCAGGTCAACCGCGTCGACTCCGCGAAGCTCGCCGTCGAGCGGGCGGGCGAGGAGCGGGCGGCCGGTGCCTACGCCGCCTCCGACGCGTTCTTCCCGTTCCCCGACGGCCTGGAGATCCTCACCGCCGCCGGTATCAAGGCCGTCGTCCAGCCCGGCGGCTCCGTCCGCGACGAGCTGGTGATCGAGGCCGCGCGGAAGGCGGGCGTCACCATGTACTTCACCGGGACGCGCCACTTCTTCCACTGACCGGCAGCTGTACGTTCCTGACCGGCACCTGTACGTTCCGTGGCCGCACCTGTCCGAAAGGGTGCGGCCACGGCCGTGTCCGACGTCCGGAATCCGCTCGCCGCTCTGTTCTAATGAACGGCCGTATCCAAAGAACGGCCGTAGAAATCCCTAGCGGGGGCAGTCACCGTGCTTGAGCTGAACAAGAGTGGTACGGACCGGTCGGAGCCGGGCCGCCTGCCCGCGCAGGGCACCGGGCCGGACGCTCGCCCGGCGGACGGTTCCCCGGGCGCGGCCACCGGCGACGAACGCGTCCCGCTGCGCCCGTACCTGATCGCCGCCGCGATCCTGTGCGCGCTCTACTTCCTCTACTCGTACTTCCAGTACGCCCGCTTCGGCTCGCCCTCCTGGGACCTCGGGATCTTCGAGCAGGAGGTCAGGGCGTACGCGGCGTTCGAGGCCCCGGTCGTCGACATCAAGGGCCCCGGCTATCTGATCCTCGGAGACCACTTCTCCCCGATCGTGGCGCTGCTCGCCCCGCTCTACTGGATCTGGCCGTCGGCGACGGCCCTGCTCTTCGCCCAGGCCGCGCTGTTCGCGCTGGGGGCGGTCGTGGTCGGCCGCACCACCCAGCAGCTCCTCGGCGGCCGCTCCGGGCTGTGCGTCACCGTCGCGTACGGGCTGTCCTGGGGCATTCAGGAAGCGGTGAAGTCCGACTTCCACGAGATCGCCTTCGCCGTGCCGCTGCTGGCCCTCGTCTGCCGGGCGCTGCTCCTGAAGCGGTGGACGGCCGCCCTGCTCTGGTCGCTGCCGCTCGTCCTGGTCAAGGAGGACCTCGGCGCGACCGTCGCGGTCGTCGGCTTCCTCCTCTTCGTGTACGGCCGCCGCCTCCAGGGTGCGCTGCTCGCCGCCTACGGCGTCGCGGCCTTCGTCGTCACCCTCGTCGTCCTCATCCCGGCGGCCAGCAGCGCGGGCACGTACGACTACTGGCAGAAGATCGACAAGAACGGGGAGCAGGACGTCTCGATGCTGGACTCCGTCCTCGGCGTCCTCGACTCCTCCGTCAAGATCGAGATGCTGGTCTTCCTGATCGGGATCACCGCGTTCATGGCGCTGCGCTCGCCGCTGACGCTGCTGATCATCCCCACGCTCGGCTGGCGGCTGCTCTCGCAGGACAGCAACCACTGGGGCATGGTCTGGCACTACAGCGCGATTCTCATGCCGGTGCTGTTCCTCGCGATGGCCGACGGCGTCCGCCGCAGCCGCGACTCGCACCGCCCCTGGCTCGCCTCGTACGCGAGGGTCGCCGTCCCCGTCGCCACCGCGATCGCCATCGCGATGACCCAGCACCTGCCGCTGCGCGACCTGCTGCGCCCGGAGACCTACCGCACCGACGACGCCCGCGCCCAGGCGGCCCGGGCGGCGCTGGACGCCATCCCGGCCGGCTCACGCGTCGAGACGGACATCACGCTGATGGCCCACCTCACCTCCGACCGCACCGTCTACTGGGTCGGCGGAGCCCCGGGCACCGCGCCCGACATCGTCGCCATCAACCTCGACTTCGGCTGGTCCCGGCCGATCCAGGACCCGGTGGCGTACGCCGAGCAGCTGCACCCCGAGGCGCGCTACCGCCTCAAGCACCGGGGCGGCAGCTTCGTGGTGATGGAGCGTACGACGCCGGAGCCGGCGGAGATCCCGGGCGTGCGCGGGGGCCGCTGAGCCCCGCGCGTACGCGCGAAGGCCGCCCCGATGTGCTGGGGCGGCCTTCGCACGCACAGGGTGTGCGGGTGGGTCACTTGGACTTGACGACCACCGACGAGCAGACCTTGTCCGCGAACGTCTGCTTCTTCTCGTCCCACAGCGGCCACAGCCAGCCGATGTAGCAGGCGAGGCTGTCGAGGAAGTGGGCCAGGCGGCGCACGAAGGCCATGCCGAAGCCCAGCGGGCGGCCGTCGGCCTCGCGCAGCAGGCGGATGCCCACGGCCTTCTTGCCGACCGTCTGGCCGGTGGTGCCCTCCTGGTACAGCTGCCAGATGGCGACGCCGATGAGGCCGAGGAAGCCCACGATGGCGAGGATCGCGCCGAACGCATCGCCGACCGCACCGCCGATGACGACGAAGATGTACGGGACCATCAGGACGAGCCCGTCGATGATCAGCCCGCCGAACCGCAGACCCCAGTGGGCCAGCTCCGGCATGCCGCCGCCGTACCCGGGCTGCTGGCCGTAGCCCGGCGGCTGCTGCGGGTAGGCCCCGTATGGCTGGCCGGGCTGCTGCGGGTGACCGGGCTGCTGGGGGTAGCCGTAGCCCTGCGGCGGGACACCCTGGGCAGCCTGCTGCGGGTAGCCGTACCCGGGCTGGCCCTGCGGCGGCCCCTGGGGCGGCTGGCCGGGCTGCTGCCCGTACGGGTTGTTCGGGTCGCCGAAGCTCATATGGGGTGTCCTACCTTTCAAGAGTGGTTGCTCTGGTCATTCGTAAGATCGGAGGGCCCGGGGGCTCTGGGCATGGCTGGCATGGGGGAGACCTCTCGATGGCTTAAGGAACTTGGCCACCCGGAG
>NZ_NWVL01000112.1 GCF_002382885.1 Streptomyces sp. WZ.A104
CGGTCGTGGCGCGGGCGGCGCGAACGCGGGCGGCCGGGGCGGGGACGCCGACGGGTCGGCGGCACCGCCCCCGCCCGTCGCCACGCCCTCCCCGCCCGCCGGGGTGTCCGGTGGGGGCGACTGGGACGGCGGCTGGCGCCGGGTCGCCCCGCCGTCGGTGACGGTCGCCCGGTCCTCGATCGGCGTGAGCGACGGGCTGCGGTTCCGTTCGCAGCTCGCCTCGTGGCAGGACCCCTCCCTCGGCGGCGAACTCGGCCACGCCGTCCTGCCATCGGCTCCGGTGGGCCTCATCCACGGAGTCGCCCGCCCGGGCAGCGCGCGCACGGCGTCCCCCGGCGGGCCCCTGCTGCTGCGCGCGGTCCGGCCGGCGGACGAGGAGCCGGGGCCGGTGGCGGACCTGCCGACTGCCGCGGCGGGGCGGAACATCACCGGGACGGGGACGACCGACGGCAGCCGGAAGCCGAGGCCGGGGTCGCCGTCGGTCCAGCGGTCGAGCCAGCCGTCGAGCCGGTCGGACCGGTCGGACCGGTCGACGAGCGGTGGGTCGCGTTCTTCGGGTACGTCGCGTTCTTCGGGTACGTCGGGGTCTTCGGGGCCGTCGGCGTCCTCCGGGTCCTCCGGTCGGCGGGGGGCTTCGGCCGCGCCGGGCTCCTCCGGTACGTCGGCGTCTTCGGGTACGTCCAGGTCTTCCGACCGGTCGGCGGCTCCCGGGCCCTCCGGCAGGACGGGTTCCCCGGGTACGTCGAAACCTTCCGGCCGGTCCACGTCCACGTCCACGTCGGCGGCTTCGGGCAGGTCGGTTTCGTCGGGGCGGTCGGAGGGCTCACCCGCGCGGGGAACCTCCGGTCGATCGGCGTCATCGGGTACGACGGGAGCCTCCGGGTACTCGGCATCCTCCGGCCAGTCCGGGACCTCGGGCACACCAGGAACCTCCGGCCGGTCAGCGTCTTCCGGTACGCCAGGAACCCCCGGGTACTCGGCATCCTCCGGCCAGTCCGGGACCTCGGGCACACCAGGAACCTCCGGCCGGTCAGCGTCTTCCGGTACGCCAGGTGCCTCCGGCCCCTCGGCATCCTCCGGCCGATCGGGTTCCTCCTCCGGACCGTCGGGGTCACCGGGGTCGTCGGGTTCCTCCTCCGGACCGTCAGGGTCACCAGGGTCGTCGGAGTCCTCGTCCGGACCGTCGGGGCTCTCCGGCGCTCCCGGCTCCTCCAGCTCCTCCAGCTCCCCGAGTTCCGCCGGATCCTCCGGCCGCAACGGGCCCGCTCCGGCGGTGCAGCGGGCTGTCCTCGGTTCACCGATGGGCCTGGTGGCGGACGCTGGTGCGTCCGGCGCGCAGGCCATGGCACGACCCGCTCCCGTGCGCCCTCGGCCGACCGGCCCTCCGCTGACCGTCGCCCGGCGCCCCCAGATGACGCTGCGGCAGATCACCGGGCTCGCACCCGCCACACCCGAAACGTCCCCCGCACCCACCGCACCGGCCGCCCCCGTCACCACAGCCACCACCCCTGCCGTGCAGCGGGCGGCAGCCGACAAACGGACCACCCCGTCGTCGGGCGGCCATACGGCCGCCGAGACAGTACGGCCCGCCCTGGGCAAGCCACTGCGCGAACTGCCCGCCGGGGCTGTGCCGTCCCGCACCGACGAGCCGGCCTCCGTCGTGCCGTCCGGCCCGGCATCGGTACCGCCCACGGCGGCGATGCCGGTGCTCCAGCGCCAGGTCACGGACCCGGCGCAGCCGCCGTCGGACGCGGCGCCCCGAACGCAGCGGCCGACTCAGCCGTCTCCGGCCCCGGGCTCTTCGCCCCAGCCATTCCAGCCATCCCGGCAGTCCCGGCAGTCCCAGCCGTCTCAGCCATCCCAGCGGTCCCAGCCGTCCCCTTCCGTGCAGGCGGCACCGGCCACCGCGCCGGTGCGGGCCCAGAGCCCCGGTGGCGCCGAGCCCTCCGACGCCTCTGGTTCGCGGGGACGCACACGCGCTGGGATCGGCGCACCGCTGCCCTCGCTGCCGCCGACCGCCCGGGTCGGCAACGGCGTACCGCTGCTCGGCGACCGCCGGTCCCCCGGCACACCGCGGGGGGCCGGTCCGGCAGCGGCTGCGACGCCCGCTCCGACGCCCCCTCCGGCCTCCTCGGGCGCGCCCGCGATGCCCGTGCGCTCGGCGTCCGCCGGGTCCCCGGCAGGGTCCGAACCCGCCGCCGTACAGCGCGCGGTGGACGGTGACCGGGCACCTGCCCGCAACCACTCCGCAACCGGGACCGGGACCGGGCCCCGTACGCGTACGGCATCGTCCCCTGCCACTCCCCCGGCCCCGGTACGCATCCGGCCGATCGGCCCGGAACGGGAGGCGGCGCGGACCTCCGGCGGTGGGGCTGCGACGCCTGCCGTCCAGCGGGCCAGGACTCTGCTCCCGGGCCGGGCCCTGACCGTGAACACCGGTGCCGCCGAAGGCTTTTCGGGACCGCGTACGGCAGCGGCGGGCGTCACGGCCCGGCCGGTCGTCGCGGCCACCTGGCGGCGTGACGTACCGCAGGCCGAACCGGGCCCCGACGCGCCGTCACCCGGCTCCGGGAACCGTCCGACCGCGCACCGCCGCACCGCCCCGCAGCCTCCGACGCCCTCGGGTACGGTCCCCGGGCGGACCGCTCCCCTCCTCCGCGCCAACGCCGCCGCGGCCTCCGGCGGCACCGTCCAACGTGCCGTGGCGGCCGAGAGCGCGACAGGCACGGGCGGCGACCCGGCGGGCCGCAGGCCCCAGCACTCACCCTCGCCCGTGCCCGCGCCCGCGCCGACGGCAGGACGGGAGCCAGGGCGGCCGGCTCCACCGTCCCGCTCCGCGCGGCCCGTTCCCATCGTGCGGCCGCATCCGCCCGCATCGGCCGGGCCGGGCGAGGCCTCCGTGCCCCTCCAGCGGATGGCGCTGCCGGTGGTACCCGAAAGTGCCGGGCTCCAGGCCACCGGGCCCGTGCCCGGGGGCGGCGCGGCCCCGGCGCCTCCGCCCGGTCTCTCCGCACGGGTTCCGCCCAGGCCCCCCGCACCAGCCACCGCGCGGGCGGTTCAGCGGGCCGCCGAGGCCGGGATCACCGGCGTTCCGGTCCGGGCGGTCCGGACGAAGCCCCACACGTCGTCGAACAACGCGTCGCACAACGCGTCCGCGGAGCCCGCCGAGACGACTCCCGCCGCGAACCAGCTCAGCGGTGCGGACATGGAAGAGCTGGCCCGTCGGCTGCTCGACCCGGTGAGCCGGCTCATCCGCGCGGACCTGCGCCGGGGCCGGGAGCGCGCCGGGCGGCTGCACGACGGCCGCCGCTGAGCCCGGGGGCGTACCCCCGACCCGTACGAGAGACAGACAGAGACAGCCGAGAAGACGGACGAGAGACTGACCCATGACGGACAACATCTTCGCCACGAGCGTGTTCTTCAAGCTGGCGATCGGCGGCAGCGACCTGGGCGCGTTCCACACCTGCTCGGGCCTCGGCGCAGAGGTGGAGATGGAGACGTACGCCGAGGGCGGCAACAACGGGTTCACCTGGCAGCTGCCGGGGCGGATCACCTGGACCAACATCACGCTGACCCGCCCCGTCACCGCCGATACGCTCAAGATCGCGCGCTGGCTCAACGAGACGATCCAGCGGGTCGAGCCCAAGGACGGCGAGATCGTGGCGCTGCGCCCGGATCTCAGCCGGATCATCAGCTGGCAGGTGCAGGGGATCGTGCCGGTGCGCTGGCAGGGGCCCTCCTTCGACCCGGCCAACTCCCAGGCGGCGATCGAGACGCTGGAGATCGCCCACGAGGGCCTGGAGCCCTCCTGACGGACTCGACCACCCCGACCGACCCGACAACCCCGACCGCATCGGCCCAGAGAAAGGAGGAACGCAATGTCACCCGCTGCCCGTGCGAGCCGCGCTCGCGCCCAGCTGACCATCATGGAACCGCCGTCGTCCGTCGGCGCCAAGCCCGGCGGCACGCTCGCCCGGCTCACGTTGCAGTTCAACCCCGCGAAGCTGTCGCTGAGCAAGAGCACCGAGTGGCGGCGCACTCCGTCCCGGACAGCCGGGCAGTCCGCGCTGCCCGAGTTCGTCGGCAGCGGGCCCCGGTCCCTGTCTCTGGAGGTCTTCCTCGACGCCACGGCCACCCACGACAACTCGGTGGAGAAGGCGGTCGAACAGCTGATGACCGCCTGTGTCCCCACCCCGAGCAGTCTGGCCCGCATGACGCCTTCGAGCCCGTGGGTGCGGTTCGACTGGGGCACGGCGAAGACGACCTCGTTCGACGGGGTGCTCTCCAGCCTCTCCGTGTCGTACACGCTCTTCGACGTCGACGGGAAGCCGCTCCGCGCCACCTGCTCCCTCTCCATCGAGGAGGCGAGCGTGGACCCGGCCGGCCAGAACCCCACGTCGGGTTCGAAGGAGGCCCGGCGTACGCACCGGGTCGTGGCCGGGGACAGTCTGCCGCTGCTCGCCTGGCGGGAGTACGGCGATGCCACCGCCTGGCGCACCATCGCGGCCGCCAACGACATCGACGACCCGATGCATTTGACCCCGGGCAGGGAGCTTCTGGTGCCCGGGCTGGAAGACCACCGGGCGGAGGACGGCCGGTGACCTCGACATCCCCCGGCCGGTCCTTCGCCGCCGACCCGATCGTCGAGGCGCCCGGCGAGCTGCCGCGGGCCTGGGCCGCGCAGTTGGTGAGCTGTGTCGTCGACGAGAACGTCGGGCTGCCGGACGCCGCCGTGCTGATGTACCGGGACCCGGACCACACGTTCCTCACGGCGACGGGCCTCACCATCGGCACCCCGCTGAAGATCTCCGTGGTCACCGTGCAGGAGCGGGTGCGCGAGCGGCTGTTCACCGGGGAGGTCACCGCGGTCGAGCTGGACAGCGACACCACCGGTTCGTTCACGGTCGTGCGGGCGTTCTCCAAGGCGCACCGGCTCCAGCGCGGCCGGAAGGTCGTGGCCTTCCGGAACATGAAGACGGCGGACATCGTGCGCAAGGTCGCCGCCGGTGCGGGGCTGGCCTGCGGGAAGGTGGAGGCCGCGCCGATCACGTACAAGCAGCTGACCCAGCCGAACGTGTCGGACTGGGAGTTCCTCCAGCACCTCGCGGCCGAGAGCGGGGCGGTGGTGCGGGTGGACGACAAGGGTCTGCTCCAGTTCACCAAGCCGAAGCCCGCCGCTTCGGCCCCCGCGCCGTCGACCTCCGCGACGCGCGACCCGATGGTCCTGGAGTACGGGAACAACCTGGTGGCCCTGCGGGCGGTGCTGACCGGTGCGGACGGGGCGGACAGCGTCGAGGTGCGCGGCTGGAACGTCGACACCAAGACGCGGCTGGTGGCCCGGCAGCAGTCCATCCGCAGCGAGACCGTCACCCCGGGGATGAGCCCGTCGCTGGCGGCCGGGGCGTTCGGCTCCAACGCCCGGACGACGATCGCGGACACCCCCTACCGGACGCAGGCGGAGACGACCGCGGTGGCCGGTGCCCTCGCCGCCTCGGTCAGCTCCGGATTCGGGGAGATCGAAGCCGTCGCCTACGGGAACCCGCAGCTGCGGGCGGGCCAGCCGGTGGCGCTCGGCAACGTGGGGCCCGCTTTCTCCGGCCGCTACACCGCGACCGCCGCGCACCACGTCCTCGAACCGGACACCGGCTACCGCACGACGGTGATCGTCAGTGCCTCACCGGACCGTTCGCTGGCCGGGCTGGCCACCGGCGGCAGCGCCCCGTCGCGCGGTCCGCGCATGCCGGGGCTGGCGATCGGGGTGGTCACCGACATCCGCGAGGAGGGCCGGGGCCAGCGCGGCTGGGTGCGCCTGAAGTTCCCCTGGCTGGACGACACGTACGTCACCGACTGGGTCCGTACGGTGCAGTGGGGCGGCCAGGGCGGCGGCGGAGTGTTCAGCCCCGAAGTCAACGACGAGGTGCTGGTCGGGTTCGAGCAGGGGCTGCTGGACAGCCCGTACGTGCTCGGCGGCCTCTACAACGGGGTCGACAAGCCGTCCGCGCACGACGTCCCGCTGGTCGACCCGACCAGCGGGAAGGTCAACCGCCGTTCGCTGGTGTCCCGTTCGGGCAACCGGCTGGAGCTGCTGGACGCCCCGCGCGGCCCGGCGGGCGTGCGGCTGGCCACCGGCGACAAGCGGCTCGACGTCGTCCTCGACGAGAAGAAGGGCGAGATCAGGCTGTCGGTGAAGGCCCGCGGCGGCGGCCGGGAGCTGAGCTCGGTGACGCTCTCCGCCTCCGGCATCACCCTCGACGCCGGTATGGGCGACGTGAACATCAAGGGCCGCTCGGTGACCGTCAACGGCAAGACGGGGGTCACCGTCGACGGCGGACTGCTCGCCGTCCTCAAGGCCAAGCTCATCAGGATCAACTGACTCCCCGTCCCGTACGCCCCTCACCCCTGAAGTCCCTTTCACAGCAAGGAGAATCCCGGCCATGCCCCCCGCAGCCCGCACGGGCGACAGCACCGCACACGGCGGTCTCATCGGCACCCCGCCCCCGGGTGCGGTCGCCGTCGCCACCGTGCTCATCGGCGGCCGGCCGGCGGCCGTCACCGGGAGCCTGCACGTGTGCGTGGTCCCCCCGCACGCGGCGCTCGGACCCGGAAACGTGATCATGCCCAACCCGGCCGCCGCGCTCGCCGGTCAGGTGCTGATCGGCGGGCTGCCCGCCGCCCGGATGCGGGACACCACCAGCTGCGGCGCGCCCATCGTCAGCGGCGCGTTCAACGTCCTGATCGGGGGCCCGATGTGAGCGGCGGCGGATTCATCGGACGGGGCTGGGGCTTCCCGCTGCGGGTCGGGCCGACGGGCGGGATCGCCCTGGTCGAGCGGGACCGCGAGATCGAGGAGGCGATCGGCCTGATCCTCGGGACCGCGCCGGGTGAGCGGCCGATGCGCCCGGAGTTCGGCTGCGGCATCCACGACTACGTCTTCGCGCCCGGCGACGGGGCGACGGCCGGGCGGATCGCACAGGAGGTCCGCGCCTCCCTGGAGCGGTGGGAGCCGCGCATCGAGGTGACGGACGTGGTGATCGCGTTCGACGCGATCGAGGAGGGCACGCTCTACATCGACGTGCACTACACCGTGCGGGCCACCAACGACCTGCGCAACCTGGTCTTCCCCTTCTACACGATCCCGTCCGAAGCGGGTTCCGCCGAAGTTTCCACAGAGGTTTCCGCCGAAGCGAGGACGCGCTGATGGCACTCCCCTCCCCCAACCTGGACGACCGGCGCTTCCAGCAGCTCGTCGACGAGGCCAAGCGGTACGTCCAGCAGCGCTCCCCCGAGTGGACCGACCACAATGTGTCGGACCCCGGGGTCACGCTGATCGAGACGTTCGCGTACATGGTCGACCAGTTGCTGTACCGGCTGAACCGGGTGCCCGACAAGAACTACGCGGCCTTCCTGGACCTGCTGGGCGTGACGCTCTTCCCACCGACGGTGGCGCGGGCCGAGGTGGACTTCTGGCTGTCCGCCCCGCAGCCGGAGACCGTGCACCTCCCCGCCGGTACGGAGGTGGCGACCGCGCGCGGCGAGGCCGAGGAGCCGGTGGTGTTCACCACCTCCCGGGACCTGCCGATCATGCCGAGTTCGCTGGTCCGGCTGGTCACCGCGCCGGTGTCGGGCGAGCAGACGGACCGGACCGCGCCGCTCGGCGCGGGCAAGGACATCCCGTGCTTCCAGTCCCGGCCCGAGCCCGGGGACGCCCTGCTGTTCGGGCTGCCGACGGCCGTGCCCCGGTGCATCGTCGCCGTGCGCCTGGACAGCCGGGTGGAGGGCGTGGGCGTCGATCCGCGGCAGCCGCCGCTGGTGTGGGAGGCGTGGGACGGGGCCCGCTGGGTGGCCTGCGCGACCGGCACCGACAGCACCGGCGGGCTCAACCGGCCCGGCGAGGTCGTGGTGTTCGTCCCGGCCGGGCACACCGCGTCCGTCGTGGCGGGGACCCGGGCGGGGTGGCTGCGCTGCCGGGTCACAGCGCCGGAGCCGGGCCAGCCGTTCTACTCCGAGTCGCCGACGATCCGCGAGGCCGAGGTGTTCACCGTCGGCGGCACGGCGGCCGTGGAGCACGCGGAGACCATCCTCGACGTGCCCCTCGGGGTGTCGGAGGGCGTCGCCGGGCAGCGGTTCTCGGTGAGCCGGGTGCCGCTGCTGCTTGACGGAGACCCGCCGGTCGTCCAGGTGTCGGCCGACGACGGCTGGCAGGTCTGGACGCCCGTCGATCACTTCGGGGCGTCGCTCCCCGGCGACCGGCACGTCCGGATCGACGCCGTGTCGGGCGAGTTCGCGTTCCCGCCGGAGGTGCGGGAGGCGGACGGCACGATGCGCGCGTACGGCGCGGTCCCGGAGAAGGGCGCCCAGCTCCGCGTCCCGCGCTACCGGACCGGCGGCGGTGCGGCCGGGAACGTCGCCCGGGGCGCGATCTCCGTGCTGCGCAGCTCGGTGCCTTACGTCGCGGGCGTCAACAACCGGGAGGCGGCGACCGGAGGCGTCGACGGGGAGACCGTGGAGAACGCGAAGGTGCGGGCGCCCAACATCCTGCGGGTGCAGGAGCGGGCCGTCACGGCCGAGGACTACGAGGTCATCGCCCGGGAGGCCGCGCCGTCGCTGCGCCGGGTACGGTGTCTGCCCGCGGTCGCGGGCGAGGCGGGTGCGGTTCGGGTGCTGCTGGTGCCCGACGCGGTCGCCGACGAGGACGGCCGGCTCCGGTTCGAGCAGCTGATCCCCACCGACCCGGTCCTCGCGGCGGTGACGGCACGGCTCGACGAACGGCGGCTGGTCGGGACCCGGTTGGTGGTGGAGCCGCCCGCGTACCAGGGCGTCACGGTGGTGGCCCGGCTGGTGGCGGCCCCCGGCGACGAGGACCGGGTCCGGGCGGCCGCCCTGGAGGCGCTGTTCCACCACATCGACCCGTTGCGGGGCGGGGCGGACGGCCGGGGGTGGCCGTTCGGCAGGCCCGTGCAGTACGGAGAGGTCTTCGCCGTGCTCCAGAACGTGGAGGGGGCCGGTCTCGTGGAGGAGCTCCGGCTGTTCCCGGCCGACCCGATCACCGGGCGGCGCGGGGCCGCGGTCGAGCGGATCGACGTCGCGCCGGGGGCCCTGGTCTTCTCGCACCAGCACCAGGTGGTCGTCACCGCGAGCGGGCCCGGTGAGGGCGCGTGAGCCGGGCCTCCGTACCCGGGCTGCCCAGCCGCTATCCGATAGGCGACCTGCTGCCTGCCCTGTACGCGGACGACGACCTGGCCCAGCGGTTCACGGCGGGCCTGGACACGGTCCTGGCTCCGGTCCTGTCCACCCTGGACAACCTGCCCGCCTACGTCGACCCGGCGCTCGCCCCGGCCGACTTCCTGCCGTGGCTGGCGTCCTGGGTGGGGGTGGACGTCGATCCCGCGTGGCCGGTGGAGCTGCGCCGGGCCGTGGTGGCCCGCGCCGTCGAGCTGCACCGGTGGCGCGGTACCCGGCGCGGTCTGGTGGAGCGCCTGCGGCTCTGCTGCGGGGTGCACGCGGACGTCCTGGACGGCGGCGGCGCCACGTGGTCGGCCACCCCGGGTGCGGCCCTTCCTCCGCCGCCGGCCGGGGAACTGCTCGTCCGGGTCTGGCCGGTGCGCGACGGCGACGCGGTGGACAACCGCCGCGTCCTGGACGTCGTCACGGCCTCGTGCCCCGTCCACCTCACCTGCCGGGTGGAGGTCCTGCCGGGCCCGCCCGAAGAGCCCGAACAGACAGGAGGCTGACGCGATGCGTTCATGCCCGGCGTGCGGTACGGCCAACGGCGAGGACGACGACTTCTGCGGCAGCTGCGGGGGCTACCTGGGGTGGTCGTCGCAGCCGAGCAGGCCACCTCGGCCGGTCCCGGGACCGGGTGCGGACCCGGGTGCGGACCCGGCTTCTGTTCCGACTCCGGTTCCGGGCCCGGAACCGACCCCGGGCCCAGGTCCGACTCCGGTTCCGACTCCGGTTCCGGGGCCGGCTCGGGTGCCAGGCCCGCATCCGCAGCCTCAACCGGCCCCGGAAGCGGCCCCGGATGCCCGGATGGAGCCGGGGCCCACGGACGCCGAGCCCATCTCGCCCGCGCCCAGCCGCGCACCCGAGCAGACGGCTTCCGGTGGCCGCGACGCGTCCGAAAGTCCGGACCGGGCACCGGCGTCGGGCGCCTCGGGCGCCTCGGGCGCCTCGGGCGCCTCGGCACCCCGCGTGCCTGAGCCGTCGCCTGAGCCGGAGCCGGAGCCGGAGCCTGACGAGCGTTCGCCGACGACGCCCGTACCGCCAGTCCCTGTTGTACCCCCGCCCCCGGCCGGTTCCGCCCCCACGGGCACGGAGCAACGCGAGCCGTCGGCGCAACCCACCACGCCCGCGCGCCCCACCACCACGGCGCAACCCACCACCTCGGCGCGCCCCGAACCGACGGCTCCCCCCGAACCGACAGCGCAGCCCGTCCCCGCGCGCCCCGAGCACACCCCGACACCACCCCGCCCCGCCACCGCGCCCCCGGCGGGGCCAACTCCTGTACGCCCCAAGCCTCCTGCGCCCCCCACTCCTCCCGGACAGCCCGCGCCCGTACGCCCCGGAGTGCCGCTGTCCGCAGCCGCGCCCCGGCCGTCGGCGTCGGAGGCGCGGGCAGCGGCGGACGAACCCATCGGGGCGGTGCAGCCCGCGAAGCCTGTGGCGCGGCGGCCCGTCGTGCGGCCGGTGGCGGCGGACGAGGCGCCCGACGGGCCGCCGTGTCCGGCCTGCGGCACCCCCAACCTGCCGGGGCGGCAGTTCTGCCGGCGTTGCGCCGCCCCGTTGCGGGTCCGTGAGCAGCCCGCCGCCCTGCCGTGGTGGCGCACGGTGTGGCCGTTCCGCCGCCGGGTGCGGGGCGGGTCCGGTGGCCGGGGGCTGCGGCGGCTCCTGCTGGTGACGGTGCTGGTCGGGCTGTTGTTCGCGGGCTTCATGCTGGTGCCGTTCGGGCGTTACCTCTTCGAGGACGTACGGGACAAGCTCGGCGGCACCGCGGAGATCAGCCCCTCCGCGGTGAGCGCGAGCGCGGCGGCGCCCGGTCATCCGGCGAGCGCGGCCATCGACGGGCTGACCAACAAGTACTGGGGTGCGCCCGCGCTAGGCGACTCGCTGACGTGCTCCTTCGGGAAGCCGTTCCGGCTGGTCGGCGTCGTCGTGCACACCGGGGTCTCGAAGGAGCCGCAGGAGTTCCGGCGGGGCGCGCGGCCCATCGGGGCGGACCTGCTCGTCACCACGGCGGACGGCACGGTCCACGAGAAGGCCGTGACGCTCAACGACAAGCCCGGGCAGCAGACGATACGGACGGGCATCAGCGATGTCGTCTCCGTCCGGCTGATCCTGCGGGACGCGGCGGGGCAGGGCGAGGGTCGGCCGATCGCGGTCGGCGAGGTCGAGTTCTTCCAGCGCACCTGACACCGGCATCGTCCCGCTGCCCGCTGCCCGCTGCCCGCTGCCCGCTGCCCACCAACCACCCCGGGAATCACGAACAGTCCCAGAAGTTCATCAACTGCTCAGAGATGCCCACAGATGCTCAGAGAGTTCAAGATGATCATGCACTTTCGGTCACAAATGGCTTCCCTCCAGCCCTCAACAGGGGGTTGACTATGCCTCACGCATGGTGACGCGATCGCCCCCACCGGCCGCCGACCCTGCTCCGGGGCCCCGGCCCCGCCAAATGCGCCGTTCGCTTCGTCCGTCCGCATCCATTCGACGAGGGGCAGCAAATGAGCCAGATCACGTTACCGGCGTTTCACATGCCGTTCCAGAGTGCAGGGTGCAATCCGGGCTTGGCCGAAACCCGGCAGGCCGCCTGGGAATGGGCCGAATCCGAAGAACTGAATCTGTCCGTGCCCGCCCGTCGGAAGATGATCCGCACCCGGCCGGAACTGTGGATATCCCTCATCTTCCCGAAGGCCTCGCAGGAGCATCTCGATCTTTTCTGCCAGTGGCTCTTCTGGGCCTTCCTGGTGGACGACGAGTTCGACGACGGCCCCGCCGGGCGCGACCCGTTGATGTGCGAGGCGGCAATCACCCGGCTGGTGGACGTCTTCGACGGAGCCGCGCCGCGCGGGCCGATGGAGCGGGCCCTCGCCGGACTGCGGGACCGGACCTGCCGGGACCGGTCGCCGCAGTGGAACCGGCAGTTCCGGCGGGACACCGCCGCCTGGCTGTGGACGTACTACGCCGAGGCGGTGGAGCGCGCCGCCGGACAGGTCCCGAGCCGGGCGGAGTTCGCCAAGCACCGGCGGGATTCCGTGGCCATGCAGCCCTTCCTGGATCTGCATGAGATCACCGCCGGAATCGATCTCCCGGATTCCGCCCGCAGCCTCCCCGCGTATATCGCCCTGCGGAACGCGGTGACGGATCACTCGGGGCTCTGCAACGACATCTGCTCGTTCGAGAAGGAAGCGGCACTCGGATACGAGCACAATGCCGTACGGCTCATTCAGCGCGACCGCGGATCGACCCTCCAGGAAGCCATCGACGAGGCCGCGGTTCAACTGGCCCGGATAGCCGAGCGGGTGCACCGCGCGGAAAAGGAACTGCTGGAGGAAATCGACGCGGCGGGCATCACAGGACCCACCCGGGCGGCCCTGGAACGCTGCGTCCAGGACTACCGGGGACTCGTGCGGGGTGACTTCGACTACCACGCGCGCGCCGAGCGCTACACCCGCCCGGACCTGGTGGAACGCGACGAACGGGCGTCCTTGTCCCAGCACTTCGCCGCCTGACCGGTCCACCCTGGGCCGGGGAGCAAGCGCTCCCCGGCCCAGGGCAGGGGAGATCCGGTCCGATCGCATGGAAGAATCGCTCCCGCAAGCATGTCCCTGGTCGCCCCACCGGCCGGGCCGACCAGGGCATCCCCTGACGTCGTGCCCCCGGTCAGCGACTGACCGGTCGGAATGCCCTGCCTTCCACCAGCGTCGTCCCCGGGGAAATCACACGTGAGAGCACAGCGAAGAGTCTGGGTCACGGCTGCCGTCGCGACAGCGGCCGTGACAGGTGTCCTGGTCTTCCAGGGCGTGACCGGCACCTCCCCCGCCGACGGGGGCACCGACACGGACGCCAAGTCCGCCTCCGGCCCGGCAGTGGCCGACGTACGCAGGACCGCGCTGGAGACGTCGTCGGACGGCAGCTCCGCCTCGCTCGCGCCGCGCGACACCGCGCCGTTCAGCCTGCTCGGCGTCACCTGGACCGATCCCGCCGCCCACGTCACCGGCCGGGTCGAGGCCCGCACCCGGTCCGCGGCCACCGGCGAGTGGACCGGCTGGCTGCCGCTGGACACCGAGATCGACGGCCGCACCGAGGCCGGCCGGGCCGGTGTCCGGGGCACCACCGAGCCCCGCTGGGTCGGCCCCTCCAACGGCGTCGAGGTCCGCGTCAGAGCCGGGGACGGCGTGCGGGCCGGGCTGCCCGAGGGGCTGCGCCTCGACACCGTGGACCCCGGCGGGAACAGCACCCCGCTCACCGCCGAACCGGCCGCGTTCACCGACGGCCCCGCCCGGGCAGTCGCCGAACCCGCCTCCTTCGCCGCCGAACCCGTCGCGTTCACGGCCGACGGCACCGCGTCCGAGGAGCCGACGCCCACCGAGGAGACCTCACCGGGCACCGAGCCGACGGACGAGCCGGGCGACGGGCAGTCGCAGGAACCCTCCCCCACGCCGACCGCCGAGTCCCCCGCACCACCCCCGAGCAGCACGCCGAGCCCGAGCACCACGCCCCCGGCGCCGAGCACATCGCCGACACCCAGCGCGTCCGCGACCCCACCGCTGCCACCCGCCCCGCCCTCCACCCTCCCGCAGCCGCCGATCGTCCCGCGGGCCGCCTGGCAGGCGGACGAGTCGCTCAACAGCGAGTCGCCGGACTACCTGAGCGCGGTCAAGGCGGTCTTCGTCCACCACACCACGCAGACCAACTCCTACTCCTGCGCCGACTCCGCGGCCATGGTGCGCGCGCTGCACACCTACCACGTGAAGTCGCAGGGCTGGAAGGACATCGGCTACAACTTCGTGGTCGACAAGTGCGGCACGGTCTTCGAGGGCCGCAAGGGCGGCGTGGACCGGGCCGTGCTGGGCGCGCACACCTACGGCTTCAACCGGGACACCGCCGGAATCGCCGTGATGGGCATGCACACGCAGACGCAGGCCGCGAGCGCCGCCACCACCGCGGTCGCCCGGGTCGCCGCCTGGAAGCTCGGCCAGTACAAGGGCGACCCGACGGGCACGGTCCAGCTGACCGCCGGTGCCAACGGCAACAACCTGGCGCACAGGAAGTTCGTCGCCGGAGAGAAGTACCCCTTCCAGCAGATCTCCGGGCACCGGGACGGGTTCGCCACCGAGTGCCCCGGCCTCGGCCTCTACAACCAGCTCCCCGCGATCCGCTCGATGGCCGGTGGATCGGTCACCGGCCTCACCATCGCCTCGGTGACCGGCGCGAGCGCCTCCGGCTCGACGTACTACACCAGGTCGAAGGTCACCGTCGGCTGGAAGGCGGCCACGCCCGCCGCCTTCGTCAAGAGTTACGAACTGCTCGTCGGCGGAAAGCCGGTGGCCACCGTCAAGGGCAACGTCACCTCGGCCCCGGCCACCCTCGCACTGGGCAAGCACTCCGTGCAGGTCCGCGCCACCCACCAGTCGGGCAAGGTGACCACGTCGGCCGCGGCCACGGTCGTCGCCGAGCAGACGCCCCCCGCCTTCTCCGCCAGGCCGACCCTCACGCTGCGCACCGGCACCGTGAACGCGAACGCCGTCCCGCTCACCCTGAAGTGGAAGGCCACCGACGCCGCCGCCCTCAAGCAGGTCCGGCTCACCGCGCCCGTGGCGAAGACATACGGCCCCACGACGCGCAGCGCCTCGCACACCGCGAGGCCGGGCGCGGCGACCGCCTGGAGGATGACGGCGTACGACCACGCGGGCAACACGGCCGCCGCCTCGGTCTCCGGCACCCCGGTGATCCTCCAGGAGACCGCCGCCAAGAAGTCGGGGAAGTGGACGACGAAGTCCTCGTCGAGCTATCTGGGCGGGAAGTCCCTCACCAGCAGCGCCAAGAACGCCAGCCTGACCTGGACGTTCACCGGCAGGTCAGCCGCCTGGGTGGTGTCGCGGGCCGCCACTTCGGGGCAGGCATACGTCTACGTCGACGGCAAGAAGGTGGCCACGGTGGATCTGAAGTCCTCCGCCACCAAGTACCGGGACGCGATCTGGACGCGGTCCTGGTCCTCCAGTGCCAAGCACACGGTCAAGATCGTGGTGGTCGGCACGAAGGGCCGCCCGACCCTCACCACGGACGGGCTGGTCTATCTGAAGTAGGCGTACACGAGTGGGCGTACGCGCCACCGCACCGCGAGAGAGGTCGGCACGTGACGGACGTACGGGTGACGAACGTGCGAGTGAAGAACGTGCGGGTGAGGACCGTGCACGGCACCGTGCGCGGTGCGGTGGAGAAGGGGGTCGCGGTCTTCCGGGGCATCCCGTACGCGGCTCCGCCGGTGGGTGCCCGGAGGTTCCGCGCGCCCGAGCCGCCGGAGCCGTGGACGGGAGTGCGGGAGGCCCTCGCGTACGGGCCGACGGCCCCCAAACGGCCCTACGCCCCACCGCTGGACCGGCTGCTTCCGGACCCGGCGGTGCCGGGCGAGGAGTGGCTCAACCTCAACGTGTGGACGCCCTCGCCGAAGCCGGACGCCACGGGGCTTCCCGTCCTCGTGTGGATCCACGGCGGCTCGCTGCTGCACGGCTCGTCCGCGGTGCCGGTGTACGACGGGTCCGCGTTCGCCCGGGACGGGGTGGTGCTGGTCTCCGTCAACTACCGCCTGGGCGTCGAGGGCTTCGGGGTGTTCCCGGACGCGCCCGCCAACCGGGGGCTGCTGGACCAGCTGGCCGCCCTGGAGTGGGTGCGGGACAACATCGCGGCGTTCGGCGGCGACCGGGACCGGGTGACGGTGGCCGGGGAGTCGGCGGGGGCGGTGAGCATCGCGGCCCTGCTGGCCACGGACCGGGCGGCAGGGCTGTTCCGGCGGGCGGTGCTCCAGAGCGGGGCTCCCGCAGCCCTGCCCCCCGAGGCCGCGGGCGGGACGACCGAGCTCATCGCCAAGCGGCTCGGGGTGCCCGCGACGGCCGCCGCCTTCGCCGCCGTGGACCCGGACGCCCTGCTGACCGCGCAGGCCGAGGTGACCAGCGGCGGCAACCCGCTGACCGGCCGTACCGCCTTCCAGCTCGTGGTGGACGGCGAGCTGCTGACCCACGACCCGGCCGACGCGCTGCGTACCGGCACGGCGGCCGGGATCGACCTGCTGATGGGGGCGAACACCGAGGAGTACCGCCTCTGGTTCGTCCCCGGCGGCCTGACCGAACGGATCAGCCGCCTGAAGCTCCGCCTCGCCCTGCTGAAGTTCAGGGTCCCGAGCGCCACCGCCCGCACCTACCGGGGCAACCGCCCCGACGCAACGCCGGGCGAGATCCTCGGTGCACTCGCCACGGACCTGCTGCTGCGGGTGCCCCTGAACCGGCTGGCCGACGCCCGGACGGACGCGCCGGGGTCCACGTACGTCTACGAGTTCGGCTGGCCCTCCCCCGTGGAGCGGCTCGGTGCCTGTCACGCGCTGGAGCTCGGCTTCGTCTTCGACACGCTCGCCCACCCCGACACGGCCGCCCTGACCGGCCCGGACGCCCCGCAGGAGCTGGCGGACGCGATGCACCGGGCGTGGGTGGCGTTCGCGGCGACGGGTGACCCGGGCTGGCCGTCCTGGGACGCGTCCCGGCCGGTGCGGTTCTTCGGTCCGGGAGCCCCGGCTCTCGTCCTGGCCCCGCGCGACGACGAGTTGCGGGGCTGGGAACCGTACCGGAAACGGTCCTAGGGCCTCGTCGAGATCCAGTGCGGGTCGGGGACCGCGGTGAGGATCGCCGAGACGACCACGACCGCGCCCAGCACGGCCTGTTCGCGGCGGGCGAGGCAGTGCGCGACCGAGGGGTCGGTGTCGCGGAGCATGCGCCGCCGGGCCGCGACCGCCAGCGCGCTGACCACGGCCATCAGCGTCAGCTTGAGCAGCAGGGTGCGCCCGTAGGCGGAGGTGAACACCACGTCCGGCGGGAGTCGGCGCAGGGCGGAGGCGGTGCCGGTGGCGGCGAGGGCGACGTACAGCCAGATCGCGAGGCGCGCGTACCGGCCGAGCAGCGCACGGGCGGCGACGGGCGTACCCCGCCAGAGCCACATGGTGCGCAGGACGTACAGCAGTCCGCCGGTCCACAGCGAGGCGGCGGTCAGGTGGACGACGGTGAGGGCGGCGCCGATCTCGGGGCTGTACGCCTCCGGGTGCGCGCGCAGGGCCTCCGCGCCGATCACGACGGCGAGCGGGGCCAGGGCGAGGGCCGGGCGGCGGGTCCGGGCGCAGAGAGCGGCGAGGGCCAGGCCGTTGGCCGTGAGGAGGAGCAGTCCGCCCTCGCGGGTGCCGTAGGTCTCGGTGATCCCGAGGTCGCTGACGGCGGCGAGCTGGACGATCTGCCCGGCCGCGGCGGCGGCCCCGGCGAACGAGGCGTACACCGCCCAGCTCCGTACGGCGGTACGGGGGCGGCCGCGGACCGGCCGGATGAGCTGCGGGGCGAGGAGTTCGCCCAGGTGGAGGGCGAGGGCTGTGAAGAGGACGGTGCGGAGCACGGTGGTGAGCCCCGCGCCGGGTATGCGCAGCTCGCCCGTTCCCCGCGCCATGAGCCCTGGGCCGAACAGGGCTATGAGCAGCGCCAGGACACCGGCGGCGCTCAGCAGGACCGGGGTCGTCCACCGGCGTCCGGGCGCACCGTCGGCGGACGTGTCGGGCCGCGCGGACGGCACGCCGGTGACCGCCGCGACAGGGGGTGTGCCGGGGCCGGTCGGCGCGGCCGGGTCGGCAGGGGGGCCGGAGAACATCACGGCCCGATCCTCGCCGGTGGACAAAGACACAGCAAGCCGCGCATGCCACGCAGGTCGCCCGACCGGGCCATCGTGCTCCTGCCGCGCGACAGTCGTCGGGTCTGCCGCACGACAGGCGGCGGGTCGGCCACACGGGTGTCGACGGGTCAGCCACACACGCGGGGGGGGCAGGTCGGCCGCGCGGGTGTCGGCGGGGTCAGCTCACCAGTTCCGTGGCGGTCACCGCGTGCAGTCCGCGGCGGCCGATCTCCGCGAGGAGCAGGGGCAGCGCGGCTACGGTGACCGGGCGGCCGAGGCTCATCCCGACCACCGATCCGTTCCGCAGCTCGCCCGCGACCTTGCGGGTGACGGCGGCGACCCCGGTGGCCGCGTGGTCGAGCGACTCCACGTCGCAGGCCAGGACATGGGGGTAGCCGGCCCGCTGGGCGAGGCGCTGGACGCGCGGGGATGCGTACGGGGTGGGCGAGGGGCGGAACCAGGTGCCGATGGAGCCGGTGAGGCGGCGCAGCCGCCGGGCGCATGCGGTGATCTCCTCGTACGCCGCGCGCTCGTCCAAGGCCGCGAGGTCGAGGTGGTGCTCGGTGTGGTTGCCGATCTCGTGGCCGCCGTCGAGGATGCGGCGGGCCATGCCGGGATGCTCGGCGAGCCAGCTGCCGACGGCGAGGACCGTGACGCGGGCCCCGACCCGTTCGATCCGGGCGAGTGCGGTGCGGGCCAGCTCCGGGTCGCCCCGCCCGTCGAAGGTGAGGGCGACGCGGGGCCGGTTGCGGGGGCCGTGGACGATCTGAACGGGCAGCCCGGGGAAGCGGCGCGGGGCGGCGGGGGCGGGCGACCGCTCGTACAGGGGTGAGGAGGCGGGCCTCCCGGCGGCACCGGCCGCCCCGCCCCCGCCGCCACCCGCGCAGCCCGCCGTGAGGGCGGCGGCCGCGAGCAGCCCGACCC
>NZ_NWVL01000113.1 GCF_002382885.1 Streptomyces sp. WZ.A104
CCGGACCCAACTCCAAATACACCGAAACACCCTCCGCCTCCAACACCCGCAACCCGTCCAGAAAACGCACCGGACGACGCACATGACGCACCCAGTAATCCGCAGAGCACACCTCGTCCGCATCCGCCAAAGCACCCGTCACATTCGAAACAAGCGGAATACTCGGCGCCCGATAAACCACCGTCTCCGCGACCCGACGGAAATCATCCAACATCCCGTCCATATGACGCGAATGAAACGCATGACTGACCGTCAGCCGCTTCGCGCGACGACCCCGAGACCGCCACTCCGAAACGAACTCCTCAACAGCCTCCACATCACCCGAAACCACCACCGACGACGCACTGTTCACCGCCGCGACCTCCACACGCCCCGCGAAAACACCACCACCACCAAGAGCCGACAGAACCTCCCCCTCCGCCCCCTCGACCGCCGCCATACCACCCGCAAGCTCGACACCCTGCATCAACCGCCCACGAGCCGCCACCAACCGCACCGCATCCGACAACGAGAACACCCCCGCCACATGAGCAGCCGCGATCTCCCCCACCGAATGACCCATCACAAAATCCGGACGCACACCCCACGAACCCACCAACCGGAACAGCGCCACCTCCACAGCGAAAATCGCCGCCTGCGCATACACCGTCCGATCCAACACACCACCCAAACCCCCCGACATCACCTCACCCAACGAACACTCGAACTCACCCTCAAAACACCGCAGAACCTCATCCAAAGCCCCCGCGAACACCGGAAACTCAGCAGCCAACTCCCGCCCCACACCAACACGCTGACTCCCCTGCCCCGTAAACAACACCGCAGAAAGGGCAGTTCCCCCGGACACGCCGCGCACCGCTCCCCTGGCACCCTCGCCCGTCGCCACACCGGTCAGGCCGGCGAGAAGGGCTCCCCTGTCCTCGCCCAGGACGACGGCCCGGTGCTCGAACGCCGAGCGCGTGGTGGCCAGCGCCCGACCCAACGCCCGCACATCCGAACCGCCCTGGGTGCTCACGTGGTCCCGCAGCCGCTCCGCCTGCGCACGCAGCGACTCCTCCGTACGGCCGGACAGCACCCACGGCACCAGGCCTCCCGGGGCCTCCGGCTCGGGTGCGGTCTCCGGCTGAGGTTCCTCGGGGGCCTGCTCAAGGATCACGTGGGCGTTCGTGCCGCTGATCCCGAACGAGGACACACCCGCCCGGCGCGGGCGGCCCTCCGCCCCGTCCGGCCACCGGCGCGCCTCCGTCAGCACCTCCACCGCACCGGCTTCCCAGTCCACCAGTGGCGTCGGCTCGTCCGCGTGCAGAGTGCGGGGCAGCACACCGTGCCGCATCGCCATCACCATCTTGATGACCCCGCCCACACCCGCCGCAGCCTGCGCATGGCCCAGGTTGGACTTCAACGAGCCGAGCCAGAGGGGCTGTTCACCCTCGCGTCCCTGCCCGTACGTCGCCAGCAGCGCCTGCGCCTCGATCGGGTCGCCCAGCTTCGTGCCCGTACCGTGCGCCTCCACCGCGTCCACACCGTCCGCCGGTACGTCAGCGTCGGCCAGGGCCTCGCGGATGACCCGCTCCTGGGCCGGGCCGCTGGGAGCGGTCAGGCCGTTGCTCGCACCGTCCTGATTGACGGCCGACCCCTTCACCACCGCCAGCACCCGATGCCCGTTGCGCCGCGCGTCCGACAACCGCTCCAACACCAGCACACCAACACCCTCGGACCAGCCGGTACCGTCCGCACCCGCACCGAACGCCCGGCACCGCCCGTCGACCGACAGCCCGCCCTGGCGGCTGAACTCGGCGAACATGACGGGGCTCGACATGACGGACACACCTGCGGCGAGTGCGAGGGAGCACTCGTCGCGGCGGAGCGCCTGTACGGCCAGGTGGAGGGCGACGAGTGACGACGAGCACGCGGTGTCGACGGTGATGGCGGGGCCCGTGAGGCCGAGGGTGTAGGGAATCCGGCCGGAGACGACGCTGGCGGCCGTTCCGGTGCCGTAGTACCCCTCGATCTCCTCGGGGACGGTGGACAGACCCGCCGCGTAGTCGTGGTACATGACGCCCGCGTAGACGCCCGTACGGCTGCCCTTCAGCGACCTGGGGTCCATGCCGGACCGTTCCACCGCCTCCCAGGAGGTTTCCAGCAGCAGCCGCTGCTGGGGGTCCATCGCCAGCGCCTCACGCGGCGAGATCCCGAAGAACCCCGGGTCGAACTCCGCCGCGTCGTAGAGGAATCCGCCCTTGCGGGTCGCGCTCCTGCCGGGCCGGTCGGGGTCGGGGTCGAAGAGGGCGTCGGTGTCCCAGCCCCGGTCCTCGGGGAAGTCGGACACCACGTCCCCGCCCCGTTCCACCAGCTGCCACAGGTCCTCGGGCGAGCCGACGCCGCCCGGGTAGCGGCAGGCCATGCCGACGATCGCGATCGGTTCCCGCCCGCGCATCTCCGCGTCCTGGAGCAGTCCACGGGTCCGGTGCAGTTCCCGAGCAGCCCACTTCAACTTGTCCAGCAGGTTCTTGTCGTCGCTCATGTGAGGTAACTCCGCAGCGTGCGTTCGGGTGGGGCCAGGGGGAAGGGTGCCGGTCGGGGGCGGTCGGGGCAGGTCAGGAACTGCCGAACTCCTTCTCGATGACGTCGAGAATCTCGTCCGGCGTCGCCGCTTCCAGCTGGTCGGCGAAGGCGGTGCCGTCATCGGCGAAGGCAGTGCCGTCATCGGCGAAAGCCGTACCGCCATCGGAGCCCGACAGGGCCAGCAGGCTCATGAGGCGGTCGGTGACGCGCTGTCGGGCGTCACCGCCGAGGGCCGCTCCGGTCAGCGCCTGCTCGATCCGTGCGAGGTCCGCGAGGATCGGTGCGGCGCTGCTGCCGCCCGCCGGGCCGGAGGCGGTGTCCTGGCCGAGCCGGGAGTCCACGTACCGGCTGAGTTCCTCGACGGTCGGGTGGTCGAAGACGAGGGTGGCGGGCAGGCGCAGGCCGATCGCGCCGCTGAGTCGGTTGCGCAGCTCGACCGCCATCAGCGAGTCGAAGCCGAGTGCCTTGAACTGCTTGTCCACGTCCACCTGTTGGCCCGGACCGTAGCCGAGCACCCCGCTCACGTGCCCGCGTACGACGTCGAGGACGACGCGCCGGCGTTCGGTTTCGTCCAGGCTCGCCACGCGTGCCGCGAGTCCCTCGGTCGTGCTCGCGGCCCCACCGCCGGGCCGGGGGCGCGGTGCCGCGTCACCGACCAGGGGGCGCAGCACCGCCGGGACGTCCGCCGAGCCGCGTCGCCGCAGGCCGGGGAGGTCGAGCAGAGCGGGGACGACCGTGGCGCGGTCGGCCGCCAGGGCCGCGTCGAAAAGGGCGAGCCCTTCCTCGCCGGACATCCGGGCGAGGCCGAGGGAGGCGAGCCGGTCCCGGTCCACTCGGGACAGTCCGCCGGTGAGGCCGCCGTCGGAGCCCCACCAGCCCCAGGCCAGGGAGACGGCGGGCAACCCCTGCGCCCGCCGGTCGTGCGCGAGGGCGTCCAGGAAGGTGTTGGCAGCGGCGTAGCCCGCCTGGCCCGGGCTGCCGACCACGCCGGCGAAGGAGGAGAACAGGACGAACGCCGACAGGTCGAGGTGTGCCGTCAGTTCGTGCAGGTGCAGTGCCGCGTCGGCCTTGGGCCGCATGACACCGGCCAACCGGTCGGCGGTCAGCGTCTCGACCACACCGTCATCAAGAACGGCGGCACTGTGCACCACACCCGTGAGCGGCCGGTCACCCGGGATCGACGACAACAAAGCCGCCACCGCCTCACGGTCACCCACATCACACGCCTCGACACGGACACACGCACCCGCCCCTTCAAGCTCCCCCACCAGATCACCCACACCCTCGGCCGCCGCACCACGCCGCGAGACCAACAACAGATCCCGCACCCCATACACAGCGACAAGCCGACGCGCCACCAACGCACCCAGACCACTCGTGCCACCCGTCACCAGCACCGTGCCACCCGGACGGAACACCACCGGACCATCAGCCCCCGAAGCAACCGCGAGCCGCACAAGACCAGGAACAAACGGCATCCCGCCCCGCACCGCCACCTGCGGCTCCGCCACACCCAGCGCCATACGCACCGCGGCCTCCTCCGCCACCGCGTCAAGACCCCGCTCCACATCCACCAGAACCAACCGCCCCGGATGCTCCGCCTGCGCCGAACGCACCAGACCCCACACCGAAGCCGCCCCCAGACCCCGGACACGCTCGCCGCCAACCACACCCACAGCACCCCGCGTCACCACCACCAACCGCGCATCAGCAAACCGCTCATCCGACAGGAATTCCCGAACAGCCTTGAGTGCGTGAACCGTTGTCGCCTCACCGGCGTCGTCGTGGCCGGGGGCCCCGGCGCGCCACAGCAGCACGTCCGGGGTCGTCCCTTCCGCAACGGGGGCGCCCCACTCGGCCCATTCGGGCACGGGCGACGGGGAGCCGCCGCGTACCGCGGTCCACTCCACGGTGAACAGCGCGTCCCGTGCCGCCTCGGACTGCGAGCGCAGCTGTTCCCGCTCCACCGGGCGGGTGGCCAGCCGGTCCACGGCGAGCACAGGCGTGCCCTTCTCGTCCACCACCCTGACGGACAGGTCACCGTCCGCCGAGGGCGCGAAGGCCGCCCGCAGCACACCGGACGCGCCCGCACCGGACACCTCGACCCCGGACCATACGAACGGCAGGCGCACCTCGTCGGCGGCCGGGTCGATCGACGGGTGGAAGACGGCGTCCAGCAGGGCGGGGTGCACCCCGAATCCGGCGGTCGGGACGTCCGGCGCGGCGGGCGGCGCGATCTCGGCGTAGATCTCCGCGCCGCGCCGCCAGACGGCCCGCACGCCCTGGAAGGCCGGGCCGTACGCGTAACCCTGGTCGGCCAGCCGGTCGTACAGGTCGCTCACATCGGTCTTCTCGGCGTCGCGCGGCGGCCATGCGGCCAGGTCGGCGGCGGCGAACGGCCCTTCGGCGGCGGTCAGGACGCCGGTGGCGTGCAGGGCCCAGGTCTCGTCGCCGAGCAGCCCGCCGCCGGTGTCCGTACCGTCGGCGTCGGGGCAGGAGTGCACGGTGACCGCGCGTCGGCCGCTCTCGTCGGGACCGGCCACCGCGATCTGGAGGCGTACGCCCGCCGTCTCGCCCAGCACCAGCGGTTTGCGCAGGGCCAGTTCCTCCAGGCGTCCGCACCCGAGTCGGCCACCGGCCTGGAGGGCCAGTTCGACGAGGACCGCGCCGGGCAGCACGGGGAGTCCGAAGACCGCGTGGTCGGCGAGCCACGGCTGTTCCGCCAGGGAGAGCCTGCCGGTCCACACCGCGCCCCGGTCCTCCGGCAGGGTCACCACCGCGCCCAGCAGGGGGTGTTCGGCGGCCAGCAGGCCCAGGCCCGTCACATCGCCACGCCGGGACGAGGCCGCGTCCAGCCAGTAGCGCTCCCGCTGGAACGCGTACGTCGGCAGGTCGACGATGCGGCCGCCGGTTCCGGCGAACACCGCGTCCCAGTCGACGGGCAGACCGCGGACGTGTCCTTCGGCGAGGGAGGTCAGGAACCGCTGTCGGTCGCCCTCGTCGCGGCGCAGGGTGCCGAGGGCCGCGGCGGAGGAACCGGTGTCCTCGAAGATCTCCTCCAGGCCCACGGTGAGGACCGGGCGGGCGCTCGATTCGATGAAGATCCCGAATCCGTCCGCCAGCAGGGCGCGTACGGCAGCGTCGAACCGGACCTCCTGGCGCAGGTTCGTGTACCAGTACGCGGCATCGAGGCCGGACGTGTCGAACAGACCGCCGGTGACCGTCGAGTAGAACGGGACCGCGCCGCGTCGTGGTGTGATGTCCGCGAGGTCGGTGAGGATCTGCTCGCGGATGGTCTCCACCTGGGCGGAGTGCGAGGCGTAGTCCACCGGGATGCGCCGCGCCCGTACGCCGTCGGCCTCACAGGCGGTCAACAGCTCCTCCAGGGCGTCCGGTTCACCGGAGACGACGGTCGTCCCGGGGCCGTTGACGGACGCGACGGAGATCCGCCCGTCCCAGCGGACGAGCCGCTCGCGGACCTCGTCGGCGGGCAGCGGGACGGACACCATGCCGCCCCGGCCCGACAGCGTCGCGGCGATGGCCCGGGCCCGCAGCGCGAGCACCTTGGCGGCGTCCTCCAGGGACAGTGCGCCGGACACGACGGCCGCGGCTATCTCTCCCTGGCTGTGTCCGACGACGGCGGCGGGCCGCACGCCCACCGACTCCCACAGGGCCGCGAGGGACACCATGACGGCCCACAGCGCGCACTGCACGACCACGACGTCGTCCAGTGACGGGGCGCCCTCGTCGCCGCGCACGGCGTCGGTGACGGACCAGCCGACGTACGGGCGGAGCGCGGCGTCGCACGCGGCGAGCCGGGCGGCGAACACGGGTGAGGTGTCGAGGAGTCCGGCCGCCATGCCGGGCCACTGCGAGCCCTGGCCGGGGAAGACGAACACGGTCCTGCCCGGCTCCTCGGGGGCTGTGCCGGTGATCACTCCGGGGGCGGGCAGCCCGTCGGCCAGGGCGGTGAGGGCCGCGAGGGCCGCGGTGCGGTCCGCGGCGAGCACGACGCCCCGGTGTTCGAGGTGGGCGCGGGTCTTGGCGAGGGAGACGCCGATGTCGGACGCGCGCAGGGCGGTGTCGGCCTCCGTGAAGGCGGCGAGCCGTTCGGCCTGGGCGCGGAGGGCGGCCTCGGTGCGGCCGGAGAGGGGCCAGGGCAGCGGGGCGGCCGGGCCGCTGTCGGCGGCGGCGTCGAACCGGTCCTCCTCGGGGGCCTCTGTGGGGACCTGGCCCTCCTCGGGGGCCTCTTCGAGGATCACGTGCGCGTTGGTCCCGCTGATGCCGAAGGAGGAGACGCCCGCCCTGCGGGGGCGGCCGCCGGTGGTCCACGGTGTCGGCTCGGTGAGCAGTTCGACCGCGCCGGCGCTCCAGTCCACGTGCGGGGACGGTTCGTCCGCGTGCAGGGTGGGCGGCAGCACCCCGTGCCGCATGGCCTGCACCATCTTGACCACGCCCGCCACGCCCGCGGCGGCCTGGGCGTGCCCGATGTTGGACTTGACGGAGCCGAGCCGCAGCGGCCGGCCGGCGGGACGGTCCTGGCCGTAGGTGGCCAGGAGCGCCTGCGCCTCGATGGGGTCGCCGAGGGTGGTGCCGGTGCCGTGGGCCTCGACGGCATCGACGTCGGCGGACGACAGCCCGGCGCCGGCCAGGGCGGTCCGGATCACCTGCTGCTGGGCGGGGCCGTTGGGCGCGGTGAGGCCGTTGCTCGCGCCGTCCTGGTTGACGGCGCTGCCCCGGATCACGGCGAGGACCTGATGACCGTTGCGGCGGGCGTCGGAGAGGCGTTCCACCAGCAGCACGCCGACGCCCTCGGACCAGCCCGCGCCGTCCGCCGCCGCCGAGAAGGCCTTGCAGCGGCCGTCCGGGGCCATGCCCCGCTGCCTGCTGAACTCGACGAACAACCAGGGCGTCGCCATGACCGCCACCCCGCCCGCGAGTGCCAGGGAGCACTCACCCGAGCGCAGTGCCTGCACGGCCAGGTGCAGGGCGACCAGCGAGGAGGAGCAGGCCGTGTCGACGGTGACGGCGGGACCTTCGAGGCCGAAGGTGTAGGCGACACGGCCGGAGGCGACACTGCCCTGGGTGCTGGTGACCGCGTAGCCCTCCAGGCCCTCGGGGGTCTCGGACTCGGCCCCGTAGTCGTGGTGCATGACCCCGGTGAACACGCCCGTGGGGCTGCCCTTCAGCGTCCTCGGGTCGATCCCGGACCGTTCCACCGCCTCCCAGGAGGTCTCCAGGAGGAGCCGTTGCTGCGGGTCCATCGACAGCGCCTCGCGCGGCGAGATCCCGAAGAAGCCCGCGTCGAAGTCGCCCGCCTCGTGCAGGAAGCCGCCCTCGCGTGCGTACGTCTTGCCGGTGGCCGCGGGATCCGGGTCGTAGAGGTCCCGGTCCCAGCCCCGGTCGGTGGGGAAGAAGGACACCGCGTCGCCGCCCTGCTCGACGAGCCGCCACAGGTCCTCCGGGGAGGCCACGCCGCCGGGATAGCGGCAGGCCATGCCGACGATCGCGATCGGTTCGGCGGCGTCCGCCACAGTCCGCTCCGCCGCGGGGGCCGCGGTCGCCACGCCGAGGACCTCGGTCCGCAGGTACTCGGCGAGCAGCGCGGGGGTGGGGCGGTCGAAGACGAGCGTGGCGGGCAGCCGCTGCCCGGTGGCCGCGTTGAGGCGGTTGCGCAGTTCGACGGCGGTGAGCGAGTCGAAGCCGAGCTCCTGGAACGGGCGGGACGCGGCGACCGCCGCCGCGTCGGCGTGGCCGAGGACGGTCGCGACCTGCGCGCGGACGAGGTCGAGGAGCGTGCGGCGCTGTTCGTCCTCGCCGAGGCCGGACAGCTGCCGGGCGAGGCCGGTGCCGCCCATGGCGTCGGCGGGGGCCGCGGTCCTGCGAGCCGGGGTCCGCACGAGGCCGCGGAAGAGGGGCCGCAGCATTCCGGCGGCGGCCTCGGTGCGCAGCGTGGCCATGTCCAGGCGTACGGGCACCAGATGGGCGTCGTCCCGGGTGACCGCTTCGTCGAGCAGGGCCAGACCCAGGTCGGCGGGCAGCGGCTGGATTCCGGCGCGCCGCATCCAGGCCAGGTCGTCGTCGGCGAGGTGGCCGAGCATGTCCCCGGAGTCGGCCCACAGGCCCCAGGCCAGGGCATGGGCGGGCAGTCCGTGGGCGCGGCGGTGCTGGGCGAGGGCGTCCAGGAAGGCGTTGGCAGCCGCGTAGTTGGCCTGTCCCGGGTTGCCGAAGGTGCCCGCGACCGAGGAGAACAGGACGAACGCCGACAGGTCGAGGCCACGGGTCAGCTCGTGCAGGTTGAGCGCGGCGTCGACCTTCGGGCGCAGCACCCGCAGCAGGCGTTCGGGGGTCAGGGAGGTCAGCAGTCCGTCGTCGAGGACACCGGCGGCGTGGATCACACCGGTCAGCGGGCGGTCGGCCGGGACGGTGTCGAGCAGGGCGGCCAGTGCCCGGCGGTCGGCCGCGTCGCAGGCGGCGATGCCGACGTGCTCGGCTCCCGCCTCGGTCAGCGCCGCGACGAGTGCGTCCGCTCCCGGCGCGTCCTTGCCGCGTCGGCTGGTCAGCAGCAGGTTCCGTACGCCGTGCTCGGTGACCAGGTGCCGGGCGAGCAGGCCCCCGAGGGCTCCGGTGCCACCGGTGATCAGGACGGTGCCGTGCGGGCCGAACGGTGTCCGGGTGGTGTCCGGCCGGTCCGCCGCCCGGCTCAGGCGCGGTGTCAGGGCCGTGCCCTCACGCACGGCGATCTGCGGTTCCTGTGCGGCGACCGCCGCCGCGACCGCCGCGGGCAGGGCGTCGTGGGAGGCGTCGAGGCCGTCGGTGTCCACCAGGACGAAGCGGCCGGGGTGCTCCGACTGGGCCGAGCGCAGCAGGCCCCACACCGGGGCGTGTGCCAGGTCCGCCGGGTCCTCGCCGGGGCGCGCGCAGAGGGCTTTCCGGGTGACGACGGCGAGCAGGGAGTCGGCGGTGCGCTCGTCGGCGAGCCAGTCCCGGGCGAGGGCCAGCGCCTCGGTGGTCGCCGTGTGCGCGGCGGCGGCGAGCGTGGCTTCCGCGTCGGCCGGGGTGAGGGGGGCGATGACGACCGGCGGCATGTCGCCCTCCCCGGCCAGGGCCGCCAGGGCGGGTGCGTGGCGGGCCGCGTCGGACCATCCGGCCTCCGGCGCGCCGAGCACCGCGAAGCCGCCCATGTCCGGCGTGGTGTCACCGACGGGCAGGGGGGTCCACTCGGTGCGGAACAGCGCGTTGCGCGTGACGTCCGCCGTGGCCGCCGCGAGGCGCCCGCCCGTGACCTCGCGCAGCGTCAGGGACGCGACCGAGGCGACCGGCGCGCCGGAGGCGTCGGCGACGGCCACGGCCACCGTGTCCCCGCCGACCGGGGACACCCGTACGCGTACGGTGTCGGCGCCGGTGGCGTACAGGGTGACGCCGCTCCAGGCGAACGGCAGCCGCAGCCGGGCGTCGGCCGCGTCGAGGCCGTCCAGCAGCGCGGGGTGCAGCGCGGCGTCGAGCAGGGCCGGGTGGATACCGAACTCGCCTGCTGCCGAGGCCTGTTCCTCGGGCAGGGCGATCTCCGCGCAGATGTCGTCACCGACACGCCAGGCGGCCCGCAGGCCCTGGAAGGCGGGGCCGTAGCCGTAGCCCGCTTCGCCCGCCCGCTCGTAGAAGGAGTCGACGTCGATCCGGTCGGCGCCCGGCGGGGGCCAGGCCTCCTGCGCGGCGGGGGCCGCCGCGTCCGGCAGGCCCAGCAGGCCGGTGGCGTGCAGGGTCCACGGCTCGTCGAGAGCGTCGTCCGGGTCCGTCCCGGGCCTGGCGTACACCGCCACCTGGCTGCGCCCGTCGACGTCCGGGCGGGTGACGGTCACCTGCACCTGGGCGCCACCGCGTGACGGCAGCAGCAGGGGTGCCTGGAGCGTGAGTTCCTCGATCCGCTCGCAGCCCACCGCGTCCCCCGCCCGCAGGGCGAGCTCCACGAACGCGGCGCCGGGCAGCAGCGGGGCACCGCTCGCCGTGTGGTCGGCGAGCCAGGGGTGGGTGTGCAGGGACAGGCGGCCCGTGAGGAGGACACCGCCGTCGGACGCGGAGTGCGCGAGCGCTCCCAGCAGCGGGTGGTCCACCGCGCCGAGGCCCAGGCCGGCGGGGTCGCCGGCCTCCGCGCCGGTGGGCTCCAGCCAGTGGCGGGTGCGCTGGAAGGCGTACGTGGGCAGCTCGCCGAGCCGCGCCCCGGTGCCCGCGAAGAGGGCCTTGCGGTCGACGCCGGGCAGACCGCGTACATAGCCCTGGGCGAGGGAGGTGAGGAAGCGGTCGCGGCCGCCCTCGTCACGGCGCAGCGATCCGATCGCCACCGCTTCGGTCTCCGCCTCCTCGGCGGTCGCCTCCACGCCGGTGGTCAGCACGGGGTGCGCGCTGGCCTCGACGAAGAACCGGAAGCCGTCGGCGAGCAGCACCCGCACGGTGTTCTCGAAGTCGACCGGCTGCCTGGCGTTGTCGAACCAGTACGCGGCCGTCAGTTCGGCGTGGTCGCGGCGAGTGGCGGTGACCGTGGAGTAGAAGGGCACGTCGCCCCTCATCGGGGTGATGTCGGCGAAGAGGGCGAGGATCTCCTCGCGCAGCGGATCGACCTGGTCGCAGTGCGAGGCGACGGTCGATCCCACGATCCGCGCCCGTACGTCGTCCTGGTGGCACGCGGCGACGAACTCCTCCAGCGCCGGGACGTCCCCAGCCACGGTCGAGGCGCGAGGACCGTTGCGCCCGGCGACCGCCAGCCGCCCGTGCCACGGTGCGAGCCGCTGCGCCACATCAGCGGCGGGCAGCGCCACCGAGGCGACCGCGCCGCGGCCCGCCAGCTCACGGGCGAACAGGGCACTGCGGTGCACGACGAGCCGGGCCGCGTCGCGCAGGGACAGCGCCCCGGCGACGTACGCGGCGGCGATCTCGCCCTGGCTGTGGCCCACCACCGCGTCGGGCCGCACACCGGAGGCCCGCCACACGGCGGCCAGTGCCACGTTCACCGCGAACAGCACCGGCTGGAGGATCTCGATGCGCTCGGCGGAGGGGGCGGCCGGGTCCTGGCGAAGGACGTCGGCGACCGACCAGTCCACGAACTCGCCCAGTGCCGAGTCGACTTCGGTGAGCGTGTCCGCGAAGACCGCTGACTGGCCGAGGAGTTCGGCGGCCATCCCGGCCCACTGGGAGCCCTGGCCGGGGAAGACGAACACGGTCCGGCCGCGTACGTCCGCCGTGCCGGAGACCACACCCGGGGCGGGAAGCCCCTCGGCCAGCGCGGTCAGGACGCCCAGGCCCGCCGCCCGGTCCGGGACCAGCAGCACAGCGCGGGAGTCGTGGACCGCACGCGACGCGGCCAGCGACCAGCCCACGTCCAGCGGCGACAGCAGGGGCGCCGCCTCGGTGAACTCGCCCAGCCGTCGTGCCTGTTCGCGCAGTGCCTGCGGCGAGGATCCGGAGAGCACCCACGGCACCGGGGTTCCGGAGGCGCCGTCGACGAGGCCCGGGCCGCCGTGCGTACCCGTCGGCTCCGGCCGCAGGTCGGTGAAGTCCGGATCGCCGCTGCCGGTGGGGGCTTCTTCCAGGATCAGGTGGGCGTTGGTGCCGCTGATGCCGAACGACGACACGCCCGCCCGGCGCGGACGCCCGGCCGGTGTCCACGGCTCGGGGGCGGTCAGCAGCTCCATCGAGCCCGCCGACCAGTCGATGTGCGGCGACGGCTCGGCCACGTGCAGGGTGCGGGGCAACACACCGTGCCGCATCGCCAGCACCGTTTTGATGACCCCGGCCGCACCCGCCGCCGCCTGGGTGTGACCGATGTTGGACTTGACGGAGCCGAGCCGCAGCGGGCGGTCGGCGGGGCGGTCCTGGCCGTAGGCGGCGAGCAGCGCCTGCGCTTCGATGGGGTCGCCCAGCTTGGTGCCGGTGCCGTGGGCCTCCACCGCGTCGACATCACCGGGCGTCAGGCCCGCGTCGGTCAGGGCGGCGTGGATGACGCGCTGCTGGGCGGGGCCGTGCGGGGCGGTGAGGCCGTTGCTCGCGCCGTCCTGGTTGACGGCGCTGCCCCGGATCACGGCGAGGACCTGATGACCGTTGCGGCGGGCGTCGGAGAGGCGTTCCACCAGCAGCACGCCGACGCCCTCGGACCAGCCGGTACCGTCCGCGGTCGACGAGAACGCCTTGCAGCGCCCGTCGGGCGACAGCGCGCCCTGGCGGCTGAGCTCCACGAACATGCCCGGCGTCGGCATGACCGTCACGCCGCCCGCCAGGGCCATCGAGCACTCCCCCGAGCGCAGCGAGCGCACCGCCCAGTGAAGGGCGACCAGGGAGGAGGAGCAGGCCGTGTCCACGGTGACGGCGGGACCTTCGAGCCCGAGGGTGTACGCGACGCGACCGGAGGCCACGCTGATCGTGCCGCCCGTCAGCCGGTGCCCGTCGACGCCCTCGGCACCGTCCTGAAGGAGGGGCCCGTACTCCTGGTACATCGCGCCGAAGAACACACCCGTCCTGCTGCCGCGCACCGACGCCGGGTCCAGGCCCGCCCGCTCCACGGCCTCCCAGGAGGTCTCCAGGAGCAGCCTCTGCTGCGGGTCCATCGCCAGCGCCTCGCGCGGCGAGATCCCGAAGAAGTCCGGGTCGAAGTCGACGGCGTCGCGGAGGAAGCCGCCGTGCCGCACATAGCTGGTGCCGCGCCGTTCCGACTGCGGGTCGTACAGCTTCTCCAGGTCCCAGCCGCGGTTGTCCGGAAAGTCACCGATCACGTCCCGCTCGGCGGCGATCAGGTCCCACAGGTCCTCGGGGCTCGTCACGCCGCCGGGGAAGCGGCAGGCCATGGAGACGATCGCGATCGGCTCGTCGTCGCCCGTCGTCCGCACGGGTGCGGCGTCCGCCGCCCGCACGGGCGTCCCGCCACCGCCGCGCAGCCTGCCCTCCAGGTACGCGGCCGTCGCGGCGGGCGTCGGGTGGTCGAACAGGGCCGTGGTGGTGAGGTTGACGGCGGTCGCCGTCCGCAGGCGGCCGCGCAGATCGACCATGGCGACGGAGTCGAAGCCGAGGGCCTTGAACGTGCGGTCCATGTCGATGTCGTGGGGCGTGGGGTGGCCGAGGACGGCGGCCACCTCATCGCGTACGAGATCCAGGAGGGGCACGTCGTCGGGGAGCCGGTCTCCGGGCGCCGGGGGCCGCTCGTCGGCGGCGGGCGGCTGCATGTCCTGGGGGGAGGGGCGTACGTCGCCGGGGAGCGGTTCGCCGCCCTCGGCCCGCCCGGGCCCAGGGGCGGCGGATGCGGTCTGCGGGGTCGGCGCGGTCGCCGCGTCCAGCCAGTGGCCGCGCCTCTGGAACGCGTACGTCGGCAGCCCGTCGGCCCTCGGCCCGGGGCCGGCCAGCGCGGTCCAGTCGATGTCGACGCCGTGGGTCCAGGCCTCGGCGGCCGACAGCAGGAAGCGGTCCCAGCCGCCCTCGCCCCGGCGGAGTGTGCCGACGGCCAGGCCGTGTTCGTCCGCGCCCGCCGCCTCCAGGGTCTCCTCCACCCCGGCGACCAGGACCGGGTGGGGGCTCACCTCGACAAAGCGGGTGTGCCCGTCCGCGACGGCGGCCCGCACGTTCTGTTCGAAGCGCACGGTGCGGCGCAGGTTCTCGTACCAGTAGGCGGCGTCCAGCTCGTGCCCGGTCAGGGTGGTGCCGGTGACGCCCGAGTGGAACGGCACGTGGGCCGCGCCGGGCCGGACACCGGCCAGGGCGCTCAGCACCTCGTCCCGGACCGCCTCGACCTCGGCGCAGTGCGAGGCATAGTCCACCGGGACCCGGCGGGCCCGTATCCCCTCGGCCTCGCAGTGGGCCGTCAGCTCGTCCAGTGCTGCGGGGGCGCCGGACACCACGGTCGCCGAGGGGCTGTTGACCGCGGCGACGGAGAGCCGGCCGCCGAATCCGTCGATCAGCCGCCCGGCCGCCGCCTCGCCCAGCGCGAGGGCGACCATGCCTCCGCGCCGCGACAGCCCGTCGCGGATCACCGCGCTGCGCAGGGCCACGACGCGCGCGCCGTCCTCCAGGGTCAGGGCTCCGGCGACCACCGCGGCCGCGATCTCGCCCTGCGAGTGCCCCAGCACCGCCGACGGCCGCAGGCCCGCCGCACGCCACACCTCGGCGAGGGACACCATGACGGCCCACAGCGCGGGCTGGACCACATCGACGCGGTCCAGCGGGTTGCCGTCGGCCGTGTCGCGGACGACGTCGGTGAGCGACCAGTCGACGTAGGGAGCGAGGGCCTGTTCACACTGCGCCATCCGCTCGGCGAACACCGTGGAGCCGTCCAGGAGCCGGGCGGCCATGCCCTGCCACTGCGAGCCCTGCCCGGGGAAGACGAAGACCGCTTCGGACGACGCGTCACCGCGGACGGTGCCGCGGACCACCTGGGCCGCGCCCGTGCCCGCGGCGAGCATGCCGAGTCCGGTGCGCAGGGCGGTGGCGTCCTCGCCGACGACGACGGCACGGTGTTCCAGGGACGCACGCCCCGTGGCCAACGCGCGGGCGACGGCGGCCGGTTCGGTCTCCGGGTGCCGGTCCACGTACGTCTCCAGCCGTTCCGCCTGGGCGCGCACCGCCGCCGCGCCACGGGCCGAGAGGGGCCAGGCGTGCGCGCCGCGACCCGGCCTCGGTCGCGGGCCGGCGGCCTTCGGCGGGGCGGGGGCGTCGCCGATGATGACGTGACAGTTGGTGCCGCCGAGGCCGAAGGAGGAGACTCCGGCGAGCAGCCGCCCGTGCTCCCCCTCCCAGGGCTCGTGTTCGGTCTGCACGCTCAGGTTCCACCGGTCGAGGGGGATGTCCGGGTGCGACTCCTGCTGATGGAGCGTCGGCACGAGCGCACGCCGGCTGACGCAGGAGACGACCTTCAGCAGTCCGGCGATGCCGGCCGCCCCTTCCAGGTGGCCGATGTTGGTCTTCACGGAGCCGACGCGTACGGGGCTGCCGCCGGGGCGCTGCGCACCGAGGGCGCGGCCGATGGCTTCGGCCTCCAGGGGGTCGCCGACGCGGGTGCCGGTGCCGTGCAGTTCGACGCACTGGACATCGGAGGGCGCGATACCGGCCGAGGCACACGCCTCATGGATCAGTTCGCTCTGGGCGTCGGCGCTCGGGACGGTCAGCCCGTCACCCCCGCCGTCGTTGTTGACGGCACTGCCCTCGATCACGGCGAGCACGCGGTCGCCGTCGGCGAGGGCCCGCTCCAGGGGCTTCAGGAGGACGAGGCCACCGCCCTCGCCGCGCGCGTACCCGTTGGCGCGTGCGTCGAAGGTGTAGCAGCGACCGTCGGGCGAGAGCGCGCCGAAGCGCTCCAGGCGGCTGGTGCTGTCCTCGGAGAGGATGAGGTTGACCCCGCCCGCGAGCACGAGGTCGGACTCGCCGCGCAGCAGGCTCTGTACGCCGAGGTGCACGGCGACGAGCGAGGAGGACTGCCCGCTGTCCACCAGGACGCTGGGCCCGCGCAGGCCCAGGCAGTAGGAGATGCGGTTGGCGATGAAGCTGCGCTGCGTGCCGGTCAGGGTGTGCCGGGTGATCGCGTCGTCGCCGCCGGGGCGCAGGAGGGACGCGTAGTCGTCGTTGATCGCGCCGATGAAGACGCCGGTCCTGGTGGAGCGCAGGGAGTCGGGGGCGACCTGGCCGTTCTCCAGCGCCTCCCAGCTCAGCTCAAGCGCCAGCCGCTGCTGGGGGTCCATCGCGGCCGCTTCGGCGGGCGACACCTCGAAGAAGTCCGCATCGAAGCCGTCCACCGTATCCAGGTAGCCGCCGGGCAGACCTGACGCGCGGCCGCGCCGCCCGGCGGGGAACTCCCCGAGCCCGGACCGGCCGTTGCTGAGCATTTCCCAGAATTCCTCGGGGCTCGCCGCTCCGGGAAACCGGCAGGAGAATCCCACGATCGCGACCCGCGCACCGGAGTCCTGGCCGTTGCGCCCAGAAATACTCGTCCCACTCACGGCGAAACCTTTCCAATAAGCAGCCAGAACAACGTGCACGAACACGACGGGATGGCAGGCCGGAACGACCTTCGGAAGAACAGGTAAGGCGCGCGCTCGATACCGCGCACCGAATGTCGCCGCCGGCGCCTGCCGAAAGAGCAGTAAATACCGACGGGAAGCAGCAGGTAACACCTTCGGATGAAATTCCGTCAAGGCGTGAAAAATTCGGGCGAACAGCGCATCGCGCCACCGGTGGAGCTCGGGGAAAACAGGGGCGCCACCCCGGCCCCGCCAGGGACGTCACCCCAGCCGACGGAGGCTCAGGAAGCGATTCTCCAGGGGAGCCACGAGCCGGGGCGACATCTGCTCCGCACCGCTCTCCGCATCACCACACGCATACCCATTCCCCCGTTGCAATCGATCGTGTTCGTCGCGAGGAGAGAGCCTCCGGCAGGCCTCGCGATAAAACGAGACTTCCAGCCGATCCCCTCGGTTACCGGCAAGTATGGCACGGTGCGGTTTCAGCACGGTTTCAGCAGACGGATCAGCTTGCCCCCGGCAGCGGAAAGGGCACGTCCGGGCGGTTGTGAACCGGACAGGAGAGCGATCAGATAGTACGGTCGGTCCGCAATGACCCGCTCGGAACGTCGACGGAAGTGCGTTCCCAGCGAAATCCTCCCGATATCCTCCCGTTCCGGGAATCTCAGCCGAGGGAAGACCGCATGGTTCATCGGAAACGCACCATGAAACTCGGGGCCATCATCGACGGCCCGGGATCGCACATAGCCGCCTGGCGGCACCCGTCCACCCCGCTCGACGCCCAGCTCGACTTCGCCTTCCACCTGGCCTGCGCCCGCACGCTCGAACGGGGCCGGTTCGACTGTCTCTTCGTGCCCGACGTGGTGGCCGTCTGGGGCACCGACGTCCAGCACATCAGCCGCACCGCACGCAACGAGCACCTCGAACCGCTGGGCCTGCTGGCCGCCTACGCCACCGGGACCGAGCACATCGGGCTCGCGTCGACGGCGACCACGACCTACAACGAGCCGTACGACATCGCCCGCCGGTTCACCTCCCTGGACCGGATCAGCGGCGGCCGGGCAGGCTGGAACGTCGTCACCTCCGCCGCGCCGTGGGAGTCCCGCAACTTCGGCTTCCCCGAGCACATGGAGCACGACCGGCGCTATATTCGCGCCGAGGAGTTCATCGGTGTCACCAAACGCCTCTGGGAGGCGGGCGGCGAGGGACGGAAGGACTCCGCACGCGGCGAGTTCTTCGACGTCCGGGGCCCGTTGAACCTGCCGCCCTCCCCTCAGGGACGTCCTGTGATCTTCCAGGCCGGGGCCTCCCCGGTGGGCCGGGAATTCGCGGCACGGCACGCCGAGGTGATCTTCACCCGGCACACCCGGCTGTCGGACGGCCAGGAGACCTACGCCGACCTGAAGCGGCGGGTGGTCTGTTAACTGCACCAACTTGGTGATCCGCTCGACTCGGGGGCCGTGACTCGTGAGCATTTGGACGTGCATGAGACTCCTTCGCTTCATCGAGATCTGATTGACGGACGTGCTCGG
>NZ_NWVL01000114.1 GCF_002382885.1 Streptomyces sp. WZ.A104
CCTCCGCCGGGCCCGCGCCCGCCGATGCGCCCGCGCTCACCGCCGCGGCCCGGAGCGCCGAGGGTGCCGCCGCGGAGCCGGGCGGCACGGGTGGGGTGGAGTCTCCGCCCGCCCCCGCCTGGTGGGTCGCGCCGCCTCACGGTGTCCATCGCCTCCACGTCCGTACGCCGGACCACCGCCGGGCCACCGCCACCCTCGTCGTCGCCCCGGCCCGGGCGCCGCAGCCGGCCGGGCGCGCGCACGGGTTCCTGGTGCAGCTCTACTCCCTGCTGTCCGCCCGCTCCTGGGGCATGGGCGACCTCGGGGACCTGGCCGACCTCGCCGCCTGGGCCGGGCGCACGCTCGGGTGCGGGTTCGTCCAGGTCAACCCGTTGCACGCGGCCGTTCCGGGGCGGCCCACCGACCCGTCGCCCTACCGCCCCTCCTCGCGCCGCTTCCCCGACCCGGTGCACCTGCACGTCGAGTCCGTCCCGGAGTACGGGCACGTACGCGACCGGGCCACCCTGGACGACCTCCGCCAGGACGCCGCCGCGCTCAGCGAGGCCGTGCTGAACAAGGGCGCCCTCATCGACCGGGACGCCGTCTGGGAGCTGAAGCGCCAGGCCCTGGAGCTCGTCGTCGAGGTGCCGCTGACCCCCGGCCGGCGCGCCGCCTACTGCGACTTCCTCGCCGAGCAGGGCCAGGCGCTGGAGGACCACGCCCTGTGGTGCGCGCTCGCCGAGGTGCACGGGCCCGACTGGCACAGCTGGCCCGCCGCCCTGCGCGACCCTCGCTCCCCGGGCACTGCCCGTGCCCGCTCCGAGCTGCTGGACCGGGTCGACTTCCACTGCCGCCTCGCCTGGTTGACCGCCACCCAGCTCGCCGCTGCCCAACGGGCCGCCGAGGACGCCGGGATGGGCGTCGGGATCGTCCACGACCTGGCCGTCGGCGTGCACCCGTCCGGGGCCGACACCTGGGCCCAGCAGGAGGCCTTCGCCCACGGCATGTCCGTCGGCGCGCCCCCGGACGCCTTCAACGCGCGCGGCCAGGACTGGGGCCTGCCGCCCTGGCGCCCCGACACCCTGGCCGCCACCGGCTACGCCGCCTACCGGGGCCTGCTGCGCGGGCTGCTGGCCCACGCCGGGGCTCTGCGCATCGACCACGTCATGGGCCTGTTCCGGCTCTGGTGGGTGCCCGAGGGCCGCCCGCCCACCGACGGCACGTATGTCGCGTACGACGCCGAGGCGATGCTCGCCGTGCTCGTCCTGGAGGCCCACCGGGCCGGTGCCGTCGTCGTCGGCGAGGACCTCGGCACCGTCGCGCCCGGCGTCCGTGAGGCGCTTGCCCGGCGCGGGGTGCTCGGCACCTCCGTGCTCTGGTTCGAGCGCGACTGGGACGGCGACGGCCGCCCGCTCGCCCCGGAGAAGTGGCGCCGGGACTGCCTCGCCACCGCCACCACCCATGATCTGCCCTCCACCGCCGCCCGGCTGACCGGCGATCACATGACCCTGCGCCACCGCCTCGGCCTGCTCACCCGCCCTCTGGAGGAGGAGCTGACCGAGGACGCCACCGACACCGCCGAGTGGCTGGCCCTCCTCGCCCGGCTGCGGATGCTCCCCGAGGGCGACGGCGACGAGGAGGCCGCCGTCCGCGCCGTCCACCGCTTCCTGCTGCGCACCCCCGCCCGGCTGACCGGCGTCTGGCTCCCCGACACCGTCGGCGACCGCCGCCCGCAGAATCTGCCCGGCACCTGGGACCAGTACCCCAACTGGCGCCTCCCGATCGCCGACCCGGAGGGCCACCCCGTCACCCTGGAGGAGATCACCGCCTCGCCCCGCCTGCACGCCCTGATGGCAGTCCTCGGGCCCCGGAAGCCCCGTACGGCACCCCCGGGCGAGCGCCCCGCCTAGGCGTTCGCTACGTTGGCACCGTGGACAAGAAGAACGCTATGCGCGCCGGCGTCGTTGCGGCCGGGACGACGCTGATGATGCTGCTCATGTCGGCCCCGGCACTCGCGCTCACGCCCGACGACGGTGACGATCCTGGTCCGGGCCTCAGTGCGATGGAGACCATCGGTCTCTACGTCGTCGCGCCCATCGCCCTGTTCCTGGTGATCACGGCCCTGGTCATGGTCCTGGACAAGTCCAAGAAGCAGGTCTGACCCGCACACGTACGACGGGTGCGCCGCCGGTAGGAGCTACCGCGCGGCGCATCCGTGCGTCCGGCTCCGGGAGGGGCCGGTAGGTTGCGCCCATGACCGAGTGGGACGTCAAGAAGCTCCGCATCCTGCGCACCCTGCGCGACCGCGGCACGGTGACGGCGACCGCCGAGGCGCTCCTGATGACCCCCTCCGCCGTCTCCCAGCAGCTCACCAACCTGGCCAGGCAGCTCGGCGTGGAGCTGCTGGAGCCCCAGGGCCGCCGCGTCCGCCTCACCGACGCCGCCCACCTCGTCCTGCGCCACGCGGAGGCGGTCTTCGCCCAGCTGGAGCGGGCCGAGGCCGAACTGACCGGCTATCTGCGCGGCGAGGCCGGTGAGGTCAGGGTCGGCGCGTTCTCCACCGCGGTGCCCGCCCTCGTCGTACCCGCCGTCCGGCTGCTGCGCGCCGAGGAGCGCCCGGGGCCCGACGTACGCGTAAGGGAGGCCGAGGCCGCCCAGGCGTACGAGCTGCTCACCGCGGGCGAGGTGGATCTGGCCCTGTCGCTGGCCGCGCACGCGCCGACCGCCCGCGACCCCCGCTTCTCCCTCTTCCCGCTGCTCGCCGACCCGCTGGACGTGGCGCTCCCGGCCGGTCACCCGCTGGCCGACGCGCCCGCGCTGCGCCTGGCGGACCTGGCCGCCGACCGCTGGATCTTCGGCGGCTCGGGGCCCTGGTCGGAGATCACCACCGCCGCCTGCGAAGCCGCGGGCTTCGTCCCCGAGCAGGCCCACAGCGCCGCCGGATGGACCGCCATCCTCGCCCTCGTCGAGGCGGGCATGGGGATCGCGCTGGTCCCCCGGATGGCCGCCCGGGAGCGGAGCGAGGGCGTGGTGATGCGGGTGCTGGAGGCGGACCAGCCGCGCCGCCATGTGGTGGCCGCGGTCCGGCACGGGGCGGAGAGCGGCCCGGCGGTGGCGCGGGTGCTCGCGGCGCTCACACAGGTGGCCCGTACGTTCAGTTGAGCTGAACAGTATCTGCGGAAACTTTCGATGGACCTGATGGTTCCGGTCGCGCGAGGGTAGGGGCATGACCTTCGACGCGAGCGAGACCGCATTCCAGAACTCCGACACCGACCCCCATGCCAATGACGCCGCGCCCTACGGCGGCGGCGACCCCTACGCGGACTACCGCGAGGCCGGGGACCTTCCCTTCATCGAGCTGGTCGACCTCGCCGACCGCCGCCTGGGCGCGGGCGTGATCGCCGCCAACGACGAGTTCTTCGCCGAGCGCGAGAACCTCCTGATCCGCGAGCGCGCAGTCTTCGACCCGGAGCACTTCGGGCACAAGGGCAAGATCATGGACGGCTGGGAGACCCGCCGCCGCCGCGGCGCGGACGCCGAGACCCCCTTCCCGGCCCCCGAGGACCACGACTGGGCGATCGTCCGCCTCGGCGCCCCCGGCGTCATTCGCGGCCTGATCGTGGACACCGCCCACTTCCGCGGCAACTACCCGCAGCGCGTATCGGTGCAGGCCGCCTCCGTCGAAGGCGCCCCGAGCCCGGAGCAGCTGCTCGCCGACGACGTGAAGTGGGAGGAGATCCTTCCGCCCACCCCCGTACGCGGCCACGCCGCGAACGCCTTCGAGATCACCGGCGGCCGCCGCTACACCCACATCCGCCTCTGCCAGCACCCCGACGGCGGCATCGCCCGCCTCCGCGTGCACGGCGAGGTCGTCCCGGACCCCGCCTGGATCGCCGCGCTCGGCACCGCCGACCTGATCTCCGTGCTCAACGGCGGTACGTACGAGGACGCCTCCGACCGCTTCTACTCCTCGCCCACCCAGATCATCCTGCCGGGCACGTCCCGCAAGATGGACGACGGCTGGGAGAACCGCCGCCGCCGGGTCCGCGACACCAACGACTGGGTCCGCTTCCGCCTGCCCGCCCAGGGCGCGGTCCGCGCGGTCGAGATCGACACCGCCTACCTCAAGGGCAACTCCGCGGGCTGGATCGCCCTCCAGGGCCGCAACGGCGACACCGGCGAGTGGTTCGAGATCATCCCGCGCACCCGCCTCCAGCCCGACACCCCGCACCGCTTCGTGCTGCGCGCCCAGGCCGTCGTCACCCACGTCCGCCTCGACGCCTTCCCCGACGGCGGCGTGGCCCGGATGAGGCTCCACGGCAGCCTCACGGAGTCCGGCACGGCCGAGCTGACCCGCCGCTACGAGGAGTCGGGCGCGTGACCCCGTAGGGCCTGCCGGCACCCCCTGCTCCGCCCGGCGGACGGTTGCGCTCCTGCGCCCGTCCGCCGGGCGGGTTCCAACCCGACAGGCGCTCAGGGCCTGGCCGGGCATCGACCCTCCCGTGGTCAGCGCCCGAAGCTTGCGACGACCCTTCGGACCGTGGGCCACGGGAGACCCCATCGGGTACGGACACACAGCGAACGCGTGGGCGTACGGCAAAGGGGCGCCCCTTTGCCGCGACGCATTCGCCGCGACGAAGAGGACGCCCCCAGGGCCGTACGTACCGCTACGCGGTGGCCGCCGCCGCGTCCGCGGCCTGGGCCTTCAGCGCGCGCTCCACGCCCGCCCGGGACTCCGACATCAGCCGGCGCAGGCCCGCGCTCGGCTCGGCCGAGGCCAGCCAGGCGTCGGTGGCGTCCAGCGTCTCCTGCGAGACCTGGAGGGCCGGGTAGAGGCCCACCGCGATCTGCTGGGCCATCTCGTGGCTGCGCGAGTCCCAGACGTCCTTCACCGCGGCGAAGAACCTCTCCGTGTACGGGGCGAGCAGCTCGCGCTGGTCCGTCTGGACGAAGCCGCTGATGACCGCTTCCTGGAGCGAGTTCGGCAGCTTGTCGGACTCCACGACCGAGGCCCACGCCTGCGCCTTGGCCTCCTCCGAGGGCTGGGCCGCCCGCGCCGAGGCCGCGTGGCGCTCGCCCGCCGCCGTCTTGTCGCGCTCGTACTCGGCGGCGATCTCCTCCTCGTCGAGCAGGCCGACGGCCGCGAGCCGCTGCACGAACGCCCACCGCAGCTCGGTGTCGACGGTCAGGCCCTCGATGGCCTCCGTGCCGTCCAGCAGCGACTGGAGCAGATCCAGCTGCTGCGGGTTGCGGGCGGTCGCCGCGAACGCGCGGGCCCACGCCAGCTGGTGGTCGCTGCCCGGCTCCGCCGCCCGCAGGTGCGCCAGTGTCGCGTCCGTCCACTGGTTGAGCGCGGCCTCACGGGTCTCCGGGGCCGCGTACAGGTCCAGGGCCAGCTTCACCTGGCGGTGCAGCGACTGGACGACGCCGATGTCCGACTCCTTGCCGATGCCGGAGAGCACCAGAGCGAGGTAGTCGCGGGTCGCCAGCTCGCCGTCGCGCGTCATGTCCCAGGCCGAGGCCCAGCACAGGGCGCGCGGCAGCGACTCGGTGAAGTCGCCCAGGTGCTCGGTGACGACCCGCAGGGACTCCTCGTCCAGGCGGACCTTGGCGTAGGAGAGGTCGTCGTCGTTGAGCAGGATGACGGCCGGGCGTGCCTTGCCCTCCGGGAACGGCACGGTGGTGCGCTCGCCCTCGACGTCCAGCTCGATCCGGTCGGTGCGGACGAGCTTGCCGTCCGCGTTCAGGTCGTAGCAGCCGACAGCGATCCGGTGCGGGCGCAGCGTCGGCTCGCCCTTGGCACCGGCGGGCAGCGCCGGGGCCTCCTGGAGCACGGTGAAGGAGGTGACACGGCCCTCGGCGTCGGTCTCGACCACCGGGCGCAGGATATTGATGCCCGCGGTCTCCAGCCACGCCTTCGACCAGGTCTTCAGGTCACGGCCGGAGGTCTCCTCCAGCGCGCCCAGCAGGTCGGACAGACGGGTGTTGTCGAAGGCGTGCGCCTTGAAGTACGCCTGTACGCCCTGGAAGAACGCGTCCATGCCGACGTACGCCACGAGCTGCTTGAGCACGGATGCGCCCTTGGCGTACGTGATCCCGTCGAAGTTGACGAGGACGTCGTCCAGGTCCCGGATGTCCGCCATGATCGGGTGCGTGGAGGGCAGCTGGTCCTGCCGGTACGCCCAGGTCTTCATGGAGTTGGCGAACGTGGTCCAGGCGTGCGGCCACTTGGAGCCCTCGGCGTACGCCTGGCAGGCGATCGAGGTGTAGGTGGCGAACGACTCGTTCAGCCAGAGGTCGTTCCACCACTCCATCGTCACCAGGTCGCCGAACCACATGTGGGCCAGCTCGTGCAGGATGGTCTCGGCGCGCACCTCGTACGCCGCGTCCGTCACCTTGGAACGGAAGACGTACTGGTCGCGGATGGTCACCGCGCCCGCGTTCTCCATCGCGCCCGCGTTGAACTCCGGGACGAAGAGCTGGTCGTACTTGGCGAACGGGTACGCGTAGTCGAACTTCTCCTGGAACCAGTCGAAGCCCTGCCGGGTGACGGCGAAGATCTCGTCCGCGTCCAGGTACTCCGCCAGCGAGGGGCGGCAGTAGATGCCCAGCGGAACGGACTGGCCGTCCTTCTCGTAGCTGCTGTGCACCGAGTGGTACGGGCCGACGATGAGGGCCGTGATGTACGTGGAGATGCGCGGCGTCGGCTCGAACGTCCAGACGTCGCCCTTCGGTTCCGGCGTCGGCGAGTTCGAGATGACCGTCCAGCCGGAGGGGGCCTTCACGGTGAACTGGAACGTCGCCTTCAGGTCCGGCTGCTCGAACGAGGCGAACACCCGGCGGGCGTCCGGGACCTCGAACTGCGTGTACAGGTAGGCCTGCTCGTCGACCGGGTCGACGAACCGGTGCAGACCCTCACCGCTGTTGGTGTACGCGCAGTCCGCGACGACCTTCAGCTCGTTGGCGCCCTCGCGCAGCTGCGGCAGCGCGATCCGGGAGTCGTGGAACACGGCGGCCACGTTCAGCGCCTCGCCGTTGAGTACGACGTCGTGGACGGCGGGGGCGACCAGGTCGATGAAGGACTCCGCACCGGCCTCCGAGGAGTCGAAGCGCACGGTGGTCACGGACCGGTAGGTGCCGCCCTCCTGCGCTCCGGAGAGGTCGAGATCGATCTCGTACGCGTCCACGGTCAGCAGGCGCGCCCGCTCCTGTGCCTCTTCGCGGGTCAGATTCGTGCCAGGCACGCGGTCATCTCCTTGGTGTGCTACTTGATATGCGGCGTTTCCGGCCATCCTTCCACGTGCCGCGCCCCCAGCGCGATGCCCGTTTTCCGCCGGACGCGGACGGCTCCGGAGGGCAGGCTCGAACCATGACCGGATGCATGTCCGGCCGGTGGAGTGCGGGTGCCTGCTCTTCGAGGTGCGGAGGCCGTGAGGGCCTCCTCACCGGGGGTGACACCCCTGTGCCACCGCAGGTAGCATCGAGGGTATGAAAATCAGTGTGAGTCTGCCGCAGGAGGATGTCGCCTTCGTCGACGAGTACGCCGCGAAGACCGACGCGGATTCCCGGTCCGCGGTGATACACGCCGCGATCGAGCTGTTGCGCGCCTCGAACCTGGAGGCCGAATACGAGGAGGCCTTCGCCGAGTGGGACAAGAGCGAGGACGCCGACTTCTGGGACCGGGTCTCGGGCGACGGGCTCACCGATGCGGCGCGGTGACATCTACCTGATCGACTTCGAGCCGGTCCGGGGCAGTGAGGCGAACAAGGCCCGCCCGGCGCTGATCGTGTCGAACGACGGCGCCAACGCCACCGTGGAGCGGACGGAGCGCGGTGTCCTGACGGTCGTGCCCATCACCTCCAACACGGCGCGCGTCTTTCCCTTCCAGGTCCTGCTGTCGGCGGCCGAGTGCCACCTTCCGGTGGACAGCAAGGCCCAGTGCGAGCAGGTGCGCGCCGTCTCGCCGCAGCGGCTGATGCGCCGCATCGGCAAGGCCCCCCGGCAGCGCATGGCCGAGGTGGACGTGGCCCTCAGGCGGCACCTCGCCCTCTGAGGGCATACGGAAGGGGCGGCCACCGGTCTGCCCGGTGGCCGCCCCTTCCCGTACGCGTACGACTTCTGGTCAGCCCTTCAGCTCGGCCGCCACCAGCTCCGCGATCTGCACGGCGTTCAGCGCCGCGCCCTTGCGGAGGTTGTCGCCGGAGACGAAGAGCGCGAGGCCGTTCTCGACGGTCTCGTCGACCCGGATACGGCCGACGTACGAGGCGTCCTTGCCCGCCGCCTGGAGCGGGGTCGGGATCTCGGAGAGCTCGACGCCCTCGGCGTCCTTCAGCAGCTCGTAGGCGCGCTCGACGCCGATCGGGCGGGCGAAGCGGGCGTTGATCTGGAGCGAGTGGCCGGAGAAGACCGGGACCCGCACGCAGGTGCCGGAGACCTTCAGCTCCGGGATCTCCAGGATCTTGCGGGACTCGTTGCGGAGCTTCTGCTCCTCGTCCGTCTCGAACGAACCGTCGTCCACGATCGAACCGGCCAGCGGCAGCACGTTGAAGGCGATCGGGCGCTTGTAGACCGCGGGCTCGGGGAAGTCCACGGCCTCGCCGTCGTGGGCCAGCTTCTCCGCCTCGGCGACGACCTTGGACGCCTGGCCGTGCAGCTCGGCGACGCCGGCCACACCGGAACCGGAGACGGCCTGGTAGGTGGCGACGGTCAGCGTTTCGAGACCGGCCTCCGCGTGCAGCGGGCGCAGCACGGGCATGGCGGCCATCGTGGTGCAGTTCGGGTTGGCGATGATCCCCTTGGGGCGGACCCGGGCCGCGTGCGGGTTGACCTCGGAGACGACGAGCGGGACCTCGGGGTCCTTGCGCCAGGCGGAGGAGTTGTCGATCACCACGGCGCCCTGGGAGGCGACCTTCTCGGCCAGCGCCTTCGAGGTCGCGCCGCCCGCGGAGAACAGCACGATGTCCAGGCCGGTGTAGTCGGCCGCAGCGGCGTCCTCGACGGTGACACCGGTGCCCTGCCAGTCGATCGTGGAGCCCGCGGACCGAGCGGAGGCGAACAGCCGCAGCTCGTCGACCGGGAAGTTCCGCTCGGCCAGGATCCTGAGCATGACTGTGCCGACCTGACCGGTGGCTCCGACGATTCCGACCTTCACGGGGACTCCTCTGTTCTGTACACCTGTGCGTCTGTGCGGTCCGTATGCCGCTCCATGATGCGTATGTCCCGGCACGCCTTGTCCAATCCATTGTCCGACCTGCGGACTCTCCGCGCTGTGACAAGGAACACGCACAGCGGGGCGGGTGCTCGTGAAGAGCGCCCGCCCCGCCGCCGATCAGAACTTCTCAGGAGCGATCCGTTACGGCGTGACCTTCTCGATCACGACGCTGCCGGTGCCCGCGGCGGTGCCGCGGCCGTTCACCAGCTGGACCTCACCGAAGAACTGCCGACCCTCGGGAGCCGCACCGGCGACCACGACCTCGGCGCCGATCTGCGCCGAGGCGCCGTTCGCCAGGCTGTAGGTCTTCGAGGTGTCGACCTTCAGGGTGCCGAGCGAGGCCGCGTAGTACACGTCGCGGTAGTCGTACGTGGTCGACCCGGACGGGACCGAGTAACCCTCGACGATCACCGTGTACGTACCCGCGGCCGGCTTGGTCAGGCTGACCTTCTCCTCGGAACCGGCGGAGGTCCCGCTGCCGACCTGGGTGGCGCCCCGGAAGACGTACAGGTCGAGGTCGGCGTTGGCGTCCGACGGGCTGCCGATGGCGAAGTCGAGGCGCTCGACGCCCGCACCGATGGTGACCGTGGTCTGCCGGGTCTGGCCCGTGGAGATCGACGGCTTCTCCACCTTGGCCGAGCCGAGCGCACCGCCCTTGAGCTTGCCCTCAAGGGGCGCCGCGCCGTTGGTTACCTTCCAGTCCACCGCGGCCGGGGTGCCGATCTTCGCCTCGTCGATGGTCTGCACCGCCGGGTCGAAGGAGGCGCCGAGCAGCGAGACGTCCAGCTTGAACGGGTTGGCCAGCAGCGGCGACGTACGGCGCGACTCGACCTCGATCTCCCACACGCCGGGGTACGGGTCCTTGTAGGAGCGCACGTCCGGGCGGCAGGTGTTGGCCGGGTTCTCGTAGTTCGGGTAGCAGTTGATCGTGGAGGTCGGGTCGACCGGCGTCCCGTACGGGTGCAGGGCGATGAACCGGGTCTGGCTGCCCGAACGCAGGGCGCTGAGGGCGACCTCAAGGGTCTTGGCGCCCTTCGGCACGTTGATGAAGTACGAGGTGGTGCCGTTGCGCTGCACCGAGCTCGACGACTTGAACGCGTAACCGGGCTCGGTCAGCTCGTGGGCGACGACGACCGTGGAGAGGACCTGGTGGTCGATGCCGACGGTCTTCTTGTCGTCCAGCCGCAGGATGGCGCTGTGCACGCCCGCCTTCTTGGCCTTCGCCGTGACCTTCAGCTTCACCGGCACGTCGAGCGGCAGCGAGACGTACTTGGGGCTGCTCAGCTTGAAGGTGCCGTCGTTGTTCTTCCACGACAGCTTGTGCCGGACGTTGCGGTCCGGACCCGTGGTGCGGGTGACGGTGATCTCGTAGACCTTCGTCTCGCCGACCTTGAGGCCGCCCTCGCGGTCGTAGAGGCCGGTGCCGAAGCCCGGGTCCTTGAGCGCGAAGTCGATCGCGGTGTCGACCGGGGCCTTCACCTTGTACTCGTGCGCCGGGTTGCCCTTCTTGGTGATGAGCTTCCAGGCGCCGCGGATGTTCATCAGACCGGAACCCTGGGCGTGCGCGGGCACGCCCTTGATGTGGGTCGCCGAGCTGGTCAGCGCGGTCCGCAGGTCGGCCGGGGGCAGCTCCAGGTTCTTCTGCTTCGCGGCCGAGAGCAGCAGGGCGGCTGCGCCCGCGGCCTGCGGCGAGGCCATCGAGGTGCCCTGGAGCATCGAGTAGCCGGGCGGCAGGGCGTAGCCCGCCTCCTTGACCGGACCGCCCGGGGCCCAGGTCTGGGTGGTGTTGATCGACGCACCCGGGGCCGAGATGGTCGGCGTGAAGCCGCCGTCCTCACGCGGACCGCGCGAGGAGAAGGGGAGCATGTCGTACTTCTTGGTGACCCTGGAGCCGTAGTTCGCGGCCCATGTCTCCTTGGAGATCGACGCGCCCACCGAGATGACGTGGTCGGCCAGGGCCGGGTCACCGATGGTGTTGAGGCCCGGGCCGCTGTTGCCGGCCGAGATGACGAGCTGGACGCCGTAGATGTCGACGAGGCGCTTGTAGAGCTCGGCGCGGGCGTTGTTGCCGTCGTTCAGCGGCGGCAGGCCGCCGATCGACATGTTGACGATGTCGACACCGCGGTTGACGACGAGGTCGATCATGCCCTCGGTCAGCGCGATGTTGGTGCAGCCTCCGGACCAGGTGCAGGCGCGCGAGGAGACGACCTTGGCGCCGGGCGCCGCGCCGTTCATCTTGCCGCCGAACAGGCCGTTGGCCGCGGTGATGCCCGCGACGTGCGTCCCGTGCGAGCCCTCGATCACGCCGATGTTGACGTAGTCGGCCTTGGCGCCCGAAGCGTTGTAGACCACGTCCTTACGGGTCTCGACGACGAACGGGATGCGCTCGACGATCTTGGTGCGCGGGTCGTCCTCACCGAAGTGGGCGACCTGGAACTTGTCCTTGTACGGCTTGAGGGCCTTGTCGTCCGAGAAGTCCGCGTTCTCGTTCAGGTCCACCCGTACGGTGCCCTTGACCGGGTCGTACAGCACGCCCCAGACGTCGGTGGTGTCACCGTCGCGGTTGAGGTCGCCCGCCATGTCGCCGCCGGTGGTGGCCGACTCGGCGAAGGTGGCGAACTTGAAGCTGCCCTCAGGGGCCGCGTAGGTCTTCCCGCCGGACGTGAACGTCGGGCCGGTGACGGTCTGCGACATCCGCAGCCAGGTGCCGTCGCCGTCGTTCACCGGGTCGGTCGCGGTCACCCAGTCGACGATCTTGCGCTCGCCGGTGGTGGTCTTCTTCAGGGCCGGGTGGCCGAGGTCGACACCGGAGTCCAGGACACCGATGGTGATCCCGCGGCCGTCGGCCTTCGGGTTCTTCTTGACGAAGGAGACCGCGCCCGTCTCGAAGGACGGGTTGTACGGGTTGGCCGCCGGGGTCTTCTTGCTCGGCGCCGGGTAACTGCCGCTGGCCTTCGGCTGCTTGGCCCCCGCGACCCGGTCGCCCGAGGGCGTCGGGTCGTCCAGCTTGATCTCCTGCTTGAGATCGATGCCGAGGACGGACTTGAGCTTGGACGCCTTCGCGATGGTGGTCTCGGCGGTGCTGGTCGGCACCGTCGCCCGTACGTAACCGAGCTTGTCGTAGGTCTGGCCGAGCACGGAGCCCTTGACGGCGTCCAGCTGCTCGGTGACCTGCTCGGTCGCCCCCGGCTTGGTGGCGATCATCATCGTGACGTTCTTCTCGCCCTTGGCCTCGGCCTTGGTGAGAACCTCGGCGTCGGCGGTGCCGAGCTTGTCGCCCCGGTCGCTCGTGGCGGCCGGTTTGACGGGTGCCGGAGCCGGGTCGTCGGCGGCGAACACCGGAGCGGCGCCGGTGGCGGCGATCGCGGCCGCCAGGCCTGCTGCGGCCGCGATGCGGGCAGCGCGTCTCGCTCCGGGTATGGAACTGGGGGATTCCTTGGTCATCAGCATCCCTGTTAATTGAAAGAGAGAGTCCGGAATTCGGTACCGGATGACCGCTCACCCTGTCGTAAATGACAGAGGTTTGTGGAGAGTTGACGGAGACGAGTTGGCGACATGGCAGAGATCCGCCACTGGGGGTAATGCGCCACGAGGGATGAATGAGGCGAAACGGGACGCGGGAAGCGTGAGTTCGGGCCCGTGGTCCGGACCAGTGGCACCGGGAACGTCCAGGCCGGTGGCACCGGGAACGTCCGGACCGGTGACACCGGGTACGTCCGGGCCGGTGGGACCGTGGGTGGCTCGCGGCCGCTCAGCGAGGCAGCACCGTCACGTACGCGGCGGGCTCCCGGTCGGCCGCCGCCATCAGGGCCGTCCGGACCACCGTCGCCTGCTGCTCGGCCGCCTCGCGCAGCTTCCTCGGTGTGAGGTGGACGACCGTCACCCCGAGCCGCTCCAGGTGCTCCCGCTTCGCGGCGTACGCGGACCACTGCGGGTCCTCCCCGGCCCGGCCGCCCCGGTTCGGCGCGCCGTGCCGGGGTGCCCTGGTGTCCAGCTCCACCGCGACGGCGTGATCCGGCCAGTACGCGTCGATCCCGCCCAGCCGGGGACCGCCCGGCAGCCGCAGCTCCACGTTCCACAGCGGCTCCGGGAGCCCGTGCTCGCGGACCATCGCGTACAGCCGCCCCTCCGCCACCGCCCGGCCCTCGGCCAGCAGCGCGTCCACCGCGCCCACCACGGCGGGCCGCCCCAGCAGCTTCGCCGCGCTCAACTCGCGTACCACGGAAGCCGGTTCGCTGTGGCCGCCACGCACCGCCTCGGTCAGCAGCCGCTGGACGTCCGCCGCCTCTTCCAGCCCCGCCACCGCGTCGGCCAGCGCCCGCTCGACCGGGGCGACGGGCACCTGGCCCACCCGCACCGCTGTCGGCAGCGCGGCGGCCCGCAGCACCTCGACGAACCGGGTGGAGCGCAGCCGCCGGGTGCGCGGGACCAGCACGTCGATCCGGTGCAGCGCCCCCAGGTCCGGCACGGTGGCGAAGCCGTACAGCGCGAGGGCCGCGACCCCGGTGACCATCGCCTCGCCGTACCCCGGGTCCTCCGGCCCGGCGGGCGCGCGGCGCGCGGAGCCCGGGGGGCGGCCCGCGTACAGCAGCGCGCCGTGCAACCGCTCCTGGCCGGTGGGCGGTCCGGGGTGCAGGAGGTAGACCCCCGGCAGCATCTGCTGCCAGGGGCCGCCCGGCAGGCACTGCGCGGACGTCTGCGCGGCGGAGACGCCCCGTGCCCTCAACTGGGCGGCGGACAAGACACGCTGGGTGACCTCCCGGACGGGAAGCGGGAGGCGGCGGGAGAGTGGGGTGTTCTGGGTCATGTCCCGGGGTTTCCCGTCCGGCGAGGGTGCCCTAACCTCCTGTTACAAGCCCGTCGACGTATCCGGACAACACCGCCCTAAAGTACGGGCGTTCGACAACCGAAGAGGGCTGTCACGCCGGGATTCGGAGAGGGGCGCCCGGCCGGATGCGCGAGCGCCGCTTTCGCGCCGCGCACACGCCCTGTCCGGGCGCCCCTCTCACTCCGGCGCTACGCCGCCCGGTCGCACTCCTGCCCTCTCAGCGCCCGCGCGAGATCGTCCCGGGACTCCAGCACCAGCCGCCGCAGCGCCGGGGCCGCGTTCTCGTGCTCGCTCAGCCAGGCGTCGGTCGCCGCGAGCGTTTCCGGGCTGTCCCGGAGGCCGGGGAACATCCCCCGCACCACGTGCATGCCGATCTGAATGGACCGCTCCGCCCAGATCCGCTCGATCACCTCGAAGTAGCGGTTCTCGTACGGAGCCAGCAGCTCCCGCTGCGAGGGCTGCTGGAAGCCCGCGATCGTCGCCTCGACCAGTGCGTTGGACAGCTTGTCCGATTCCACGACCGCCGCCCACGCCTGGGCCTTCACCGCTTCCGAGGGGCGCGAGGCCAGGCACCGCACGTGGTGGCGCTTGCCGGAAGCCGTGTCGTCGCGGGCCAGTTCGGCGTCGATGGCCGCCTCGTTCGCCACCCCGTGAGAGGCGAGCGGGGACAGGAACGACCAGCGCAGCTCCTGGTCGACATCGAGACCGTCCACCCGGGCCGTGCCGTCCAGCAGCCCGCCCAGCAGCTGGAAGTCCTCGTCGGACGAGGCGACCGCCGCGAAGAAGCGGGCCCAGGTCAGCTGGTGCTGGCTGCCCGGCTCGGCGAGCCGCAGCTCACGCAGCGCGCCCTCGGCCAGCGCTCGGCCGCCCTCCTCGCGCCAGGCCGGGGCGGCGTAGTGGACCAGTGCGGACTGAGCCCAGGTGTGCAGCATCTGGAGCACACCGATGTCGCTCTCGCGGCCGGCGTGCGCCAGCACCAGCGCGACGAAGTCCCGGGCGGGCATCAGTGCGTCCCGGGTCAGGTTCCACAGGGCCGACCAGCACAGGGCGCGGGCCAGCGGATCGGTGATCCCGCCCAGGTGATCGCGCAGGATGGCCAGCGAACCCGCGTCGAAGCGGACCTTGCAGTAGGTGAGGTCGTCGTCGTTGACCAGGACCAGATCGGGCCGCTCCGACCCGGCGAGGGCGTCCACCACGGTCCGCTCGCCGGCCACGTCCACCTCGGCCCGCGCGTAACGCGTCAGCTCGCCCTCCGGCGTACGCCGGTACAGGCCGACCGCGACCCGGTGCGGGCGCAGCTCCGGGTGCGCGGCGCCGGCCTCCTGGATGACGGCCAGCTCGGTCAGCGTTCCGTCCGCGCCGTACGTGAGCACCGGGGTCAGTACGTTGACGCCCGCGGTCTGGAGCCAGGAGCGCGACCAGGCGCTCATGTCGCGCCCGGAGGTCTCGGCGAGCACGGAGAGCAGGTCGCCCAGGCGGGTGTTGCCGTAGGCGTGCTGCTTGAAGTAGCGCCGCGCGCCTTCGAGGAACGCGTCGCGGCCCACGTACGCCACGAGCTGCTTGAGCACGGAGGCGCCCTTGGCGTACGTGATGCCGTCGAAGTTCAGCTTGGCGTCCTCCAGGTCACGGATGTCGGCCGTGATGGGGTGGGTGGAGGGCAGCTGGTCGGCGCGGTAGGCCCAGGCCTTGCGGTTGTTGGCGAAGGTGATCCAGCCATTGGTGAAGCGCGTCGCCTCGACCATCGAGAAGGAGCCCATGAAGTCCGCGAACGACTCCTTCAGCCACAGGTCGTCCCACCACTCCATGGTGACCAGGTCGCCGAACCACATGTGCGCCATCTCGTGCAGGATGACGTTGGCGCGCCGCTCGTAGGCGGCCGAGGTGACCTTGCCGCGGAAGACGTACTCCTCGCGGAAGGTGACCATCCCCGGGTTCTCCATGGCCCCGAGGTTGTACTCGGGCACGAACGCCTGGTCGTACTTCCCGAAGGGGTAGGGGAAGTCGAAGTTGTCGTGGAAGAAGTCCAGGCCCTGCTTGGTGATCAGGAAGACGTCGTCCGCGTCGAAGTGCTTGGCGAGTCCCTTGCGGCACATCGCGCCGAGCGGGATCTCCAGCGTGGAGCCGTCGTCGAACGTACGGGTGTAGTGGTCGGTCACCCAGTGGTACGGCCCGGCGACGACGGCCGTGATGTACGTGGAGATCGGCTGGGTCTCCGCGAACCGCCACACCTCGCCCTCGTGGAACTCCTCGGCCCCGTTGGACCAGACCCGCCAGTCCTCGGGGGCGGTCACCTGGAAGCGGTAGGGGGCCTTGAGGTCCGGCTGTTCGAAGTTGGCGAAGACGCGGCGGGCGTCGGCCGGCTCGTACTGCGTGTAGAGGTAGACCTCGCCGTCCTCCGGGTCGACGAAGCGGTGCAGGCCCTCGCCGGTCCGGCTGTACGCGCAGCGGGCGTCGACCACGAGGACGTTCTCGCCCTCCAGCAGCTCGTCCAGCGTGACCCGCGCCCCGTCGAACACGAGGGCGGGGTCGAGCGCCTTCCCGTTCAGCGTCACCGCGTCCACGGCCGGGGCCACCAGGTCGGCGAAGGTCGATGCGCCCGCACGCGCGGAGCGGAAGCGGATGGTGGTCAGCGACCGGAACGTCCGTGGACCGCCGTCCCCGTCGCCCCCGTCGGCCCCCTCGGGCTCGCCGACGGCGGACCGTAGGTCGAGAGCGACCTCGTATCCGTCGACGGTCAGCAGCTCGGCCCTCTTCTGGGCCTCGTCGCGGGACAGGTTTTCACCGGGCACGGGCACTCCTTCGTGACGCGCGTCATGTGTCGTGTTCGAACCCATTGATCCTTGCATGCGTCCCCTGGCGGTGGCATACAGGGAATGAGTGGCCACGAGGAGGCGTTCTCGCCCGCAGCTGCAACACGCCCTGTGAGCTGTAACACGTCCTTCTGAGGAGAGACATGCCCGAGAACACCCCGGCGAACGGCAAGACCCCGGTCGACTTCTGGTTCGATCCGCTGTGCCCCTGGGCGTGGATGACCTCGCGCTGGATGCTGGAAGTGGAGAAGGTCCGTGATGTCGAGGTCCGCTGGCACGTGATGAGCCTGGCCGTCCTGAACGAGGACAAGCTGGACGAGCTTCCCGAGGAGTACCGCGACCTCCTGGAGAACAAGGCCTGGGGCCCGGTCCGGGTTGTCGTCGCCGCCCGGCAGAAGCACGGCGACGAGGTCGTGGGCCCCCTCTACACCGCGCTCGGCACCCGCTTCCACAACAACGGCGAGGGCCCCACCCCCGAGGCCGTGGCCGCCGCCCTCAAGGACGTCGGCCTCCCCGCCGAGCTGGCCGACTACGCCGACTCCGACGCGTACGACACCGAGCTGCGCGCCTCCCACAAGGAGGGCATCGACAAGGTGGGCCAGGAGGTCGGCACCCCGGTCATCGCGGTGCCCGGCGCGGACGGCGAGCAGGTCGCCTTCTTCGGCCCGGTCGTCACTCCCGCCCCCAAGGGGGAGGAAGCGGCGAAGCTCTGGGACGGCACGCTGCTGGTCGCCTCCATTCCGGGCTTCTACGAGATCAAGCGGACCCGGACGCAGGGCCCGATCTTCGACTGATCTCCGGCTGATCTCCAACTGCTCTTCGACTG
>NZ_NWVL01000115.1 GCF_002382885.1 Streptomyces sp. WZ.A104
CCGCCGCCTGCGCAAGCACAAGACCTTCGGCTACCTCACCCCGGCCGAGACCCGGCAGCGGCATCAACACGCTCTCGCGGCATAACCATCGAGTGTCCGAGATCACGGGGAAACTTCACAGGACAGGGTGCGGCACAGTTGGCCTGAGCTGCGTGAAGCAGCTGGTCTTCGGGCCGGTGCTCCACGAGGCTGGCCTGTGCCACGTCAGGACGGGCGGCTCGATGTGCGCGGGCTCGCTCACCCCTGCCGGTTCCGGCGGACCGCAGGCGACTGCGAGTTCAACCGCGCGACGAACCTATTCCGGACTGCGGGTCCATACACAGGTCGTGTTGGCGGCACTGGTTACTCTGTGCAGCGTGAAACGGACGAAGAGGACGCGAGCCGCAAATGGTGACTATCACGGGCTTTCCGCATGGATGTTCGTCGCGCTGATGCTGGGAGGCTTCGTCGTCGTTACGGTGTGCGCACTGGTGGGAGGTTGGGCTGGGCTCATCGGGATTGTGGTGACGGCCTTCATCCTCATCGCACTCGCGGCCGCTCGCCTGTAGGTGCTCTCAAGCAAGTTTTCCCCTTGCCTCGCGCAGAACGCTCATAGATGGTCATTCAGAAGGTCAGTCTCCAGAGCCCCCCGCCTCGTTACCCCTCACCGTGAACGATCGCTCGGCAGGGGGAAGGCCGCCGCCTCCTTACGCGCGCGGGGCCCGCTCCCCGGAGAGCGGGCCCCGCGGTCGGTGCGTTCTAGCGGCCGTGCAGGTACTGGTTGTAGTAGTAGCCGCGCTCGGCCTCGAAGTGGGCCTTCTTCTCCTTGGCATAGGTGATGCCGTACGGGCCGCCGAGGTTCAGGTACTCCGCGCTCGCCTTGTGGCCTTCGACGTGCTGGTATCCGGCGACGGTCTTGCCGCCTTCCCAGTCGTTGGCGGCGGCGGGCGCGGCGGCGACGAAGCCGGCGGCGGCGACGGTCGCCAGGGTGAACGCGATACGACGAAGCATGAGTGTCCTCTCCAAAGGCGTAACGGCTGTCGGGCAACACGAACTCTTACCGCCGACCCGCCTCCCGTCAGGATGCCGCGCCTTGCCGAAGCGGTAATGCACCCTTCTGGAGCCTTGGTTGAAAGATGGCAGAAGACTGGCTGCAGGCGTCACAACGAAGCCGCCCAGCCGCAGGGTGCCGCTCTTCCGAACGCTGACGTCTCGGTGCCATGCCGTCCAGCAGCTGCCGGTTTCTTCAGCCCTGGTTGTCAGGCTCCGGCTGCCTTCCGGGGCGGGGAGACGCTCATCGCACCGCAACGGTTCGAAGGCGAAAGCAGCTCAGATCCGGGGGCAGGTGAGCGGGAGGACTCGTTCGGTGAGCTGCCCGGTGAGCTGGGTGTCGGTGAGGACTGCTGCGGTGAGCCAGTCCGTTCCGGTCAGCAGGTCGAGGAGGTGCCGCATCTCGTCCTGATCCACGGGGACCTGGTCATGGAGGGTGCCCAGGGGGATGCCCCGGCCGCCGTCGGCGCCGAGCTGGCCGGCCGCGCTGGTCTGGGTGGCCAGTGTCAGGGCCAGCAGCCGGCCTGCCGCAGGGGCGTCGGCCTGGCGGAGCTGTTTGTCGCCGATGACGCGTTGGGCCCAGCCGGAGAGTTTGGGGCGCATCCTTTTGCCGAAGGTGAGCAGGCTCGTCCTGTCCGGGCCGGGGATGAGGCTGGGGACCGTCACGGGAGTGGGTGCCTCTGTCGGGGAGGCGAGCAGTTCGCCGACCGTGCCGGGCAGCTCCAGCCACCCGCAGTCCGCCAGGTCTGCGACCAGCTGCTCCGGATCGGCCAGCCCGAGCGCGGTGATGTCCTTGCCGATGAGTTTTCCGGTGCCGGAGTGAACGGCGCGCATGGTCATCAGCAACACCAGGAGCTGTGCCTCCGGGCCCGGAAAAGGGGTACGGGTTGCGGCGTAGGCGAGGACGGAGCGGGCGTGCTCCCACTGCGAGGGGGACGTCAGCAGTCTGCGTACCACCGGTGCACCGGAGGCGGCATCGGTGGTGCTCCGGGTGCGGTAATGGTGCTGGAGGCGGGCTGCGGCAGCGGCCTGCAGGGCGCGCTGTCCTTCCAGACGCAGGTTGGGGTCGCCGGTGACTCCGGCCCAGGCGGCGAATGCGCGGGCCTTGCGTTCCTGAAGGTCGGCGAGGGCAGAGAGGTCGGGGGCGGTGCCCTGCTGGTAGGCGCGGAAGAGGTCTCCGAGTTCGACGAGCTCATCGCGCAGGACGTCGGGCTGCAGGTCCTGCGGGATGATCCGCTGGGAGATCCTCCTGACGACCTGCCGGTGCGGGGACACCAGACGTGCTGCGGGCACCCGAGATGGGCCGTCTCCGGCGACTCGGCCGAAGAGCTGTGCAGTTCCAGCCGCCGGAGTTGAGGGTGCGGGCGCGGGCCGGGGGGCGGCCGTCGCGGTGACGACGACCTTGGCGTTGGGCATGGCGGCCGCACAGCGGGCACAGCACTCCGTCACCTGCCACCAACGCCCTTCCCGGTCAGTGACCACGGCCAGGACGACAGCGCCACCGCAGCGCCAGACCTCTGCGCGCTGCTTTTGGTCTGCGGGGCTGACGTGGTTGCGGCAATCCTCCAGCCGACAGGCACAGTAGGCCTGTGCCCGGGGGCCTGGCCCTGTGCGCAGATGTGCCTTGACGTGGGCAATGGCGTAGGCACGTCCAGCGGTCGCGGACGGCAGACGCTCCTCGGCGCAGCCGGGACGGCTGCACGAGATGCGCACCGCCGTACCGCCTCGGCCGGCGGCGTCCAGACGCACCATCCACCGGCGCCCTGTCACCCGCTTGTCCATCTCGGTCACCGCGACCTGCGTCATGCCGCATTTCCTCCCGCGCCAAATCCCGTACCCACCACACCCGCCGTGCCGGAAGGGGTGCGGCAGACGGCTCACCGTACTGAGCACACGGGCCGAAGCAATTGGACTCGCCGATGGGCATCACACGTGGGAGTGCTCGGCGCGGTGTCACAAGTTCTTGTTGGAGGGGGTTCGCTCGGCCAACCTGAGGTACGCCACGACCGCGTTCGCAGAGTGTCCTCCTGCGCGAGTGGACCAGTGCCAGGTCTTCACCAGCTCCCGAGGGATTCTTTCCACTGGCTGCCCCGGGCATGGCGAGGTCGATCGGTCCTTCGCCGCTGCGTGGTCGGCCGGTTCCGCCTCGGGTGCCTGCGCCGGTGACGGGTCCGGGTGCAGTGGGACGACGGGGGCCAGGCTTCAGGGGCCAGCGCGGGGCCCTGCGGCTCTGACCTGCTTGTCTGCATGTGAGCGAGTGTTGCGCGCGTCTCCTCAGCCATGTTTGTCGGCTGCCAGTGCGGCGGCAACGTGCACGCCGACGCAGTCCTGGTCTGTAGCAGGGCGGCGGCACGCTCAGCCCGGGGCGGCAGCACATCAGCTGCGCGATTGCCCCGCGGGCAGGATATTGGGCTGGTCAGTCGATGGTGACGACGACGGACGGCCAGCCGCTGGCTCCGTCGGGGACGGTTCCCGTGCGTTTCTCCGTCTGTACCTGGCCGCCGCGTTCGGTGGCGCGGACAGTCAGCGTGTGGCTGCCGGGCGTCGCCTCCCACGGGAAGGACCACTGGCGCCAGGTGTCGATGTTCGCCTCCGTCGCGAGGTCGGCGTCCCGCCACGGGCCGTCGTCCACCCGGACCTGGACGCGGTCGATACCGCGGTGCTGGGCCCATGCCACCCCGGCGACCATGACGGTTCCGGCCTTGGACCGGGACAGCGGCTTGGGAACATCGATCCGGGACTGCGTCTTGATCGGCGCACGACGTGCCCATGATCGCTTGACCCAGTAGGGGTCGTAGTCGTCGAACGTCGTGAGCTCGATGTCCTCGATCCACTTGCAGGCGGAGACGTATCCGTACAGCCCTGGAATGATCATGCGGACCGGGAAGCCGTGCGTGAAGGGCAGCGGCTGCCCGTTCATCCCGACCGCCAGCATCGCATCCCGCCCGTCCATGGCGGCTTCCACCGGGGAGCCCAGCGTCATACCGTCGACGGAGCGAGCAACGAGCTGATCCGCGGGACCACCCTTCGACGGGGCGCGGACGCCCGCTTCGGCCAGCACGTCGGCCAGCCGAACACCCAGCCACCGCGCGTTTCCGACGTAGGGCCCGCCGACTTCGTTGGACACGCAGGTCAAGGTGATGTCCCGCTCGATCAGTTCACGCCGGAGCAGGTCCTTGAAGGTGAGGGTGACCGGGCGGGCGACCCCCTTGCCGTGGATGCGCAGCCGCCAGGTGTCGGCGTCCACCTTCGGCACCACCAGCGCCGTGTCGACACGGTAGAACGCCTTGTTCGACGTGGTGAAGCGGCTGATCCCCGGAACATTGAGCTGCGTGCCGGGCGGCAGCGGAGGCGCCGGCGAAGCCGGTGCGGGCAGCCGCACGGCGTTCCGGGACTCCACCGCGGCCTGCGAGGCGTTGCCGGTGAGATGACGGCCGAGTGCTCCCACGCCGAGGGATGCTACCGCCGCCGCAGAGGCGCCGATGACGAACCCACGCCGGTCCCAGCCTGGTTCACGACCCGACTCCACCGAGTCCGCCGGGGCTCTGCCGGTGCGAGGGGGCTGGGTGAGCCGCCCGATGAGGTAGTAGAGCAGCGCCGCCGCCACCACGGCGCCGACCACCGAGGGGAGCGCGTCGGTGAACCCCGAGGAGTCCGGCCGGGTCAGCGCGGCGCCGGCGCCGACCACTCCGAAGATCAGGACCCCCGCGGCGCCGGCCCGTCGGAACCGGAGTGCCACCACTCCCAGCACCATGGCCAACGCGGCCAGCGTGGCGAGGATACCGAGCTGCAGGACCAGTTTGTCGTCCTCGCCGAAGTGGCGGATCGCCCAGTCCTTCACCGGTGTCGGCGTACGGTCGATGGCCGCCCCGCCCACAGCCGTGATGGGCCCCGCCTGGGGGCGGACCGCTGCGGAGACCAGCTCGGCGACCGCGAGCGCCGCGAACCCGGCAAGCAGACCGCTCAATGCGCCCAGAGGCAGACGGACCCAGAGCTTCGCAGATGTCGTCACACCGGAGATTCGAACCCAACCGCGTTCGTTTCACCGGCCCCGGCAGGCCACCTCGGCCGGATGCCACCCGCATGCACGACACAGAACCACCGCTGCGGCCGGAGTCCGACGCCACAGCCGCAGAGCCAACAGTCGGCCGGGGTGCCGGGACGCATAAGCCGCCGGCCGGCCAGCAACTTCCCGGAGCGGAGGCGGCCGTGTGCATCCACGCCAAGGGAGGATCGGTCACCGCGCCCCCAGTCCCCGCTGAGGACGCGGCGTGCGGTGGCCTCGGCAAGCGTTCCTACGTCGAGGGGGCCCGACTCCAGTCGGATGCGGGCCCCGTCGACGTAGGCGCTCCGGGGATCTACTCCGGGGTGAGGACGGTGTCGATGATGTTGACGGTCGCGTTGGCAGTCGGCACGCTTCCGCAGACGATCTTCGCCGAGTCGTTGACCGTGAACGACTCACCGTAGCCGTCGGTGGTCAGCGTGCCGCCCTCCAGGGTCTTGAACGACCCCTTCTCCAGCTGCTGCTGGGTGATCTCCTCTCCCACCACGTGGTAGGTGAGGACCTTGGTCAGTTCCGCCTTGTCCGCGAGGAGCTTGTCCAGGTCGGCCTTCGGGATCTTGGCGAACGCGTCGTTGCTCGGCGCGAAGACGGTGATGTTCTCCGCGTTGTTCAGGGTGTCGACGAGGCCGGCCTTCTTCACCGCGGTGACCAGTGTGGAGAGTTCCGGGTTGTTGGACGCGGCGGTCGCGACCGGATCCTTCGCCATCCCGGCGAGACTGCCCTTCCCCTCCTTGGGGACGGACGCACAGGCAGGACCGTACGGATCCTGCGTCGCTGTCTGGGCAGCCGCCTGCGGCGCCATCACACCCAAAGTGACGGGCAGGACCACTGCGGCAGTACCGGCTATCACGGCACGGGAGATACGGGGGATCTTCACGATGGTTTCCTCCTGCGGGGAGGGCGGGCCGCCAGCTTCAGGCCCGCGGCTCTGCATGTCTGCCGGATCGGCTGGTGGAAGGAGCCTCGGTGCGAACCATCCGGCCCCTCCGGGCATGGCTCGGGCAGCCTCGCTGCCACCACATGCCACCTTCTCCATGGAAGCAGACGACACCCCGAACCGCCTCCCGGGGGCCGCGCCCATGCATCTACGGCCGCCCCGCGGCGGTCAGCGGAGCATCACGCACGGAGAATTCGGCATGGCCTTTGAGCTCAACGAGCAATGCTCAAGACCGGTGTCGGGGCTTGGGTGCAGCGAGCCCCGAAGAGGATCAGTGCCACAGCCAGGGAGAACAGTCGCCCGTCAACGGAAAGCCGGGTCAGGGCACTGTCACCCTCACCCTTCGTGCGTGGCTGGTCCACGTGCTACTGGACAGACTGTTCGAAGGAGACCTTCAACCAACTGGACGCCTGCACCTTCGGGGAAGCCAACGCATACATAGCGGAGTTGGCCAGTGAGCGGAACCAATAGGAGCCGTCGTCCGGTCGTGCGCACGGGCCGTCACCAGCCGCGGAAGGTCACGGTGTCCGCCGGAGTGGGCGGGCCAGGCCCCGTACATCAGGGTGCGGTCGGGGGCCAGTGGCCGGTGAGGGCTTGATCGGCACTGTCGGCAAGGTCCGCAAGGTCAGCCCTGTCATCGGGGCGTATCTCCTGGGCGGCGGCGGTGGAACGTACGTGCGCGAGGTGGGCGGCGATGGTGGGGCGCTGCTCGTGTCTGCTGTGCCACGCCAGCTCGCGCAGCAGCATGTAGAGGCGGGCCAGGACCGCTGGCTCCGCGGCGCCGTAGCGCAGTGGTTGGGCCATCGCGAGGTGGAGGAGTTCCGCCAGGGTGGGGCGACGCAGTACGACGCGAATCCGGCCGTGGTCGTCTCGCAGAACGTGGGGGGACAGGTCACGCTGCGCCAGCTCGCACAGCAGCGCGGAGGAGTGGGAGAGCGCGTGGACCGCGGTGGTGGGGTCGTTGATGCCGGGGGAGAGCGCTGGGACCTGCCCGTACAGGGCAACCTGCCGTTCGTAACCGGTTTCGGGGTGTGCCATGGCGTTGTGGCAGGCGGCCAGTAGTGATCACGGGAGGGGACGCTGGTGGGCGAGCTGATGATCACCACCGGGGCGCCGTTCTCGTCCAGCCCCAGGGTGTCGATCCGCCCTGCATCCATGCCCGGATCAGCCCCCTTCCGCCCCCGCCGACGCCGGAATCGCGCACGCCCCGGCCACCTACCTCAGACTGGACCCGGGCTCGGTCGTGCTGGAGGAAGGCTTCTCCCGGGACATGCGCGGCATCGGGCACCTGGGCACCGGGGACGTGGAGGTGCGCCTCGCGTCGGCGGACGACCTGGAGAGGGCAACGCCGTTGATCCGGAAGGCATTTCTGGCGGCCTGACGTAACGAGAAGGGCGGCTGGAGCATCGGTTCTCGATGCTCCAGCCGCCCTTCGGCGTCTGCGGCCCGTTGGCCTCGGGCTCTCTTCGCTCTCATGATCATGCCTCCGGTCCGGCCAGGGCGACGTCGTCCTGGGTCAGCTCGGCGCGGAGCCGCTGTTCGGCCACGTCGGCGTAGTGTGAGGACAGTTCGACGCCTACGAAGCGGCGGCCTTCGCGCAGGGCCGCGACGCCCGTGGAGCCGCTGCCGGTGAACGGGTCGAGCACCGTTCCGCCTTCGCGGCAGATCTGTACGAGCTGCTGCATGACCTCGACCGGCTTCTGCGTGATGTGCACCCGGCCCTTGCGCGGCTGGGACGCGATGAAGTGGCCGGGCAGGTACAGGTCCCGGCCCTTAGCGAGACTGCCCTTGACTCCCCAGGTGATGAATTCGGCGGACTGCTTGAACCCGCCCTTGCGGGGCCGGCTGGCGGGCTTGATCCACGGGATCGTTCCGCTCCAGGTCCACCCCGCCATCTGGAGGGCGTCGGACGTCGTCGGTTCCTGGCGCCAGTCCGAGAAGACGACGGCGACCGCGTGCTCGGTCGATGCCCGGTATGCCTCGGTCATCAGCTCGGTCAGCCAGGAGCGGTACGAGCGCTGGTCACGGTTCTCGCCGGGGAAGGTGGCGAGGTCGTGCGCCGAGTTGCTGGTGACGTACTTCGCTCGCGCCGTACGACCGGTGCGCTCGGAGCTGGTTCGGCCACCGCTGTTGTACGGGGGGTCGGTGATGACGGCGTCGACGCTCTCGTCCGGGAGGGTCTTCATCACGGTGAGGGCGTCGCCTCGGTGCAGCGTGTAGCTCATGTGGAGGGCCTCTTTCAGGGCATGACGGGGCTGCTCCCGCTCCGGACCATGCTCAACGGCGTGCATCTCGGGCGGGGTTGTGCCGGAGGTTAGCCGTGATCTCCGGCCGGGCCCAACGAGGTGTGCCGTGCTGCGGCCCCGGGTCCGGGAGGCGTTTGGTGCGGCCGGATTCCCGGTCTACTGTCTCGCCGTGTCACCGGGACGAAGCCTCGCTTCACCCCTGCTGACCTGTGCCTATCCGTGTTGTCTCGTCCTATCGAGCACCCCGGGGCGGCACGCTTCCCCCCTCGTTCCACTCGTTGTCAGGAGGCCAGGTGTACCGCCTGAGATTAGGAGCGCGGCTGGCTGCCGCGCTTGACCGGAGACCGGCGTCCGGGAGCTACCAACTCCCCTGATCCGGGCCCGCCCTGAGAGGCGGACGCACATCGGCGCGGTGCCGACGGCTTTGCACGAGAAGTCGGCACCGCGCCTCCTACGAACACGAGGAGCCGCTGCGATGCAGCATGCCCTGATACGCCCACACCCCTCCACGCCCACGTCGTACGACGCACCCCGCCCCGCTGCTGACCGGCGGTCGCGATGAAGAAGGCCCTGGGAGCCGTCGCCGGTCTCTGCGCCACCGGATCCCTGCTGGCCCTCCCGCTTCTCGGCTACGCCGCCAGCAACGCCTCGGCGGCCACCTGCCCCGTCGGCGGTGAGCAGTCGGTGGACAGTGCGACCGTCGCCAAGCAGGTGAAGGCGATTCTGGACGGGGGCGAAGACGACTCGGTGTCCGTGCCGGGTCTGGACGCGCCCGCCGAGCAGATCCCCCACGCCAAGACCATCCAGGCCACCGGCGTCGCGATGAACGTCCCTCCCCGGGGGCAGGTCGTTGCCCTGGCCACCGCTCTGCAGGAGAGCGGCCTGCGAAACTTGAACTACGGCGACCGTGACTCGCTGGGGCTTTTCCAGCAGCGCCCGTCCCAGGGCTGGGGCTCGGCGACCGAGGTCCTCGACCCGGTCCACGCGAGCACCAAGTTCTACGAGGGGCTCAAGAAGGTCTCGGGCTGGGAATCCCTGTCCGTGACCCAGGCCGCCCAGGCAGTGCAGCTGAGCGGTTACCCCGAGGCGTACGCGAAGTGGGAGCCGCTGGCGACCGCTCTGCAGCGCGCGATCGAGCCGCTGCTCACGAAAGGCGACGACGCGTCGTCCGCTCCCTCCGGCCCCGGAGGAGTTCCGGCCGCTGCGGGGGGCTGTACGACCGGTTCGGACGGGACCGACTTCGGAACCATCCCGCCCGGATCGGTACCCGACGAGTACCGGATCCCGGCGGACGCTCCGGCCAAGGTCCAGACGGCGATCCGCTGGGCTCTGGGCCAGCTCGACACCCCGTACCAGTGGGGTGGGAGCTGCGCCGACTCTCACGGCAAGGACCCGATGGGCCGGTGCGACTGCTCGTCCCTGATGCAGGGCGCCTACAAGGCCGCCGGGGTCTCCCTCACGCGGACGACCTACACGCAGGTCAAGGAAGGCAAGCCGGTAGAGGTCGGCTCTGTACGGGCGGGGGATCTCCTGTTCACCGAGGGGTCCGCCGCCACGCCGGAGCACGTCGGCATGGCGATTGGCCACGGGCTGATCGTGCACGCGCCGAAGACCGGTGACGTCGTGCGCATCACGACCCTCGCCTCCTGGAAGCCGCAGATCCTCGCGGCCCGCCGCGTCGTCTGACCCGGCCTCTCCCTCCCCTCTTCTTCTCCTCTCGCGTCGTCGCTCCATCTCTCGGGCTTCGGCGTGCACTAAATCGAACTGGAGTTCGTTATGTATCTGGCCGACAAGGTCATCCAGCTCGCCTACGACCCCGGCATCAAGCCGAACGAGGGCGGACTTCCCGGCCTGTCCGTCCTCAAGCAGGTGATGGGCTCCATCAACCTCTTCGGCCTCGTCGCCATCGTCGGCGCGCTCGCCGTCAGCGCGGGCGTCTGGGCCTGGGGCCATCACAGCGGTGGACACCAGGCGGAGGCGAACGGCAAGAAGGGCGTGCTGGTCAGCTCTGGAGCGGCCCTCCTGTTGGGGGCGGCGAATGGGATCGTGGCCTTCTTCAGCGCGTTGGGAACGCAGGTCCGCTGATGCCTGCCCACTCCTCCAACCCCGGCGGCGCATCTCGCGTGCGCCGCCGGGCGCTGCTCGGCACCGCCGTCCTGGTGGTGCTCGTCGCCCTCGCCGGCCTGCTCGCCTTCCTCACACGCGACGCCAGGGGCCCCTCCACGCCCGCACCACACAGCAGTTCGGCGACACCGCGTCCTTCCGGCGCGGCGCCGTCGGCCTCGCCGCCTCCGCAGGAGAATCACCGGGCTCTGCCTCGCCCGCCGAAGACGCACGACCCGATCGTCTACGGGAAGGCGGCGGCAGCGGCGCTGTGGTCGTACGACACCCGGGCCTACTCCCAGCAGGCGCTGCTGTCCGCGCTGCGCGGGTGGATGACCGGGGAGAAGAAGTACGTCGACACCGCCTCGGTCGCCAAGCTCGTCCCGTCGCCCGTGCTCTGGAAGCAGATGGCCACCAACGGCCAGCGCGCCAAGGGGGTCGTGAACGAGGGGCACTTTCCCGACTCGTTCACCCGGGCTCTGCAGGACGATCCCGGGGCGATCACGCAGACCTATCTGTACGCCGTGACGGTCTCCGGCAAGCAGTCGATCGCGTGGAAGGGCTCCCCGGCCGGAGGCGCGGAGAGCCGCGTCACCACCCTCGCGGTCCAGTGCCGCCCCTCCTCTCCCTGCACGCTGGCCGGTGTTCTGCCAGCCGTCGCGCCCTGACCCCACCCTCAGAAAGGAGGTATCGCCATGGGAGTCTGCGACTTTCCGCTGATGGACGAGGTCTGCGGCGCCGTCGATTTCGCCAGCAACCCGGCCGGGGCCGTCACCGACGGCATCGGGGCGTGGATCGCGAAGTCCGCGGGCGAACTCGCGGCCAGCGCGGCGGATCTCGCCGCCGACGCCGTGAACTCGACCACCGCGATCGACCTCAACGCTCAGTGGTTCCGGACCAACTACGAGCTGCTGCTTCCGATCGGCCTCGCGCTCACCGTCGGCTTCTTCTGCATCGCCTTGGTGTCCGCCGCCTGGAGGCGGGACGAGCGCGCCCTGGCGCAAGCTGCGGTCGGCACGATGACCGGTGTCCTGTTCAGCTTCTGCGCCGTCGCCTTCACCTCCGTCGCGATCACGGTCGTCGACGTGCTGTCCGACGGCCTGTTCCAAGCCGCGAACACCTCGGTGGACGACGCCATCCGCCGCATCATCAACGTGCAGCAACTCGGAGCGATGTACGGCCTGGGCTGGGGCGTCCCGTCCCTGGTCGCCTTCGGCTGTGCCATCGGCGCGTTCATGTACTGGTGCGTGATGGTCGCGCGGAAGGTCGGCGTGCTCATCCTCGTCTCCCTGGCAGTCTTCGCCGGGGCGGGCGGCGGCTGGGAGGTCGCGAAGCGCTGGCGGCGCGGCTGGATCGAGGCCACCGCAACGCTCGTCGTCTCCAAGCTCCTGATGACCGTGGTCTTCCTCATCGGCGTCTCGGCGATGGGCAAGGCCGACTCCCAGGACGGCATGGCCGCTCTCTCCGACGCACTGGCCGGACTCGTCGTCATGATCTTGGTGCTGCTCTGCCCCTACGCGACGTACAAGTTCATTCACTGGGCCAGCGACGGCGGCGGCAACGACGATCTGCACCGCACCGGCGTCGCCGGAGTGGCGGTTGCCGCAGGCGCCGCGAAGACGGCCGGCACCCTCGCGATGCAGGCCGGCACCGGCACCCCCGCCCCGCAGGGGCCCAGCGAGGTTCCCGGCGCGGGAAGCGACGGTGTCACCTCCGGCATCAACCCCACCGGCGGGAACCTGAGCAAGGAGGGCATCGACTCCGGACCGCCGAAGGCACGGACGAACTTCCGGTACGGCGAAGACCCGGACGCCACCGGTGACAAGGGACGAGCCCTCATCCAGCGGCCCGGCATCCCACCGCTGATCAACCGACCCGGCGGCACCGAAGCCGCCGAAGGCGAGGACGGCTCCGCAGCCCAGCCCGCTGCGGTGTCAATTCCGGGCGGGAGCATGCCGCGCGTCGGCTCGGCCTCCCCGGGCGGCCCCGGATCTCCACCCCCGACCGGCACCGGTCCATCGCCCACCGGGTCCGACACGAACTGGGTCTTCCCGACCCGTCCACCGTCCGGATCCTGACCCGCCACAAGTACGGGGGCGGGCTGCCACCCAGCAGTCCGCCCCCGCCTCCCCCGATCACCAGCGAAGGAGCCCTGCCATGTCCTCCAGAAGAGCGCCGCGCCCTCCGCCCCGCCGCACTCGCACCCACCGTCTGGACCCGCCATGTCTGCCCGATCCCAGGCCGAAACCGCCACGGCCACCGTCAAGTTCCCGCACCGCTCGCGCCGAGGCGTACTGCTCGGCCTGACCGTCCCCCAGCTCATCGTCACCGGGCTCACCGGGCTGCTGCTACTCGCCGTGATCATGACCCGTGGCGTCGTCAGCGCGCTCCAGCTCATCCCGCTGTGGAGCGCCATCGCCCTGCTCGTGTTCGTCCGCAAGCGCGGTCGGTCCCTGGCCGACTGGACTCCGATCGTCCTCCGGTACGCGCTGCGCCGGATGCGGGGCCAGTTGATCTGGCTCGCCCGCCCGTCCCGACGTCCCGTACGCGAAGGGCACCTCAATCTGCCAGGCACCTCCGCCAGCCTGCGCGTCGTCACCGCGCCCGACCGGCGGTACGGCGCCGTGCACGACCCCCACACCGGTTCGCTGACCGCCGTCGTCAAGGTCTCCTCCCGCGCCTACGCGCTCCTGGACCCGGGCACGCAGAACGCGAACGTCGCCGGGTGGGGCCGGGCGCTCGCCGCGCTCGCCCGTACCGGACACGTCGCCCGCATCCAGGTCGTCGAGCGTACGGTCCCCGACAGCGGTGACGCCCTTCGCCGCTACTGGGAGGAGCACGGCCGGCCCGACACCCCGCTCGCGGGCGCGATCTACACGGAGCTGATCCAGAGCGCGGGCCCCGCCGCCGCGCCGCACGAGGCGTACGTCGCCATCAGCCTGGACGCCAAGGCCGCGCAGCGGCTGATCAACCGGGCGGGCGGCGGCCTCACCGGCAGCTTCAGCGTTCTGGCCCAACTGACGTCGACCTTCGAGCAGGCCGCGCGGACCGCCGGGCCCAACCCCACCGGCTGGCTCACTGCTCGCGAGATAGCGGCCGTCGTGCGCACGGCGTACGACCCCAAGGCCCTGCCCGCGCTGGACCGCTGGTCCGCCTCCGGCCGGCCCGAGGCCGAGCCCGCTGCCGCCGGCCCCGTCGTGGTCGTGGAGAAGGGCGACCACATCGTCTCCGACTCCGCGTTCCACTCCACCTACTGGGTGGAGAACTGGCCCCGCACCACATTCGGAGCCGGATTCCTCCACCAGCTCCTGTTCACGGCAGGCGTTCGCCGCACTCTCTCGCTCGCCTACGAGCCGGTGAGCGTGGACGCTGCCCTGCGCGATATCCAGCGCAAGAAGGCGAGCGTGGTCGCGGACGCCGCCGAGCGCGCGCGGCGTGGCCAGGTGGAATCCGAGGCGGACGCGATCGAGTACCAGGACATCCAGGCGCGTGAGCGTCAGCTCATCGCCGGTCATGCGGATGTGGCTCTGACGGGTCTGCTGACCGTATCCGCCGACTCCGAAGAGGAGCTGCGTACCGACTGCGCGGTGGTGGAAACCGCGGCGGTCGGTGCCGGACTCGACCTGCGTCCGCTCACCTGGCAGCAGGCCAGCGCCTTCACCGCTGCTGCGATGCCGCTCGCGCTCGCGGCCTGACGCCCGCACCTTCACCGCGTCCGGAAAGAGCACCCTCATGTCCCGCACCACTTCCCCGTCCGCGCAGGACTTCGTTCCCTTCGCGACCGCCGCGCTCGACTTCCACCGAGCGCTCAACCTCCCCGCCGGCCCGCTCGTCGCGTCCCGGGAGGAGTTGGACGCCCTGCACGCCCACCTCGTCTCCCTGCACGGGCTGCTCGACGCGCACACCTCACGCACCGGTCCCCTCGTACCGGTCGAAGGCGATCACCTCCACGGTGCGCGCACCCGCATCTGGCAGGCCGCCGACCACATCCACAGCGCCTACCACGCTTCACCCCGGCCCGGCTCCGGCGACCTTCCCACCCGGGAAGCGTGCCGCCCCGGACTGCCCGAAGGCGCTCCGGAACTCACCATCTGCCAGCGCCACCAGCGCACCGCCCGCCTGGTACGGCGCCACTCCACCCCCGCTGACCTGCGCGCGCCGTTCACCGGCCTGATCCGCCACTGACCACTCACCCTCTGGAGAAACGTTCATGCCTAGGACCCGCGCCAGCGCCTCCCACCTGTTCGTCCCCCGCAAGGCGTCGCGCGCCCAACAGCGCGCAGCCCGCGCCGGGTTCGCCGCCGCCCGCCGCCAGGCACAACTGGCCGGGGCACCGCCCAAGCACCGCAAGGAGGCCGCCCTCGACCTGGAGCTGCGACCGGTCTACCCGGCGTCCGGACGCCCCGGACCTGCCTCGGCGCGCGGCAGCAAGCTGCGGCTACCCGCTCACCGGATGACGACCGCCACGGTCAGCGGGGCCTATCCGTTCCTTGCCGAGGGCGGTCTCGGCTCGTCCGGGATCTTCATCGGCAGGGACGTGCACGCGGAGGCCGCCTTCTGTTACGACCCTTTCGCCCTGTACACCAGCGGGCGGATCGAGGGCTTCACCAACCCCAACGCCGTGCTCGCGGGAATCATCGGCATGGGAAAGTCGGCGCTGGCGAAGTCGATCGCGACGCGGGCCGTCGCCCACGGGTACAAGATCTATGTGCCCAGCGACCCGAAGGGTGAATGGTCGAACGTGGCGCAGGCTCTCGGCGGCCACACCATCGCCCTGGGACCGGGGCTCCCCGGACGTCTTAATCCTCTGGATGCCCCGGCGCGGCCCGCGTCGGTGACCGAAGAGGACTGGTCCGCCGAAGTACGCAAACGGCGTCTCGCGCTGCTGGCCAGTCTTGCCCGCACCGTGCTGAACCGCGATCTGCTGCCGATGGAGCACACGGCTCTCGACCTCGGCCTGGACCTGGTCGTCGCCGAGGCCAAGGTCCGCGGCACGGTGCCGCTCCTCGGCGACATCGCCGATGTCATGGGCTCGCCGGACCGCCTCGACCGCGGCTTCGTCAGCCCCGCCGGCGGGATGGGTCACGCAGCTCAGGACCTTGCCCACGCCCTGCGTCGGCTCGTGCACGGCGACCTCAGCGGGATGTTCGACGCCCCCTCGACCGTCGCCTTCGACCCGACGACGCCGATGCTCTCGATCGACCTCTCCCGGCTCGGTAACTCAGGCGACGACACCGGCCTGGTGCTGGCGATGACCTGCGCCAGCGCATGGATGGAGTCCGCTCTCGCAGACCCTGCCGGCGGACGACGCTGGGTGATCTACGACGAAGGATGGCGCGTCCTGAAGCACATCGCGCTGCTGGATCGGATGCAGAGCCAGTGGAAGCTCAGCCGAGGGCTCGGCATCGCGAACTTGCTGGTCATCCACAGGCTTTCCGACCTGCTCAGCGCGGGCGACGCCGGATCGCGCGGCCGGGTACTGGCCGAGGGGCTCCTCGCGGACTGCAGCACACGCATCATATACCGGCAGGAGAGCGATCAACTGGCGGCAGCGGCATCGCTGCTGGGGCTGACCGGAGTGGAGACCCAGGCCGTCTCCTCCCTTACCAAGGGCAGGGGCCTGTGGAAGGTCGCCGGACGAAGCTTCGTCACCCAACACCTCCTCCACCCTTCCGAACGCGAACTCTTCGACACTGACGCACGCATGTCGGGATAGATCAACCGCTGCTGGCCGCAGTGGAGTTGCTGACCTCCACGGATCGCCTCCTTCCCGAGGCGGGCTGCACCCCTGCGGCGATTCTCAGGGTCGGCGAACCGCCGGACGACTGGAAAGGGCGGCCCCAGCTCACCACCGGGCCGCCGTGCCGAAGCTCGCGTTCGGACGCGGTTCCGCCGGCCCGCAGAGGAACCCGTCGGCGTCCACCCGCCGCCAACCCCCTTCGCTGCCGCATTCGCGGTGGCGCCGCCACCGGAACCAAGGACTTAACGTGCCCACTTCGTCCAGCTCTCCCTCACCCAACGAAGATCAGTCACCGGCAGGCAACGACCACATGGCGTGGCGGCAACACGTCCCGGCACTGGCCTCCGCTTCTGCCGGAATCAAGCAGGCAGAAGACGCCTGGGACGCCGTCTCGGACTACTTCTGCGACCACGACGGTTGGCCGGTGGACGAAAAGGGCTACGCGGACGGCAAGGTCGTACGCGACGCCCAAGCGTGGAAACACGTCGAGGTCTTCCTCGCTCACGGCCCCGAGGTATTGGCCGGGGTCCGCGCCGCAGCCACCGGTGCCGATTACCTCGGGGGGCCGATCAGCGAGGACCTCCGGCGCCTGAGCAGCATCGACGCCGCCCTGAAACGAGCCGGACAGATCCAGCGCGAGTGGGACGACGTCATGACGATCATGGACGGCTCCCTCCCCGGCACCCGGGCGCTCTACGAGAGCCGGGCCCAGGAAATCCGCAACGCCGAGGGCTGGCACGACGCGCACGAGCTGTCGCTCCACGGTCCGCCGCTGGTGCGGGCCGCTGAATACGTGACCGCTCGGCCGGAACCCGAGCAGCCCTCGCAGACCGAGCGGGCGCGGGTGGCTCTCAAGCGATCCGCCTCCGGCACCAGCACAGCTCCACCA
>NZ_NWVL01000116.1 GCF_002382885.1 Streptomyces sp. WZ.A104
CGGGCGAGCCAGCGCCCGGCCGCCGCCCGCACCCGGACCGGCCCCGGCGGCTCGGGCGCGGCTGCGCGGGCGTCCGGGGCGCGGGTGACGGAGCTGAACGCGACAGCCGAGGAGGCGGCGGTGTGCACGGCCTCGCCGAGGTTGACCAGGAAGGTGTCGACGGTCCCGGAGGTGTCGGCGACCTGCTCGGCGAGGACTTCCAGGCGGACGATCTCGCGGGCCTCGGACCCGGCCGCCGATGCCATCTCGGCCGGGCCCGTGAGGTCGCCGGGGAGACCGGTGTCGACGAGGTGGGCGGTGACGCCGGTGGCGCGCAGCAGCCGGCGGGAGGTCTCCGCGACGCCCAGCTCCCGGCGGCGGGCCAGATAGCGGGCGGGCGGGCAGTGCGCTTCGAGGCCCAGCAGGGGCGGGCACCAGCGGCGCACGGCGAAGCCGGTCTGGGTGTCGAAGAAGGTGGTGCCGGGGGCGGCCGGGGCCGGGGCGGCGGTGAGCCGGGCCTCGAAGGTGCCGAGGCCCAGCTCCGTACGGAGGATGCCGTGGCAGTTCTGGTCGACCAGGTCGGCCACGGGCACGGTGTCGGTCATCCGGGGCTCCCTGGGACGGCGTGCGTATGCACGGCCTAACGGGTGAACCCCGGGTCAGGTGTTGCCCGGGAGGCGGGGAAAGCGCCCGCGCCGCTCAGCGGTCGTTGGAGGGGCCGCCGATCTGCATCCCGGCCATCCGGGACCACTCGTACGGGCCGGTGCGGACCTTGAGTGCGAACTCGCCGTCGAACTCCTCGTGGAGCGTGATGCCGGACTTCTTCGCCGCGCTCTCGGCGACGGCGTAGGTCGGTGCGACGAGGTCGCCCCAGGCGCCGTCCTCGCCGACCAGGACGATGCGGGCGCCCGCCTGGCCGATGTAGGCGAGCTGCCCCTCGGCGCCGCCGTGCTCCTTGGCGAAGGAGCCGATCTCGCGGGCGAGCTTCGCCGCCCTGCGCTCCGCGCGCGCCGCCTTCCTGGCGTCGGTGCGCGAGGTCTGCTCGGTGTCTGCCGCTTCTGCTGCCTTCTCTGCCATGGACAGGATGCTACCGACGAGTAGATCAACTGGCGACGGGCGGGTCACGTGGCTTGTGCCACGTGACCCGCCCGTCGGCCCTTGAGCGTGCTCAGCGGAGGAAGGGGTCCACCGCGACGGCGAGGAAGAGGAGGGAGACGTAGGTGATGGACCAGTGGAACAGCCGCATCTCCTTGAGCTTGCCGCCGGTCACCCCGGCCCTGGCCCGGTTCTGCAGGCCGTGGGCCTCCCAGAGCCAGAAACCGCCCGCCAGCAGGGCCACCGCGGTGTAGAACCAGCCGGTGTAGCCCAGCGGGGTGAGCAGGAGGGAGACTCCGACCATCACCCAGCTGTAGATCACGATCTGCCGGGCGACCACCCGGTTGGAGGCGATGACCGGGAGCATCGGGACGCCGACCCGGGCGTAGTCCTCCTTGACCTTCATCGACAGCGGCCAGTAATGCGGCGGCGTCCAGAAGAAGATGACGGCGAAGAGGATGACGGCGGCCCAGGAGAGGGAGTTCGTCACGGAGGACCAGCCGATGAGCACCGGCAGGCAGCCCGCGATCCCGCCCCAGATGATGTTCTGCGAGGTGCGGCGCTTCAGCAGCATCGTGTAGACGACGACGTAGAAGAGGAGCGCGCCGAGCGCGAGGGCTGCGGAGAGCCAGTTGACGAGCAGCCCGAACCAGAGGGTGGAGACCACCCCGAGGGAGATGCCGAACACCAGGCACTCACGCGGGCTGACCATCCCGGTGACCAGCGGGCGCTGCGAGGTGCGGTCCATCAGCGCGTCGATGTCGCGGTCGATGTACATGTTGAGCGCGTTGGCACCGCCGGCGGAGAGATAGCCCCCGACGGTGGTGGTGAGAACGAGCCACAGGTCTGGTACACCCTGGGCAGCGAGGAACATCACCGGAACGGTGGTGATGAGCAACAGCTCGATGATTCGTGGCTTGGTAAGCGCCACGAATGCCTTGACGCGGGCCCCGAACGGGCGATGGCCCCCTGGGCTGGGAGTCAAGGCGACCCCTGCGGGTCGGGACTCGACGGCCGTCACGCACACCCCTGACAGAGAAATCCCAGCAAGCTCCGGGCGTGGAGGCCCGGTGAAGACTTGCGCGAACCCGACCACTGTAGACGTTGGGGATACGCCGTCCTTCGCGGGGGTGGGGTCGTGTTGGGGGTGACTGTGTACCCGGGGGGGCGCTTTCCGCCGGGAGGCGAACCGACCGGCTCGCCCGCACCCTGGAAAGTGCTCGGAAAGTGTCCCCCGCGGCGGGGGTAGGCTCGACAGCGCCCGGTGCGGTAACAGTCACCGGTTTACGACAGTGGAGAGGAGCCCTGACTCAGGGTGAGCATCAAGCCGACCACCACAGACCTCCAGTGGACCGATTTGGACCAGCGGGCCGTGGACACCGTCCGCGTCCTCGCCGCGGACGCCGTACAGAAAGTCGGAAACGGCCACCCGGGCACGGCGATGAGCCTGGCTCCTGCCGCGTACACCCTCTTCCAGAAGGTGATGAGGCACGACCCGGCGGACGCCGACTGGACCGGTCGCGACCGGTTCGTCCTCTCCGCGGGCCACTCCAGCCTGACCCTCTACATCCAGCTCTACCTGGCCGGTTACGGCCTGGAGCTCGATGACCTCAAGGCCTTCCGCACCTGGGGCTCCAAGACGCCGGGCCACCCGGAGTACGGCCACACCGTCGGCGTGGAGACGACGACCGGGCCGCTGGGCCAGGGTGTCGCCAACGCCGTGGGCATGGCGATGGCCGCCCGCTACGAGCGCGGCCTCTTCGACCCGGAAGCGGCTCCCGGCACCTCCCCGTTCGACCACATGGTGTGGGTCGTCGCGGGTGACGGCTGCCTCCAGGAGGGCATCTCGGCCGAGGCGTCCTCGCTGGCCGGGCACCAGAAGCTGGGCAACCTGGTCCTGCTCTGGGACGACAACCACATCTCCATCGAGGGCGACACGGAGACCGCGGTCTCCGAGGACACCCTCAAGCGGTACGAGGCGTACGGCTGGCACGTCCAGCGTGTCGACCAGCTGCCCAGCGGCGACCTGGACCCGGCGGGTCTGTACGCGGCGCTCCAGGCGGCCAAGGCCGAGACCGAGCGCCCCTCGTTCATCGCGGCCCGCTCGATCATCGCCTGGCCCGCCCCGAACGCCCAGAACACCGAGGCCGCGCACGGCTCGGCGCTCGGCGACGACGAGATCGCGGCGACCAAGCGGGTCCTCGGCTTCGACCCGGAGCAGACCTTCGAGGTCTCCGACGAGGTCATCGGCCACACCCGGCAGGCCCTGGACCGCGGCCGCGAGGCCCGTGCCGAGTGGGACAAGGCGTTCGCCGCGTGGCGCACCGCCAACCCGGAGCGCGCCACCGCCTTCGACCGGATCTCCGCGGGCGAGCTGCCCGAGGGCTGGGAGGAGAAGCTCCCCTTCTTCGAGCCCGGCAAGGGCCTGGCCACCCGTGCCGCCTCCGGCAAGGTGCTCCAGGCGCTGGGCGAGGTCGTGCCCGAACTGTGGGGCGGCTCCGCCGACCTCGCGGGCTCGAACAACACCACGATCGACAAGACGTCGTCGTTCCTCCCGGCCGGCAACCCGCTGCCGGAGGCCGACCCGTACGGCCGGACGATCCACTTCGGCATCCGCGAGCACGCCATGGCCGCCGCCATGAACGGCATCGCCCTGCACGGCAACACCCGCATCTACGGCGGCACCTTCCTGGTGTTCTCCGACTACATGCGCAACGCGGTGCGGCTCTCCGCGCTGATGCACCTGCCGGTGACCTACGTGTGGACGCACGACTCGATCGGTCTCGGCGAGGACGGCCCGACGCACCAGCCGGTCGAGCACCTGGCCGCGCTGCGCGCCATCCCGGGCCTGAACATCGTGCGCCCGGCCGACGCGAACGAGACCGCCATCGCCTGGCGCGAGATCCTGCGCCGCTACACCAAGGTCTTCGGCAAGGGCGCTCCGCACGGTCTGGCGCTGACCCGGCAGGGCGTGCCGACGTACGAGGCCAACGAGGACGCGGCCAAGGGCGGTTACGTCCTGTTCGAGGCCGAGGGCGGCAAGCCGCAGGTGCTGCTCATCGCCACCGGTTCCGAGGTCCACGTCGCCGTCGAGGCGCGCGAGCAGCTCCAGGCGGCCGGGGTGCCGACCCGGGTGGTCTCGATGCCGTCGGTCGAGTGGTTCGAGGAGCAGGACCAGGCGTACAAGGACAGCGTGCTGCCGCCGTCGGTGAAGGCGCGCGTCGCCGTCGAGGCGGGCATCGGCCTGACCTGGTACCGCTACGTCGGTGACGCCGGTCGGATCATCTCACTGGAGCACTTCGGGGCCTCGGCCGACGCGAAGGTGCTCTTCCGCGAGTTCGGCTTCACGCCCGAGAACGTGGCCGCCGCCGCGCGGGAATCTCTCGCCGCCGCCACACGCTGACGCCGTTGTATACGACTAGTAGGAGATGCAACTCATGACAGACGCACTCAAGCGCCTCTCCGACGAGGGCGTGGCGATCTGGCTCGACGACCTGTCGCGCAAGCGGATCACCTCCGGCAATCTGGCCGAGCTGATCGACCAGAGCCATGTCGTCGGCGTCACCACCAACCCGTCGATCTTCCAGAAGGCGATCTCGTCGGGCGATGGTTACGAGCAGCAGCTCACCGACCTCGCGGCCCGCAAGGTCACGGTCGAGGAAGCCCTCCGTATGATCACGACGGCGGACGTCCGCGACGCCGCCGACATCCTGCGCCCGGTCTTCGACGCGACGGACGGCCAGGACGGCCGGGTCTCCATCGAGGTGGACCCGCGCCTGGCGCACAACACCACGGCCACCGTCGCCGAGGCCAAGCAGCTGGCCTGGCTGGTGGACCGGCCGAACACCCTGATCAAGATCCCGGCGACGAAGGCCGGTCTGCCGGCCATCACCGAGGTCATCGGCCGGGGCATCAGCGTGAACGTGACGCTGATCTTCTCGCTGGAGCGCTACCGCGCGGTCATGGACGCCTACCTGGCGGGCCTGGAGAAGGCCAAGGCCGCGGGCCTGGACCTCTCCAAGATCCACTCGGTCGCCTCGTTCTTCGTGTCCCGCGTGGACACCGAGATCGACAAGCGGCTGGACGCCATCGGCTCGGACGAGGCGAAGGCGGCCAAGGGCAAGTCCGCGCTGGCCAACGCCCGGCTGGCCTACGAGGCGTACGAGGAGGTCTTCTCCTCCGACCGCTGGGCCGCGCTCGACAAGGCGCAGGCCAACAAGCAGCGCCCGCTGTGGGCCTCCACCGGCGTCAAGGACCCGGCGTACAAGGACACGCTGTACGTCGACGACCTGGTCGCGCCCAACACGGTCAACACCATGCCGGAGGCGACCCTGGACGCGGTGGCCGACCACGGTCGGATCACCGGCGACACCGTCACCGGCGGCTACGACCAGGCCCGCGCCGACCTCGACGCGGTCAACAAGCTCGGCATCTCGTACGACGACGTCGTGCAGGTGCTGGAGGACGAGGGCGTCGAGAAGTTCGAGGCGTCCTGGAACGACCTGCTCAAGTCGACCGAGGCAGAGCTCGACCGCCTCGCCCCTTCGGAGGGCTGACCACTTTGTCTGGTGTTCCCGGAGCCAACCCGCTCCGTGACGCCCAGGACCGACGGCTCCCGCGTATCGCGGGGCCGTCGGGCCTGGTCATCTTTGGCGTCACGGGCGATTTGTCCCGTAAAAAGCTGATGCCCGCCGTCTACGACCTGGCCAATCGCGGCCTGCTGCCGCCGGGCTTCTCGCTCATCGGTTTCGCTCGCCGCGACTGGGAGGACGAGGACTTCGCCCAGGTCGTCCATGACGCCGTCAAGGAGCACGCCCGTACGCCGTTCCGCGAGGAGGTCTGGCAGCAGCTCATCCAGGGGATGCGCTTCGTCCAGGGCAACTTCGACGACGACGAGGCGTTCGAGACACTGAAGGCGACCATCGAGGAGCTCGACAAGGCACAGGGCACGGGCGGCAACTTCGCCTTCTACCTGTCGGTGCCGCCGAAGTTCTTCCCCAAGGTCGTCCAGCAGCTCAAGAAGCACGGCCTGGCCGACCAGAGCGAGGGTTCCTGGCGGCGTGCCGTCATCGAGAAGCCGTTCGGCCACGACCTGGCCAGCGCGCAGGAGCTCAACCAGCTCGTGCACGCCGTCTTCCCGCCCAACGAGGTCTTCCGGATCGACCACTACCTGGGCAAGGAGACGGTCCAGAACATCCTGGCGCTGCGGTTCGCCAACACGATGTTCGAGCCGATCTGGAACCGGTCCTATGTCGACCACGTACAGATCACGATGGCCGAGGACATCGGCATCGGCGGCCGGGCCGGTTACTACGACGGCATCGGCGCCGCCCGTGACGTCATCCAGAACCACCTGCTCCAGCTGCTGGCGCTGACCGCGATGGAGGAGCCCGGCTCCTTCCATCCCAAGGCCCTGGTCGCCGAGAAGCTCAAGGTCCTCACCGCCGTCGAGCTTCCCGAGGACCTCGGCAAGCACACGGTGCGCGGCCAGTACGCGCACGCCTGGCAGGGCGGCGAGGAGGTCCTCGGCTACCTGGAGGAGGACGGCATCGACCCCAAGTCGACGACCGACACCTTCGCCGCGATCAAGCTGACGATCAACAACCGCCGCTGGGCGGGCGTCCCGTTCTACCTCCGGACCGGCAAGCGGCTCGGCCGCCGGGTCACGGAGATCGCGGTCGTCTTCAAGCGCGCCCCGTATCTCCCCTTCGAGTCCGGCGCGACCGAGGAGCTCGGCGGCAATGCCCTGGTCATCCGGGTCCAGCCGGACGAGGGCGTCACCGTGCGCTTCGGCTCCAAGGTCCCCGGCACCTCGATGGAGGTCCGGGACGTCACGATGGACTTCGCGTACGGCGAGTCCTTCACGGAGTCCAGCCCGGAGGCGTACGAACGGCTCCTCCTGGACGTCCTGCTCGGCGACGCCAACCTCTTCCCCCGTCACCAGGAGGTCGAGCTCTCCTGGAACATCCTCGACCCGATCGAGGAGTACTGGGACAAGCACGGCAAGCCCGCGCAGTACGCGGCCGGGACCTGGGGTCCGGCCGAGGCGGACGAGATGCTCGCACGCGACGGACGGAGCTGGAGGCGGCCATGAAGATCGATCTCACGGAAACCACGTCCAGCAAGATCAACCAGGCGCTGGTCTCGGCCCGCCGGGCCATCGGCACCCCCGCCATCGGCATGGTGCTCACGCTGGTCATCGTCACCGACGAGGAGAACGCCTACGACGCGCTCAAGTCGGCCGGTGACGCCTCGCGCGAGCACCCCTCGCGGATCATCGCGGTGATCAAGCGGGTCAGCCGCTCGCCGCGGGCCCGGCGGGACGCCCGCCTGGACGCCGAGGTCCGGGTGGGTTCCGACGCGGGCACCGGCGAGACCGTCGTCCTGCGGCTCCACGGCGAACTGGCCAACCACGCCCAGTCGGTGGTCCTTCCGCTGCTGCTGCCGGACGCCCCGGTCGTGGTGTGGTGGCCCGAGGGCGCCCCCGCCGACCCGGCGAAGGACCCGCTCGGGGCCCTCGCCCAGCGCCGGATCACCGATGCCTACTCCGCCGAGCGCCCGCTCGACGAGCTGGCGGTGCGGGCGGCGGCGTACAGCCCGGGCGACACCGACCTGGCCTGGACCCGGATCACGCCGTGGCGCTCGATGCTGGCCGCCGCGCTCGACCAGCAGCCCGCCGAGGTCATCGGCGCGACCGTGGAGGGCGAGAGCGACAACCCGAGCTGCGAGCTGCTGGCCATGTGGCTCGCGGACCGGCTGGCCGTCCCGGTGGAGCGCACGCACTCCGGGGGGCCGGGGCTCACCGCGGTCCGGATGGAGACGAAGAACGGCGTCATCGTCCTGGACCGCCCCGACGGCTCGCTGGCCACGCTCTCCATGCAGAACCAGCCGGACCGCGCGGTGGCGCTCAAGCGGCGCGACACCGCAGAGCTGCTGGCGGAGGAGCTGCGCCGGCTCGACCCGGACAACACCTACGAGTCCTCGGTCAAGTTCGGCGTCGAGAAGCTGCACCAGGGCGGCGACGTCACGGCCACGCCCCTCGGCCACGCGTCGGACACGGCGGGCTCGGCGGACAAGGCGGAGAAGTCCGCCGAGCCGAAGGCGCCCGCGGCGAAGAAGGCCCCGGCCAAGAAGGCGGCCGCCAAGTGACGCCTCCTCAGCTCGTCGTGCACCGTGACAAGGAGCTGATGGCACAGGCCGCGGCGGCCCGGCTGATCACGAAGGTCGTGGATGCCCAGGCCACCCGTGGCCATGCCTCGGTGGTGCTGACCGGCGGGCGCAACGGCAACGGCCTGCTGGCCGCGCTCGCCGCCGCGCCCGCCCGGGACGCGATCGACTGGGCGCGCCTGGACCTGTGGTGGGGCGACGAGCGGTTCCTGCCCGAGGGCGACCCGGAGCGCAATGTCACCCAGGCCCGCGAGGCGCTGCTCGACGCGGTGCCGCTGGACCCGGCCCGGGTCCACCCGATGCCCGCGTCGGACGGCCCGCACGGCAAGGACGTGGGCGACGCGGCAGCGGCGTACGCGGCCGAACTGGCCGCCGCAGCGGGCCCCGAGGACCACGGCCCGGTGCCCACGTTCGACGTGCTGATGCTGGGCGTCGGCCCGGACACGCATGTGGCTTCGCTCTTCCCTGAGCTGCCTGCCGTACGGGAGACCGAGCGCACCGTCGTCGGTGTGCGCGGGGCGCCCAAGCCTCCGCCGGTCCGGGTCTCCCTCACACTGCCCGCGATCCGCGCGGCCCGTGAGGTGTGGCTGCTGGCTGCGGGCGAGGACAAGGCGGAGGCCGCGGCCATCGCCCTGTCCGGGGCCGGGGAGATCCAGGCCCCGGCGGCGGGCGCGTACGGGCGCAGCCGGACGCTGTGGCTGCTGGACGCGGCGGCGGCCTCGCAGCTGCCGCGCGCGCTGTATCCGCCGGCCTCTGCCTGAGCCTCGGCACTTCGCAGGCCCGGACCGCTTCTACCGAGCGGTCCGGGCCTGCGGCGTGACGGGCCCGGCACTCGCAGAGGCCGGGAACATCACCCCGCGGACAGCTCGGTCTCCACACCGCACTCCTCGAACAGAGCGAGAACGCTCGCGGTGAAATCGCTGCCCAGCACTTCGCGGGAGGCCGCGAAGTTCCGCCACACCAGGCGGAACGGAGCCGCTCCGTCGCGCCGCATGGTCCGAAGGCAGTCGAAGACCGCGTCGCGGTTCGAACCGAAGTAGCCGCCGGGCCCGTTGACGGCTTCTCCCAGGGCGCAGTAGAAGCCTGCCCTCGTGCTGATCCCGGTGCTGTCGATGACCGCCGTCCCGTCGGTCTCGTAGCGCGTCGCATTCCGCCCGGAATCGAACCAGGCGGTCTGCACGACGTGCAGCCAGCTCTCGTGCCAGTCGGACGGGTAGCGGGCCCATTCTCCGCGCTCGACGGGTCGGTCCGTGGCCCACTTCCGCCAGATCTCTCCGGCCCGGGGGTACTCGCAGGTGTGCCCGAAGGAGTAGTCGAGGTCGGGGCGGTCCGCGCCGGAGGGCACGAGCTCGTGCCGGAAAGCGGCGATCGCCCTCCCGAGGTGGTACGCCCCGATTGTCCTTCCCTGCCGGTCGACGACCTGGAGCTCGGCCCACTCGGTCTTCCGCCGGGCACGGCCGACCTGGTGCGCTCGGACGAAGGTGACGGTGACGGTCTCCGGCGGCTCCGGGTCCTCCTCCATGAAGTAGTCGCGAAGGTCCTCGGCGGCCAGAAGGACCTTTCCGGACTCCTTGTCGACGAGCCGGTACAGGATGTCCTGCGTATCGTCGATGCCCTCGTTCTCGGGGCTCATGCGTGACCATTCCGTTCAACGTGAAAGCCGAAGCCGCGCGACGTGTTGGCGCAGCCCGCGGCATGAAAGGCTCGGCCCATGATGCATATCGGAACCGTGGTGATGGGCGCGTCCGACGTACGGCGGGCCGCCGCCTTCTGGAAGGCGGCACTGGACTACACCGAGCGCGAGCCGGGCACGGACGACTGGGTGGTGCTGGTCCCGGTCGAGGGCCCCGGTGTCGGGGTGGCGCTGGGCCGCTCCGCCTCCCCCGTCCAGGAGGTCCCCCGGGTCCACCTCGACCTCTACTCCGACGTCCAGGAGGCCGAGGTGGAGCGGCTGATCGGGCTCGGTGCCGAAAGGGTCGCGTGGGAGCTGTACCCCCCGGACCCGGACTTCGTGGTGCTCGCCGACCCCGAGGGCAACCGCTTCTGCGTCATCGACACGACGCACGGGGGCTGAGGCGCCCCCGGAGTGCTGGGGGCCTGGAGTGTTGGGCGCCGGGGGCCTGGGGGCCTGGGGTCAGAGGACGACCTGGTCCGATCCCTGCTCCAGCTTCGTGATCGCGGCCCGGCAGGCGCCGACGAAGCGGTCGAAGACCTCGGTCGTACTGCCGGCCCGGCCCGCGCGGGTGTTGACCGTGAACATGGCGGCGCGCAGCTCCGTGGTGAGCTCCAGCTGACCGCCCTTGGCGAGCATCGTGCGGTTGACGGGGTTGACGCGGTTGACCCCGGCCAGGTTGGGCACCTCGCTTCCGTCCCGCCAGGCGATGCCGACCGCGTCGAACTCCGCCTTGAGCAGGGTCTTGAAGCGGGTGTTCAGTCCGCCGACGACCACGGCCTGCGGGCCGGTGCCCGCCTGCGCCGACGTACAGCCGTGCAGGCTCAGCACGTTGAGGCTGCTCGCGGCCATGGAGAGGGCGACGTGGTCGTCGCAGTTCTTGGCGGTGACGTGCAGATCGCGGTTGCCGGAGGAGCGCAGCCCCTCGAACATCCAGTAGTCGAAGACCCCGTGGCCGTCCTGGAGGGGCTCCAGCGTGGCGGGGTGGTAACCGGCGATGGCGAGGCAGAGCTCGGAGGTTCCCATCTCGATGCCGCCGCCGTGCATCGCCATGACCGTGGTGCGGTTGTACGGATACCTCTGCGGGAGCGAGTGGTCGGTGTACTCGTGCCTCTTGTAGCGGCGGGCGAACTCGACGCCCTCCTTGCCCGCGAGCTTCTTGTAGAGGTCGGAGTTGGAGGTGTAGATGTCCAGGTCGCCGGTGGCATGGGCGTCGGTCGCGGTGATCGAGCCCAGCAGCGGGCCGCTGACGGCGGCGGTGGCGAGGGCGGTGAGCACGGTACGGCGGTGGGTGAAGGTCATGATCGACATCGTCGCCGACGGCGGCCCCGCTGCCCAGGGGTCAGGTTGTGCAGTCGGTCACGGGCCGGTCGCCCCGACGGTGGGCCGGGCGCTCCAGGAAGGGTTCCAGCAGTCCCGGTACGGCCTCGGCGGCGAAGGTGAGGCCCTCGCTCGCGTCGGTGTCGTAGGCGGTGTACGCGCCCCCTCCGGCGGCAGTGGTGGCCGTGATGCTGAGCAGCCCGGCCCGGCGCTGGAAGACCGACTGCTTGACCGTCCAGCCGATCACCCCGGCCCGTTCCAGGGCGGCGGTGGAGCGGCGGACCGTGCCGGAGCGGGTCACCAGATAGCGCCCGGAGAGCGCGTGCCCGAGCCCCCGGTACGCGTCCAGGGCCAGGGCCACCGCGAGCGGAAGGAAGACCACCGCGCAGCCCAGGGCGATCCAGAGCAGCACAGGGGTGAGCAGGGCCCCGAGGAGGACCAGGAGCAGCAGGGGGGCCAGGGCCGTGGCGAGCGACCAGCGCAGTCTGCGGCCCCGGGCGGCGTACGGGTGGCGGATCAGCGTGGCACCGGTCGGGGTGACCGCCTCGCGCAGCACATCGGCGGCGACGGTGTCGGCCCTGGGCCGGGGCGCGGCCGGGAGCAGGGTGTTGTGGTCTGCGCTCTGACCCTCGTGGTCCTTGGCGAGCCCGGTGGTGATGGCCTCCAGCCGGGCCGCGCCGAGCAGCCGGATACCGAGCGGCTCGACCAGGTCGACTCCGCGCAGCCGGGCCTCCTCCACGGAGATCGACCGGGAGGTGAACAGTCCGCGCCGCACCCGCAGCGTGCCGCCGGGCTCGCGCTCCAGGCGGTAGTTCCACCACATCTCGATCCAGAGGCCGAGCGCCCCGGCGGCGCCCGCGATCAGGGCCGCCACGACCAGGCCGAGGATCACCCAGGTCAGCGGGGTCTCCCGGAAGCGGTCGCCGACCCAGGCGATGACCGCGCCCTGGGCCCCGACCCAGTCGCTGATCTGCATCACGGCTCCGGCCGCCGCACCGCCGAGCACAGGGGCGACGAAGGAGACCGGGGCGTAGCGGATCCACCGGGGGTCCAGCACGGCCAGCTCGCCCTCACGGTGGCCGCCGGACGGCGGGGCCGCGGCGCGTTCCAGCAGCAGACGGCGGAGCCGTTCGCCCTCGGCTCGGGTGACCGGGTCCAGGGTGAGCGTCGAGTCGTGGCCCTGTTCCCCCGTGCCGATGCGGACGGTGACCAGGCCGAGGAGGCGCAGCAGCAGGTTGGCGGTGAGGTCGACCGTGCGGATGCGTGTCCGGGCCAGGGAGCGGCGCTTGACCAGGAGCAGGCCGGTGTGGAGCTCGACGCGCTGCTCGCCGATGCGGTAGCGGGTGCGGTGCCAGCGGACCCGGTCGGCGCCCGCCGCGGCCGCGATGACCAGGAGGGCCCCGGCCAGCGCCCAGAGGACGGCGAGGGGGAGGCCGAGCCAGCGGGAGAGCCCGAGGGTGGCGGGGATGGCGACGCCCGCGACGACGCCCGCCATGACGAGCGCGGTGACCAGAACCGTACGGGGGTCGAGACGGCGCCAGTCGTCTTGCGGGGCGGCGGCGCTCATGTGGCGTCGCCCGGAGTGTCGCGGGTGATGCGGGTGAGCTGCTGGGCCAGTTCGGCGGCCACCTCGTGGTCCAGCCCCTGGATGCGTACCGCGCCCTTGGCGGAGGCGGTGGTGACCGTGACGGTGGCGAGCCGGTAGAGCTGCTCCAGGGGGCCCCTTACGGTGTCGACGGTCTGGATTCGGGACATCGGGGCGATCCGCCACTCCTGCCAGAAGAACCCGGTGCGGACGTACACCGCGTCCTCGGTGATCTCCCAGCGGTGCGTGCGGAACCACCACAGGGGGAGGAGGACGGTGGCCGCCGCCCCCGCCGCGGCCAGGACCGCGGCGGACAGCAGCAGCCAGAAGCGGGCGGGGCCGATCAGCGCGCCCAGCACCACGAGCGGCACGACGTGCCCGACGGTGAACAGCAGCCACTGGACCCGCCACCAGCCGACGGCCCGCTCGTTCAGCGTGTTGCGCGGCGGCCGCAGCCGTACCGTCGTCCCCTCCCCCTGTGTCATGGGCTCAGCGCCCCCGCAGCGTGCGGTAGGCGGCGACCAGGGCGGCGGTGGAGCTGTCGAGCTGCCCGGTGTCCGCGCCGCTGTCCCCGGTCAGGAGCGGCTCGATCTTCTTGGCGAGGACCTTGCCCAGTTCGACGCCCCACTGGTCGAAGGAGTCGATGTTCCAGATGGCGCCCTGGACGAAGACCTTGTGCTCGTAGAGCGCGATGAGCTGGCCCAGGACCGAGGGGGTCAGCCGGTCGGCGAGGATCGTCGTCGTGGGGTGGTTGCCCCGGAACGTCTTGTGCGGCACCAGCGCCTCGGGCACGCCCTCCGCACGGACCTCGTCGGGCGTCTTGCCGAAGGCGAGGGCCTGGGTCTGGGCGAAGAAGTTGGCCATCAGCAGGTCGTGCTGGGCGATCAGGCCGGGCAGCAGATCGTGGACCGGGGCGGCGAAGCCGATGAAGTCCGCCGGGATCATCTTCGTACCCTGGTGGATCAACTGGTAATACGCGTGCTGCCCGTTGGTGCCGGGGGTGCCCCAGACGACCGGGCCGGTCTGCCAGTCCACCGGGTTGCCGTCGCGGTCGACGGACTTGCCGTTGGACTCCATGTCGAGCTGCTGGAGATACGCGGTGAACTTGGACAGGTAGTGGCTGTAGGGCAGCACCGCGTGCGACTGGGCGTCGAAGAACTCCCCGTACCAGACACCGAGGAGACCGAGCAGGAGCGGGACGTTCTCCTCGGCGGGGGCGGTGCGGAAGTGCTCGTCGACGAGGTGGAAGCCGTCGAGCATCTCGCGGAACCGCTCCGGGCCCACCGCGATCATCAGCGAGAGGCCGATCGCGGAGTCGTACGAATAGCGGCCGCCGACCCAGTCCCAGAATTCGAACATGTTGGCCGTGTCGATGCCGAATTCCTCGACCTTCCCGGCATTGGTCGACAGGGCCACGAAGTGCTTGGCGACGGCGTCCTGACCGGCCCTCAGCTCGGTCAGCAGCCAGTCCCGGGCGGAGGTGGCGTTGGTGATGGTCTCGATCGTGGTGAACGTCTTCGACGCGACGATGAACAGCGTCTCGGCCGGGTCGAGGTCGCGGACCGCCTCGTGCAGGTCGGCGCCGTCCACGTTGGAGACGAAGCGGAGGGTGAGCGCGCGGTCCGTGTAGGAGCGCAGCACCTCGTACGCCATGGCGGGGCCGAGGTCGGAGCCGCCGATGCCGATGTTGACGATGTTCTTGACGGGGCGGCCGGTATGGCCGGTCCACTGTCCTGCCCGGACCTTCTCGGAGAAGGCGGCCATCTTGTCCAGGACCGCGTGGACAGCGGGCACGACGTTCTGGCCGTCGACCTCGATCACCGCGTCGCGCGGGGCGCGGAGCGCGGTGTGCAGGACGGCCCGGTCCTCGGTGGTGTTGATCTTCTCGCCGCGGAACATGGCGTCCCGCAGCTCGGCGACGCCGGTCGCGGCGGCGAGCTCGCGCAGCAGGCGCAGGGTCTCGTCGGTGACCAGGTTCTTGGAGTAGTCGACGGAGAGTTCGCCGACCCGGAGGGTGCAGTCGGCGGCGCGGTCCGGCTGTCGCGCGAACAGCTCGCGCAGCCGCGTCGCTCCGAACTCCTCACGGTGCTTGGCGAGAGCCGTCCACTCGGGCGTCTGGTTGAGCTTGGCTCGGCTTGCTGCGTTCATCCGGGATATCAGCCCACTTCTTCTCGTACCTCAGCATCCCCGCTGCCCCTCCAACCTAATTGATCGAGGGGACGGGTGGCGCGGAGGCGAGCGGTGGGGGGCGGGAACGCGACCGGCCGGACACCCGGGAGAGGGGTGTCCGGCCGGGGAAGGCTCGGGTGGTGCGGGGAAACGGGGCGGACCGGGCGGTGAAGCTCTAGATCCAACGCCGTTCAGTTAGATCGAGGTCCGGGGTGTCAAGGCCCGCTCATGAGCATGTGGATGCTGATGGTGGCTTTGTAGGTGGTGCGGTCAATGGCGGGTCCGCGTGCGTTG
>NZ_NWVL01000117.1 GCF_002382885.1 Streptomyces sp. WZ.A104
CCCCGCGCGGGGCTGGCAGCCCGTCGCGGGTCCCTGGCAGGCCCACAACGGTATGGAGGGCTGGACCGATCACCACGTGGCGGGTGACCTGCGGTCCCCGACGGGCGTCTACTCCCTCACCGACGCGGGTGGCCGCCTCCCCGACCCGGGGGCGCTGCTTCCGTACGACGAGCACCCCCGGTTCGCGGTGGACGGCGTGGGCTTCTTCGGGGAGTCGCTGGAGGGCTCTTTCGACTACGTCATCGCGATCAACTACAACCGCACGGAGGGCGTCAGCCCCCTGAACCGCACCCGCCCGCTCGGTCTCGGACGCGGCGGAGGCATCTGGATCCACGTCGACCACGGCGGCCCCACCCAGGGCTGCGTCTCGGTCCCGGAGAAGCGCATGAAGGAGCTCCTGCGTACCCTGGACCCGGCGATGAACCCGGTGATCGTGATGGGGGACGCGGGGTCGTTGGGGCGGTGAGCCGGTGAGCCGGTGAGCCGGTGATCGGGCGTACGGGCGGGGCCCCTTGCCCAAACGCTCGCCCCGATGGCAGTTTCGCCCGCAGCGGCGCTTTTGTCGGCCAAGGCGAATGGGCCAGCCCCGACGACGTCCTCATGGTCGTCGAGGTCACCTCGTACGACGAGGACACCGACCGTCGCAACCGCGTCGAGAAGCCGCGTGCGTACGCCGAGACCGGAATCCCCGTCTATCTGCTGATCGACCGGGACGCCTGCGAGGTGAAGGTCCACTCGGGGCCCGACGGTGTGCGCTACGAGCAGGTCGTGACGGTGCCGTACGGCAAGACCGTCACCCTGCCCGACCCGGTCGGGATCGAGCTGGACACCGAGCCGCTCAAGAACTGGGTGCGCTGACCCGACGCCGGAAGAGCCCGACGCCGTAAGAGCACAGGAGCCCGGGACCGCCGCTCGCGGTCCCGGGCTCCCGGTGTACGTACGTCAACCGCTACGCCGGCTTCTCCTCCAGGCGGGGGAACAGCACCGCGCCCTTCGTCACCGTCGTGCCCGCGGACAGGACGCCCCAGGTGCCCGCGTCCTGGACCCTCTGGTCGGCCAGTGCGCCCAGGGACTCCTCGGCGCCCAGGGACTCCCAGAGCTTCTGCGAGGTCTCCGGCATCACGGCGTTGAGCAGGACCGCGACCCCGCGCAGCGATTCGGCGGCGGTGTAGAGGATGGTCGCCAGACGGGCCTGGCCCTCCGGAGTGGTGTCCTTGGCCACCTTCCACGGCTCCTGCTCCGTGATGTAGCCGTTGACCTGCTTCACGAAGTCGAAGATCGCCAGGATGCCGCCCTGGAAGTCCAGCTCCTCGCCGATCTTCCGGTCGGCGGTCGCCACGGCCTTCGCCAAGCCCTCCTGCACGGCCCGCTCGGCGTCACCGGCGGCCGTCGCCTCCGGCAGCGCCCCGCCGAAGTACTTGCCGACCATCGCCGCGACGCGCGAGGCGAGGTTGCCGTAGTCGTTGGCCAGCTCGGAGGTGTAGCGGGCGGAGAAGTCCTCCCAGGAGAACGACCCGTCGCTGCCGTAGGAGATGGCCCGCAGGAAATACCAGCGGTAGGCGTCAACGCCGAAGTGCGAGGTCAGGTCCTGCGGCTTGATGCCGGTCAGGTTCGACTTCGACATCTTCTCGCCGCCGACCATCAGCCAGCCGTTGGCGACGACCTTGCCGGGGAGCGGCAGGCCCTGCGCCATCAGCATCGCGGGCCAGATCACCGAGTGGAAGCGGAGGATGTCCTTGCCGATCAGGTGCACGTTCGCCGGGAACGTACCCTCGAACTTCTCCTGGTTGGCGCCGTATCCGACCGCCGTCGCGTAGTTGAGCAGCGCGTCGACCCACACGTAGATGACGTGCTTGTCGTCCCACGGCACCGGGACGCCCCAGTCGAACGTCGAGCGGGAGATCGACAGGTCCTGGAGGCCCTGCTCGACGAAGTTCACGACCTCGTTGCGCGCCGACTCGGGCTGGATGAAGCCCGGGTTCGCCGCGTAGAACTCCAGCAGCTTCGGGCCGTACTCGCTGAGCTTGAAGAAGTAGTTCTCCTCCTTGAGGAGCTCCACCGGCTTCTTGTGGATCGGGCACAGCTTCTGACCGGCGAACTCGCCCTCGCCGTCGATCAGATCGCCGGGGAGCTTGTACTCCTCGCAGCCCACGCAGTACGGGCCTTCGTACCCGCCTTTGTAGATCTCGCCCTTGTCGTACAGGTCCTGGACGAACTCCTGCACACGGTCGGTGTGCCGCTTCTCCGTGGTCCGGATGAAGTCGTCGTTCGCGATGTTCAGGTGCTCCCAGAGGGGCTTCCACGCCTCCTCGACGAGCTTGTCCGCCCAAGCCTGCGGAGTCACGTCGTTCGCCTCGGCCGTGCGCATGATCTTCTGACCGTGCTCGTCCGTGCCGGTGAGGTACCACACCTTCTCGCCGCGCTGGCGGTGCCAGCGCGTGAGCACGTCGCCTGCGACGGTCGTGTAGGCGTGGCCCAGGTGAGGAGCGTCGTTGACGTAGTAGATGGGGGTCGAGACGTAGTACGCCGTCGCCCCCTGCTTCTCGGATCCAGTGGCCGCCATGGTCGAAATCCTAACGGCCCGTTCAAGATCCACTCACATCGTCAACGACGGCCCGCGCGCGGGCGGAGGGGGCGCTCTTTGGCGGCGGGCCTGTGGAGAGCTTTGCGAAACACCACTTCCCGCAATGCTTCCCCTGGGAAAGACGCATCCTGGGAGGGAGCGGACGAGCGTGCACGAGACAGGGGACGTCATCATGCGGGTACTGGTCGCCGAGGACGAGGAGATCCTGGCGGAGCTGGTCGCCACCGGACTGCGCCGGGCCGGCTTCGCGGTCGACACGGTCTACAGCGGCGACGCGGCCCTCGCCTACCTCGGGCTGCACGACTACGACGTCGTCGTGCTCGACCGCGACCTCCCCCGGGTGCACGGCGACGACGTCGCGCGCCGCCTGGTCGCCTCCGGTTCGCGTACCCGGATCCTGATGCTCACCGCCTCCGGCGCCATGGAGGACCGGGTCGCCGGGCTCGATCTGGGCGCCGACGACTATGTCAGCAAGCCGTTCGAGTTCCCCGAGCTGGTCTCCCGGGTACGCGCCCTGCGGCGCCGCAGCGCCCGCCCCGTACCGCCCCAGCTGGAGCGGCACGGCATCCGGCTCGACACCGTACGGCGCTCCGCGTTCCGCGACGGCCGGGATCTGGACCTCTCGCCCAAGGAGTTCACCGTGCTGCAACTGCTGCTGGAGGCCGACGGCGGGACGGTCAGCGCGGAAGAGCTCCTGGAGCGGGCCTGGGACGCCAACGCCGATCCTTCCCCGGGCCCTCCACTGCCGTTCGAGCAGGCGAGCCCCCATCCCGGGGCCGTGGGCGTCTGCATGAGCAAGCTCCGGGCCAAGCTCGGTGAGCCCGCGCTGATCCGCACGGTGCAGGGCGTCGGGTACGCCCTGTGAAGCGGCCGACCGTGGCACGGCGGCTGGTCGACGCCTCGAAGCTGCCGCACTCGACGATCAGGACCCGCATCGCCCTCGTGTACGGCGGTGTCTTCCTGGTGCTCGGCACCGCGCTGCTGGCCACCGTCAATCTGGCCTCCCGGGCCGGTACGGAGACCGAGGCGAGGGCCATCGCCTCCTCCGCCGTCGACCTCCCGCCCGGATACACGGTGAACGGTCCGCTCATCGCCCGCAGCCCGGCCGGCGGGCCCACCGTCTACGAACTCACCGACAACGTCAGCGACGCCGCGGGCAAGCAGCTCATGTACTGGTCGTTCGCCGCGCTGCTCGTGATGACGGCCGGCGCGGTCGGCGTGGGCTGGTGGACAGCGGGCCGGGTGCTGCGGCCCGTCCACGCGATGACCGCGAAGGCCCGCCGGCTCTCCGAGCGGACCCTGCACGAGCGGATCGCGTCCAGCGGGCCCGACGACGAGCTGAGGGAGCTGGGCGAGACGCTGGACGCGTTGCTGGCCCGCCTGGAGAAGGCGTTCGACAGCCAGCGCAGGTTCATCGCGAATGCCTCGCACGAGCTGCGCACCCCCCTGGCCACCCAGCGCGCAGCGATCCAGATCGGTCTGGACGACCCGTCACCCGAGGATCTCGTGCGCACCCGGCAGACCCTGCTGGACACCAACCGGCGCAGCGAGCGCCTCATCGAGGGACTGCTCGTGCTGGCCCGCAGCGAACGCGGCCTGGCCTCCGACGAGCGCGAGGAGGTTCGCTTCGACCATGTGGTGCGGGAGGAGACGGCCCGGCACCGGGCGGTACGGGATCGGAGCGGCGGGAGCCCGGTGGAGCGGGAGCCGGGCGGCGGGGGCCCCGCGCTGCGTGTCGCGATCGCGTCCTGCCGGGTCCGCGGCGACCGGCCGCTGCTCGCCCAGCTGGTGGCGAACCTCCTGGCCAACGCGGTCACGTACAACGTGCCGGGCGGCTCGGTGGAGGTCTCGCTGACCGAGGACGGGGCGCTGCTGGTGAGCAACAGCGGGCCGGTGGTCTCCGAGCCCGACATCGCCGGGTTCTTCGAGCCGTTCCGGCGGGGCGAGGGCCGGGACCGGATGGGCGCCGGGTCGGGCCTCGGGCTGTCGATCGTGCGGTCCATCGCAGTGGCCCACGGCGGTACGGTCACGGCGGTACCTGGCCCGGAGGGCGGCGGTCTCGCCGTGACCGTACGGCTGCCGGTCGAGCGGGGTCAGGCCCCGGAGCCCGCCTCACGGGCGGCGGTCCAGGCGGGCAGTCCGGCGAGGATTTCCCGGTAGAGCTCGGTGTCCGCGATCTCGCGCGGGGCCGGGCCCGCGTGGAAGAAGCCCGCGTTCGGGACGTCCAGCTTCCGCAGGAAGTCGAAACCCTTCGCGTCCTGCTCGCCGAAGGCGACGAACTGGAAGAACAGCGGCAGCCGAGCCGCCTCCGCGAGCGCCTGACGGGCGGCCTGCTTGGCGTCCGGCGGACCGTCCGTCTGGAAGACCACGAGTGCCGGACCGGTGGCCTCCGACTTCTCGTGGTGGGCGACGACCTCCTCGATCGCGCGGTGGTAGTGCGTACGGCCCAGCCGGCCGAGCCCGGCGTGCAGCTCGTCGACGCGGCCCTCGTGGCCGGACAGCTCGATCGTCCCGGTGCCGTCGATGTCGGTCGAGAAGAAGACGACGGGCACCGTGGCGTCCTCGTCCAGGTGCGCGGCGAGCGCGAGCGCCCGGTCCCCCAGATGCTGGGCGCTGCCGTCCTTGTAGAACGGCCGCATCGAGCCGGAGCGGTCGAGCACCAGGTAGACCCGGGCACGCAGCCCGGTCAGCCCGTGCGCCTTGAGCGCCGTCTGCGCCGCCTTGTACGGGGCGACGAGCTGGGGCGCCCGCGACTTGACCCGGGCGAGGGGGGTGGCGGGCTTGCCGGGGGCGGGAACGGCGGCTTCAGGGGCGGCGGCGTCGGTCTCCGCGGCGGTCGGGGCGGTTGCCGATGCCTCGGGGGCCTTGGGAGCGGGGGAGGCCTGAGGCGCTGCCTCCGGGGCCTGCTCCGCGGCCTGCTCCGGGGCCTCCTCCGGCGCCGTCGTGGCTTCGGGAGCGGTCTGCGGGGCTTCGGGAGCGGTCGTGGTGGCCGCTTCGGGCTCGGCCACCTGCTTGACGTCCGGCTCGGCCTTGGCATGCGGCTCCGGAGCGGGCTCCGGGCTCTCGTCGAGGTCGAGGTCGATCGTGATCGCCTCCGGCTCGTCGGCCGTGGCCGGGGCCGCGGGCTCGGTCGGCTGCACCGGCTCCTTCACCTCAGGGGCCTCCGCCGCCTCGGGGGCCTTCTCCGCCTCGGGCGCCTCGACGGGCTCCTCCGCAGCCGCGGGAGCGGTCTCCGTCAGGTCCGCCTCCGGGGCCGATCCCTGTGCGGGGACGGTCGGCGTGGGCTTGGCCCTGGTGGCCGCCTTGTCGAAGGCTTCCGCCACCAGGTCGGCGGCGCGCGACTCGTCGCGCTCCACGGAACCGGTGGCGGAGGATGCGGGGGCCGCGGGGGACGCGTCCGAAGGGGCCGAAGGGGCCGAAGGGGCCGAAGGGGCCGAAGAGGCCGAAGAGGGGGACGCGGCGGGGGACGAGGGCGAGGCCGGGGCCGGAACGGACGCCTTCGGTTCGGCCGGTTCCGCCGATTCCGTCGCGGACCCGGCCGCCGAAGTGGTCTCCTGCTCCGCCTCCTTGGGCTGGGTGCGTTCGGCCTGGGGCGGGACGGTGGCCGTGGTCGGCTCGTCCTGCTCCGTGCGGCCGAACACCTTGCGCAGCAAGCTCCGAATGCCCATGGGCGAGGCCTTTCGCATGAGTTGGGTGCGGTGAATGTCCGACCTGGGGGAATTCATCCCTGGCCAGGACGGATACGTAAGGTTAGCGGCCGGATCCGGCCGTTCGCCGGTGCGGCCCACCCCTGTGTCAACCGAGCCGAATCCGTTCCCGGACCGTGTCCACGGGCGTGTCCACCGCCGGCCCCCAAGGGGACAGCGCTGGTCGCCAAGGGAACAGCGGTGGCCCGGACTTCACTCGCCGTTCACCGAGAGTCCCTCGGACCGCGTTGAGACGCACCTACCGTCACGCACGACACCAGACGGAGGGAATCCACGTGCGCAATCTGCTGCCGCTCATCGGCTCGCACCCGGGTGGGCGTTCCGCGCTGACCTGCCGCTTCCGCTGCGGGGACGCCTGTTTCCAGGAGACACCCAACAACAGCGACAACGAATACGCCGGCGACATCATCGCCGGTGCCGTGTCGCGCCGCTCGATGATGCGCGCCGCCGCCGTGGTCACCGTCGCCACCGCCGCCGGGGCCGCCCTGGCCGGCCCGAGCGCCCCGCAGGCCGAGGCCGCCGCGCTCGCCGGGCACGGGCATGGCCACAAACCGTGGCCGCCCCACAAGCCGGGCCGGTCCGGTGCACGTGGCCTGCGGTTCTCGCCGGTCGCGCCCAACAGGGACGACAAGGTCACGATCCCCGCCGGGTACGCCCAGAACGTGGTGATCCGCTGGGGCGAGCCGATCCTGCGCGGAGCGCCCGCCTTCGACCCGGAGAATCAGACGGCGAAGGCGCAGGCGGGCCAGTTCGGTTACAACAACGACTTCCTCTCCCTGCTCCCGCTCCGCGGCGAGCGCGGTCGGCAGGTGATGGTCGCGAACCATGAGTACACGGACGAGATCCTCATGTTCCGCGGCTACGATCCGGCCAACCCGACCCGCGAACAGGTGGAGATCGCCTGGGCGGCGCACGGACTCTCCGTGGTCGTCGTCCAGGAGGAATACCGCACCGGCAGGCTGAGCCCGGTCAACAGGCACCCGCTGAACCGCCGCCTGACCGCGACGAGCGAATTCCGTATGACGGGCCCGGCCGCGGGCAGCGCCCTGCTGCGCACGTCCGCCGACCCCACCGGCCGCAAGGTGCTCGGCACCCTCAACAACTGTGCGGGCGGCACCACCCCGTGGGGCACCACGCTGCACGGTGAGGAGAACTTCAACCAGTACTTCGCCAACGGCAGCACCGACATGCACAAGCGGTACGGGGTCCGCACGAGCGCCTCCGGGCGCAAGTGGGAGCGGTTCGACGAGCGGTTCGACCTGTCGAAGGAGCCCAACGAGGTCAACCGCTTCGGCTGGGTCGTCGAACTCGACCCGTACGACCCGGACTCCACCCCGCGCAAGCGCACCGCGCTGGGCCGGTTCAAGCACGAGGCGGCGGAGCCCCGGCTCACCTCCGACGGCCGCCCGGTCGTCTACATGGGCGACGACGAGAAGTTCGACTACCTCTACAAGTTCGTCTCCAGCAAGCGGATGAAGAAGGGGAACTCGCGTGCCGCCCGCGAGCACAACCTGACGCTGCTGGACGAGGGCACGCTGTACGTCGCCAAGTTGACCGGCGATTCGCCGGTCACCGAGATCGACGGCACCGGAAAGCTGCCCGCGGACGGCGAGTTCGACGGCAGCGGCGTCTGGATACCGCTGGCCACCGGCACCACCTCGCACGTCCCCGGAATGACCGCCGAGGAGGTGTACGTCTACACGCGGCTGGCCGGTGACAAGGTCGGCGCGACCAAGATGGACCGCCCCGAGGACGTCGAGCCCTCGCCGCGCACCGGCCGGGTCTATGTGGCGCTCACCAACAACTCGGACCGCGGCAAGGAGGGCAAGCCCGGCGCGGACGAGGCGAACCCGCGCAACGGCAACAAGCACGGGCAGGTCCTGGAGCTCGCGGAGAACTGGGACGACCCGGCGGGCGACGGCTTCGCCTGGCGGCTGTTCCTCGTGGCGGGCGACCCGGACGATCCGTCGACGTACTACGCGGGCTTCCCCAAGGAGAACGTCAGCCCCATCTCCTGCCCGGACAACGTGGCGTTCGACGCCCACGGCAACCTGTGGATCTCCACGGACGGCAACAAGCTCGGCTCGCACGACGGCCTGTTCGGTGTGGCGACGCAGGGTGACCGGCGTGGCGAGCTGAAGCAGTTCCTGACGGTTCCGACCGGCGCGGAGACTTGCGGACCGGTCATCCAGGACCGCCGTGTCCTGGTCGCGGTCCAGCACCCGGGCGAGGTCGACGGAGCCTCCGTGGAGAATCCGGCGAGCGTCTGGCCCGACGGACCGGGGAAGATCGTCCGTCCCTCCGTCGTCGCCGTCTGGCGCAAGGACGGGCGCGACATCGGCGTGTGACCCCCCGCCGCAGGACGGGCGTGAGGTCCGCAGGACGGGCGTGAGGCCGGATATTTCTCCCGCCTCACGCCCAGCCACCACTAAAGTCGGACCCATGGTTTCCGGTGACGCACCGCAGGCGGCAGGAAGCGTCCGGGTCGATGTGTGGATCTGGTCGGTCCGGCTGACGAAGACCCGTGCCCAGGCGGCCGCCGCCTGTCGGGCGGGGCATGTGAAGGTCGGCGGCGAGCGGGCCAAGCCCGCCCAGGCCGTACGCGCCGGCGACGAGGTGCGGCTCCGGCACGCGGGGCGGGACCGGGTGGTCGTCGTCTCGAAGATCGTCAAGAAGCGGGTCGGACCGCCGGTGGCCGTGGAGTGCTTCATCGACAACAGCCCGCCCCCGCCGCCGCGTGAGCTCGCGATTCAGGTCCCCGTGCGGGACCGGGGCGCGGGCCGTCCGACGAAGCGCGACCGCCGAGAGATGGAGCGCCTTCAGGGCCGCTCGCCGGAGCACTGAGGGCACCGGCACCGGCTCTCGGTCCTGCTTCGCTGTTTCACGTGAAACAGCGAAGCAGGGGTGGCCGCCCCCTCCCGCTCAGCCCCGTACACCGCCGACCCGGGGCTTTCCACGCCGCAGGAGTGCCCGGGCGAGCACTGCCCCCACCAGCAGAACGGCACCGACCACCAGGACCACCCAGACAGTGGTCCGCAGCGAGGCCGTCAGGGCGTCGACGACCGCGGCGGCGGCGTCCCGGTCCCGGCCCGGCACCTCGTCCAGCACCCGGCTCCGGCCGACCGCGACCAGGACCCGGAGCACGATCGCGCCGAGCATGAAACCGGCGCCCACCATCGCGGTGGCCCACAGTCCGGCTCGCAGCCCGCGTCGTACCGTCGTGATGCCCACCACCAGGACGAGGAGCACCAGGGTGGCGACGGCGGGCCAGATGCTGCAGTACCGCAGCCAGCGGAAGGAGCCTCTGAGGTCATCGGCCTGGTCGGGGCCGAGCACGGTGATCTCCGTCCGCTGAACCGGAATCCGATCCGCGAACGGCACCCCGTCACGGACGAGATCCTGTTTGACCTGATCGATCACCGGCGACAGATCGATTCTCACGGGCTGGCCGCTGTCGCCGTCCAGGGCGTCCGTCACCGCCTTGTGGGCGGCCCGGTTCGCGGTGTCCCAGGCGTTCCCGAAGGCCTCGGTGGTCGTGAAGGACTGCACGGTCTCGTGCAGGAACTCCCGGACCGTGTCCTGGAGCGGCCCGAGGTCGATCTGGCGCATCGCCTCGTCGGTGATCACGTCCAAGACGGTGGACTGCACCGCCGGGTCGGAGGAGAGCGGCGAGACGGCGGCGACGTACCGGTCGGTGCTGTCGATCTCCAGGTCGACCCAGGCAGAGAGCGCGCTCAACGGCACCAGGACGGCGAGCAGCACGAGCAGGACCGCGGAGAAGGCGGCCTTGGACGCCGAGGCCTTGGACGACTTGGACGACTTGGACGACGCCGAGGCCGCTGAGCTCGCTGAGGGAGAGGTCCGCACTTCACCAGGGAATCCCGTACGGAGCCGGCCCGCTCCGGACCGTACGCCATTCGAGTTGCCGGGCGGCGCGGGCGGGTGTGCTCTGGAGGAACGGGGGCGAGCGACGGGGGTGACGGAAGGAGCTGTCCGCGATGGCCACACACGCAGCCGTGCCCACTCGAAGAGGTCCCCGGGCCCACGCACGGGACCGCCACCACACTCCGCTCGCCTGGGCGCTGCCCCTGGTGCTCGGCGTGATCTACGGCTTCTACGCGGCCTTCATCCGCCGCGACGGCGGCCCGAGCACCGGCGGACAGGTCCTGCTCGGTCTCGTCTCGGGCGCCGCTCTGGCGGCCCTCTGCTTCGCGCTGGGCCGGATCCAGCAGTCGCTGCCGCGCGAGCTGCGGGCGGTTGCCTACGGTGCGCTGACCGCGTGCGCGATCGGCTTCCTGGTGAGCCTCACCGATACCAGCGTGCTGCGGTCGGCCGGGCTGGGGCTGGTGGTCGGCGCGGGCGTCCTCTGCACCGCTTTCTACATCTTCTACACCCGCGAGAGCTGAGGTCGGAGAGTCGGGGTACGGGGCCGGGGTCCGTTGCGCAGGGCTTCTCCGAGCACGGGCGCGGCCGCCAGATTCAATCTGGCGGCCGCGCCCCTCCGTCTGGCGCCCAAAGGGTGAGGGGAACGGGAGGAGGAGCGAGCGATGACGGACAGCAGGAGCGGTGACGGCAGGATCGAGCGCACCGGCGATCCGCTGCGTGTCGCGGTGATCATCGGCAGCACCCGCGAAGGGCGCATCGGCGACGCGGTCGGTCGTTGGTTCATGGAGCGGGCCCGGGACCGGACGGAGCTGGAGCTCGCCGTTCTGGATCTCGCCGAGTTCGACTTCCCCGTGCACTACCCCGGGCGGGCCACCGACCAGATGACGGAGTTCACCGAGGCGATCGCCGAGGCCGAGGCCTACGTCGTGATCACCCCGGAGTACAACCGCTCGTTCCCCGCCTCCCTGAAGCAGGCCATCGACTTCGCCTACGACGAGTGGCAGACCAAGCCGGTCGCGTTCGTGAGCTATGGACACGGCTCCGCCGGGCTGTATGCGGTGGAGCAGCTGCGCTCGGTCTTCACGGAGCTGCACACGGTGACCCTGAGGAACGGGGTGGCGCTCGACTTCCTCCAGCAGCCGCTGGAGGGGCGGCCGGGGGACTTCGGGCGGGACCGGGCCGTGGGGCTGATGCTCGACCAGCTCGGCTGGTGGGGCTGGGCGCTGCGCGAGGCACGGGCCGCCCGCCCCTACGTCTCGTGACCACGGCCACCACCCCGCAGCCGCTCGGACCGGCGCACATCGCAGACGCACACCGACGACCTACAAGGAATGGACCATGAGCACTGAACTGGCCATCGAGACCGCGGGGCTGGTGAAGGTCTTCGGCGACAACCGCGCTGTGGACGGCGTCGACCTCGCCGTCCCGACCGGCACCGTCTACGGCGTCCTCGGACCCAACGGCGCAGGGAAGACCACCACCGTCCGTATGCTCGCGACCTTGCTGCGCCCCGACGGCGGAACGGCCCGGGTGTTCGGCAAGGACGTGGTGCAGGACGCCGACGCGGTCCGCAGCCGGGTCAGTCTGACCGGGCAGTACGCCTCGGTGGACGAGGATCTGACCGGCGCGGAGAACCTCATCCTGCTCGGCCGGCTCCTCGGGCACTCGAAGCCCGCGGCCCGGGACCGGGCGGCCCAGCTGCTCGAAGGGTTCGGGCTGGGCGAGGCCTCGGGCAAGCAGGTGAAGAACTACTCCGGAGGCATGCGCCGACGCATCGACATCGCCGCGTCCATCCTGAACACCCCCGATGTGCTGTTCCTGGACGAACCGACCACCGGACTCGACCCCCGCAGCCGCAACCAGGTCTGGGACATCGTGCGGGCGGTCGTCGCCCACGGCACCACGGTTCTGCTGACCACCCAGTATCTGGACGAGGCCGACCAACTGGCCTCCCGTATCGCGGTGATCGACCACGGCAAGGTCATCGCCGAGGGCACCAAGGGCGAGCTCAAGGCCTCCGTCGGCTCCGGCACCGTCCATCTGCGGCTGCGTGACGCCGCCCAGCGGGCCGAGGCCCAGCAGGTCCTGGCCGTCGCACTGAACGCGGTGGTCCAGCTGGACGCCGACCCCGTGGCACTGACCGCCCGGGTCGACGGGCACAGCACCGAGCAGGGAGCGGCGGAACACGCCGGACGGGCCCTCGCCGAGCTGGCCCGCTGTGGCATCACGGTCGACAACTTCTCGCTGGGACAGCCCAGCCTCGACGAGGTCTTCCTCGCACTCACGGACAAGAAGGGAGTGGCGGCATGAGCACCACGACCGCCAAGACGGAGCTGGAAGACATCCCCCTCGCAGAGCCGGACCAGGAGCGCCTGTCGGCGCTGCTGGTGGGCCACGACCGCCCGCCGAGGCCCAGCGCGCTGTCGGCATCGGTGACCTTCGGCTGGCGCGCCGTGCTGAAGATCAAGCATGTGCCGGAACAGCTCTTCGATGTCACGGCCTTCCCGATCATGCTGGTCCTGATGTACACGTATCTCTTCGGAGGGGCCCTGGCCGGCTCCACGGAGGAGTACATCCAGTTCCTGCTGCCCGGCATCATGGTGATGAGCGTCGTGATGATCACGATGTACACGGGCATCGCGGTCAACACCGATATCGCCAAGGGCGTCTTCGACCGGTTCCGCACTCTGCCGATCTGGCGGCCCGCACCGATGGTCGGCTATCTGCTCGGTGACGTCCTGCGCTATCTGCTGGCATCGGCGGTGATGCTCACCGTCGGAATGATCATCGGGTTCCGTCCGGCCGGCGGTGCGCTCGGTGTGCTGGCCGGGATCGGTCTGCTGGTGGTGTTCTCGTTCGCGTTCTCCTGGATCTGGACGATGTTCGGTCTGCTGCTGCGGACCGAGAAGTCGGTCATGGGCGTCAGCATGATGGTGATCTTCCCGCTGACGTTCCTCAGTAACGTCTTCGTCGATCCGAGGACGATGCCGGGCTGGCTCCAGGCCTTCGTGAACAACAGCCCGGTCACCCACCTCGCCACGGCGGTGCGTGAGTTGATGGCGGGCAACTGGCCCGCTGCGGACGCCGCCTGGACGCTGGGCTGGTCCGCCGTGTTCCTGATGGTCTTCGGCGCGGTGACGATGCGGCTCTACAACCGCAAGTGACCGGCGGTCGCCGGGCCCGCGCCGTGCATCCTTGACCTTCCCGACGGGGGAAGCCCCAGCATCGGTGGGGCCGGGCGGAAGGCGCCCGGTACGAGGAGGTACGGGGTGGAACGCGACGGCCGCGCGGTGGACGCCGGAAGAGGAGAGCTGGTGACGATCGGGGAGTTCGCCCGGTTGTCCCGGCTCTCCGCGAAGGCGCTGCGGCGCTACGACGAGCTGGGTCTGCTCCGGCCCGCCCTGGTCGATCCGGTGAACGGCTACCGGTACTACGACCCGGCGCAGGCGGAGGGCGCGCGGCTGGTGGCGTGGCTGCGCAGGATCGGTATGCCGCTCAGCCGGATCGGCCGGGTCGTCCAGCTCGATCCGGCTGCGGCGGCGGTGGAGATCCGGGCTTATTGGGCACGGGTGGAGGTCGAGACGGCGGCCCGGCGCGATCTGGCGATGTACCTCGTCGACCATCTGTCGGCGGAAGGCGTGGAGATGACGAAGCGAGTACCGGAGAACGCGGCGTTCGGGATTCGGTGTGCGGCGTTGACCGATACGGGGGCGGTGCGTACGGCGAATCAGGACACGGCGTTCGCGGGGGCTCGACTGCTGGCGGTCGCCGACGGGTTCGGGGAGGCCGGGGCGGAGGCGAGTGCGGCGGCGATCGAGGCGCTGAAGCCGACCGCCCGGGGTGCCGGGGGCGGGGTGCTGCCCGCGGCGGATCTGCTGAACGCGCTGGAGGACGCGGCGGATGCCGCGTCACGCGCGGTCAGGGACGCGGTCTCTCCGTACGACGCCCCCGACGGGTCGGGCACGACGCTCACCGCGATGGTGTGGACCGGGTCGCGGCTCGGGCTCGTGCACATCGGGGACTCCCGGGCGTATCTGCTTCGGGGCGGTGAGATGTTCCGGATCACGCACGACGACAGCCTGGTCCAGGCGATGATCGATGACGGTTCGCTGAGTCCGGAGGAGGCCGCGTCGCACCCGCAGCGCTCGTTGCTGCTGAAGGCCCTGGTAGGCGCGGCGCAGTCCGCTCCGGTGGCCGTGGCGTGCCGACCGGAGGTCCGGTTGCAGGAGGTGATGGCTGGGGACCGCTATCTGCTCTGCTCGGACGGGCTGTCGGCCGTGGTGGACGAGGCGGACCTGCGCGCGGCGGTCATCGCGACGGACGACCCGGAGGAGGCCGTACGCCGATTGGTCGCCCTGGCCCGTGCGGCAGGCGGGCCCGACAACGTGGCGTGTGTCGTCGCCGACGTGGTCGTGCGGTAGCGGGGCGGGGCGGGACGACCGACGGGCCCCGGGGGCGGGGAGAGCGAGGGCCGGAGTCGGCGGCCTGGGGCTGACTGTTGTGGGCTGGGGTTACAGCTGCCAGTGGAGGGTCTGGTCGGGGCGGTAGGCGCAGGTGGTTCCTGTTGTCACGGATGCCTTCAGGTGGGCTGCCAGGGAGGGGTGCAGGGTGTCCAGCTTGCGCAGGGCGTCGCGGATACGGGCGGTGACCGTCTTGCGGGCCCGCTCGGTCTGGTCACCCAGGCGGCGGGTGCGGCCACCGAGTCCGGCGGCGGTGCGGAGTTCGTCGAGGAGGGCCTGACGTTCCCGGTCGCACTTCTCGATGAGCCGGGTGTCGTCCCGGGCCGCGGCTCGGTCTATCTCGGCGTCCAGCCGGGCCAGGTGTTCCTTGTACCGGCGCTTGGCCTCCTCGTCGAGCACCGGGTCGCCGCCTAGCTGCCCGGCGGCGACGACGAGGCTCCCGCCCTCGGGCGCGAGCAGGTGGACGGCCGGGATGTCGGCGCCGGGCTGTCCCAGCAGGCTGTGCAGGTCGCGCAGGCCCTTGGCGTCCGGGACATGCACGGTGACCCCGTCCCAACGCAGCTGCCACACCGGCCCGTTCCGCCGGAACTCGGCAGCGGGCGGGG
>NZ_NWVL01000118.1 GCF_002382885.1 Streptomyces sp. WZ.A104
CCGGCCGCCCCACCACGCCCCGCCCGCCCCACCCACGCCCCGCCCCACCCGCCACCCGCTCCGCCAATTCGGAGCACCCGACACCCGCTCCGCTCCACGCCGGACAAACGTCCTCAGCCCCCTGCCGCCCTACCGTGGGACCACAGCGGTGAGCCTTCCGGGCGCCCGCCATCCCCGTCACGACCTCCGAAGGGCCGGAACCTCCATGACTTCCACCCACGCGTTCTGGCTGGCCGGCCGCCAGGCCACCGGTGCGGACAGCTTCGACGTCACCAACCCGTACGACGGACGCCTCGTCGGCACCGTCAGCGTGCCGACCGACGCCCAGGTCGAGGAGGCCGTCGCCGCCGCACACGCCGTGCGCGACGAGTTCGCCGCGACCCCGGCGCACGTACGGGCCGCTGCCCTCGACCACGTCGTACGGCGGCTGACGGAGCGCACCGAGGAGATCGCCCAGCTGATCTCGGCGGAGAACGGCAAGCCGATCAAGTGGGCCCGCGGCGAGGTCGGCCGGGCCGTGTCCGTGTTCCGGTTCGCGGCCGAGGAGGCCCGCCGGTTCAACGGTGGCGAGGCCCAGCGGCTCGACACCGACCTCGGCGGCACCGGCCGGCTCGGGCTGGTCCGGCGCTTCCCGCGCGGGGCCGTCCTCGGCATCGCGCCCTTCAACTTCCCGCTGAACCTCAGCGCCCACAAGGTCGCCCCGGCCATCGCCGTCGGCGCCCCGATCATCCTCAAGCCCGCCCCGGCCACCCCGATCTCCGCCCTGATCCTGGGTGAGCTGCTGGCCGAGACGGATCTCCCGGCCGGTTCCTGGTCCGTCCTGACGGTCCCGAACGACAAGATGCCCGCCCTGGTCCAGGACGAGCGGCTGCCGGTCATCTCCTTCACCGGCTCCGGCCCCGTCGGCTACGCGATCATGGAGTCGGTGCCCCGCAAGCACTGCACCCTGGAGCTCGGCGGCAACGGCGCGGCGGTCGTCCTCGGCGACTACGCCTCCGACGAGGACCTCGACTGGGCCGCGACCCGGATCGCCACCTTCTCCAACTACCAGGGCGGCCAGTCCTGCATCTCGGTGCAGCGCGTCATCGCCGACGCCTCGGTCTACGACCGGCTCGTCCCGAAGATCGTCGCCGCCGTCGAGGCGCTGGTGACCGGCGACCCGGCCGACGCCACCACCGACGTGGGCCCGCTCGTCAGCGAGGACGCGGCCAAGCGCGTCGAGTCCTGGGTCGACGAGGCCGTCCAGGGCGGCGCCGAGCTGCTCACCGGCGGCAAGCGCGACGGGGCCACCTACGCCCCGACCGTGCTCGCCGGTCTCCCCGACGACGTGACGCTCTCCTGCGAAGAGGTCTTCGGTCCGGTCATGTCCCTCCAGAAGGTCGACGGCGAGGGCGAGGCGTTCGCGGCCGTCAACTCCTCCAAGTACGGCCTCCAGGCCGGGGTCTTCACCCACGACCTCCAGACCGCCTTCCGCGCCCACCGCGCCCTGGAGGTCGGCGGCGTGATCATCGGCGACGTCCCCTCGTACCGCGCCGACCAGATGCCGTACGGCGGCGCCAAGCAGTCCGGCGTCGGCCGCGAGGGCGTGCGCTACGCCATGGACGACTACACCTACGAGCGCGTCCTGGTCCTCACCGGCCTCGCCCTGTAACACCCCCGGACGGTCCCGCCCGCGCCCCGCCCGGACAGCGAGCGCGGGCGGGGCCCGCCGACCGTACCCCTGCGGACCGCCGCGGTCGCCATGCCGAGCGGAGTGCGGCCACCGAGGCCGCACTCCGCACGGACCGGGTCAGGACTTGCGGATGGTCATGGTGTTGTCGTTGGAGGGATATCCGTACTTGTACTGCTGGCAGTCGACGGACTTGGACCGGCTGTGCACGGTCCACCCGGCCGGCACCTCGAACAGGCCGCAGATGGTCTTGGTGGTGCCCTTCGGGAGACCGGCGAGATTCACCAGCCCGACCCGGTTGTGGTAATCGCTGGTGCCGCGGCTCCGATTGCAGTCGGAGACCGACGAGTACCTGGTGATGCGGAACCCGGACGGGATCGGGCTGTAGGTGCACGCCGACACGGTTCCGCCGGCGGCCACGCCGCTGGTGTCCGTGATCCGCTTCGTGTTGTACATGCCCCCGCCGGTCGAGCCGCACCGGGAGCTGTCCCAGTACTTCACCTCGACCCACCCCACGGGCGTGCTCGTCCAGCCGCACACGTCCTTCGGTGTCGCGGCGCCGGCCGTGCCCGAGGCCATCAGCCCACCCAGCAGCGATGCGGTCAGCGCAACCCCCACACGTCTGTACCAGTTCATCCTCATACCCCCCAGGTATCGGACCTCGTGCCCTTCGTGGCTGCGCAGGAGTCTGTCACTTCTGGCATGCACCTGGCCAGGAGTGCTGCTCATCGGCTGGTCCGGCGCGATCGTCAACGGGGGCCCTTGCTCCAGGTGGTGACGGTGCCTTGCCCGACCCGGGTGCGCGTACGAAGTGGTCGATGCCCGGATCAGCAGGCCCCGAGTCCCCGGACAGCGCCCCGACGCTCCTGGTGCCCGGCCCGCTCGGCTGAAGGAAGCCGGTGTCCCGCCTCGTGCGCGGGGGCTGGTGCGGGTGCCGATCAGCGGGTACACGGGTTACATACGGACCAGAAGCAGCCCAGTAGCAGCAGCGACGAGCGGCGAGGTGAGGTCCCTCATGTCCGCACCACACAACACACCCCAGGTCCCCAAGGCCCCCAAGGTCACCGAACGCGAAGCGCGGCGGGTCGCCGAGGCCGCCCGTGAGCAGGACTGGCGCAAGCCCAGCTTCGCCAAGGAGCTGTTCCTGGGGCGGCTCAGGCTCGACCTGATCCACCCGCACCCCATGCCGCCGCCCGACGACATCAGGCGCGGCGAGGAGTTCCTGGCGCGGCTGCGGGCGTTCTGCGAGACGAAGGTCGACAGCGCCCGGATCGAGCGCGATGCGAAGATCCCCGACGAGGTGATCGACGGACTCAAGCGGCTCGGCGCCCTCGGGATGAAGATCGAGACCAAGTACGGCGGCCTCGGCCTCACCCAGGTGTACTACAACAAGGCGCTCGCTCTCGTCGGCTCCGCCAGCCCCGCGATCGGCGCCCTGCTCTCCGCGCATCAGTCGATCGGCGTACCGCAGCCGCTGAAGATCTTCGGCACCCAGGAGCAGAAGGACGTCTTCCTGCCCCGGCTGGCCACCACCGACATCTCCGCCTTCCTCCTCACCGAGCCCGACGTCGGCTCCGACCCCGCCCGCCTCGCCACCTCCGCCGTGCCCGACGGGCCCGACTACCTCCTCGACGGCGTGAAGCTGTGGACCACCAACGGCGTCGTCGCCGACCTGCTCGTCGTCATGGCCCGGGTCCCCGCGTCCGAGGGCCACCCCGGAGGCATCACCGCCTTCGTCGTCGAGGCGGACGCCCCCGGCGTCACCGTGGAGCACCGCAACGCCTTCATGGGGCTGCGCGGCATCGAGAACGGCGTCACCCGCTTCCACCAGGTGCGGGTGCCCGGCGCGCACCGGATCGGGCCCGAGGGCGCCGGGCTGAAGATCGCCCTCACCACCCTCAACACCGGCCGCCTCTCGCTGCCCGCGATGTGCGTCGGCGTGGGCAAGTGGTCGCTGAAGATCGCCCGCGAATGGTCCGCCGTACGGGAGCAGTGGGGCCGGCCCGTCGCCCAGCACGAGGCGGTCGGCAAGAAGATCTCGTTCATCGCGGCCACCACCTTCGCCCTGGAGGCCATCGTCGACCTCTCCTCGCAGATGGCCGACGAGGACCGCAACGACATCCGTATCGAGGCCGCCCTCGCCAAGCTGTACGGCTCCGAGACGGGCTGGCTGATCGCCGACGAACTGGTCCAGATCCGCGGCGGCCGAGGCTTCGAGACCGCCGAGTCCCTGGCCGCCCGTGGTGAGCGGGCCGTCCCGGCCGAGCAGATGCTCCGGGACATGCGCATCAACCGGATCTTCGAGGGCTCCACCGAGATCATGCACCTGCTGATCGCCCGCGAGGCCGTCGACGCCCACCTCAAGGTCGCGGGCGACATCATCGACCCCGACAAGCCGCTCTCCGCCAAGGCGAGGGCGGGCGCGAACGCCGCCGGGTTCTACGCCCGCTGGCTGCCCAAGCTGGTCGCCGGACCGGGCCAGCTCCCGGGTACGTACGCCGACTTCCACCCCGCGGGGCACCGCGACCTCTCCGGCCACCTCCGGTACGTCGAGCGCTCCTCCCGCAAGCTTGCCCGCTCCACCTTCTACGCCATGTCCCGCTGGCAGGGCCGGATGGAGACCAAGCAGGGCTTCCTCGGCCGGATCGTCGACATCGGCGCCGAACTCTTCGCCATGAGCGCCGCCTGTGTCCGCGCCGAGCATCTGCGCGGTGCGGGCGAGCACGGCCGCGAGGCCTACCAACTCGCGGACGCCTTCTGCGAGCAGGCCCGCATCCGGGTGGAGGAGCTGTTCACCCGCCTGTGGTCCAACACCGACGACCTCGACCGGCGCGTGGTCGACGGTGTCCTGTCCGGCATGTACACCTGGCTGGAGGAGGGCGTCATCGACCCCAGCGGCGAAGGCCCCTGGATCGCGGACGCGACACCCGGCCCCTCCGTCCGGGAGAACCAGCACCGCCCGGTGCGCTGAGGCCTGTCGCCCGAGGCCGACCGGGGTGCGTCCACCCCGTCCACACACCGGACGCACCCCCTCGCCCCGCCCGCCGCCCGGCAGGATGGGCGCCGTGACCCTCATCGACCTTCCCGGCTCCAAGTCCGTCACCGCCCGCGCCCTCTTCCTGGCCGCCGCGGCCGACGGCACCACTACTCTCCTGCGCCCGTTGCACTCGGACGACACCGAGGGGTTCGCCGAAGGCCTCCGGAGCCTCGGGTACCGGGTCACCCAGGAGGCCGACCGCTGGCACATCGAGGGCCGCCCGGCCGGGCCCGCCGCCCCCGAGGCCGACGTCTACTGCCGTGACGGCGCGACCACCGCCCGCTTCCTGCCCGCCCTCGTCGCGGCCGCCGCCTCCGGCACGTACCGCTTCGACGCCTCCGCCCAGATGCGCCGCCGCCCGCTGGCCCCGCTCACCCGGGCCCTCACCGGCCTCGGTGTCGACCTGCGCCACGAGGGAGCCGAGGGGCACCACCCGCTGACCGTCCGGGCCACCGGCATCACGGGCGGCGAACTCACTCTGGACGCGGGGGAGTCGTCCCAGTACCTCACCGCCCTGCTGATGCTCGGACCGCTCACCGCGAAGGGGCTGCGGATCAAGGTGACCGAGCTGGTCTCCGCCCCGTACGTCGAGATCACCCTCGCGATGATGCGGAGCTTCGGCGTGGACGTGCTGCGCGAGGGCGACACCTTCACCGTCCTGCCCGGCCGCTACCGGGCCACCTCCTACGCCGTCGAGCCCGACGCCTCCACCGCGAGCTACTTCTTCGCCGCGGCCGCCCTCACCGGCCGCGAGGTCACCGTCCCCGGCCTCGGCGCCGGCGCGCTCCAGGGCGACCTGCGCTTCGTCGACGTCCTGCGCGCGATGGGCGCCGAAGTGGCGGTCGGCGCCGACGCCACCACCGTCCGCTCCACCGGCCGGCTGCGCGGGCTCACCGTCAACATGCGCGACATCTCCGACACCATGCCCACCCTCGCCGCCATCGCGCCCCACGCGGACGGGCCCGTACGGATCGAGGACGTCGCCAACACCAGGGTCAAGGAGTGCGACCGGCTGGAGGCGTGCGCCGAGAACCTGCGCCGCATGGGCATCACCGTGCACACCGGCCCCGACTGGATCGAGATCCACCCCGGTATGCCGAAGCCCGCCGGGATCGCGACCCACGGCGACCACCGCATCGCCATGTCCTTCGCCGTCGCCGGACTGCGCACCCCCGGTCTGACGTACGACGACCCCGGCTGCGTACGCAAGACCTTCCCGCGCTTCCACGAGGTGTTCGCGGACTTCGCGCACGCCCTCGAAGGGCGCTGAAGGCGCCGACCGCGCGCCCCACCGGGACGCGCTGTCCGCGCACACAGCGGGAGCGGCAACAATGGGGGGCATGAGCGACAGCCCCGCACCCCTCGCCGATCCGCATCTCGTCTTCGATGCCGCGGACGGCCGCCGGGATCTTGTGATCCTCGGCTCCACCGGGTCCATCGGCACTCAGGCCATCGACCTGGTCCTGCGCAACCCCGACCGCTTCCGGGTCACCGCGCTCTCGGCCGCGGGCGGCCGGGTCGCCCTGCTGGCCGAGCAGGCCCGCCTGCTGCGGGTGGACACGGTCGCGGTCGCCGCCGAGGACGCGGTCCCCGCCCTGCGCGAGGCGCTGCGGGAACAGTACGGGGCGGGCGAACCGCTGCCCGAGATCCTGGCCGGACCCGACGCGGCCACCACCCTCGCCGCGAGCGCCTGCCACACCGTGCTCAACGGCATCACCGGCTCCATCGGGCTCGCCCCGACCCTGGCCGCCCTGAAGGCGGGCCGCACGCTCGCCCTCGCCAACAAGGAGTCGCTGATCGTCGGCGGCCCGCTGGTGAAGGCGCTCGCCGCCCCCGGCCAGATCATCCCGGTCGACTCCGAGCACGCTGCCCTCTTCCAGGCGCTGGCCGCGGGCACCCGCGCCGACGTCCGCAGGCTCGTCGTCACCGCCTCCGGCGGACCCTTCCGGGGCCGTACGCGCGAGGAGCTGGCCGACGTCACCCGGGAGCAGGCCCTCGCCCATCCCACCTGGGCGATGGGCCCGGTCATCACGATCAACTCCGCGACCCTGGTCAACAAGGGTCTTGAGGTCATCGAGGCGCACCTCCTCTACGACATCCCCTTCGACCGGATCGAGGTCGTGGTCCACCCGCAGTCCTACGTCCACTCCATGGTCGAGTTCAGCGACGGCTCCACGCTCGCCCAGGCCACCCCGCCCGACATGCGCGGACCCATCGCCATCGGCCTCGGCTGGCCCGAGCGCATCCCGGACGCCGCCCCCGCCTTCGACTGGACGAAGGCCTCCAGCTGGGAGTTCTTCCCGCTGGACACCGAGGCCTTCCCGTCCGTCGGTCTCGCCCGGCACGTCGGCGGGCTCGGCGGCACCGCGCCCGCCGTTTTCAATGCGGCGAACGAGGAATGCGTCGACGCTTTCCTCGCCGGACAGCTGCCCTTCAACGGAATCATGGATACGGTCACGGCTGTGGTGTCCGAACACGGCACCCCCGCCCCGGGAACCTCGCTCAGCGTCGCGGACGTCCTCGAAGCGGAAACGTGGGCCCGCGCACGGGCCCGGGAACTCTCGGCGAAAGCGACAGCGGAGGCGCGCGCATGAGTCTGACTTCGATCCTGCTGACGGTCCTGGGGATCGCCGTCTTCGTCGTGGGTCTGCTCTTCTCCATCGCCTGGCACGAGCTGGGCCACCTCTCCACGGCCAAGATGTTCGGCATCCGGGTCCCGCAGTACATGGTCGGATTCGGCCCGACTCTCTGGTCGAAGAAGAAGGGCGACACCGAGTACGGCATCAAGGCCATCCCGGCGGGCGGCTACATCCGCATGATCGGGATGTTCCCGCCCGGCGCCGACGGCCGCCTTGAGGCCCGTTCCACCTCACCGTGGCGCGGCATGATCGAGGACGCCCGCTCCGCCGCGTACGAGGAGCTGGAACCCGGCGACGAGAAGCGGCTCTTCTACACGCGCAAGCCGTGGAAGCGCGTCATCGTGATGTTCGCCGGGCCGTTCATGAACCTGGTCCTCGCGGTCGCGATCTTCATGGGCGTCGCGATGACCTTCGGCTTCCAGACCCAGACCACCGAGGTCGCGGGCGTCCAGCAGTGCGTCATCTCGCAGAGCGACAAGCGCGACACCTGCAAGGACAGCGACCCGGTCTCCCCGGCCAAGGCCGCGGGCCTGAAGGAGGGCGACAAGATCGTCGCCTTCGACGGGCAACGGGTCGACGACTGGGCGACGCTCTCGGACCGCATCCGCGGGACCATCGGCCCCGCCACGATCACCGTCGAGCGCGGTGGCCAGGAGGTCACCCTCAACGCCGTCCTGCGCGAGAACGCCGTCGCGAAGAAGGACGCCGATGGCGAGGTCATCCCCGACCAGTACATCAAGGCGGGCTACCTGGGCTTCGCCGCCCAGACCGAGATCGTGCCGCTCTCCTTCGGCGACTCCGTCGTCCGTATGGGCGACATGATCGAGAACGGCGTCGACGCGATCATCGCCCTGCCCTCCAAGATCCCGGCCCTGTGGGACGCCGCCTTCAGCGACGGCCAGCGCGCCGACGACTCACCGGTCGGCGTGGTGGGCGCGGCCCGGATCGGCGGTGAGGTGATGAACCTCGACATCCCGGCCCAGAACCAGGTCGCGATGATGCTGTTCCTGCTGGCGGGCTTCAACCTGTCGCTGTTCCTGTTCAACATGTTGCCGCTGCTCCCGCTGGACGGCGGGCATATCGCGGGCGCTCTGTGGGAGTCGTTGCGGCGCAATGTGGCCAGGGTCTTCCGGCGCCCGGACCCGGGTCCGTTCGACGTGGCCAAGCTGATGCCGGTCGCCTACGTGGTCGCCGGACTCTTCATCTGCTTCACGCTGCTGGTCCTGGTGGCCGACATCGTGAACCCGGTCAGGATCAGCTGACCGCCCCGGTGGAGAACAGCTGATCGTCCCATTCGCCCCACAGGTGACGGCCGGGCACACATGTCGTGTCCGGCCGCCCACGAAGGGGTGGACATGTCGACATGGTGCGTGTGCCCGGGCTCCGGTGCCGTAACCTCGGAGGCTGGAGCCCGCCGAAATCGGGACCTTGATCCACACCTTGGGGATGCACAGCGCATGACTGCGATTTCTCTCGGAATGCCGGCCGTTCCGACCAAGCTCGCCGACCGAAGGGTCAGCCGACAGATCCAGGTCGGCTCGGTCGCGGTCGGCGGTGACGCGCCCGTCTCGGTGCAGTCGATGACGACGACGCGCACCTCGGACATCGGCGCCACGCTCCAGCAGATCGCCGAGCTGACGGCGTCCGGCTGCCAGATCGTGCGCGTGGCCTGCCCCACGCAGGACGACGCCGACGCCCTCGCCACGATCGCGAAGAAGTCCCAGATCCCGGTGATCGCGGACATCCACTTCCAGCCGAAGTACGTCTTCGCGGCCATCGACGCGGGCTGCGCGGCGGTCCGGGTGAACCCGGGCAACATCAAGCAGTTCGACGACAAGGTCAAGGAGATCGCGAAGGCGGCGGGCGAGACCCGCACGCCGATCCGGATCGGCGTCAACGCCGGCTCCCTGGACGCGCGGCTCCTGAAGAAGTACGGCAAGGCCACGCCCGAGGCTCTCGTCGAGTCGGCCCTCTGGGAGGCGTCCCTCTTCGAGGAGCACGGCTTCGGCGACATCAAGATCTCGGTCAAGCACAACGACCCGGTCGTGATGGTCAACGCCTACCGCCAGCTCGCCGCCCAGAGCGACTACCCCCTGCACCTCGGCGTCACCGAGGCCGGGCCTGCGTTCCAGGGCACCATCAAGTCGGCCGTCGCGTTCGGCGCGCTGCTCTCCGAGGGCATCGGCGACACCATCCGCGTCTCCCTCTCGGCCCCGCCGGCCGAGGAGGTCAAGGTCGGACTCCAGATCCTGGAGGCGCTGAACCTGAAGCAGCGCCGCCTGGAGATCGTCTCCTGCCCCTCCTGCGGCCGCGCCCAGGTCGACGTCTACAAGCTCGCCGACCAGGTCAGCGCCGGGCTCGACGGCATGGAGGTCCCGCTCCGCGTCGCGGTGATGGGCTGCGTCGTCAACGGCCCCGGCGAGGCCCGCGAGGCCGACCTCGGCGTCGCCTCCGGCAACGGCAAGGGCCAGATCTTCGTCAAGGGCGAGGTCATCAAGACCGTCCCCGAGTCGAAGATCGTCGAGACCCTGATCGAAGAGGCCATGAAGATCGCCGAGCAGATGGAGAAGGACGGCATCCCGTCCGGCGAACCCGAGGTCTCTATCAGCTGACCTCGGCTTTCCCCCGTCCTCACCGCCCCGCCGGGCCCCGCGCCCGGCGGGGCGGCGGTGTGGTGAGAGGCCCTCTCGCGGACCCGGGCGGCGTTCGAGGGGCTTGTTGGGTACAGTGCGGAAATCAGCAGACCGCATGGTGAGGCCCCCTCGTGTTGACGCAGACCACCACCCGGGTCCTCGAACCCAGCGACCTCGGCGCAGCGCTCGCCATCCTGGAGAGCGAGCCCGTGGCCAACGCCTTTGTGACGTCCCGCGTCCAGGTCGCGGGGCTCGACGCCTGGCGCCTCGGCGGGGAGATGTGGGGCTGGTACGCCGACGGCAGGCTCCGCTCCCTGTGCTACTCCGGCGCCAACCTCGTCCCCATCTGCGCCGGACCCGAGGCCGTCCGGGCCTTCGCCGACCGGGCCCGCCGGGCCGGGCGCCGCTGCTCCTCCATCGTCGGACCCGCCGAACCCACCGCCCTGCTGTGGCGGCACCTCGAACCGAGCTGGGGCCCCGCCCGCGAGGTCCGCGCCAACCAGCCGCTCATGGTCACCGAAAGCCCTTCCGCCGACATCACCCCCGACCCGCTCGTCCGCCGCATCCGCAAGGACGAGACGGAGGTCCTCATGCCGGCCTGCGTCGCCATGTTCACCGAGGAGGTCGGCATCTCGCCGCTCGCCGGGGACGGCGGACTCCTCTACCAGGCCCGCGTCGCCGAACTCGTCGGCGCCGGACGCTCCTTCGCCCGCATCGACGACGGCAAGGTCGTCTTCAAGGCGGAGATCGGCGCCGCCACCCCCCAGGCCTGCCAGATCCAGGGCGTCTGGGTCGCCCCGGAACACCGGGGCAAGGGCCTATCCGAGACCGGCATGGCCGCCGTCCTGCGCTACGCCCTGGCCGACGTCGCCCCCGTCGTCAGCCTGTACGTGAACGACTACAACACCCCCGCCCGCAGGGCCTACCACCGCGTCGGCTTCCGTGAGACCGGCGCGTTCATGAGCGTCCTGTTCTGATCCGCCGGACAACCCCTGGGCCAGTAGGGTTCCCGCATGGCAGTCCCCGGAGAAGGCTCCGCAGCACCCGACGTCGAGATCGGCCCCGTCGACCTGGCCGCCCGTGTCGACGAAGCCCTGCTCGTCCAGGCGGCCGCCTTCGGGCTCACCCAGGACGAGATCGACGTACGCCGCCACATCGTCCTCAGGCACCTGGAGCACCCCCACGCCCGCGCCCTCGGCGCCCTCACCCCCGAAGGACGGCTCGTCGGCTTCGTCTACGGGCTGCCCAACGACCGCGCCCAGTGGTGGTCCACCGTCGTCGAGCCCTATCTGCGGGCCACCGGCTCCGACGGCTGGCTCGACGACTCCTTCGTCATCACCGAGCTGCACGTCCACCCCGGCCATCAGCAGCGCGGTATCGGCCGCACGCTGATCACCACGATCACCGACGCCGTCGACCAGCCCCGGTCGATCCTCTCCGCCATCGACAAGGACAGCCCGGCCCGTGCCCTGTACCGCGCCCTCGGCTACCGCGACCTGGCCCGCCAGGTGGTCTTCCCGAGCGCCCCGCAGCCGTACGCGGTCATGGGCGCCCCCCTGCCGCTGTTGCGGTAGGGCGTTATGGATTTCCGCCTGCCCGCACCGCCCGGTTAACCTCGGGCTCACCACCCTTGCGAGCAGGAGTTCACCATGGCCCAGGTCCAGCGCATGTCCCGATTGATGATCAAGACACTGCGCGACGACCCGGCGGACGCCGAGACGCTCAGCCACAAGCTGCTGGTCCGCGCCGGGTACGTGCGCCGCAACGCGGCCGGCATCTGGACCTGGCTGCCGCTCGGCAAGAAGGTCCTGGACAACATCTCGAACGTGGTCCGCGAGGAGATGGACGCCATCGGCGCCCAGGAAGTCCTGCTGCCCGCCCTGCTGCCCAAGGAGCCCTACGAGGCGTCGGGCCGCTGGGAGGAGTACGGCGACCTCCTCTTCCGCCTCAAGGACCGCAAGGGCGGCGACTACCTCCTCGGCCCGACCCACGAGGAGATCTTCACGCAGACGGTCAAGGACCAGTGCACGTCCTACAAGGACCTGCCGGTGATGCTCTACCAGATCCAGACGAAGTACCGCGACGAGGCCCGTCCCCGCTCCGGCGTGCTCCGCGGCCGCGAGTTCCAGATGAAGGACTCGTACAGCTTCGACACCACCGACGAGGGCCTCGCGCACTCCTACGCCCTGCACCGGGCCGCGTACATCAAGATCTTCGAGCGCCTGGGTCTGGACCACCGCATCGTCTCGGCCGTCTCCGGCGCCATGGGCGGCTCCGCCTCCGAGGAGTTCCTCGCCCCCGCGGCCGCCGGTGAGGACACCTTCGCGGACTGCCCGAACTGCGACTACGCCGCCAACACCGAGGCCGTGACCTTCGCGCTCGCCCCGGTCGACGGCTCGGCGCACGGCGCGGTCGAGGAGCTGGACACCCCCGACACCCCGACCATCGAGACCCTCGCCGAGCACCTGGGCGTCCCCGCCTCGGCCACCCTGAAGAACCTCCTGGTCAAGGTGGACGGCGAGATCGTCGCCGTCGGCGTCCCCGGCCACCGCGAGGTCGACCTCGGCAAGCTCGGCGAGCACCTGGCGCCCGCCGTCGTCGAGCTGGTCACCGCCGAGGACTTCGTCGGCCGCGACGACCTCGTACGCGGCTACGTCGGCCCCCAGGGCCTGGAGAAGGTCCGTTACCTCGCGGACCCCCGCGTCGCCCCCGGCACCGCCTGGATCACCGGAGCCAACAAGGAGGGCAAGCACGCCAAGAACGTCGTCGCGGGCCGTGACTTCGAGGTCGACGAGTATCTGGACGTCGTCGTGGTCGAGGAGGGCGACCCCTGCCCCGCCTGCGGCACCGGCCTCACCCTGGACCGCGCCATCGAGATCGGCCACATCTTCCAGCTGGGCCGCAAGTACGCCGACACCTTCCAGCTCGACGTGCTCGGCCAGCAGGGCAAGCCCGTCCGCGTCACGATGGGCTCGTACGGCATCGGCGTCTCCCGCGCCGTGGCCGCCCTCACCGAGCAGACCGCCGACGACAAGGGCCTGTGCTGGCCCCGCGAGATCGCCCCGGCCGACGTCCACGTCGTGGCCGCGGGCAAGGCCCTCCAGACGGAACTGGCCCTGGAGGTCTCGGAGAAGCTCAACGCGGCGGGCCTGCGCGTCCTGGTCGACGACCGCCCCGGTGTCTCGCCCGGCGTGAAGTTCACCGACTCCGAGCTCATCGGCGTGCCCAAGATCCTCGTCGCGGGCCGCCGCTCGGCCGACGGCGTCCTGGAGCTGAAGGACCGTCGCACCGGCGAGCGCGAGGAGCTGACGGTGGACGAGGCGATCGCCCGCCTCACCGCCGACCTCGGCTGAGCACACACGAAGAAGGCCCCCGCGCACCGTGCGCGGGGGCCTTCGCCGTAAGGGGAGGGGCTACAGCCAGCCCGCGAACTCCAGGGTCAGTTCGCCGATCTGCCGTCGGCCCTCGGCCAGCGCCCGGGTTCCCGACTCCACCGCCCGGAACAGCGTCCAGCCGTGCAGCCGGGCCTGCTCCACCTCCAGCGACTCCGCCAGCTTCTTGACCCGCCGCCGCGCTGTCGCCGGGCCGCCGGGAGAGGCGATCAGATCCTCCACCCGGTCCCGCACCAGCCGCGCCAGGTCATAGGCGCGCTCGCCCACCAACGGCTCCGGACCCACCGTCAGCCACGGCGCACGCTCCCCGGCCAGGACCTTGCTCTGCCGGAAGTTGCCGTGCAGCAGCAGGAGTTCGGGAGACGCTCCGACCAGCTCGGCCCGCGCCGCGAGCGCCGCGCCGACCAGCGGGGCCAGCTCCGGATCGGCCTCGGCGGCCGCCCGCATCCCGGCGCTCTGGCGCACGGTCCGCTCGGCCACGCTCTCGAAGGAGTGCCCTGCCGGGGGCTCCACCCACAGCCGCCGCAGCGTGCCCGCCGCCTCCAGCTGGGCCTTCGCCTCCGGCAGCGAACGCAGTGACACCTCGTGGTGCAGCCGCTCCAGCAGCAGCGCGCCGTGCGCGTCGAGTGCTCCGGCCGGGGCGTCCAGCAGCCGCACCGCACCCCAGCCGCCCCAGTGCTCCAGCGCCGCCCGCTCCAGCTCCGGCCCGGCGACCGGCGGGGCCAGCTTCAGCGCGGCCGGGGTCCCGTCGGCGCGGTGCACCAGGACCACCAGGGAGCTGCGCCCGCCCGGGGCGGCCACCCGTTCGACGGTGAGGTCCCCTCCGGCGGTGTCCAGCACCCGTTCGGCCAGTGCGGGGAGCCGGTCCAGCCAGTCGGCCGTCGCCTCGTCCCCGTACATCTCGCCGAGCGCGCGCACCAGGCGCTGCGGCGGTTCAAAACCCATACGTCGTGTGTTCCCTTTCCGGTCCTTCGGATCAGCGCGTCCCGTCCGCGCCCGCGGCCTCCACGGGGCCCGTCGCGGCCGGATCCGCACCGGCGGCCCGCTCGGCGAGCCCCGGAAAGGCTACGTTGCCGCCCCGCCAGCGGGCCGACCGCACCGCGGCCTCGCGCAGCGCGCCCGCGGCCTCCTTGCGCAGCGGGCCCTCGCAAGCCCGTACGAGATCGGCGTAGACGCCCGCGACCCGGTCCTCCAGCACCGCGGCGAGCCGCTCCGCCGCCGGGGCGTCAGAGACCGCGAACGGCAGAGCGTACGCGGCCTCGGCCGCCACCGGCGTACCGCCCAGGTCCCGCACGGTGCGGGACAGCGCGTCCCGGCGCGCGCGGTGCCCGTCGTACGCCGCGTCCGCCTCCGAGCGCCGCTTCCCGTCGAGGAGGCCGCCCAGCGTGCTGTAGCCGTAGACGGAGGCGTGCTCGGCGGCCAGAGCCGCCTGGGCGGCGGTCAGCTCGGGGGAGGGAGAGTCGCCCTTCGGCGGCCGGGCGGTACGGGTGCTCATGCGGTCCTACCTTGTTCGTGGGTTGGACGGGCCGTCGTAAGGTCCAGAGACCCAGAGACGCCGGGTATGGCTTTCATGCGGTTGCCCTTGATGGTTCTGGCCACCTGGCCGCC
>NZ_NWVL01000119.1 GCF_002382885.1 Streptomyces sp. WZ.A104
CCCCGGAAGGGTCCGGGACCCGGGTTCAGTGGACCTTCGCCGCCGACGGGACGGGGCTGTTCCGCCTGGTGCTGAGCCTGGGGCGGGCGGGGGTGGGCCGGTCCTTCCGGGACGCCGTGCGCCGCCTGGACGCGCGGCTGGCGAGCACGACGCCCTGAACGCGCCGGGGCCCTTCCTCGGCCGGGTCAGCAGGGCCAGGTGCCGGTGGAGAGGAAGTCATCGACGGCGGCGGCGTACGGGGCGATGTCCAGACCCTGCTCCTCCAGCCAGGAGTCGGAGTAGTACTTGTCCAGGTAGCGGTCGCCCGGGTCGCACAGCAGCGTGACGACACTGCCCTTCTCCCCCTGCTCCACCATCTCGGCGATCAGCTTGAACGCGCTCCAGAGGCCGGTACCGGTGGACCCGCCCGCCTTGCGGCCGATGGCCCGCTCCAGGGCACGGACGGCGGCGACGCTGGCCGCGTCGGGGACCTTCATCATGCGGTCGATGGCGCCGGGCACGAAGCTGGGCTCCATCCGGGGGCGGCCGATGCCCTCGATCCGCGAACCGCAGTCACTGGTGGCGTGCGGGTCGTGGTGGGTCCAGCCGTCGAAGAAGCAGGAGTTCTCCGGGTCGGGCACGCAGATGCGGGTGTCGTGCTGGAGGTAGTGCACGTAGCGGGCGATGGTCGCCGAGGTGCCGCCGGTGCCGGCGGTGGCGACGATCCAGGCGGGTTCCGGGTAACGCTCCAACCGGAGCTGCTGGTAGATCGACTCTGCGATGTTGTTGTTGCCGCGCCAGTCGGTGGCGCGCTCCGCGTAGGTGAACTGGTCCATGTAGTGTCCGCCGGTCTCGGCGGCGAGGGCGGCGGACTGCTCGTACATCGTGCGCGAGTCGTCGACGAAGTGGCACTGCCCGCCGTGGAATTCGATCAGGCGGCACTTCTCCGGGCTGGTGGTGCGGGGCATCACGGCGATGAACGGGACGCCGATCAGCTTGGCGAAGTACGCCTCCGACACGGCGGTCGAGCCGCTGGACGCCTCGATGACCGGCTTTCCGGGCCGGATCCAGCCGTTGCAGAGCCCGTAGAGGAAGAGCGAGCGCGCGAGGCGGTGCTTGAGGCTGCCGGTGGGGTGCGTCGACTCGTCCTTGAGGTAGAGGTCGATACCCCACTCCTCGGGCAGCGGGAAGCGCAGCAGATGGGTGTCGGCCGAACGGTTCGCGTCGGCCTGCACCTTGCGGACGGCCTCCTTCAGCCAGGCCCGGTACTCCGGGTCGCTGCGGTCGACGTCCACGGTCGCCGCGGGCCCGCGTACCTGTCCGTGCTCAGTGGTGTCCATCCGCGTGCTCCCGCTTGTCGTGGCTCTGGTCTTCCTCCCTCCACGATATGCCCCCCACCTGCACAAACGGTCGCTTTGATGGTCCATAGCAGTGCCTTTGGCCCACACCTGGGAGGCGGCTGTGACGGGCGGTGCCGCCCGCCGCGCACCGTACGCCGGTGCGCCCTGGCGATCCGGCCCGCGCCGGTGCACACTGCACAGCAGGAGTAGCGACGAAGGGGGGCGAATCCGCAGTGACGGACGTCGAGTTCAGTGCGTCGGGGGTCAGGATCGAACGCTTCACCCGGTCGCTGACCAGGGCCGGTCAGGTGGTCGTCAAGGACGGCAGGCTGTCTCTGCTCACGAGCAACGGGCGGGAGATCGACAGCGCCCCGGTGGGCACGGTCAGCGCGGGCAAGCGGTGGTTCGCGGCGGCGGATTCGGCGATCGCCCGGGTGAACGGCGTGCGCTACCGGTTGACGATGGGGCAGCGCAACCGCAGACGCGACGGGTCCGCTCCGGTACGGCGCTTCCTGGAGGCTCTGCGCAGCGCGCGCGGCCGCCGGACCTGACCTGCCGAGCGGGCGGGGAGTGGCCCGGTCCGCTGCCGCACCGCTCCGCCGCGAGTTGCGGAGCCGTATCCCCTGGGCCACGCTGGTCCCATGTCACTGAAGGTGCACCCTCGGTGACAGAGCGATCCGCTCCACGGGCCGGGTCGCGCGACACGAGCAGACACGACAAGAGCAGAGCGGATGCGGCAGTCAGTCGTCCGCCGGCGCCGTTCGCATCTCTTCTTCTTCCGGACCTATTTCGGGGAGTCGCAGCCGTGATCAGCGAGCCAAGCAGGCACTGCACGGTGGAGCTCCAGGCCCTGCCGTCGCGGATCGGTCAGGTCCGCAGAATCATCTCGGCGCAGCTGCGCTACTGGCATCTCGATCCTCTGATCGACCAGGCAGCCCTGGGCGTCACCGAGCTTCTCACCAATGTCCACCGGCACGCACAGCCGGACAAGTCATGCACCGTCGACATCGAGCTGCTGCTCGACCGGCTGACGGTCTCCGTCCACGACCACGACCCGCGCCTGCCCACGATGAACGAGCCGGACTCGTTCGCCACGTCGGGCCGGGGCCTGGCGCTGATCGCCGCCGTCAGCGAGAGCTGGGGCGTGCGGCCGGTCGGCCCGTCCGGGAAGGCCGTCTGGTTCACCCTCCCGGCGGTCACGGCCGCCTCGACCCTGCCTCCGCTCGCGGTCTACGGGTCGACGACCGACGGACCGTTCACGTCCGTGACCATCACGCCAGACGACCTCGCGGCCCAGCCCGCCCGGTCGGCCGTCGTCGGCTGATCGGGCGGGCAGACCCCTCGGGCGGGGCGGCCGGCCTCCTCGGCGGGGCGGCTTCACGCCGTGCTGCCGCCCGTGCGCCGCCCGAACTGTTCGTCCAGCACGGCGAGTCGGCGCCCGTGAACAGCAGTTCCCTGGGGCCGGGCCCGCCTGAGCACGCCAGGGTGTTCGTCTCGGTCAGCTCCCTCGTTCACGGACGGCGCGGCGCCTTGCTTCCGGCCACTTCCGAGCCTGCCCGCGGGAGGGGGTGCGGGGCGTCGTACGGCGGGCGGCCCTGTGCGTACTCCGGCGGTAGCAGCCGGGCCCCCGAGCGTTCCTCCGAATCCCCTTCAGGCCAGCGCGGCGAGGGGGTCGTCGAGGACCGGCTGCCAGGCCAGTTCGGCGGCGCCCACGAGGCTGTTGTGGGCGAGGGTGCACGGCAGGATCGGCACACTGCCGCTGCGCCCCCACAGGCTGCGGTCGGCGACGACGGCACGCAGCCGCTCGGCGTCCGCCTCCAGCAGGTCGCGGTGGAGTCCGCCGAGGATGATCCGGTCCGGGTTGAGGATGTTGACCAGGCCCGCGAGGCCCAGCCCCAGGCGGTCGATCAGCGCCTCGGCGGCGTTGCGTACGTCGGCGTCCTCGTACTCCGTACGCAGCAGGTCACCGGCCTGCTTGAGGAGCGACTCCTCCGGGCCGGGGTCGCGGCGCGCGGTGGTGAGGAAGGCCAGCGGGTCGGTCTCCACGTCGAGGCAGCCGCGCCCGCCGCAGTGACAGGGCCGGCCCTCGGGGTTCACGGTGAGATGGCCCACCTCCAGCGCCAGGCCCGAACTGCCGCTGTGCAGGCGGCCGTCGAGGACGAGGGCACCGCCGACGCCGCGGTGGCCAGTGGCGACGCAGAGCAGGTGCTGGGCACCGCGCCCCGCTCCGTGCCGGTGTTCGGCCAGGGCGGCGAGGTTGACGTCGTTGCCGGTGAACGCGGGTCCGGCGATGCCCGCTTCACGGACGCAGGCGGCGAAGATGTCCCGGACCGGGGAGCCCGCGGGCCAGGCGAGGTGCAGCGGGTTGAGCGCGGTCCCCTCGGGTTCGGCGACCGCCGACGGCACGGCGAGCCCCGCGCCGACGCAGCGCAGCCCGCTCTCGCGCAGCAGCCGAGCCCCCGCGGCCACCACCTCGCCGAGCACCTGCGCGGGATCGGCCATCACCGCGACGCAGCCCGGCGATGTGGCGACGATCCGGCCGCCGAGTCCGACGAGCGCGGCCCGGAAGCCGTCGGCGTGCACCTGGGCGGCGAGGGCGACGGGGCCGGTCTCCAGGACGGCCAGCCGGTGCGAGGGGCGGCCCTGGGAACCGGCCGCCGACCCGGGGCTGGAGTCGACCCGGATCAGCCCGAGCGCCTCCAGTTCCGCGGCGACCGCCCCGGCGGTGGCGCGGGTGACGCCGAGTTCGGAGGTGAGGACGGCCCGTGTGGGGGCGCGTCCGGTGTGGACCAGTTCCAGCGCGGGCCCGAGCGCGCTGCGGCCCCTCTCCAACTTCGTCCGGGTGGTGGTCGCCTTGCCGTTCATGGGGGCGAGTCTCCCATGATCCGAAGGCGCCCCGGACGCCGAGGGACCCGGTAGCGGGCACCGCATCGCCCCCGGGACGTGCGGTGCGCGGCGGTGTTGCGTCGGCTGGCGGGGCGCCCCTATGCTGATTTTGTGCCGCAACTAAACAAACTGCGGACGGCCCTACCGGGGGGACCTGGCGGAAACACCGCCCCACTCGCGTCGGCCCGCCTCCGTACCGCGCTGACCGTGTTCTTCGCTCTCGACGGCTTCCTCTTCGCCGGCTGGGTGGTCCGTATCCCGGCCATCAAGCAGCAGACCGGAGCCTCCGCCTCCACCCTCGGCCTCGCCCTGCTCGGGGTCTCCGCGGGCGCGGTGATCACCATGATGCTCACCGGCCGCCTCTGCCGGCGTTACGGCAGCCATGCCGTCACCGTGGCCTGCGGCGTCCTCCTCCCCCTGAGCATCGCCCTGCCCGCGCAGACCCACTCGCCTCTCTCGCTCGGCCTCGTCCTACTGGTGTTCGGCGCGGCGTACGGCGGGATGAACGTGGCGATGAACAGCGCGGCGGTCGACCTGGTCGTCGAGCTGCGCCGCCCCGTGATGCCCAGCTTCCACGCGGCGTTCAGCCTCGGCGGCATGATCGGGGCCGGGCTCGGCGGGCTGGTCGCGGGCGGCCTCTCCGCCTCCGCCCATCTCTTCCTCCTGGCCGGGGTCGGCCTCCTCGTCACCGCCGTCGCCGGACCCTCACTGCTGCGCCACCGCCCGGCCACGGCTCCGGAGACAGCCGTACCGGAGGCCGTCGGCCCGCGCCCGGCCCAGCAGCGGCTGACGCCCCGGGCCCGCCGCATCGTCGCGCTCTTCGGCGTGATCGCCCTGTGTACGGCGTACGGCGAAGGGGCCCTGGCCGACTGGGGCGCGCTGCACCTGGAACAGGACCTGGGCGCACACCCCGGACTCGCCGCCGCCGGATACGCGGTGTTCGCCCTGACCATGACGGTGGGGCGGCTGACCGGGACCCTGCTCCTGGAGCGGCTCGGCCAGACCCGCACCCTCGTGCTCGGCGGGGCGACAGCGGCGGCCGGCATGCTGCTCGGCTCGCTGGCGCCGACCGCGTGGCTCGCGCTGGCCGGGTTCGCGGTCACCGGCCTGGGGCTGGCCAACATCTTCCCCGTCGCCGTGGGCCGGGCCGGCGAACTGGCCGGGCCGAGCGGAGTGGCCGCCGCGTCGACACTCGGCTACGGCGGGATGCTGCTGGGCCCGCCCGCGATCGGCTTCCTCGCCGACTGGTTCTCGCTGCCAGTGGCACTGACGACGGTGGCCCTGCTGGCCGCGGCGTCCGCCGCACTGGGCTACGGAGCCCGCAACGCCACGCACGCGTGACCGGCCCCGTGCGCCTGACGGCACTCCTCCGGTCGATGGCCCTGGGCCGGTTCGTCCGGCCGGTGCGCGTGGCCGGATCGGCCGGATCCCAGCGCCCGCAAGGCGCTTGACGCCCGGCACGGCCCTGGCACAATCGCCGCCATGAAGATCGCCGAGCACATCACATCGCTGTCCGAGGAGGGGCGGCTGCTCGCGGCCGCCGCCGAACAGGCCGGCACGGGGGCAGCGGTCCCGACCTGCCCCGGCTGGCAGATACGCCATCTTCTGCGGCACACCGGCATGGTGCACCGATGGGCTGCCGCCTTCGTCACCGAGGGGTACACCACCTACCACCCCGACAACGGCGAACCCGCCCACGACGGCGCCGAACTCCTCGACTGGTTCCGCGAAGGACACCGCCATCTGGTCCGGTCCCTGGAGGACGCCCCCGCCGACCTGGAGTGCTGGACGTTCCTGCCCGCACCCTCACCACTGGCGTTCTGGTCCCGCCGCCAGCTGCACGAGACCGCCGTGCACCGCGTGGACGCGGAGTCCGCACTCGGCGGCCCCCTCACCTCGGTCGCGGCGGACCGCGCGGCCGACGGCATCGACGAACTCCTCACCGGCTTCCACGCCCGCCCCAAGAGCCGCGTCCGCTCCGGAACCCCCCGGACCCTGCGCATCCGGGCCGTGGACACGGACGCGACCTGGAACGTACGCATCTCGGACGAACCGCCAAAAGCCGTCCGCTCGTCGAGCACCGCACACGGACCGGACACCCCGGAGCGCACGGAGGACGCCGACTGCGAACTGAGCGGCACGGCCGAGGGGCTCTACCTCACCCTCTGGAACCGCCTGCCGCTCACCGCCGTCACCCTGCGCGGCGACCGCTCGGTCGCCCGGCTCTGGACGGACAACGCCGCGGTCACCTGGTGAGGACGGCCGCCCCGGGTCACCCGAGCCAGCCGGGGCCGACCAGTCCCGCACCTCCCGTTCCCGTTCGGTGAGCCGGGCGAGCGAGGCGGCGGCCGCGGGTTCCTTCGAGCGGGCGGCGAACTCCGCGATCAGTCGGCGAGGCACCCCCTGACATCACACGGTCCGGGCGCCCAGCAGACCGACCGAACGGGCCAGCCCCTCCACCGCCTGCCGGAACAGCGGCTCGCGCGCCTCGACGACCCGGTTGAACTGACCGAACAGCTCGAAGGAGATCAGGCCGAACAGCTGGGCCCAGGCGGCGACCAGGGCCGCGACGGCCGCCGGAGGCAGGTCCGGGGCGAATTCGGCGGCCATCCGCTCGGCGTCGGAACACAGCTCCGGCGCGAGAGTCGGCACGGCCAGGCCGTCGGCCCGGAACGCCGTGCGCAGGATGTCGATGAAGGCCAGGCCCACCCGGGACGCGGGTCCCACCGTGTCCATCGGGGCGGTGTACCCGGGAACGGGCGAACCATAGATCAGGGCGTACTCATGGGGGTGGTCGAGCGCCCACTCCCGTACGGCCATGGCCACCGCGATCCAGCACTCGGCGGGCGGCGCGGCAGCCTCGCACTCCGCCGCCGCGGTTCCGCCGTGCTCCGCCGCCGCCCGTTCCGCGGCCTCGCCGATCGCGTCGAACGCATCGACGATCAGGGCGGTGAGCAGGTCGTCCCGGCTGGGGAAGTAGCGGTAGAGCGCGGAGGAGACCATGCCCAGCTCCCGGGCGACGGCCCGCAGCGAGAGCTTGGCCGCACCCTCCGCCGCGAGCTGCTTCCTGGCCTCGCCCTTGATCGCGGCGGTCACTTCGATGCGGGCACGTTCCCTGGCCCCTCGGATGGCGCTCATGCGCTCAGTGTGCCATGCGTTCGGAGCACCGAACATGAACGAGAGCAGTGCTCTTGCTTTTGAGTCCCCCTTACGTGCACACTGATCTCAAGCGAGAGCACCGCTCACTCAAGGTCGCAGCGGCGTCCTTACGGTCCTCACGGTCCTCACTCGGGAGTCACCATGGCGCAGACGTACTACCTCCGGGCCGGCGCTTCCGCCCGCCGCCTCAACCAGGTCGTCGGCTGGCTGGCCCGGCACGGGATCAGCCTCATGGGCTCAGCCGAGATGTCCGTGCGCGGACGCAGGAGCGGACAGATGCAGCGCCTCCCGGTCAACGCCCACACCTTCGAGGGCGAGCGGTACCTCGTATCGGCCCGGGGCCATTCACAGTGGGTGCGCAACATGCGCGTCGCGGGCGGCGGCGAACTGCGGCTGGGGCGCAAGGTCAGTCGCTTCGCCGCCGTCGAGATCGCGGACGACGCGCAGAAGGCCCGGATCATCCGGGCCTATCTGGAGCGGTGGGGCTGGGAGGTCAGCCAGTACTTCCAGGGGATCACGGCGAAGTCCACGGACGCCGAGCTGCTGGCCGCCTGCCCGGACCACCCGGTCTTCCGCGTCACGGTCACCGACTGACCGCTCCCGGCCAGGGAGTGTCCGGCGGATCAGGGCCGGATGGTCCGCGACGTCTGGTGCGGTGCGTCGCAAGGCGCTGGAACGTCAACGCCGCGAGGTGTCGCACCGGACGCCGCGGCCCCGGTCATGATCCGTCGGACACGCCCTGGCGGTCCATCGCGGTCAGCGCCCGCTGCGCCAGCGGGTGTCTGCGGACCAGCTCGGCCAGCGACGTCGTCCCCCGGGTGATCCCGGCGAACGACTTCCAGGCCGGGCGGAAGCCGGTCAGCACCGCGTGCAGCAGGCCCGGCCGGCGCTCGAACAGCTTGAGCATGCGGCGGCCGACCCCCATCTCCACGCCCAGACCGGCCTTGATGGCGAAGGCGTAGTTGAGCGCCTGGCGGCGGGCGTCCACCGCGTCGCGCGACTCGGCGATCCTGACCGCCCACTCCCCCGCGAGCCGGCCGGAGCGCAGCGCGAAGGAGATGCCCTCGCGGGTCCACGGCTCCAGCAGTCCGGCCGCGTCCCCGCAGACCACGACCCGGCCGCGCGAGAGCGGCGAGTCGTCGCTGCGGCAGCGGGTGAGGTGCCCGGAGGAGACGGCCGGTTCGAATCCGGCGAGGCCGAGCCGGGCGATGAAGTCCTCCAGATACCGCTTGGTGCCCGCTCCGTCGCCGCGCGCCGAGATCACGCCCACGGTCAGGGTGTCGCCCTTGGGGAAGACCCAGCCGTAACTTCCCGGCATCGGGCCCCAGTCGATGAGGACCCGGCCCGCCCAGTCCTCCGCGACGGTCGCCGGAACCGGGATCTCCGCCTCCAGGCCGAGGTCGACCTGGTCGAGCTTCACCCCGACATGGGCTCCTATCCGGCCCGCACTGCCGTCCGCGCCGACGACCGCCCGCGCGAGCACCGTCTCGCCGTCGGCCAGCACCACGGCGACCGTTCGCCGGTCGGGGACGGCGGGACCGTGCTGCTCGACGCGCACCACCGAGGCTCCGGTGCGCAGTTCGGCCCCGGCCTTCTGTGCCTCCTCGACCAGTCCGGCGTCGAACTCCGGGCGGTTGATGAGCCCGAAGAGCATGCGCCGGGAGCGCCGGGTGCGGGTCAGCTTCCCGTTGAGCGAGAACGTGACCGCGTGGATCCGGTCCTTCAGGGGCAGTTCGAACCCCGGCGGCAGCGCGTCGCGCGAGAAGCCGATGATTCCCCCGCCGCAGGTCTTGTACCGCGGCAATTCCGCTTTCTCCAGGAGCAGGACTCTCCGGCCCGCCACTGCCGCCGCGTACGCCGCCGATGCGCCGGCGGGTCCGGCGCCGACCACGACGACGTCCCAGACGGACGACTCCTCCGGCTCACGTCCAGCGTCCGGCTCACGTCCGGCGTCTGCGTTCTCGCTGCTCACGATGTGCTTCTGCTCCTGATCCGACCAGTGGCCCCAAGCTGCTCACGGCATCCTACGGCGCGTTCCGGCCAAGCCCTCCTGTGGGAGGATCGGCCATGATTTTGTCGTACATGCGTCGTCGCACGAACGGCGTCGTACACGGTCGCGTACACACCGCGTCCTACCCTTAACGTCGCACCCACGAGGAGCGTGCCCATGACCGCCCGTCCGATTCCTGAGACCGTTGCCTCGCTGATGCCCCGTGCGCGGGCGGAGCTCGCCGAGCTGGTCGCGTTCCAGTCGGTGGCGGACCCCGCGGTGTTCCCGCCGAGCGAGTGCGAGGCGGCGGCGAACTGGGTCGCCGACGCGCTGCGCGCCGAGGGCTTCGCGGACGTCGCCCTGCTCGACACCCCGGACGGGAGCCAGTCGGTCTACGGGTTCCTGCCCGGCCCGGCCGGTGCGCCGACCGTGCTGCTCTACGCGCACTACGACGTGCAGCCGCCGCTGGACGAGTCGGCCTGGCTCTCCCCGCCGTTCGAGCTCACCGACCGCGACGGCCGCTGGTTCGGCCGGGGTGCGGCGGACTGCAAGGGCGGGTTCATCATGCACCTGCTCGCGCTGCGCGCCCTCAAGGCGAACGGTGGCGTCCCGGTCTCGGTGAAGGTGATCGCCGAGGGTTCCGAGGAGCAGGGCACCGGCGGTCTGGAGCGGTACGCGCAGGCGCACCCGGAGCTGCTGGCGGCCGACACGATCGTCATCGGCGACACGGGCAACTTCCGGGTCGGGCTGCCGACGGTCACGGCGACGCTGCGCGGCATGACGATGCTGCGGGTGCAGCTGGACACCCTCGAAGGGAACCTGCACTCGGGGCAGTTCGGCGGCGCGGCCCCGGACGCGCTGGCCGCGATGATCCAGCTGCTGGCCTCGCTGCGCGCCGAGGACGGGACGACCACGGTCGACGGCCTGTCCGGTGACGCCGACTGGGACGGACTCCAGTACCCGGAGGCCGAGTTCCGCCAGGACGCCAAGGTGCTGGACGGGGTGGAGCTGATCGGCGCCGGTACGGTCGCGGACCGGATCTGGGCGCGGCCCGCCGTCACCGTCATCGGCATCGACTGCCCGCCGGTGGTGGGCGCGACGCCGTCCGTGCAGGCGAGCGCGCGGGCGCAGATCAGCCTGCGGGTGCCGCCCGGTCAGGACGCGGCCGAGGCCACGAAGCTGCTCACCGCGCATCTGGAGTCGCGCGCGCCCTGGGGTGCGCGGGTCCGGGTGGAACAGGTGGGTCAGGGCCAGCCGTTCCGCGCCGACATGACGAGCCCGGCGTACACGGCGATGGCGGACGCGATGCGCGAGGCCTACCCGGGCCAGGAGATGCAGTCCTCCGGGATGGGCGGCTCGATCCCGCTCTGCAACACGCTGGCCGGTCTCTACCCGGAGGCCGAGATCCTGCTGATCGGCCTGAGCGAGCCCGAGGCGCAGATCCACGCGGTGAACGAGAGCGTCTCGCCCGAGGAGCTGGAGCGGATGTCGGTGGCCGAGGCGCTGTTCCTGCGGAACTACGCGGAGTCGAAGAAGGCCTGAGGCGGGGCCGGGGACGGGGGTGGTACTGCCGGTCCGCCCCTCCCGCGCCACGCCCCCGGCGAAGCCGCCCAGAGCGTAGATCCGTGCGGCGGGTGTACGCAGCTGCGTACGTTCGCCGCACGGATCTCGTCGAGGTACTCCCCCAGTTGCGCATGTTCCGCTTCCGGATCGGTCAGGCCTGCCTCTGGCGCGACGGGACGGGCCTCACCCTGATCGACGCGGATGACATCGGACCGGCCGCCGCGATCGAGGAGGCGATCCGCTCGCCCGGCCCGGATCCGCCGTATCGTCCTCACCCACGGCCACCGCGACCACTACGGCGCCGCGCAGGAGCCGGCGGACCGCCACGGCGCCGAGATCCTCGCCCACGCGCTGGACGCTCCGGTGATCCGGGGCGAGGTCGCCGTACCGGAACCGGACCTGCTGGACTGGGAACGGCCGTTGTTCGAGCACGGGCTGACGGTCCCCGAGGCCCCGCCCACCCGGGTCGACCGTGAGGTGCGGCACGGCGAGGTGCTGCCGTTCGGCGGCGAAGGGTGCGTGAAGGGCCCCCGGGCGCGCCGCTCAGGCCACCGGGACCCCGGCCTCCAGGTTGAGCACCGTGGACCGTTCGCGTGCTCGCAGGGCCCAGCGCAGCCGCTCGTACCGGGTGGGCGGCAGCATCTCCGCGGCCTCCTCCTCGGTGACGAAGCGCCAGCCGCGCAGCTCGGAGCCGGGCAGCAGCAGGCGGCCGGCGTCCTCGGAGCGCAGCAGACCGCCGTCGAAGAGGAAGCGCAGCCCGCCGTAGCCGGGCGGGCAGGGCGGCTCCCAGTCGACGAGCAGCAGGGTCGGGACCCGGTCGAGGTGGAGGCCGGTCTCCTCGGCGACCTCCCGGATCCCCGCCTGTGCCGGGGCCTCGCCCGCCTCGACCACCCCTCCGGGGAACTCCCACCCCGGCTTGTAGGTGGGGTCGACGAGCAGCACCCGGTCCTGCTCGTCGAAGAGGAGGACCCCGGCGGCGACGGTCTCGGCCGTCGGCGGGGGGCTCTGGACGATGGCGCACGGCGCGGCGCTGCCGCTGCGCACGGCCTCCGCGATCCGCTCGGCGGTCTCGCGGGGGGTGAGGGCGCTGTTGTCGACGGTATGGGCGTCCTCGGTGATCCAGCCGAGGGCGTCGCGGTACGGGGCGATGTGCTCGTACGCCCACCGGCGCGCCCGTTCGCTCTGCTCCTCGTCGCCGGGGAACTCCTCCCGGCCCGAGATCCGACTGCGCAGGATCGTTTCCTCAGGTGAGAGCACCACATGCCGGACGGGGATGCGGCGGGAGGCGAGGCCGCCGAAGATCTCGTCGCGGTACTCCTGCCGCAGCAGGGTCATCGGCACGACCAGCACCCCGGGCGCCTCTGCCAGCAGTGCGGCCGCCGTGTCCACCACGAGCCGCCGCCAGATCGGCAGGTCCTGGAAGTCGGTGACCTCGGCGAGTCTCTTCTGGGGCAGCAGCCCGCGCAGCCCGGCGCCGGTGATCTCCGGGTCGTACAGCGTGCTGTTCGGGATCAGGTCGATCAGTTCGCCCGCGGCGCTGGTCTTGCCCGCACCGAACGCACCGTTGATCCAGACGATCACGGGTCCCCCTCTTCCGTAGCCCCCTGTGGCTTGCCCGCTCCACCCTGCCGCGGAAACCCCGACGGGCGACGGCGTTGCCCGGATATGGCCGTCCGGACCGTTTCGGGGCCTCCGGCGTCGCGCCGCGGGGGCTGCCGGGACAGCGGCCCTCAGCGCAGCGCGATGGCCGCGGCGGCGGCTCCGACCAGGCCCGCGTCGGTGCCCATCACGGCGGGCGCGACGGTCAGCCGACGGAGGTAGGAGAGCGTGGCGTAGTCGCGCAGGCTGCGGCGGAGCGGCGCGAAAAGGACGTCACCGGCCCCGGCCACTCCCCCGCCGATCACCGCGATGTCCAGGTCCGCCAGGGTGGCCGTGGCGGCGATCCCGGCCGCCAGCGCCTGGGCCGCACGCTCGTAGGAGGCGAGGGCGACCGGGTCCCCGGCGCGGGCGGCCACGGCCACCGCGGCCGCCGACGCGTCGCCGTCCGGGCCGGGCCGCCAGCCGCCCTCCAGCGCGCGGCGAGCGATGTTGGGGCCGCTGGCGATGCCCTCGACGCACCCGCGCGAACCGCAGGGGCACGGCTCGCCGTCCAGGTCGACGCTGATGTGCCCGATGTGACCGGCGTTGCCGGAGGGGCCGGGGCGCAGGGTGCCGCCGAGGATCAGTCCGCCGCCGACGCCCGTCGACACGACGAGGCACAGCGCGTTGTCGTAGCCGCGGGCCGCGCCGAGCCAGTGCTCGGCCGCGGTCATCGCGACCCCGTCGCCGACCAGCGCGACCGGCAGCCCGCCCGTCGCCTTGTGTACCCGCTCCACCAGCGGGAAGTCGCGCCAGCCGGGGACGTTGACCGGGCTGACCGTACCGGCGGCCGCGTCCACCGGGCCGGCGCTGCCGATGCCCGCGAAGCCCGCACGGCCCCACAGCGGCGAGGCCGTCAGCTCGTCCAGGACCTCGTCCACGGCCCCCATCACCGCCTCGGCGCCCTCTCTGGCGGGCGTCGGCCGCTGCGCCCGCACGAGGAGGGATCCGCCGCCGTCCACCAGCGCTCCGGCGATCTTGGTGCCGCCGATGTCGAGCGCGGCGACGAGGTCGGTATGCATCGGTGTGGGCTCTCCGGATCGGTGAAGGGGCGGGACCTGCGGGTTCCGGCCACAGTCTGCACAGTCTCCATTCTGTTGACAACGTTGTCCAGGGCCTATGCTCGACGCCACAGCCTCCGATCACCCCCACGGAGCCCCGCAGGGGCCCGGCCGGAGCGCCCGCAGCCCCGACCGTATCCGACGACAGGACAGCGCACGTGGACCGGACCACCCGTCATTCCGAGACTCGTTACGGCAACCGCCCGACCATGAAGGACGTGGCGGCCCGGGCAGGAGTCGGCCTCAAGACGGTCTCCCGGGTGGTCAACAGCGAGCCCGGCGTCACGCCCGACACCGAGCGCCGCGTGCAGGAGGCGATCGACGCGCTCGGCTTCCGCCGCAACGACAGCGCGCGCGTGCTGCGCAAGGGCCGTACGGCATCCATCGGACTGGTCCTGGAGGACCTGGCGGACCCGTTCTACGGCCCCCTGAGCCGCGCGGTGGAGGAGGTGGCCCGCGCGCACGGAGCGCTGCTGATCAACGGCTCCAGCGCCGAGGACCCGGAGCGGGAGCAGGAGTTGGTGCTCGCACTGTGCGCCCGTCGCGTGGACGGCCTGATCGTGATCCCGGCGGGCGACGACCACCGCTATCTGGAGCCGGAGATCAAGGCGGGCATCGCCACGGTCTTCGTGGACCGTCCGGCGGGCCGAGTCGAGGCCGACATGGTGCTCTCGGACAGCTTCGGCGGCGCCCGGCAGGGCGTGGCCCACCTCATCGCGCACGGCCACCGCAGGATCGGGTTCATCGGTGACCAGCCGCGGATCCACACCGCCACGGAGCGACTGCGCGGCTATCACGCCGCGATGAGCGACGCGGGCATCGCCGTCGAGGACGACTGGGTCTCCCTCGGCTCGACCGGGCCCGGCCGGGTGCGGGCGGCGGCCGAGGCGATGCTCGGCGGGCCCGAGCCGGTCACCGCGTTCTTCGCGGGGAACAACCGGGTGACGGTGACGGTGGTCCGGGTCATCGCGGAGCGCGAACGGCCGGTGGCGCTGGTGGGGTTCGACGACATCGAGCTGGCCGACCTGCTCGGGATCACCGTGGTCTCGCAGGACGCCGCGGCGGTCGGCAGGACCGCGGCCGAGCACCTGTTCCGCCGCCTCGACGGCGCCGATCACGCCCCGGCGCGGGTGGAGCTGCCGACGACGCTGATCCCGCGCGGCTCGGGCGAACTGCCGCCCGCCTGAGCGCGCGTGGGCCTGCGCCCGCCCGCCCGGGCGGCCCGCGCCCACGTGAGCCGTCGGGCCGTCGGGCCGTCGGGCCGTCGGGCCGTCGGACTCCG
>NZ_NWVL01000012.1 GCF_002382885.1 Streptomyces sp. WZ.A104
CGTTCGGTGCCCCGCCCGCCGCTCCTGCGCCACAGGCCCCGCAGCCCGCGCCGCCCTTCGAGGTCCCGGCCACGCCCACGCCGCCGCCCGCGCCGCACCAGCCGATGCACGCGGCGCCGACGATCGCGGCCCCGCTGGCGCCCCAGGCGCCCCATGCACCCCAGGCCCCGTCCCCGTACGGCCAGTCCCAGCAACCGCAGCTCGGGCAGATTCCCGGACAGGTGCCGGGGCAGGGCGTCCCGCCCGCCGCACCCTTCGGCCAGCAGGCCCCCGCTCCGTACGGACAGCCCGCACCGGCCCCGTTCGGACAGCAGCCCCCCGGCTCCATGCCCCAGGGCGTCCCGCAGGGAGTTCCGGCCACCGGCGCGGGTCTTCAGGCGGCGCTCCAGCCGTACAAGGAGACCCCGACCGGGCAGCGCTGGACCCCGCAGAACAAGCAGCTCATGCGGGTCGACCTGACCATGGGCGGCGCCGGAGTGCTGGCCCGCCAGGGCAGCATGGTGATGTATCAGGGCAAGGTCGACTTCGGCTACAAGAGCGCCGGGTTCGTCGGTCGCGCGGTAGGCAACGCCACCGGCCAGGAGATGCAGCTGATGCGCTGTACCGGCCGCGGTCAGGTCTTCCTCGCCGAGGAGGGCTCGTATCTGCACCCGATCGAGCTCCAGGGTGACGCCATCTGCGTCTCCGCCGAGAGCGTCCTCGCCTTCGACGAGTCCCTCCAGTACGAGGTCCGCAGGATCGAGGGGCACGGCATCCCCGGCGGTGCCCTGTTCACCATGCAGTTCCAGGGCACCGGCACCGTGATCATCAAGACCCACGGCACCCCGGTCGTCCTGCCGGTCACGCCCACCACGTTCGCCGACTGCAACGCCGTCGTCGCCTGGTCGGCCGCCTCCCAGGTGATCATTTCCAGCCAGGTCCGGCTGCGCCGTAACGCGTACCCGGGACACAGCGGGGAGACCGTGAACCTCCAGTTCCGGGGAGCACCCGGCAACTTCATCGTCGTCCAGCCCTACGAGGTCTGAGGGAGCCCGTCATGAACCAGCAACTCGCGGGCTTCGCCCCGACCCCCGTCACCGCCCGCATGGAGAACCACGGCTCGGCCATGCTCAAGGTCGCCATGGCCTCCGGACAGGACCTCTACGCACGCACCGGCTCGATGGTGGCGTACGAGGGCTTCATCCAGTACGAGCCCAACCCGCCCGCCATCCGGCAGATCGCCTCCCAGTGGATCACCGGCGAGGGCGCCCCCGTCATGAAGTGCTCCGGCGACGGGCTGCTCTACCTCGCCGACTACGGCGCCGACGTGGTCGTCATCAACCTCAACAACGACTCCATCTCCGTCAACGGCACCAACCTCCTCGCCTTCGACGCGCACCTCACCTGGGGTGTCGAGAAGGTCAAGGGGATGGCCAAGTTCGCCGGACAGGGACTGTGGAACGTCGTCGTCCAGGGCACCGGATGGGTGGCCATCACCTCCCGGGGCACCCCGATCGTCGTCGACTGCGGGCGCGGCGAGGACGAGACGTATGTCGATCCGGACGCGCTGGTCGCCTGGTCCCCGAACCTCAAGGTGAAGGGCAAGCGCAGCTTCAAGGCCGGGGCGCTGATCGGCCGCGGCAGCGGCGAGGCGTACCAGATGGCCTTCTCCGGTCAGGGCATCGTCGTCGTCCAGCCGAGCGAGGACAGTACGGACCGCCTGCGGATCCGGAACTGAGGGGGAGGGAGAACACAGCATGCAGAGTCCGCTTTTCAGCCACACCGAGCAGCAGACCCAGGACCGGTACGCCATCCAGAACCCACAGCTCCTGCGGGTCTCGCTGACCGGCCACGACGACGTCCTCGCCCGCAAGGGCGCGATGGTCGCCTACCAGGGCCTGATGGACTTCGACGGGGAGTACCAGCCGCAGGCCCAGCGCAGCGCCCGCGCGCGGACCGGCGAGGGCCTCGACCTGATGCGCGTGTCCGGCCAGGGCACGGTCTACCTCGCCAACCTCGCCCAGCACATCCACGTCGTGGACGTCGACCGCGACGGGATGACCGTGGACAGCTCCTACGTCCTCGCGCTCGACTCCTCGCTGCACACCGAGGTCATCGCGGTGGACAGCCAGTACGGGATCTCCGGCAGCGGCAAGTACCAGCTCAACATCTCCGGCAGCGGCAAGGTCGCCCTCATGACCTCGGGCCAGCCCCTGATGATGCAGGTCACGCCCGAGAAGTACGTCAGCGCCGACGCCGACGCGATCGTCGCCTGGTCCAGTTCCCTGCGAGTACAGATGCAGGCCCAGACGCACTCCACGGGTGTCTTCCGGCGCCGCGGCAACACGGGGGAGGGCTGGGAGCTGAGCTTCCTCGGACAGGGCTTCGCCCTGGTCCAGCCGAGCGAGGTCATGCCCCCGCAGAACGCCCAGATCGGCGAGGGCGCCCGCGCCCAGTTCGGCATCGGCCAGCAGGGCTCCCACGGCCAGAACCAGAACAACGCCTGGAACTGACCGGCACCCGCAGAGCACAGCAGTAAGGGGCGGCCTCCACAGAGGCCGCCCCTTACACATATCTCTCTCTCAGCCTGCCGCTACAGCCGGGACCGCGTCGCCTCCAGCAGCCGTACGACGGAGGTGTCGGCCACCGAGGCCACCTCGTCGTAGGCGAACCAGCGCAGCTCCAGCGACTCCTCGCTGATCCGCTCCGCCGCACCGGCCGGGGCCAGCGCCGCGTACTGCACGTCCAGGTGCCAGTTACAGGGGGACGGAATGGGATGCCGGTCCAGCCGGACCGGTCCGCCCGGCAGCAGCGTGAGCCCCGGTACGCCGGACTCCTCCGTGGCCTCACGGAGCGCCGCAGCCTCCAGCGTGGCGTCGCCCGGCTCGCAGTGTCCGCCCATCTGGAGCCACATCCGCAGCTTCCGGTGCAGGGTGAGCAGCACCCGGCCGTGCTCGGGATCGATGACCAGGGCGCTGGCCGTGACGTGCCCGGCCTCGCAGGCCTTCCACATGCCGTCGCCGTGCAGCGCCAGATGGTCCAGATAGGCCTGCCGCAGCTCCGCCTGGCCGTCGCCGGTCCCGTGCTCGGGGGCGTAACCCTTCAGTACGAGGGTGGCGTCGTCGTGCAGCGTCACTGGTCGCGGCCGTCCTTGCCGTCTTCCTTGCCCTCATCGTTCTCGGAGGGCTTCCGCGGGCCCTTCGCCGCCTCGCCGAGCATCTTGTCCAGCTCGGAGAAATCGGCCTGCTCGTGGTGCACGAAGCCGTCCGGGTCGTCCAGGTCGCGGGCGGTCGGCAGCATGTCCGGGTGCGCCCACAGCGCGTCGCGGCCCTCCAGGCCCCGGGCGTCCGTGAGCGAGGCCCACAGCCGAGAGGCGTCCCGCAGCCGCCGCGGGCGCAGCTGGAGGCCGATGAGAGTGGCGAACGTCTGCTCGGCCGGACCACCGGAGGCTCGCCGCCTGCGCATCGTCTCGCGCAGCGCGTCGGCCGAGGTCAGCCGGGACTTCGCGGCCTCGTGGACCACCGCGTCGACCCAGCCCTCCACCAGGGCGAGAGCCGTTTCGAGCCGGGCCAGGGACGCCTTCTGCTCGGGCGTGTCCTCGGGCTGGAACATGCCCTGCTGAAGGGCGTCCTGCAACTGCTCCGGCTGCGAGGGGTCGAACTGGCCGACGACGTCCTCCAGCTTGCTGGTGTCGACCGTGATGCCACGGGCGTACGCCTCGACGGCACCGAACAGATGCGACCGCAGCCACGGCACATGGGCGAAGAGCCGCTGGTGAGCGGCCTCGCGCAGGGCCAGATACAGCCGGACCTCGTCCTGCGGGACGCTGAGGTCCTTGCCGAACCGCGCCACGTTCAGCGGGAGGAGCGCGGCCTTGCCCGCCGGGCCCAGCGGCAGCCCGATGTCGGTGGAACCGACCACCTCACCGGCCAGCACGCCGACGGCCTGGCCGATCTGCTGGCCGAACATGGCGCCGCCCATCGACCGCATCATGCCGATCAGCGGGCCCGCCATGGCCTGCATCTCCTCGGGCAGCACATCGCCCATCGCCAGGCCCACCCGCTCGGCCACCGGGTCGACCAGCTGCTGCCAGGCCGGCAGCGAGGCCTCGACCCACTCCGCGCGGCTCCACGCCACGGTGGAGACCGAACCGGAAGGCATCGAGGTCACGCCGTCGAGCCAGAGGTCCGCCAGCCGCAGCGCCTCGTCGACCGCCGTGCGCTCCGACGGGCCCACACTGGCGTCCTTGGTGCCGTCCGGCGTGCCCTGCGAGACCGTCTGGCGGGCGATCTGCTTGGCCATGTCCCAGTTCACGGGACCGCCCTCGTAGCTCAGCATCTGACCGAGCTGCTGGAAGGCCGCGCCGAGATCGTTCGGATTCATCGAGCCGAACATCGCGGCGAACGGGTTGTCGCCGCCCGCTCCCGGCCCGAAGCCGAACGGGTTTCCCATCCCGCCCGCGCTCTGCCCACCCTCGGTGGGGTCCTTCTTCTTGCCCTCGTCGCCGTTCTCCGGCTCCTCCGGCGGAAGGCCGAATCCGAATGGGGTGTCACTCACGGGTTTCCTCGGCTCCTAGGGCCGCCGGCTCGAACCGACGGCGACTGCCCGACATCACCATCCAGCGTAGACACCACGCCCGCTTCGGGCCTCAGTGCTCCGCCGACTCCCGGCCTGCGGCAGGATGGACGCCACCTGGTACGTACGCGTCATTCGGGTACGTACTGAAGACAACCGCTGGAGACGCCCGGTGAGTTCCCCAGATCCGCAGGTTCGCGCAGCGCGAAACCTGACCGACCCCTCGCCCGAAAGCACAACCGAAAAGAAGCGCCCCAGGACCCCCAGGAACCGGGGCCCCGTCGTCGCGGTCACCGGCGCCGCGACCGGCATCGGCGAGCTGCTGACCGCGCACCTCGCCGCATCCGACGCGATCAAGCAGGTCATCGCGATCGACGAACGCCGCGGCGAGGTCTCCGAGGCGACCTGGCACATCCTTGACGTCCGGGACCCGGCCATCGCCGAGAAACTGCGCGGCGCGGACGTCGTCGTGCACCTGGCCCTCGATCTCGACCTGGAGACCGACCCCGCCGCCCGTACCGCGTACAACGTACGGGGCACCCAGACGGTCCTCACCGCCGCGGCGGCCGCAGGGGTTCACCGGGTCGTGCTGTGCACCTCGGCGATGGTCTACGGGGCGCTGGCCGACAACGATGTGCCGCTCTCCGAGGACGCCGAGCTGCGTGCCACCGCGGAGGCCACCGGCGTCGGCGACCTCCTGGAGATCGAGCGGCTGGGCCGCCGCGCGCCCCGCGCCCACCCCGGGCTCAATGTCACCGTCGTGCGTCCCACCGTCCTGGTCGGCGGCACCGACACCGCCCTGACTCGCTACTTCGAGTCGCCGCGCCTTCTGGTCGTCGCCGGATCGCGGCCCACCTGGCAGTTCTGCCACGTCGAGGACCTGGTGACAGCCCTGGAGTACGCCGCCCTGGAGAGGATCGACGGCGAGTTCGCGGTCGGCTGCGACGGCTGGCTCGAACAGGAGGAGGTCGAGGAGCTCAGCGGCGTACGCCGGATGGAACTGCCCTCCGCCGTCGCACTCGGTGCTGCCGCCCGGCTGCACCGGATCGGCCTCACTCCCTCCCCGGCCGGTGACCTGGCGTACACGATGCATCCCTGGGTGGTCAGCGTCAGCAGGCTGCACGACGCGGGATGGCGGCCGAAGTGGACCAACGAGGAGGTCCTCGCGGCGCTGCTAGAAGAGGTCGAGGGACGCCACACGCTCGCCGGACGCCGCCTCGGCCGCAAGGACGCCACCGCCGCCGGAGCCGCCGGAGCCACGGTCGCCCTGCTCGGCGCCGCCGCGGTGGTCCGCCGTGCCCGCAAGGCCCGCCGTCGCATCTGACCGGCCACACCGCAGCGGGCCGCTGGGCGAGTCCCTGTAGGAGGCTCCAACCCGGGAGGCCTGCCGCCGGGCGAACACGCAATTCCGGGATGTCAGTGCCGTACGGCACGATGGAGGCATGGCACGCACCCACGACCACCCCGGTGAGCTGGCGGCTTCGGACCCCATCAGGCTGCTGGCGATCCGGGAGACCCCGCTCTCCGTCGACGAGATCTTCCGTGCCGTCGGGGACGACGCGGCGGGCGGCATCGCGCTCTTCGTCGGCACCGTGCGCAACCACGACGCGGGACAGGACGTCGGCGCCCTCGGCTATTCCTGCCACCCCTCCGCCGGGGACGAGCTGCGCGGGGTGGCCGAAAAGGTCGTGGCCGACTTCCCGGTCCGGGCCCTGGCAGCAGTCCACCGTGTGGGTGAACTGGAGGTGGGCGATCTGGCCGTGGTCGTGGCCGTCGCCTGCCCACACCGCGCCGAGGCCTTCGAGGCCTGCCGCAAGCTCATCGACGACCTCAAGCACGAGGTTCCGATCTGGAAGCACCAGCGTTTCTCGGACGGTACGGAGGAGTGGGTCGGAGCCTGCTGAGCGCAAACCGGACCGGGGCGTATCAGCCCCGATTTGCGTAACCGCCCCCCCGCCACGAGCGTTGGTCTTCCGGATCGTTAATCTGCTGATCGGGCATCCGGTCGCTCATGGGGTAGGGAGGTCGTGATGGGAGCACTCGCTTGGCTGCTGATTCCGTTTTTCGCTGCTGTCGGCGGTGCGATATGGGCGAGCTGGGCTGCTCGTAATCGCACGATCGGCGATGTCACCGAACTCGCCGGCTACGCCAGGTTCCGTGACGCGATGGAGAAATCGCACTCCGGTTCCGAGGCTCTCTGAAGATCGTCGAACGCCGCGTGAGGCCTTGCCGCCGCGTACCGGTCTCCCCGTACGGACCGGCCCCGGCGGTGCACTGACAGGCCCTTCCCGTACTGTCGTTCCATGCCACGCCGCACCGCGACGATGCTCGCTTCCACCCTCGTCCTCATCGCGCTGCTCTGCGCCGGCGTGCTGATCAAAGTGCCGTATGCGGAGATGTCTCCCGGACCGACGGTCAACACCCTGGGCGAAGCGCGTGGCGAGCCCGTACTGCAGATCTCCGGTCGCAAGACGTACCCGACGTCCGGGCACCTCAACATGACGACGGTCCGGGTCACCGGAGCGGAGTACCGGATGAACCTCGTCGAGGCCGTCTACGGCTGGATGGCCCACGACAGTGTTGTGGTGCCGCACGACACCCTCTACCCGGACGGCAAGACCGAGGAGGAGTCCACCCAGGAGAACGCCGAGGAGTTCAGCCAGTCCCAGGAGAGCGCCAAGGTGGCCGCCCTGAAGGAGCTGAAGATCCCGGTGTCCACGCAGGTCGTGGTCTCCTCGGTGGTCAAGGACAGTCCCGCCCAGGGCAAGCTGCACGCGGGCGACGTGATCAGGGCCGTCGATGGTACGGCGGTCAAGGCACCCGGTGATGTGGCGAAGCTGGTCACCGAGCACCGGCCCGGCGAGGACGTCACCTTCACCATCGTCCCCGCCAAGGAGGCCGTGGCGGCCGAGAAGACGGGCCGGCCCCCCGAGGGCGAAGAGAAGATCACCATCACCACCGCGAAGGCTCCCGCCTCCAAGGACGGCGGTGAGGAGGGGCGCGCGATCGTCGGGATCGCGGCCGGGACGGACCACACCTTCCCGTTCGAGATCGACATCAAGCTGGCGGACGTCGGAGGGCCGAGCGCCGGGCTGATGTTCTCCCTGGGCATCATCGACAAGCTCACCCCGGGCGATCTGACCGGCGGGAAGTTCGTCGCGGGCACCGGCACGATCGACGACGCGGGCAAGGTCGGCCCGATCGGCGGCATCACCATGAAGCTGGTCGGCGCCCGCGAGGCCGGCGCACGCTACTTCCTCACCCCCGACGACAACTGCGCATCGGCCGCGGCCGACACCCCGAGCGGGCTCACCCTGGTCCGGGTCAAGACCGTCGAGGACGCCAAGAAGTCGCTGGAGCAGATCCGCGCCGGGAAGACCGACGCCCTGCCGAGCTGCTCGGCAGGCTGACGGCCGTGCCGCCCGGGCCCCGTACGCCGGACCCGGGCGGCGGCCCGGTCAGGACTCGAACGTGGCCGCGAGCGCCTCGGCAAGACCGGGGACCAGACCGGCGCCCGTCAGCACCTCGGTGGGGGAGTCCTTCTCGCGCAGCCGGACAGCGGACTCGCGCGCCCCGTCCCTCAGGACGGCCACGGTCATCCGCACCTCCTGCCGGTCGGGGTGCTTGGCCACCCACTGAGTGAGCTGCTTGTCGCTGAGCCCTTCCGGTACGGAGGTCTCGGCGGACGGCGGCAGCATCAGCCGCTCCACCGTCATGGCGCAGCCGACCACCGCATCGGGCCAGGCGATGGTGGCGAGGAACTCGTCCAGCGCGGTGCCCGGGGGCAGCTCGTCCTGCTCGATCGGGGTGAGGGCGGCGACGGAGGACCCGGGGTCGTCCAGGCCGAGCTGAGAGGCGAGGCCGGGCTCCTGGGACCGCAGCCGGTCGGTGTCGACCAGGGCGAACAGCCGCGCGGGCCGGTCCCAGCCGAGGGTGGAGGCGTAGGCGTCGATTTCGAGGACGGCGACGGTGAGCGGACTCGCGGCCATCGGGGGTCCTGCGGGGGAAACATTGGGCATGGGCAATATCCTGCCTCGTCCTACCCCGGAGACGGGAACTAGGTAAAGCTTCAGTAAGTTGCATAGGTGGGCTCTAGGATCGCTGGGCCTGTTCCACTCGACCGCGAACTTCGAGGTGCGCACGTTGGCTTTCCAGATGCCGGACCGCGGCGGAGGCCCGACCGGGCCACGGATCAGAGTCGGCCGCCCGTCCCGGCGCGCCCGAACCCTGCTCATGACTTTGGGCGTCCTGGCGGTTCTCGCCATGGCCTTCGTCATGTTCGCCGGGTTCTGGACGGACTGGCTCTGGTACAGGTCGGTCGCGTATTCATCCGTCTTCACCACCACCCTGTGGACCAAGATCGGGCTCTTCCTCGTCTTCGGACTGCTGATGGCCGTGGCCATCGGCGTGAACATCTGGCTCGCGCACCGGCTCCGGCCGCCGCTGAGCGCGATGTCCCTGGAGCAGCAGAGCCTGGACCGCTATCGCATGAGCATCGCCCCCTTCAAGAAGTGGGTGCTGCTCGCCGCCACGGCGCTCGTCGGGCTGATCGCCGGAGCATCCGCCTCCGGCCAGTGGCGCACGTGGCTGATGTACGTCAACGGCGTGCCGTTCAACCAGAAGGACCCCCAGTTCAATCTGGACGTCGCCTTCTACGCCTTCGACCTGCCGTGGTATCGCTTCCTGCTGGGCTTCGGCTTCGCGGCGACCGTGCTGTCGCTGATCGCCGCCGCCCTGACCCACTATCTGTACGGCGGGCTGCGCATCACCAGCCCCGGCGCCCGTGCCACCGCGGCGGCCACCGGCCATCTCTCGGTGCTGCTCGGCATCTTCGTCTCCCTGAAGGCCGTGGCGTACTGGCTCGACCGGTACGGTCTGGCGGTGAAGTCCAGTGACTTCAAGGCCGCGGACAACTGGACGGGCCTGCGGTACGTCGACGCGAACGCCTATCTCCCGGCGAAGACCATCCTGTTCTGCATCGCGGCGATCTGTGCCGTGCTGTTCTTCGCGACGCTGTGGCGCCGCACCTGGCAGCTGCCGGTCATCGGCTTCGGCCTGATGGTGCTGTCGGCGATCCTGATCGGCGGGCTCTACCCGGCGATCGTGCAGAAGTTCCAGGTCCAGCCGAACGAGCAGGCCAAGGAAGCGCCGTTCATCCAGAAGAACATCGACGCGACACGCGATGCGTACGACATCGACGACGCGGTGATGGAGGATTACGCGGGCCAGGCCACCAAGGGGGACGGCGCCAAGTTGCGGGCCGCCGCCAACACGGCCGCCAGCTACCGCGTGATGGACCCCAACGTCGTCTCCCCGGCCTTCCAGCAGCTCCAGCAGCGCAGGAACTACTACCAGTTCCCCAAGACGCTGGACGTCGACCGCTACAAGGGTGCGGACGGCAAGGAGCAGGACACGATCATCGGTCTGCGTGAGCTGAACATCCAGGGCCTGCCCAAGCGGAACTGGATCAACGACCACTTCACGTACACCCACGGCTACGGCGCCATCGCGGCCCGCGGCACCACCACCGGCACCAACCCGACGGGGTCCCCGGACTTCATGGAGTCGGGTCTGCCGTCCACCGGTGAGTTCGGGGAGTACGAGCAGCGGGTCTACTACGGCGAGAAGACCGAGCAGTACTCCATCGTCGGCGGGCCCCAGAAGGAGCTCGACTACGAGGAGGACGGCGAGAAGACCACCAGCTACAAGGGCGGCAGCGGGGTCAGCCTCTCCAACGGCTTCAACCGTGCCGCGTACGCGGTCGCTTTCAGCGAGCCGCAGATCATGTACTCGGGAGCCATCGGTGAGGGCTCGCGGATCCTGTACAACCGCACGCCCAAGGAGCGCGTCGAGGCGGTCGCCCCGTGGCTGACCATCGACGGCGACGCCTACCCGGCGGTCGTCGACGGCCGGATCCAGTGGATCGTCGACGCCTACACCACGACCAACGGCTACCCGTACGCGTCCCGCACGACGCTCGGCGACACCACGGCCGACTCGCTGACCACCAACCAGCGCGCGGTCGTCGCCCAGGAGAACCAGGTCAACTACATCCGCAACTCGGTGAAGGCTACCGTCGACGCGTACGACGGCAAGGTCAAGCTCTACGAGTGGGACACCAAGGACCCGGTCCTCAAGACCTGGCGCAAGGCGTTCCCGGGCACCGTGGAGGCCCGTTCGGAGATCCCGCAGACCCTCCTGGACCACCTGCGGTATCCCCAGGACCTCTTCAAGGTCCAGCGTGAGCTGCTCACCCGCTACCACGTCGAGGACCCCGCGCAGTTCTACAGCGGCTCCGACGCGTGGCAGGTGCCGGACGACCCGACGAACCAGGAGCCGGGTTCCGTCCCGCCGTACTACCTGAGCATGAAGATGCCGGGCCAGAGCGAGCAGGAGTTCTCCCTGACCACCACGTTCACCCCGAGGGGGCGCCCGAACCTCGGGGCCTTCATGGCGGTGAACGCGGACGCGGCCAGCAAGGACTACGGCACCATGAGGCTCCTGCGGGTCACCTCAACGGTGAAGGGCCCGGGCCAGGTACAGAGTGAGCTCAACGGTAACGACGACGTCGCCGAGTTCGTGAGGAACCTCAAGGGCACCGACTCGGACATCGAGTACGGAAACCTGCTGACGGTTCCCCTCGAAGGCGGCTTCCTCTACATCGAGCCGGTCTACACGCGCGGCGGCACGCAGAACTACCCGCTCCTGCGCAAGGTGGCCGCCTCGTACGGTTCGGAGATCGTCTTCGAGAACAATCTGGGAGACGCGCTCAACGCGGTCTTCGGGGTCGACGGCGATTCGGACACGACACCGCCCGACCCCAGTGAGCCGGACGAGCCCACCAAGCCCCCGGCCACCGGCGACGAGGCGCTCAAGAAGGCCATCGCGGACGCCCAGAAGGCGTACACGGACGGCGAGAAGGCGCTGAAGGAGCAGGACTGGCCCGCCTACGGCAAGGCGCAGGACGCTCTCCAGGAGGCTCTTGAGCGGGCCGCCGCCGCGCAGCCCAAGCCGGGCAGCGAGGGCGAGAAGGCGGACGGTGCAGACAAGCCGGACGGCGATGCCGAGCCGGAGGGTGAGGGCGAGCCGGAGAGTTCGGCCAAGCCCGCGAGCGTCGGCAGGTCGGCGCCCGCAGAGGGAGCCGGGGAGGGCAGCGGCCAGGGCAGCTGAGAATGACCCACTCCGCGTCGTGGTACGGTTTGAACACAACGACGCGGGGTGGAGCAGCTCGGTAGCTCGCTGGGCTCATAACCCAGAGGTCGCAGGTTCAAATCCTGTCCCCGCTACTGAAAGACGAAGGCCCGGATCCATCGGATCCGGGCCTTCGTCGTGCCGTCGTCCGCGCGTGCCGTGTCTTTCGCGAGTCGAGGGCGTGAAGTGCGGTTCGCTGGGCACCAGTTGGGTCCGGACGTGTTTGACTTGTCTCCCTGTGGGCATGTCGACAAAACGCTGAAGTGACCTCACTGGCCGCGATATACCAGGTGTACGCGGGTTGCAGGTGGTGCGACGATGGTATTTATGGGGGACAGGGCAACTCTGTTGGAGACAGGGCGGTTTGTGCAGCGGCGCGGCCAAGATGCGGAAAACACGGTAGATGCGGCTTTCGCTGCCGCCATCGCCGGCGCGGCCGTGCCGGGTATCAGCACACCCGCGGGGGAAGCCGCCGCGTTGCAGGCGAGGGCCTCCGACGAGGCCACCACGGACGCGGTCGACGCGGCGGACAGCGCCGAGACCGAGGCGTGGCACCGACGCGCCGCCGACGCGGGGGACACCGCGTCCATGAGCGTCCTGGGTGCACTGCTGCTGCGCCGGGGCGAGCTGGACGGCGCCGAGAAGTACCTGCGCGCCGCCACCGCCGACGGGGACCGGGCCGCCGCGAACAACCTGGGCGTCCTGCTGCACCAGCGCGGCTACCCGGACGAGGCCGCGGGCTGGTGGCGCATCGCCGCCGTGGCAGGTTCCGCCGCCGCCGCGCACGCCCTGGGCCGGCACTTCCGCGAGCGCGGCGACGAGCCGGGTGCCGAGTACTGGCTGCGCCAGTCCGCCGAGCAGGGACACGCGCTGGGCGCCTACGCGCTGGCGGACCTCCTGGAGCACCGCGGCGACGTCGGCGCCGAGCGCTGGCTGCGTGCTGCCGCCGAGCAGGGCCACCGCGAGGCGGCCTACCGGCTGGCCCGCGCCCTGGAGCGGAACGCAGTGGAGGACCCGCACGACGCCTTCGGCCTGGGCCGGGGCACCGGTTCCGGAAGGGCCGGAACGGGCCTCGGCCTTCCCGGCCATCCGGCTGTGCCCGTGGCCGATGCCGGTGAGGCGGGTGCGGCGAACACCGAGAACGCCGCCGACGCGAAGAGCGCCGGGGCCGTGGCGAACGCGGCGCGGGCCAAGAGCGGCAGGAACGCCAGGAGCGCGGGCGACGGCGACAGCCCCGTGGCGGGGCCCGCCGCCGGCCGGGTCGGCGAGGCCGAGCAGTGGTACCGCCAGGCAGCCGCCCGCGGGCACCGGCGGGCCGCGCTGCACCTCGGCGCGATCCTGGAGCAGCGCGGCGAGCTCAAGGAGGCGGGCCGCTGGTATCTCACCTCCGCCAAGGACGGCGAGCCCCGTGCCGCCTGCGCCCTCGGCTTCCTGCTGCGCGACGCGGGCGACGAGGAGAGTGCCGCCGTGTGGTGGCTGCGCGCCGCCCAGGACGGCGATGGCAACGCTGCCAACGCGCTGGGCGCCCTGCACGCGGCGCGCGGTGAGCAGCAGACCGCCGAGCGCTGGTACCGGGCGGCCATGGACGCCGGAGACGTCAACGGTGCGTACAACCTGGGGCTGCTCTGCGCTGCCCAGGACCGCACCCCGCAGGCCGAGCAGTGGTACCGCCGGGCCGCGTACGCCGGACACCGCGAGGCCGCCAACGCGCTCGCAGTGCTGCTCCTCCAGGCCGGGGACCACACCGGGGCCGAGCCCTGGTTCTCCAAGGCGGCCGAGGCGGGCAGCGTGGACGCCGCTTTCAACCTCGGCATCCTGCACGCCGGGCGCGACGAGGACCGTACGGCGCTCGGCTGGTACCAGCGGGCGGCCGCTGCCGGGCACACCGACGCCGCGCTCCAGGTCGCCATGGCCCTGCTGCGCGACGGCGAGGACCGCGAGGCCGAGCGGCACCTGCGGTGCGCGGCGGGTGGCGGCAGCGCCGAGGCGGCGTTCCGGCTCGCCGGGGTGCTGGACGCGCGCCAGCCGCCGCCGGGACCGCCCGCGCTCGGCGAGCCGATGCCGGAGAAGACCGAGTGCGAGGAGTGGTACGAGCGGGCCGCCCAGCAGGGCCACCGCCGCGCCCAGGTCCGCGTCGGCATGCTCGCCGCCGCCCGCGGGGACATGGAGAGCGCCGCCCACTGGTACCGGGAGGCCGCCGAGGCGGGCAGCCGCAACGGGGCGTTCAACCTCGGGCTGCTGCTCGCCCGCGAGGGCAGCGAGCGCGAGGCCGCCCTGTGGTGGAGCCACGCGGCGAACGCGGGCCACGGCCGTGCGGCCCTGCGCCTGGCGCTGCTCGCCGCCCGCCGGGGCGAGCTCACCGAGGGGCAGCGCTGGTGCGCGCGGGCCGTGGAGCTGGGCCCGGCCGAGGTGGCGGAGCGGGCGGCCCGGCTGCGCGAGGCGCTCCACCAGGAGCTCACCGCATAACGCCCGGAAAGGCTGGACCGCCGGACGGCCCTGGACCGCCGAAAGGCTGGACCGCCGGACAGCCCCGGGTGGTCGGCTGAATGAATTTGCGCCGTTCGACCTACTGACGTAATGTTGCATTCATCGACGCGGGGTGGAGCAGCTCGGTAGCTCGCTGGGCTCATAACCCAGAGGTCGCAGGTTCAAATCCTGTCCCCGCTACTGAAAAGACGAAGGCCCGGATCCCATGGGATCCGGGCCTTCGTCATTCCCGGAGGGAAGAGGGCCGGGAAGAGGGTGGGGCCCGCCTCGTGCGAGGCGGGCCCCGAAGCGCTCGGAGGGGAAGTGCTCAGGCTGCGGCGGCGCAGTTCGGGCAGACGCCGCGGTACGTCACTTCCACGCCGGAGACCGTGAAGCCGTAGCGCTCGTCCGTCGGCAGGTCCGCCAGCGGGTTGCCCGCGGGGTGCACGTCCCTGATCGCGCCGCACTGGGCGCACACCAGGTGGTGGTGGGGGCGGTGCGCGTTCGGGTCGTAGCGCTTGGCCCGGCGGTCGGTGGAGACCTCCAGCACCTCGCCGAGGGACACCATCTCGCCGAGGGTGTTGTAGACGGTGGCGCGCGAGATCTCGGGCAGCCTGGAGACGGCCCTCGCGTGGACCTCGTCCGCCGTCAGGTGCACGTGGTCCCCGTCAAGGACCTCGGCCACGACACGCCGCTGCGCCGTCATGCGCCAGCCGCGTCCACGAAGTCGTTCCAGCAGGTCGCTCATGGGGCCCAGCCTAACAGTGGGGGAACGGAGTCCCGATCGGGTGTGACTTTGGATGCTCGCTTGACTTAGACATTGTCCATTGTAGGATCGGAAACGGTATTGGCCAAGGGACAGGGCTGTACGGAAGCTGTGCAGATAAGGACCGCTGTGCAGGGACATGACGCAGGAGGCGCACGTGACGCAGGGACCGCTCACCACGGAGGCCGGGGCTCCGGTCGCCGACAACCAGAACAGTGAGACCGCGGGTGCCGGCGGTCCGGTTCTCGTCCAGGACCAGGCGCTGCTGGAGAAGCTCGCCCACTTCAACCGTGAGCGCATACCGGAGCGCATCGTGCACGCCCGCGGCGCCGGTGCGTACGGCACGTTCACGCTGACCCGCGATGTCTCGCAGTGGACCCGGGCGAAGTTCCTCTCCGAGGTCGGCAAGCAGACCGAAACGTTCCTGCGCTTCTCCACCGTCGCGGGCAACCTCGGCTCCGCCGACGCGGTGCGGGACCCCCGCGGCTTCGCGCTGAAGTTCTACACCGAAGAGGGCAACTACGACCTCGTCGGCAACAACACCCCGGTGTTCTTCATCAAGGACGCCATCAAGTTCCCCGACTTCATCCACACCCAGAAGCGCGATCCGTACACCGGCTCGCAGGAGGCGGACAACGTCTGGGACTTCTGGGGCCTGTCGCCGGAGTCGACGCACCAGGTGACCTGGCTCTTCGGTGACCGGGGTATCCCCGCCACGCTGCGCCACATGAACGGCTACGGCTCGCACACGTTCCAGTGGAACAACGAGGCGGGCGAGGTGTTCTGGGTCAAGTACCACTTCAAGACCGACCAGGGCATCAAGAACCTCACCCAGGAAGAGGCCAACAAGCTCGCCGGTGAGGACCCCGACAGTCATCAGCGCGATCTGCGTGAGGCGATCGAGCGCGGTGAGTTCCCGTCCTGGACGGTGCAGGTCCAGATCATGCCCGCGGCGGAAGCGGCCACCTACCGCTTCAACCCGTTCGACCTCACCAAGGTGTGGCCGCACGAGGACTACCCGCCGATCGAGATCGGCAAGCTGGAGCTCAACCGGAACCCGGAGAACATCTTCGCCGAGGTCGAGCAGTCGATCTTCAGCCCCGCGCACTTCGTGCCGGGCATCGGGCCGTCCCCGGACAAGATGCTCCAGGGCCGGCTGTTCGCGTACGGCGACGCCCACCGCTACCGCGTCGGCATCAACGCCGACCACCTGCCGGTGAACCGCCCGCACGCCACCGAGGCGCGGACCAACAGCCGGGACGGCTTCCTCTACGACGGCCGCCACAAGGGCGCCAAGAACTACGAGCCGAACAGCTTCGGCGGCCCCCGCCAGACCGACCGGCCGCTGTGGCAGCCGCTCCCGGTCACCGGTGGCACCGGAAACCACGAGGCCCCCAGCCACGCCGAGGACAACGACTTCGTGCAGGCGGGCAACCTCTACCGGCTCTTCTCCGAGGACGAGAAGTCCCGGCTGATCGAGAACCTCGCCGGGTTCATCGCCCAGGTCTCGCGCGATGACATCGCCGAGCGCGCGATCAACAACTTCCGCCAGGCGGACGGTGACTTCGGCAAGCGTCTGGAAGCCGCGGTCCAGGCCCTTCGCGGCTGACCGGACGCCTGTCGTCGACGGTGGGCCGGATCCCCTCACGGGGGTCCGGCCCACCGGTCGTTCGCGCGAGGGGCGGCAGTCAGCCCGCCGTGGCGACCGCGCGACGGGTGGGCGCCCAGCAGCGGATGATGTCGCGCACCGACACGATCCCCACCGGGCCGTCGTCGTCCAGCACGATCAGATGCCGGAATCCTCCGTGCGTCATGGCTTCCGCGGCCTCCTCCAGGGTCCAGGCCGGGGCGGCGAACACCACGTCGGTGGTGGTGTGGGCGGACGCGGTCTCCCGATCGGGATCCTGACCGGATCCGATCGCGTCGAGGATGTCGCGCTCGGTGATGATCCCGAGCCCGCAGGTGTCCGGGTCGTGGACGACGGCTGCTCCGATGCGCCGGGCCGACATCAGCCGGGCCGCCTGGCGGAGCGTGTGGGTGGGGCCGATGGTGAGGACCACCGTGCTCATGGCGTCACGGACGAGCATGAAACGAGCCACCTCCTCGGTGAGCCGACTGTGTGAGTCGATTCACAAGTTCACAAGTGGGGGGACTCTCAGAGTTGCACCCTTGGGGCGGGCCGACAAGGGGTGGACCGGGCGTGCGCCGGGGGAGTGCGCACGCGCGCGGAACTCAGTAGCGCTGGTTGAGATAGCCCAGCAACTCGTCGTGGAGCAGCCCGTTCGAGGCCGCCGCATCGGCGCCGCCCGGGCCGTCGACCCCGTCCAGGCCGGTGAACCGGCCGCCCGCCTCCTGGACGATGATCGCGTTCGCCGCCATGTCCCACAGCGACAGCTCCGGCTCCGCGCAGATGTCCACGGAACCCTCCGCGACCATCATGTACGGCCAGAAGTCCCCGTAGCCCCGCGTCCGCCAGCAGGCCCGGGTCAGGTCGAGGAGCCCGTCGAGGAGGCCCTTCTCCTCCCAGCCGGACAGCGAGGAGAACGCGAACGAGGAGTCCGCGATGTTCTCCACCTTCGACACCTGGAGGCGGGTCGCCGAGGTGAGGCTGCGGCCGGAGAACGCGCCCGCGCCCTTCGCCGCCCACCAACGCCGGTTCAGCGCGGGCGCGGAGACCACTCCGACCACCGGCTGGAAGCCCTGCTCTCCCGCCTCCATCAGCGAGATCAGCGTCGCCCACACCGGCACACCGCGTACGTAGTTCTTGGTGCCGTCGATCGGGTCGATCACCCAGCGCCGGGGCCCGCTGCCCTCGACCCCGTACTCCTCGCCCAGGATCGCGTCCCTCGGGCGGGCCCGCTGCAAGTGGCCCCGGATCAACGCCTCGGCGGCCTTGTCGGCCTCGGTCACCGGCGTCATGTCCGGCTTGGTCTCGACCTTGAGGTCGAGAGCCTTGAACCGCTCCATCGTGGCCGCGTCGGCGGCGTCGGCCAGTACATGGGCAAGGCGCAGATCATCGTGGTAGTCCGGCATGCCGTCACAGTATCCAGCGCCGCGGGCCGCGGGCTACAGCACCCCCGGCCCGCCTCCCGGCCCGCGACGCGGACCCTTGACAGCCCCCGGGAGCACATCAACTCTGAATCGCAGGTTCAGGGGCGGGGGAGGCGATGATGCCGACAGCACGGCAGGCCCTGCTGGACGCCGCCGTCAGAGCGCTCGCCGACCGGCCCTGGCGCACTGTGCGCCTGGTCGACGTCGCCGCACTGGCCGGAGTGTCCCGGCAGACCCTCCACAACGAGTTCGGCACCAAGGACGGGCTGGCCGGGGCCCTGCTGCGGCGGGCCGCCGACCACTATCTCGCCGGGGTCGACCGCGCCCTGACCGCCCCCGCGCCCGACCGCCCGGCCGCCGTCGCGCTCTGGACCGTACGGGCAGCCCGCCAGGACGCGCTGGTCAAGGCCCTCCTCACGGGGTTCTGGGGGGACGGGCTGCCCCGCCCGAAGCGGCCCCCGGCCCCCGAGGCGCTGCTCGCGCTGGTACGGGACAGGATGCGGGCGGTCCCGCCCCCGGTGCCCGGCAGTACGGCCGAGCGCGGCTACGCCACCGACGACACCGAGCGCTACGAGATCGCGTTACGGATCGCACTGTCCTGTGTGATCGCCCCGGTGCCGGGGGACGACGCCGCGGACGGCCACGCGCTCCGGCTCGTACGGCAGGCGTCCGGCACCGCCGGTCATCGCCAGGCGGCCGGTACCGCTCGGGTCAGTGCGCGGAGCCGGACAGCTGGAGGCCCATGACTCCGATGATCACCAGGGAGATCGACACGAGCTTCAGCGTCGAGACGACGTCCCCGAGGAAGACCATGCCGTAGATCGCCGTACCGGCCGCGCCGATCCCGGTCCACACCGCGTACGCCGGGCCCACGTCCAGCTTCTTCAGCGCCATGGTCAGCAGACCGAAGCTGCCGAGTGCGAACGCGGCGAACGCGATCGTCGGCCAGAGACGGGTGAACCCGTGGGAGAGCTTCAGACACACGGCGAAGCCGGTTTCCAGCAGTCCAGCGACCACGACCAGCAGCCACGCCATCGTCGGTGCCCTCCAGATAGGTGACGGCTTCGTCCAGCTCGGTGCGATTATGCCTTTACCAGTCGTTGAATCGCGCAAACGTCCCGCGGGACGCACCGAACGATTCCGGTCAGTCGCCCTCGCGCCGTTCCCGCGTCGCGAGCAGCCGGTGCAGGGAGTCCAGCCGGGCCGGATCGGCGTGCCCCCCGGCCACCCAGGCGGGCAGTGCGCATTCGGGCTGGTTCTCGTCGTGGGTGCAGCCGCGCGGGCAGTTCCCGGTGCCCGGTTCCAGGTCGGGGAAGGCGTGGATGACGCGCGAGGGGTCGACGTGGTGCAGCCCGAAGGAGCGGACGCCCGGGGTGTCGACCACCCAGCCCCGGTCGCCCGGCAGCGGCAGCGCGAGGGCGGAGGTGGTGGTGTGCCGGCCCCGGCCGGTGACCGCGTTGACGATGCCCGTGGTGCGCCGCCGGTCCTTCGGCACCAGGGCGTTCACCAGGGTCGTCTTACCGACCCCGGAATGGCCGACGAAGGCGGTGACCCGGCCCTCCAACTGCTCGCGCACCCGGTCCGCCGCGTCCCCGTTCTCCAGCTCCTCGCGGCTCGTCACGATGTACGGGACGCCGAGCGGGGTGTACGCCTCCAGCAGCTTGTCCGGCGGGGCCAGGTCGGACTTGGTGAGCACCAGCAGCGGGGTCAGCCCGCCGTCGTACGCCGCCACCAGACAGCGGTCGATCATGCGCGGACGCGGCTCGGGGTCGGCCAGCGCGGTGACGATGGCCAGCTGGTCCGCGTTGGCGACGACCACCCGCTCGTAGGGATCGTCGTCGTCCGCCGTGCGGCGCAGCACCGTGCGGCGCTCGCCGATCCGCACGATCCTGGCCAGGGTGTCCTTCTCGCCGGACAGGTCCCCGACGATGGAGACGGTGTCGCCCACCACCGCGGCCTTGCGGCCCAGCTCGCGGGCCTTCATCGCCACCACGGTCCGGCCGTCGACGAGGCAGGTGAGCCGGCCCCGGTCGACGGTGAGGACCATGCCGTCCTCGGCGTCCTCGTGCTTGGGCCGGATGTGCGTGCGCGGCCGGTTGCCCTTGCGGTTGGGGCGGACGCGGATGTCGTCCTCGTCGGGGTTCTTCCCGTAGCGGCGCATGGTCTCTAGGCCCCGAGCATTCCGGTCCACATGTCCGGGAAGTCCGGCAGGGTCTTGGCGGTCGTGCCCACGTTCTCGATCTCCACGCCCTTCACCGCGAGGCCGATGACCGCTCCTGCGGTGGCCATGCGGTGGTCGTCGTACGTGTGGAAGACGCCGCCGTGCAGCGGGCGCGGGCGGATGTGCAGCCCGTCGGCCGTCTCGGTGACGTCGCCGCCGAGCTCGTTGATCTCCTTGGTCAGCGCCGCCAGCCGGTCCGTCTCGTGCAGCCGCAGATGGGCCACGCCCCGCAGGGTGGAGGGCGAGTCGGCCAGCGCCGCGACCGCCGCGATGCCCGGGGTCAGCTCGCCGACCTCGCCGAGGTCCACGTCGATGCCGTGGACACGGCCCGTACCGGTGAAGGTCAGACCGCGTTCGGTCAGCTCGCAGCTGCCGCCCATCGCGGTGAAGATCTCGCGCAGCGCGTCCCCCGGCTGTGTGGTGCGCTCCGGCCAGTCGGGGATGGTGACCCTGCCCCCGGTCACCAGCGCGGCGGCCAGGAACGGCTGGGCGTTGGAGAGGTCCGGCTCGACCGTCAGGTCCCGGCCGAGCAGCGCGGAGGGGGAGACCCGCCACACGTTCGGCTCGCCGCCCGTCTCCGGCTCGTCCACCTGCGCACCGACGGCCCGCAGCATGTCGACGGTCATCCGGATGTGCGGCATCGAGGGGAGGACGGAACCGGTGTGCCGGACCTCCACGCCCTGGTTGAAGCGCGGCCCCGAGAGCAGCAGCGCCGAGACGAACTGCGAGGACGACGACGCGTCGATCGCCACCGGGCCGCCGTCCAGCGCCCCGCCGCCGTGCACGGTCAGCGGCAGCGCCCCGCGCCCGTCGTCGTCGATCCGCGCGCCCAGGGCCCGCAGCGCCTCGATCACGCCGGTCAGGGGCCGCTCGTAGGAGCGGGGGTCGCCGTCGAAACGGATCGGGCCGTCGGCGAGCGTGGCGACGGGCGGCAGGAAGCGCATGACCGTACCGGCGTTGCCGACGTCGACGGTGGCCGGGCCGTGCAGCCCGGCCGGGATGACCCGCCAGGCCTCGCCGGAGGCGTCCGGGCCGGTCGCGGCGGAGGGGCTGGTCGCGGAGGACGAGGAGACCGTCTCCTCGATGCCGACGCCCATCGCGCGGAGCGCCTGGGCCATCAGCAGGGTGTCGCGGGAGCGCAGCGGGCGGCGCAGCCAGCCCGGCTCGGAGGCCAGCGAGGCCAGGACGAGCGCCCGGTTGGTGACCGATTTCGATCCGGGCACGGTGACGGTCGCGTCGACGGCTCCGCTCGCGTGGGGGGCGGGCCAGAGGGCGGGGTGCACGGAACTCTCGGTCATGGCCATCACTTTAGTGGTTCCGCGCGAACCAGGATCCTGATGAAAAGGGCGGAAACCGGTCCGTAACGAAAGAGTGGTACGGGCCGGAGCGGTCGGGCCCGCCTCACCAGCCCAGCAGCCATCGTCCTCCGCCGATCAGCGAGCACAGCGACACCGCGTGGAAGAGGAAGAGCCACAGCGCGGCCGGGGCGTGGGTCAGCCGGGCCAACTGGTCCGCGTCGGAGTCCGGGGCACCCCCGAAGCGCCGCTTGGACTGGAGCTCGAACGGCGGCCGCACCCCGCCCAGCAGCAGGAACCACACCACCGCGTACGCGAACGCCGACTGGACGTCCGCGGCGGCCAGCCAGGACACCAGCAGGAAGGCCGCGCCGGTCAGGATGACGGTGAGGGCCCCGTACACATTGCGGATCATCACCAGCATCACCGCGAGCAGCGCCGTCGCCACCCACAGCAGCAGGGTGATCCGCCCGTTGGTGAGCAGCCAGGCGCCGCCCAGACCCAGCAGCGAGGGGGCCGTGTAGCCGGCCGCGGCGGTGAGGATCATGCCGATCCCCGTCGGCTTGCCGCGGCTGACGGTCAGCCCGCTGGTGTCCGAGTGCAGCCGGATGCCGGAGAGCTGCCGTCCGGTGAGCAGGGCCACCAGGCCGTGGCCGCCCTCGTGCGCGATGGTGATCGTGTTGCGGGCCAGCCGCCATATCGGGTTCGGTACGACGGCGATGAGCGCGAGCGTGGCCGTCACCACCACCAGCCACTGCTCCGGCGCGGGCTGGGTACCGGTCACGCGATCCCACAGATCGCCCAATTCGGTGCTGTTCATCGGCCGGGCGACTCCTTGCGGTCGGGGCGGTCGGTCGTGGCAGTGTGGCACTTATGTGCGGAAGGTATTGAGGACGCCCGCCTAGCACGAGCCGCCCCAATGAGCAAACGCGCAGGTCAGAGGGGGGTGAGTCGGAATTGACTCACCCCCTTCGCGTCGCCGGTGCTGGCTGCGTGCTGACCTGTAGGCACCTGTCGGCATCCCTGGGAACCTGGACCGTGCTGGGTTCGTGCTGGGACGTGTGGCGATACCCGGCTGACTGGCAGTGCCCCTGTGGCACACATGAGCCCCGGCACGCCTCGCACGTGAGGTAAGCGAGCCGGGACTCTTGAGGGGTGCCTACGGTTTGCGGTGCCGGCCCTTGCCTGGGGCAAGCGGCTGGCGCACTGGACCGGGGGCCGGAGGCGGGAGAACTCTGCCTTCCGGGTAAAGGATGCGTTTGGCCTCAGCAAGGTCGGCCGCGAACGCGTAGGGCTCCCAGGTGTGCCCGTTCCAGCGTTCGACGGTGCGGGGAGCGTCCGGGTTCAGGTGCGCCCCCTGCGGGCCTTCGCGTGGGGCGATCAGTACGGCGCGAAGGCGGCCGATCCTGGCATCCCGGCGCTCCGCCCATTCCGACAGAGGTTCTTCGTCCATGCGCCGAGCCTAGCGTCGCTGCTGTGGTCAGTGAGTAGCGTCGAGGCGATGCTCCCAACGCAGTTCACAGTGATCGCCGATCCAGTACGTGTGGGACCTGTCCGTGACCTGGAGCTCTACGGCGGTGATGTCGGGCCTCCCCGCGTCTTGCCAGGCGGTGAGGGTCCGCTCGATGTTGTCCCACAGGGCCACGGGACCGCCCTGGCGCACGGTCCAACCGCCGTTGTCGGTGCTGAACTCGGCGAACGACTCGCGCTCAGGGTCGAACACATACAGGAGCCTGGCGCCGTCGCTTGTGGCGGCGCGGACGAACTGTGCGCCAGGGGCGGCGAGCTGCGCGAGGAAGGCGGGCATCCACTCCTCCAGCATGGCGGGTGGCACCTTGGCCTCCCGCTCACTATCGGCGTAGGCGGTGCGGGCCGACAGGTCACCGGACACCGGCACCACGGCTTGGGACCTTGCCTGCATGAACGAGGACCGGCCGATGATGCGGCCCTCGGCCGTGCCGTCATCCCCCACGGTGACCTTCGCGAGGCCGGTGCCGTAGGACCATGCCCCACCGACGGTGGCCAGGACGACCCCGCCGGGCCTGGTCTGCTTGATCCAGGTGTAGGGGATGCGGCGGACGGCGCAGGTGGCGATCACCCGGTCATATGGAGCGCGGCGCGGGTGACCGAGAAGTCCGTCCCCGTTCACGGTCCAGGTCGAGAACCCGGCCGTTTCCAGCGCGGCGTCCGCGCGGGACGCTACCTCCGGGTCCACCTCGACCGTCGTCACGTTGTCTTCGCCGAGGCGGTGGCACATCAGCGCGGAGGAGTAGCCGGTACCCGTGCCGATCTCCAGCACGTGGTGCCCGTCCTCCACAGCCAGTTGCTCGATCATGTCGACCACGGTGACCGGCGTGGTGGACGAAGAGGTGGGTGAGCCCGTCACGAGCTCAGTGGCCTGGTCGGCGGTCAGGTGTCCGTCGAGCTGGGTGGTGAGGGACTGGTCGCTGTACGCGATCTGTGCCCACTCCGCCGGGTCGGCTCCTACTGCGGTGACCGGTCGCCAGCGGCCACCGTCCACGGGCAGGAAGACCCCGGGGTGCAGGAAAAGTTCGCGTGGTACGGCCTCCACCGCGGCTCGCCACTGGGGCGCCTTGAGGACACCGGCTTTCTCCAGCCGGTCTGCGAGGGCACGCCGCTCGGGTGCGGTATCGGTCATGGGCATTCTCCTCGTGTCAGCAGGTCCGCGAATGCGGCGGACATCTTGAGTCCGGTGTTCTCCTCCAGCCACCCCCACTGGCCGTTCGGATTCAGCTCCAGCCACCAGTAGTCACCCGCCCGATCGAGAGCGAGGTCGAAGCTGCCGGACACCAGCCCGAAGTGATCCAGGTAGGTAAGTAGCGCCTTGTCCACACGGTCCGGCAGGTCTACCACGGTGTAGGAGAGGGCGGAGTAGTCCTTGCGCCAGTCCAGCAGGCCGGAGTCGATCCTTACGGCGAACGCTTGCCGGCCGACCACCAGCACCCGCACGTCGGCGACCTTGTCCACGCGAGCCTGGAACAGGTGCGGCGTCACACGCACGCTGTCGTCGATCTCGGCGGCTGTGACCGGCTCCGCCCACCCGGTCACGCGAACTCCGTCTCGCTCGTACGGGGTCCATCGCAGCGTCTTGTAGATCACCCGGCCGTGGGCGGTGATGAATTTGCGGGCCTCGACCGGATCGTTGGTCACGATCGTCGGGGGGACGGTAAGGCCAAGACGCTGGGCAAGGGCGAGCTGCGCGGGCTTGTAGTCGGCGGCGGCATTGCGAAGCGGATGGTTGACCCACAGGGGGCCGTCGAGAGCATAGAGGGTGCCCCCGAGTCCATAACGAACCTGCGCGGCGGCGAACCGCGCATCGTCGTCGCCAAGGCGCTCGAAGGCTGGCCAGACGGGGCGGCGCCAGTACACCGCCCGTAATTGATCAAGTTCGGTAGTCCTCGACGGGGTACGGACCTGCCCGGCCACAGGGGCCGGGCAGGTACCGAACCGAGCCGAGACCGTCAGGTTCTCGCCGATGTCGGCGGGGTTGAACCTGACCACCGGCACACTTCGCCGGTTGAGCTCGGTGATCACCATGTCGGCGGTGATGTCGTCCGCCTCGGTGGCCACCAGGACCGGCCTCTCCTCGGTCGTGGTCATCAGTCCTGGTTGCTGTCCTGGTCGTGGCCCTGGTCGGGCGCCGAGTCCGAGTTCGTGTTCGTGGAGGTCTCGGTGCCGGAGCTGGTGCCGTGCTTGCCCATCTCGACCACCTGGCCGGCACGGTCGCGGAACACGCCGAGCTGGGTGTCCGGGTCGATGCTGACCGTGGCGTGCGGGAGGTGGGTGGTGGTCGGGTACGGCGCGAGTCGGCCGACTCCCCACGGGCGGGCGGTGGCGAGCTGCGTAGCGGTTGTCACGAAAGCTCCTCTGATGGGTGGATGGACTGCTGGGTGGCGCGGTCAGCCTCGGGGGAAGCCGACCGCGCCGGGCCGCCCGGCTCGACCTGTCCAGGGTTGTTCCGGGCGGAGGATGTGGGCGCGGTTGCGCTACGCCATGAGTACGGCGTACGCGCCGAGCGCCTCGGCGACGACGCTGTCGGTGGCGTCGTTGTCGCCCGGAGCGTCGGCGATTTCGGTGTCGCTCACGATGACCTCGGGCTTGTCGGTCTCGGTCGTCTCGGTGATCGCGGGCATCGCGACCCCTTTCTGTCGTCGGTCCCGGCCCGGCAGGGCTCGGGGGTTGCCCGTCCGCCCGTCACCACGGAGCGGGCACCCGCTATCGGTTGGGTCGTCGGCCGCGATGGCCGACCGGCGCCTGGGGAAGTCCCCGCCGATGACGGAAGCTTGGGTGCGGTCAGCCCGGCTTTTCCTGCTCCGCCGCGGCGGCGTCCGCGATGAGCTGGAGGTCGCGCTTCGTGCGCTCAAGCGTGTGCCGGTCAGGCGGGAGGGTGGAGTGCGCAACGAGCCGCAGGACATCGAGTTGCCGGTACAACTCCCGCTGGGCGACGTGGCGGCACCACAGCTCCTCCAGGCCCCACGCGAGCCGGGCAATGCGGTCGAGAATCGTGGGGGACGGCGGGTTGAGAATCCGCTGCACGTTTCGCTCGTAGTTGGACATGGGCTTCCTGCGGCGCCCCAGTAACCACATCACTGGCTCACCACCAGGTGAGCCTTGCCACGACGGCCACGGCGAGGGCCACGAGGACAGCGGTGTAGGCGTACAAGAGGTGCACGATGACCGGGTGTTCCGCGCGCATAGCGCTCAGGGCAGCGAAGCCGCTCTTGCCCTCAGCCTCCGCACGGAACCCGAGCAGCGACACACGAACGACGCTTCGCGCGGTGGGCTGGCCCCCGACGGCGAGGGGCGAGGCGAAACCGTGGCTCTCGTCGCTCCGCTCGAATTGGCGACTGAGCCTGATGAAGGTGCGGAGGCGCTTCAGTGTCCAGAATGACGTCAAGGTCGCAGGTCCTTTGCTGGCGTTGTCGGTACTCGAAACTCCCCTCGAAGGACGCGTCGCCATCGAGGGAACTGGGGGTCACGGAAGGTCTGCCTGCGCACTCGCGGCTTGGGCGTGGACGGTTTCGCCGTGGTCGGGGGCGCCACGCCACCCTTCGCGGGTCATGAGCGCCAAGAGATCGCGCGCCGTCTTCGCCGCGCGTCTGACTCCCGCCAGAGACGGTTGGTGCTCCTCGTCGGCCTCTGACCGCGCTCGCCCCACCATCTCTCGCACCACGATGCGCCCCGTGTCCAAGTGGGCCTCGGCCTCGTCGGCAAGAGCCGCGAGGTATCCCCGCAAGGTCTGCGCTGTGGCGTCGAGGTCGCCACCTTGGGCCACGTTCAAGTGGTGACTGAGTACGTAGTCGGCGGTTTGGCTGATCGCCTCTGGAGTGATCAGTACGGTCTTGCCGGCCGATTCCTCCGCGTGCTGGCGACGCATGGCTTCCAGGAACCGGCGGAGGGATTCAGTGTCGGGTGCCCCCGCGCTGGGCGAGACGGCGAAGCCGCGCTCGGGCAACCGCATCTCCCAGGTGCCTCCTGGAACTCGGCGCTCCACGGGTGCGGTGGAGGGCAGCCCTCGGGGGGCAAGGACGAAGGGTGTACGTCGCTTCGCATGCCGAGCCATCATGTTCCCCCCTCGGTGAGAAGCTCGCCCCAGACGACCTTTCCCCACCTGCGCTGATCGGTGCCCCACCGGTCGCAGAGAGCGTCCACGATGATCAGGCCGCGACCGGTCTCTCCGTCGCCGCTGACTGGCTGGGGCGAGGGTGCAGTTCGGGACCTGTCGGAGACGGCGACGCGCACACGGTCAGGTGTGGGGCGGCTGATGGCGAGGCGCATTACTCGTCCCCCGCTGTGTTGTAAGGCGTTGGCCACTAGCTCTGAAGTGATGAGCTTTGCCTCTTCGGTGAGGTCGTCGAGCCCCCAGGTACTAAGGACCGCGCTGACCAGCCGGCGCGCGTTGCTTGCGGACTGCTCCTCGCACGGCAGCGTCTCGCTGTAGCCAGGGGCGCCGATGGCGTGAGCCCTAGGCGCACCATCAGCCGGGGAGTATCCCTTCGCCTGCAACGAGCCGCGCAGAGAGGAGCCGTCGCGCTTGCCTGGAGGAGGTGCGAGCATCGCTAGTCCTTCGCGTTGGTTCCTGTGGCCAGCGTCGTATGCGCATGCGGTGGCGAAGCCGCTTCGTAGCGTGAGCGACTGCGGCAAGCCTGCCATCAGAACCGGTAATGTTGATACCGAGTCAGCAGAATTCTGCTAACAAGTTTCTTCGTGAACTGCCGGTGTGTGGCGGGTGGTTCACGATGGAGTGCAATCTCTCGCTCCGACGCAGAACGTTCCTTGCAAGGGCGGAACCTTCGCCGACACACTGGGTAGCGTGCGCAGGAAGGACAGCGGATGATCACCGACATCGAGTCGGCCACCCCGGCTCTATGCCGTCTGCAATTGGGGAGCGAGCTGAGGCAACTTCGCCAGGCCGCCGGACTGAAGGCAAGTCAGGTCGTCAGACGGCTCCTCTGGAGCCCCTCCAAGCTCACACGCCTTGAGACTGGAGAGAACGCTGTTGTTGAACCAGCCGATGTCATGGCTCTCTGCGAGATCTACGGCGCGGGTGGCGAGACTCGCGCCTTGCTTCAGGGCTACGCCGCAGTAACGAAGACGAAGCGCGACTGGTGGCAGTCTCCGGAGTACCGTCCTGCCATCGGGCCCGGCTTCAAGGCGTTCCTCGGGTTGGAGGCGACGGCAAGCGCGCTCCAGACGTACGAGTCGGAGTTCGTTCCTGGCTTGCTCCAGACCGAGGCGTATATCCGTGTCATCCACCAGCGGGCACACGAAGGGCTCGGCGCTGACGAGGTAGACCGGCTCGTCACGGTCCGCATGACGCGCCAGGAGGTGTTGAGCCGCAGCGAGTCGCCCGTCAAACTCACGGCCATAATCAATGAGGCTGTGCTTCATCGGGCGATCGGTGGAGGAACGGTGATGCGTGACCAACTCAGCCACATCGCTGAAGTGGCTGAGTTGCCGAACGTACGTGTCCAAATCATGCCATTCAGCTTCGGAGCCCACTCCGGGATGAACGGCCCGTTCGTTGTCCTGTCCTTCCCCGACCGGGCAGCTCTCAGACCCATCGTGTACCTGGAGAACCTTGCTGACGCCTGGGTAAGCCGACGGGACAGCGACGTGGAACGGTACGTGGAGGCATTCACAGACCTGCAAGCTCTTGCTCCGGGGCCCCAGGAGTCCCTGAGCATGATCAAGAAAGCAATCAAGGAGCATTGATACCCATGAACAGCACGGCTGGTGCCCTGCGTGGCGCCAACTGGTTCAAGTCGAGCTACAGCAACGACCAGGGCGGCAACTGCGTGGAGGGCGCCCGCCTCGCCGGCGGCGGGATGGCCGTACGGGACTCCAAAGACCCTGCCGGCCCCGCGTTCGTCTTCGAGAGCATTGCGTGGGAGTCCTTCGTCGCAGTGGTCAAGGAAGGGGGGCTCGGCCACGGCAGGTGAGGGCTGATCCTGCGATGGCACGGGCCACCCCGCCTCACTGGCGAGGTGGCCCTCCTGCTCGTCGCGGCGCTCCTGCACCGTCATCACAGACCTAGCCTGCGGCTTCGGACGGTTCGTCGTACCCGTCCACATAGATCCTGCCGCTCAGGTGTGCGGCGATTTTCCCGACACCCCGCTCGATCCTGTAGCGCACGGCCCGGCCGGTGACACCGTCGCGGGCCGCGATCCGGTCGTCAGGCCAGTCCAGGGCATACCGCAGGAACAGGGCCCGGCGCTCGCGCAGGTCAAGCGGACAGCCGACCCAGGCTCGGCGGATGTCCGCGAGGTGTGCGAACAGAGTGTCCGACGCCCTCTTGTCGACGCTGCCCTTGGGCATGTCCGCGTCCGGGGCAGTTGGGCTTCGGATGCCGTACGCGGCCTCGGCGTCCCACACTGCTGGCAGGAGATGCTCAACAAGACGCCGGTCATACGCGCTCAACGACGGCTCCCTCCGCTCGACTCCGGGTCGCCTCGTACGAGAGGTGCGTGCCGCGATGTTTCGCCTCGGTCAGCCAGCGGTCGCGGAGTCTCTGTGAAAGCCAGCGGTGCAGCAGGCCGGGGCCTGCGTCACCGAGGATGCGCCGCACCTGGCCAGGGCGCTCGGCGGCGACCATGACCGCTTCCTGGTAGGCGTCCTCGTACTCCAGCGTCAGGCCGTAGTCACGTGCGAAGGCCCGAGCGACGGCTTGTGCGACGCTCTCGACCTGCGGCTCGGCGAGGACGGACCAGTCGACGCCCGGGGCGGCTTCGGCTGATTCGAGGTCGGCGAGATGCAGACTCATCGGACCACTTCCTTCACGGGCACCTGACCGTCGCGCGTCACGGCGACGATTAGGCCCGGCGCTCCCGTGGTGCCCTTGGCGTGCCGCCACCACGTCGACTCGCTCTCCATGGCCGGGGGCTGGAGGAACGTCCTCGGGCCGTCTGTGTCCACGAACTCGTGGTGCAAGTGGCCGGCAAGGAGAATGTCCGCCTGGTGCATGGCGGACTCCTTGTTGAACGCCTGGCCACGCCACCAGTCCCAGTGCTTCCCCGGCCGCCACTGGTGCCCGTGGGCGTGGGCCACCACGCTGCCGGAGCAGTTCACGACAACGGTGAGTTCGTCGGTGTCCGGGACGTAGCACTCGACGTGCCCGTACAGCTCCGGATTCAGCTCCAGGGCGTCACGGACAGAGATCAGGGCCTCGGTGTCGTGCGAGTCGTCGTAGCGGGTCACTCCGCGTCCGGCGAAGCGCACAGCCTCGCCGTGGTTGCCTGGCACGGCCGCCATGGTCACCCGCTCCGCGAGGGGGGCCATCGTCATCGCGGCGTGCAGCATCACGCGACGAGTGAGGCGGATCTGCTCGGTGAGGGTGAGCTGCGTCCTCCAGGCGTTCGCTCCGCCCTGGGACTGGAACCCCTCGATGTGATCGCCGAGCCAGCCGAGGTGGACGTGTCCGATGGGGAACCGTCTGCGGTACACCTCCAGCAGGTCGGCCGCCTGGTTTAGGCAGTCGATCGTGCGCTGGAGGGTACCGGCCGGACCGTCCCCGTCGAGCTTGCCGAACTGCATGTCCCCGAGCGCGATGATCAGGGAGTGGTCGCCCTGGGGTAGGCCACCCGCCGGCCAGCGCGGCTCGTAGGTCTCGACGGCCTGGACCAGTTCGCTGATGTCGGGCGGGTCCTGCTGGGGCTTCAAGGCGCGGGCGAAGGAGAACCGGGTGCTGAGGCCGATCTCGCCGCCCGGCATTGTCCACTCCGAGGACCGGAAGCCCTTCACCTCCCACTCGGCCGGGTCGAGGCCCTGCGCCTTGAGGCAGGCCGCAGCGCTGCCCTTCGGGTCCATTTCGGCGGGGCCGCGCACGGTCACTTCGGCGGCGTCGCCGGTCACCTCGACCTGGCGGGTGAAGTCTCGCTCCGGATCGGCCTGGCGGGTCGGTGTGGCCGGGCCTACGGGCTTCGAGAGAAGGGCATCAAGGAGGTCACTCAAGTCGGTTCTCCTCTTCCTGGCGCAGTCGGCGCCGGTATGTGCGGATGGTGGAGGCGGACACGTGGTGTCCGTAGCGGGCGAGAATCCAGACGAGGTCTTCGGCAGCCGTCCCTCCTCGGAGGTGACGGCCGAAGTGCTCGCGCTCAGCGGGGTCGAGCGCTTCCCAGATGCCGACGAGACGCGGTCCTGGCTGTCCTGGCAGCTCTTCTGTCACGCGGACTCCTCGTCAAGGGACTCCGCGGCCGTCACGGCAATGGCGGCCAGCCGAACGAGTCCGGCCCGAACGAGTCCGGCGTCGGGCTCGGCGAGCGTCCGATACGCCTCTGCCAGGAGGGCCGAGTCCCAGCCGGGAACCCCGTCGTACTTTCGGGCGGTGTCAGCGGCCCTCCAGCGGTTCGCCTCTCGCTCGTGATGAGCCTGACCCTTGAGCGGGTTGCGCCCTCCGGCGATAGGCATGGCCAGGCCCGTATACGCCTTGCGCGCTGCTTTCACCTGGGCGAAGAGAGCAGTTGTCGGGTCTGCCCTGCGTCCGGGCCTCTTCGCTGGTGCCTGCTTGTCGGCCTGTTCAGTCATGTCGTGCTGTTCTCCTTGTCGATGACGGGTGTTTGGCTAGGTGGCCAGGGCGTACGCCTGCGGGTTGCGAGTGGCGGACGGGCACAGCGAGAGCAGAGCGTCAGCGCCTCCGGCGACGTAGGTCTCGGTCACGTCGCCGTCGCGGAGCCGAACTCCTTGGGCGGTGCGCAGGGACCGGCTGATGCGGGTCACGAGTTCCGCTCCGGCCTCGTCCGGGTCGCCCCAGACCCAGACGCGCGAGAAGCCCGCCAGCATGCGGCGGTGCCGTGGCTGCCAAAGAGCCGCCCCCGGAACCCCGATCGCGTGGAGGCCGACCCTGCGGAGCGTGAGGGCGTCGAGCTCGCCTTCGGTCACGTGGATCTCGTCGCTCGCCCGGTGGATGGCGTCCACGCCGTACAGGCGGGGCGGATCGTCCTTGAGGGTGTTGTACTTCCCGTGCTGAAAGGCCCGATGGTCGTGCTCTTCCAGGCAGCGGAACCGAACGGTGAGCGGGTGCCCGTCATGAGCGAGGTACGGGATCGCGAGGCGCCCGACCTGGCGCTCATGGCCCGGATAGGGATCAGCGACGACGCCAAGCCGGTACGTAGCCGCCTCGGCCTCGGTGATGCCGCGAGCGCGAAGGAGCTGCTCGGCGTGCGGTGTAAGAGCTGCCTGGTATGTGCTGGTCGCCTCCTCCAGCATGGCTCGCTGCGAGGGCGAGAGAGGCCGCAAGGGCTCGCGCTCCGGGGAAATCTGTCTGCTCCTTCAGCATCATCAGCGTGTAGCTGTCGCCGCCCTCGCCGCATGAGTGGCACTTCCACAGGTCGCGGTCGAGGCGGTACGAGAACGAGGGGGTGGTGTCGTCGTGGAGCGGGCAAGGGGCCATGCCGGTATTCCGCTCCGGGTTGAAATCGACGTCGTAGTGGTCGAGCACTGCCGCGAGGGCTGGCTTCTCGTGCTCCTGGTCCTCGGAGCCGTTGCGGAGACGCCCGATAATCACGGCAGCATCCATCCGTCGAGGTCGGCGGTAAAGATCTCGAAGAACTCCTCCAAGTCCATGAGGAGTTGGGCGTCGAACTCCGCATCGTTGAGGCAGTCGAGAAACGCCTCGAACCCGAAAACCTCCTCGGCCGGCATCACGCGATGCGCTCCCCGCGGAAAGAGCGGGAGTGCGGGTCGTAGCCGAGCTCGCCGAGGCCCTGCGGCGTGCCCAGGTCGTCCAGCAGCTCGACGAGCTCACGGCTGATGCGAGCCTGCTCCTCCACCTCCTCGTACTGCCTCACGGGGCCGCCTCGGGGTGGAGGTCGAAGAACTCCTCAACCGTGCTCAGCACGTACGCCTGTCGCCAGCTCGCCCCTCGGCGCCGAACGATCACGACGGCCTCGACATCGCGAGGGTCGTGCCCCCGATGGCGGGCGTAGTTGTCCCGCTCGCGAAGGGCCTCCTTGATGAAGGTCCCCGGCTCGAACTTCGCGTTCTTCGTCTCGGCAATCAGGAACGGCCGGTGCCGAACCGGCTGGCGGCGAATCACGTGGTCGCCCTCGTCCTCTGTGCCGGTCAGGCGAAGTCGCTCGATGTCGTATCCGGCCTGGCGGAGCTCGTCGCGGAACTCGGCCTCCCAGCGGGCCCCGGCTCGCTTATTGCGGCGGTTGCGCACAGCGATATTGCTCAACTCTAACAATCCTTACTGCTTCAGCGTGTCCAGTGGCGTCCACTGGCGCGGTGCGAGCTTGGTGAAGCGGGTGATCTCCGGGTGGCAACGCAGGGTGGCGAACCGGCGCGCGGTCGGGTCGCACGCGCCCATGCGCTGCTTGATCACCGCGATCTTGAATTCGAGGCTAGTCGGGTCGAGCGCGACGGACAGGCTCAGTTCGGGCTTCTCCGACAACCCGCCCTTGACTTGGTCGCGGGACGGGGGCGCCCACGGGTCGCTCTTGGCCTCCCAGGACTTGTCCGAGGCGTGGTGCAGGACGATCACTGTGGCTCCGGTCGCGCGAGCCAGCTCGGTGAGCCCGGACATGACGGCCATCTGCTCGGTGTAGTCGCTCTCGGCGCCCTCGAAGTCCATCAGGTTGTCGAAGACCAGGAGGGCCGGATAGTCGTCCCAGAGCTCGACGTACGCCTCCAACTCCTCGTCCACCGCACGCCAGGTGATAGGGCTGCCGAACGAGAACGTGATGCGCGATCCACTCAGGGCGTTGAGGTATGTCTCGCGGTAGCGGCCCCCGGCCCCCATGCCGGCCTCGACCATCTCTGTCGTGTCGCCGGTCGCCATGCTGGCGAGGCGGCTGCTCGCGGTGAAGGCGGACATGTCCGCCGAGAAGTAGAGCGTCGGCAAGTTCATCTGGGCGACCCAGAACAAGGCGAGTCCGCTCTTCTGGGTGCCGGACCGCCCGGCGATCATGATGACCTCGCCGTGACGTGGGCGGCAGCCGATGTTGTAGAGGGCTTCGAAGGCATCGACGCGGGGCAGCTCCTTGCCTGCCTCGGCGTGCAGAGTGAGGGATCGTGTGGGGGTGAGCAAGCGTGGTTCTCCTCTCGCCCGCCGGGGGCGGGGGCGACCGTGACGGTCGCCCCCGCTTGGCGGTGTGCCTCGGTCAGTCGAAGTCGGGTGCGTCGGCGACGGCCGCCTCGACCGCCGCGTCACGCTGCGCGGCGTACGTCATGACCTGCTGCCGTATGGCGGGGTCGTTGATCTGCTTCCAGACCCAGAACGGGTTGCCACCGGGCTTGGAGCTCGGCACGTGGACGACCGTCGCGAGGATGCCGCTGCCAACGGCGTTCTCCAGGTCGCGGGCAAGAACGGTCTGTTCGATGCGCATCCCCTTCGAGACCTCGGGCGCGAGCCGGTCAAGGTGCTCCGGGGTCTTGAAGACGGAGACATCGCACAGGGCGCTGTCCTTGGGCCCGTTGGGCGTGGGGCGCTGCCGGTCCCACTGGTGGACCTCGACGAGGATCGCTACGGCATCAGCGACCTCGCGGGGCTTGAACCATCCGCCGCTGGCGGTCGGGATGTCCATGAGGTTTAGGGGCACTACTGATCTCCACTCTGTCGGTGAACGGTGTACGGGAAACGGCAGGAGGGGTGCGGCCTGAAGGAGCCCGCCGCGATGGACATGGCCACCGCCGCGCCGAGGAGTCGTCGCTTCACGGCTTCAACTCCCGTCCGCGTGCTTTCCAGGCGTCCATGACGGCCTGGTCGGAGAAGGCGGCCTGGTTCTCGGCCCAGAGCCGTCGCAACGCGTCGGTCGTGGCGCACGCGGCGATCTGCGTAAGCAGCGCACCGTTCTCGCCGCCTGCTGCCGGCTGGGTGGTCGAGCTGCCCGGTGGGGAACTCGCCTGGGTCTGGGGCACAACGTGCCCGCCCAGGCCCTTCATGACCACGGTCGCGCTGCGGGCGAGCTGCCCTGCCTCGACGGCCAGCTCATAGAGAGCCAAGCTAGATACACTATTGCTATCGAAGCCGAATGCGCTTGCGATGCCGCCATGGACATCCCGTTCGATGCCGCAGAACGAAATCTGCGGGTCGGTGGCCGCTTGGCCGCACGTGATGCTGACGGTGACAGGCTGGCCCTCGGTGGCCATGGATGCACCCCTTCCCTTCGCGCGGAGGGCCTCTCGCCCACCCGCTGCATCAACTATATCAATACTTTCCGGCGAACGGAACCAGAGATCCCTTAGTTCCCCTCGCGCGGCGGATGTCCAGCGCCAGGCGCGCAGTCTCCCAGCCGACTCGCAGGTCAGCCCAGTACAGGGTGCATCGCGCCTCACCCGCTGGCAGGTGGATGATGATGCCCCACTCCTGCGACACGGCAGGCATGGGCGAGTAGGCGGTCGCGGCGAGGTCGGCCGGCACTTCCCTCTTCTTCCAGGCGGCGAGCGCTCGCGGGGACCTGCCGTCAACGGGGAAGACGCTGTGGTCGTACAGCTCGCCTCGCGAGTACACCGCGAGCTGGGTGGCCATCTTGAGGCCCCCGTACTGCACTGATCCGGTCTTCAGGTCACCGACGTACAGGCCCGAAACAGGTCGTCCGTCCGGCCCTGGTCCCTCGTACCGCAGGACTCGGTCGAACGTCCCACCGACCTTGAGTTCGTCGACGACGACAAACTGTTCCATCGCCATCACGTCGAAGCCCACCGTGGCCATCTTGTAGGCCGCCATGTCCGCGAGATCTGCCGATGCGGTTCCGTGCGGGAGCTCCTCGCCTCGGTCCACGTACTCGGAGAGCGAGTGCAGGTGGGTACCGCGCTCCCGCTTGACGTTGGCGCCCGCGCGAGTGACTGCCCGCTCGGCCAGGGCGTCGAGGGCCGACTTCCCCTCGCGGGTCTCGGGGTTCAAGTGTTGCGCCTCGTCGAGGAGTGACCGCTCGCGCGCTGCCCCGAGCAGCGTCATGCGCTTGCCCCAGGCCGCGAGTGCGGTCTTGTCCTCGATGCAGTCGATGTACGTGGTCGTGCGCGTCAGACTTTGCGGTCGGCCGCCACCCTTGGGGATGACGAGGGGGCGCCCCCACCCATCTCGGGGGACGGTGCTGTGCGTGGGGAGGTCGATCAGCTTGATGGAAGTCTCCTTGTCGTCAGGCTGCGGACTGGAGGTACAGGCGTACCGAGTCGTCGGCCAGCAGGTCGGGCGTACAGGCGTCCTGGTCGAGCAGGGCCAGGCCGCGATCCTCGGCGGCGCTCAGGATGCGCCGCAGGTGCGTGGGAGGGTGATTCGGACTCGCAGTGATGTGGTAGTCCCAGGACTCGTGGTCCACGTACAGCGTGACCCCGGGCAGGAAAACGATCTCTGCGGTCTTGAGCGGCTCGTCTTGGACGGCTGCGCCCCCGTTGTGTGCCATGCACCAGCTCCCCTCTTCCTGGCAGGCGCATCGCCATGCGCCCGCGTTCGAACATTGGTGCGAACACTGTATGGATCTTGCCTGTGACCGTCGGCTAGGTCAACCCTTGCAAACGTATCCTGAATCACAGGCTCCGGTTGGGTGGATTTCACCTCGCGAAATGAGTGGACGCGGCCCGCTGGCCTGTGGTTTCTTGTGGCCTTCCTTGATCATTTCGCGAGGTGAAAAGAGGGCCGATGGCGGGGGCTGGCGGCCGTATGGTGGTACGCCCAAGCAAGTCAAAGGAAATGATCATGCGCGCCATTGTGATATCCCGAGCCGGTGGGCCGGAGGTGCTTCAGAACCGGGAGATTCCGAATCCAACTCCCATGGCTGGCCACCACGTTGTGAATGTCTCGCGAGCGGGAGTCAACTACGCCGACATTCACCTCCGGGAGAATGGGTACCTCGCACCTGTCGAATACCCGATCACCCCCGGCAACGAGGTCATGGGCACCCTCCCCGACGGCCGTCGGGTCGTCGCACTGAGCCGGGGTGGAGGATACGCGGAACAGACGCTCGTCCACCGTGCGGTTACCTGGGAGGTGCCCGACGAGGTCACGGACGAGCAGGCGGTTGCGCTCGGCCTTCAGGGCAACACCGCCTGGCACCTGCTGAACACCGTGCTGCGCGTCTCGCGCGGTGACTCGATCCTGATCCCCGCTGCGGCAGGCGGCGTGGGCTCCCTCGCTGTGCAGCTCGCCAAGGGGCTCGGAGCCCGGGTGATCGCCCTCGCCGGAGGCCAGGAGAAGGGGGACCTGGTCCGGAACCTCGGAGCGGACCACGTCCTCGACTCAGGGAGCCCCGAAACACTGGCGGCCCACATCCTCGACGTGAACGACGGACCGGTGACGGCCGCGCTGGAGATGACGGGCGGCGCCGTGTTCGACGCCACCCTGGAGGCGCTCGCACCTCGGGGCCGCATGGCCGTGTACGGCTGCGTCTCAGGAGAACGACGGGAGGTTTCCGTCGAGACTTTGATGCAGTCCTCGAAGGCGATCTCCGGATTCTGGCTGCCGAACTTGTATGGCGTTCGTTACGCCCTGCGAGACTCGATGAAGGAATTGTTCGCCGCCACCGCCCGCGGTGATCTCCAACCAGTAGTCGGGCCTTGCTACATGCTCGACCACGCAGCTCAGGCGCATTTCGATCTTGAGAACCGACGGACCGTTGGCAAGGTAATGATCAAGCTGACTCGCTAGTAACCTCTGACGAGCCGCTTCAGCCATGCGGCGAAAGATCAGTTCTTAGTCGCGTCACCTCGGGGTGGTTGCGCGGCAGAGTCAGGGAAGCGCTATGAGCAACAAGGGAACGGCGCACGGGAAGAAAGTCTTTCTCGTGCAGCGGGCCTTCGCTGAGATTGAAGGCGATGGCCATGGCCCCACAGCTATTGCCCGCGAAACGGGCCTGGACGCCGCTACGGTCTACCGCATTCTGCAAGACGGAGTGGCCGACGAGACGTTCGTCCAGATGAGTAATGGCCGCTACCGGCTCGGGCCCGGGGCTCTCCGCCTCTCGATGCAGGCCCTCGCTCAGACGCCCGATCCAGATGCCACGCACGCCGTCCTGGATCGCTTGCAGCGTGCCACGGGGGGTCTCGTGGCCTACTACGCCGTTGTGGGCGCACGACGGATCTGCACGGACTATGCGATCGGTGACTTCGACCCGCGCAGCATCGGAATCGACCCCTTTGAGCTCGTGCGATACAGCCGCTCGCTGCGGACCGGAGCTTCAGGGCGCGTGATTCTGGCGCACATGCCAGCGCCCATCCAGGAGCAGGTGCTCGCTGAACCGGTACCCGCAGGAGTCGGCCCCGGTGTCATCCGCGACAACGAACGGCTCATCGAATCCCTGAAAGAGATCCGGAAGGCCGGCTTCGCCGTCGGCCGCCAGGAATGCATGCCCGGTTGGGACTCCGTTTCCGCCCCGGTCATGTGGGGGGACACGATCCACGGATCGCTTCTGCTGTGGGTGAGGGTTGACGAGATGCCCGAGGACCCCAGCCCGCTCGTGACCGCGACTCTGACCGCTGCGGAAATGCTGAGCCGGTTGGCGGACGTGCCCTGGTCTCCGTCGTCCGTCGCCTGAAGAACCCAAAAGCAACAGGCCGCCTTCCGTGAGATTGGGGCGGCCTGTTGCTAATGGACGTTCTTGGCTCGGGTCGTCTTCGCCCGAAGGTGAGCGGGATTGCTCGGCATCCTCACCAGATCTCTGTCCCGCTCCTCGCGAGGGACAGCGAAAAACCCGTCTTCCGTCTCGGGGTCGTAGTAGATGACGAGCCCCTCCTCGTTGAGCCACCGCTTCCAGCTTTCGAGCCTGCTGGCCTCGTCGGCCTTCAACTCCTCACCCGCGCGGCGCCGGGCCTCGAATCGCAGCATGACGAGGTTGTAATCCCAGCGGTGCTGTTTCGCAACCTTCCACGGAATCAACTCCGTGTCTCGGGAAATGCGGAGCGGGAGATCATTGCGACTGGCATACACCGCCCAGTACGCGGGAGTCGTCTGGATGTTGTACTTCTCCAGGTACGTCTTGACCATCCAGGCGTACGACTTCCCCTCCAAGAGCCAGCGCTGCGCTTCCTGGTGATCTTGGACTTTGCTCCTCGGGGGCATGTCGACCCTTTCTCCGCGTCTATCCTCTCTCATGGCATGCGAGCCCTGTTGTGCGGGGCACGCACCTATACAGTTGCATGTAATGGTTGAACATGTCAACACGAACGAGAACGAGAGGGCGTGAGGGCTGTGCTGGTCGAAGCGACGGTTTGCGACACGTGCCGCCGCCTGGGAGAGCCGGTGGTTAGGTACACAATTACGACCAGCGACGGGCGCAAGGGGTCCACCGATCGGTGCGCGGAACATGGTGAGCCCTTCGAAGCCCTGCTTCGCGAACCGGCCCCCCAGTCGTCTGCGGAGAAGCCGAAGAAGGCCGGCAGGCCCCGGAGGCGCACGCAGGTAACGACGGTCGAGGAGATCAACAGGGCGAAGGCGGAGGGTGGCTCGTGAAAGACGAAAGGACCCCCGCCTGACCAAGGGGGTCAAGCGGGGGTCTCGCCTACTCGGCGTCCTGACTGTCAGCCGGGTCGTCCGGGACGACGACGCCGAGGGCCGTGAGGATCTGCACGATCACCGCGACCTCGGGGCTGTCGGCGAACACCACGGCGGCGATGCTGACGATCACGCCGAGTGCGGCGCAGATGGCGCCGAACCGGGTGCGGTAGCGGACGGGGAGAGCATCGGCGACGGCGGCCAGGGGGCCGCGGATCTTGGTCACTTGCGGTTTGCCTTTCGCTGGAGACACTCGAAGCCCTTGGCTCCGATGGCGGGGTCGTAGGAGCGGCCCTTGGACCGGTAGGCCGGATTGGCGTAGTGGAAGCGGGCCACCGCTCGCTGGGTGTTCGGGCCGTAGTAGGTGGTCACCGCGCCCTTGATGGGGCCGTATCCGGCCTTGATAAGGAGCTGCTGAAGTTCGGGGACCTGGGTGTGTCGCGCTCCCGGCTTCACCCCTGCGGCGAGGGCGACGACAGGCGTGTGGGCCTTGGGGGCGGCCATGAGCCGGGCCCAGGTCGACGGGCCCGGAACGCCGTCCGCGTCTGACCCGGTCCAGCCCTGCGCCCGCTGAAAGGCTGCGGTGGCGCCCTTGTCGGCCTTTCCGAAGGAGGGGCCGGGGCCGACCTTGTAGAAGCGGCCGTAGCCGTGGGCGGTGAGCCGCTGGCCGAGCAGGGTGACGGCGTCGTGCTTACGACCGAGTGCGAAGGCCGCCCGGCCGGGGAAGCTCTTGCCGTCCCAGGCTGGGGTGTCGTCGCCCTCGGCGTGGGCGGCGGGCATGCCGGCCCTGACCCAGTCGTAGAGGATCGCGCCGGGGCAGGCGGTGGCGTAGCCGTCCTTATGGCCCCTCATGGCGAGCCTCCGGCCGGTCTTGCGGCACGCCTCGTCGTACAGGGCGCGAGCCGCGGAGAGGGCCTCGGCGCTGGGCTTCTGGTCGCCGCCGATAGCGATCTGCACACCGAGGCCGCTGATGTTGTGGCCGGGGCAGTGCGCGCCCTGGCGCTCCCACCCACGCCCCTCGAACACAGTGCCTTCCTGGTCGACCACAAAGTTGTAGCCGATACCGGCCCAGCCCTGTGACTGGTGCTGGCGGTCGATGGCCTGCGGCACGGAGTTGCCGGTGCGGGTGATGTGAGCGGCGCCGTCGTAGTGGATGAAGAACTCGGTGCGCTGCGCCAGGGCGACGTGCGAAGGGTTGCCGTTCCAGGGCTTCGCACCCCACTGGGCGCGGGAGACGATCGAGACGGTCAAGAAGACATACCTCCGGGCATGACGAAGGCCCCGCACAGGGCGGGGCCACAGGGGTGGAAGATCAGGTCGGGTCAGATGTCCCGAGAAGAGGAGCCGATATGGGTATCAAGGCGCTCGGCCACGGCCAAGCGCTCGCTGCGCTCGTGAGTCAGCTCGGCGCGCAGTTCGCGGATGTCCCGCTTGTGCTCGGCCTGGCCGACGAGCACGCGGTCAAGGCCAGCGATGACGCGGTCCACGTCGTCTCTGAGGTTTGTGGAGTGTGTGTTGCTGACCTGCACTCGGGCCTCATGGGTGTGGTCTCGCACCTCGGCCAAGGCGGCGCCCTGGCGGCGCACCAGCTCGACCAGGACGCCCACCAGGGCTACGAGTACCGCACCCACGGCTGAGATCAGCGCGGCTTGAGAGGTGGGAGCGAGAGACAGGGTCACGCGGCCTCCTCCAGGGCTGCGAGGCGCTCCTCCAGGCTCTTGATGCGCCGCTCCTGGTCCTGAACGACAGGCAGGAGCGCGACGCCGAGCAGGTCATACCGGAGGGCATCGATGCGCCCCTCCTCGTCGTACGTGACGATCTCGGGCAGCGTCTCGGCGACCTCTTCCGCGATCAGCCCGTACTCGTCCTTGCGGGCGCTGGGCTTCTCGTCGGTGGGCTTGCGGTCGTAGACGCGGGGGCGCAGAGCGAGCACGGCTTCAGGCCGAACCTCGATGTCCCGGATGTTCTCCTTGTAGCGGATGGAGGAAGTGTTGCGGCAGAAGGTGCCGTCCCCCTCGACCCACACCGCGTACCAAGTACCCGATCCTGAAGCCGAGTTGCTGTGAGGCTTCTTGCTTCCGTTCGCCCAGGAGATCGTGGAGCCGGAGGTCAGGTAGCCGGAGTGCGAGTGCGAAGACGGCGGAAAGGTCGAGGGCCTGCTCGTGATCGACGACCACGAGTGCGAGTGGCTCGACGGCGGATACGAGCTGGGCTTGCCGTTGATGTCCGACCAGTCGTGATCATGCGAGGCGGGGGTGTAGGTCGAGGGCTTGCCCGAGATCTCGCTCCAGGCGTGGCCGTGTGCCGAGGGAGCAAACGAGCTCGGCTTGCCGATAACCGATCCCCAGGAGACTGAGGGGGCGAGATCCTTCCAGTCCGTGCCGGTCCAGAACTCCCATGCGGAGTTGCTTCGGTTGTATCCGAGGTCGCCGAGGCGGGGGTCAGCCGGACGGGTGCTGGTCCACCAGGAGCCGGTGAAGGTGCGGACGAACTGCCGTGCCTCCGTAATGTTGTTGGCGGTGACGGTCGTGACGGAGGCGCCGACGGACACCCAGGCGAGACGCGTCTCGAAGACCCCTGTGTCGGTTTGCGTGAGCGGGGGCGAGGGCTGGCCGGGGGTTCCCTTCAGCACCGCGAGCCGGATGGAATTCGCGGCCGGGTCCAGTCGCAGGACAACCGCGTCGGTCCGCGCTGCGCTATCTGCTGCCTCGATTACCAGGGTTTCGACAGCTGTGGACTGCACCGCGTGTCCGCGCAGGATGGCGAATCCGGGCTGCACCTTGACGTTCATGCCGGTGGAGTCTGCGGTGACCTTGAAGGCGGCCGAGTCCGACGACGCAGCGACGCCCGAGGACAACTCGCGGATCAGGCGGCTCCACTGGGATTCGGTGACGGCCTGGTTGTCGAACGGGTAGGAGCTTATGGACACTCGGAGAGTCCTCCCGATGGCGAGACGAGGAGACCCCCGAGCGCGTCGTCTCGGGGGCCTTCGAGGGGGTGAGGGTGAGCTCGTCAGGCAAGCGCCATGACGATCGGGTCGTGACTGGTCAGCAAGCTCGTCTTCGCGAACGAGCTGGGGAGCGTGCTCTGAGAGTTGAGGTACGCAGCCCGCATGAATGCTGTGCCGAGGAGGTGGAAGTTGGCGGGAGCGGAGGGCGCCCAGTTCTCGACGAAGTGGTAGTAGAAGTCCGTCGCCGAGCCGGCCGACAACAGGAAGGCTGCCCAGTAGCGGCCGGGCTGCATCGCGTAGGGCGCGGTGAGGCTGAAGGGGACGGCGCCCGTGTGGTTGTTCACGATGTCGGTCGGAGTGCCCGGCTCCTGCCCGGCTCCAGGCACAGGATTGGCGGAGCCGCCAAGAGGGGTGCTTCCGGTCCAAGCGACCCGCGAACCAGCCTCGTTGTAGATGCCCGCGAAGAAGCGGGCGGCCGGAATGATCGCGGACCCGCCCCATCCGCGAGCGAAGACGACAACCTTGCTTACCGTGGTCGGCTCCGTGATGTTGATGCCGGCCAGGTAGAGGCGGCCGACAGTGGCCGCCTTCAGGGCGTTTCGCTTCGTCGAGCCGCCCGAGTCGATGTACGCCTTCCAGTCGAAGGCGTTGGGGATGGTGGCCGGGTCGTGGGACCACGCCTGGAAGCCGAGGGCTTGCGGGCTCCACGAGTTCCGGGTGGCGCCGCCGACCGTCACGACCCGGCCGTCCGTCTGCCGGACCTTCATCACTCCAGATTCGGAGTAGGCGACGACACCGTTCGTTGGGTTGGTCGACGGGACGGTTGAGGCGTTCTGCATCCCCAGAACGCGAACGCCGCCACCGAAGGGCGTGGTCGTGTCACCGACGCCCACGTTGTAGAACGTAGCGCGGTGGCTGTTGCTGTACGGGTGGCCGGCATCTGTGACGCGGAAGTACGTAGCCGGGTCGCTGCTCCCGAACGCGGTGAACGCGTGCCCGGTCGTGGGCTTGATTTCCTCATGGCCGGTGAGGGTGCCGCCTGCCGTCGGCAGTGCACTTACGTCGGCGGCAGTGAGCACGGGGTCAGGGCCAGGCTTGCCGTTGACAGTGTTGACCGATCCGTCGCCGGGGTCGCCCTTCGGTCCCTGCGGGCCGGTGTCGCCCTGCGGACCCTTCAGGTTGCCGATCGAGGAGCCCCAGCCGGACGCGCCGCGCTGCCAGATGTCGCCCGTGTCGGTACGCAGGAGCATGTCTCCGGGGCGAGTATCGGCGCTTGGGGTCGAGCTGGTGTTGACGTACCAGGCGGCGCCGCGCACGTCGCCCGAGATCTTCGACCAGTTACCCGCGGACTTCGTCCAGTGTGTGACGGTCGTGCTGGTGACGCCGAGGAAGGTCTTCGTCTCGAACTGGGTGTAGACATCGCCGTCCGCGCCGAGGGCGGTGGCGGGTGCGGTCGTGCCGCTGTAGACCTTGGTGCCCGCCGGTCCGGCGTCGCCCTTGGGTCCTGCTGGTCCGGTGGAGCCCGCAGGGCCCGTGTCGCCCTTGGGGCCTTGAGGACCGGTGGCTCCGGTCGGTCCGACGACTCCCGCGTCTTCGGGGGAGGGGTAGAGGGAGAGGCCCATCAGGCAGCCACCTCCGCGCCGCTGATGTGGACGTAGCCGCCGACCGCGTTGCCCTGAATTTCGATGGTGTCGCCCGCGTTGAGTACCTGCGACGTTTCGAGCGTGAGCAGGCCCTTGGGGGCGATGCCCACGGAGGCGAGGGCGGGAACGCCCGCGAGGCGGAGCGTCAGCATGGCTGCCGAGGTCCCAGGGTTGGTGGCGACCACGTTCGTTATGACGGTGGTCAGGTTGTCTGGGACGGTGTAGGCCACCGTCATGGCTGCGGGGATCGCTCCCCGGAACAGGGTCTTGGGCGTTACCGCCATTCACCACACTCCCATGAGGGTCATGATCTTGAGGTCTGTGTCGCCGCCCGATTCGGCGGTGCGCTCCAGCGCGGAGACGCGGGATTCGGTGCTCGACACCCGATCGGCGAGTGCGGCGTTCGCGTCGAAGCCGGTGGGGTCGCCGAGGGTGGCGCCGAGGCGGAAGCCGTCCTCGTCGGCCTTGATCACCACTCCGCTCACGGTGGACGAGAGTTCCTGGCCTCCGGCGATGACAGTGACTCGGTCGCCCATGCCCCAGTCGCGGCCGTAGTCCATGAAGGCCGCGTCCTCGATGGGTACGGCCTGAACCGCGACGGCCGTTGAGCCCTCGTCGGCAAGGAGCTCGTCACCGGCCTGAGTCAGCTCGGCAAGATCGTTGGTGTTGCGCTGGTCCACGAAGCGTTCGATGCGGCGGCCCCAGTCGGCTTCCGCGCTGGTGGAGGTGTCGTTGTCGACCGCGACGAACGTGCGGTCCGCAAGGTCGCCTTGCCCGGCGACGATGACGCGGGTTGCTCCGGGAGGGGAGACCGCGACGCGCTGGCCGGACAGGGTGCCGGCCAGTACGTCGAGGCGGACTTCCCGCGTGCGGTCGGCGACCTCGTACGTTTCGAAGACCAGTTCGTGGCCGCGCTGCACGATGCGGAAGCCCAGGTCCGCGGTGAGGCCGATCTCGGTGAGGAGCTGCCCGAGCTGGGGGAAGCGGGCGGACTTGGTGATGATCGGGCCGCGTGCGTAGTCGGCCCCCAAGGTCAGGCTGGCGCGTCTGCGGGGTGCGGGTGCGAGCGGTCCGCAGTTGGCGGCGACGTAGGCGTGCATGAGCGACTCGGCCGGTCCCGTACGGGTGTCGTGGCCAGTGCTCTGGGTGGTCACGTCCGGGTTCGTAGGCTCGGGCCAGGCGAGCATGTCGGCGAGGACGCAGGTGTCGGAGATGCCCTTGAAGGCGATGGAGCCGCGCCGGTCGTCGGCGGTGGCCGCGTACTCCGAGGCGGACACGGGGCCGGACATCAGCACATCGGACGGGCCGGTGATCACGACCCCGGCACCGGGCAGCCGCAGGGCGTCCGCGAGGGGATGCTCGCTGGGCAGCCGCAGTGCCCAGGCGCCGACGTTGTTGAATGTTTCCTCGACGGTGAGGGCGAGTTCCTCGGGCCGGATCAGGCCCAAACGGGAGAGGGCCTTGTCCCGCACCTCCACGGTCAGGTCGGAGAGCTTCAGGTCAGATCACCATCCACTTCCTTGGCCGCCAGGAGCAGACGACCTTCGAGGCCGCTGTCGTGTCGAGGAGTCTCACGGTTGCCGTCGTGGTCCCGGCTGGGACTGTCCAGAAGCGCGGGGCTGTCCCCACGTCCGTGTACCGGTTGGCTCCTGCGTGGTCGGTGACCGTGCCCTGGCGCGTGTCGACGATCAGCCGCTCACCCGCCAGCAGGCGACCGTTCCATGTCAGGGCCTCACCGGTAGGCGAGACGACTTCGAGGTTCGAACCTGGGCCATGCACTTCCCACACGGGATAGGCCGGGGCGTCCCCGGAGTTCTCCAGGGTGATTTCACCAATGGCCTGCGAGGCGGCCAGCGGTACGGCGGCGAGAGACGACAGCAGAGACGCCGCCCCCTGGTCGCCGCCGACTGTCTGGGTGGATACGGTCGAGGCAGTGAAGTAGGGATCGGCGGCACGCACGGTGATCACGGTCTGTACGTCGTGCTGGGTTCCGGCGAGGTCGATGTCGCCGCCACCGATCCGGTAGACGGCTGTGGACCAGCGCACCTCCTCGTCGTCGATGATCACGAGGCTCATTTCGTCGGCCACGGCGCGGGCCAGACGTGAGACCAACTCGCGTAGGTGGCTGCGGTCGTGGCCGACGATGTCGAGGGGGATGTCGATGTCTCGGGACAGGACCCGTTGACCGCGCCAGCGGGCCCCGTCCCCGGCTCCTTCGAGCCACTGAGCCGAGACGGCGGGGAGACCGAAACCGGTCAGCCCCGCCGTGGCCTGAAAGCCGTAACCGCTGTCCGCGACGCCATTGAGGTCCAGCACGTCACGCGCGGTTTCCAGGCGGAGTTGCGTCACCAGCCCGCCCTTGCTCGGCTCGTTGCCGCGAACAGATCCTCTTCGGACGAGAGGGAACTGCCGGGCGCCGCGTAGTAGTTGAGTACCTTCGTCACGCCTGCATCGCTTGCCGAAGCGGCGAGCGAACCCGTGAGGTGGCGCGAGGTGCCGACTGCGCCCCTCACCTGGCCCACCCCGGGCGGCTCGAACTCCGTGCCGGCCACTTCGCGGGTCAGGCCGTGAAGGGAGTCCCGTACGGCGTCGTAGCGGGATTCGAGGCCCGTGATGAAGCTGTCGATCACGAGCTGACCGGCGCCCGTCAGGAGGGTGGCATCCCGGGCCGGGGGGCCCTTCCAGGACGTGAGCTTGTCCGTCAGGTTGCCGAGGGTGTCCTTGACGCTGTCGAACATGCCGGTGATGCCGGTGATGAAGCCCTTGATGAGCTGGATTCCGGCGTTCTTCAGGGTGGACCCCAGGTTGCCCAGAGCGTCCTTGGCCTTCTGGGGCAGGCCCCGGACCTTGTCCACGGCCTTGCCCAGCCATTCCGTGACGGTGGAGACCATCTCGCGGAACTTCGCCTTCGTCGTCGAGACGACGTTCGCCCAGCCCTGAGTGAAGTACGACTTGATGCTGGACAGGCCGCTCAGGGCACGGGAGCCGAGATTGGAGAAGAAGGAGGTGAAGCCCGAGCTGATCGCGTTCCACGCGTCCTTGCCGAAGTTCTGCACGGCCTTCCAGCCGTCCTTGAATGCGGTGCCGATCGCGGTCAGGCCCTTCTTCGCCGCGCCAAGAACACCGACCGACAGCCACGTGATCAGGGCGCCGAGGATGACGTCCCAGAGACCCTTGAGGAACTGCCAGATGCCATCCCAGAGATCCTCGAAGCCCTGCTTCAAGGTGTCCCAGTTGCCGGTGAAGATCCCCTTGAACAGGCCGATCCAGATCTCGAACCAGCCCTTGATGATGTTCCAGACGCCCTTGAAGATCTCGACGAAGCCTTCGAGGACGAGTGCGACGCCGTTGATCGCGGCCACCAAGGTGCCGGCCAGCAGCTCGGCGACGAACTGAATGATCGGCACGAGTACCGGCATCAGGAAGTCGATCACTGCCTTGAGCGCTTCGAGGAACGGCATCAGGGCCTCGACCAGCCGCGCGAACGCCTCCTGGAGCGGGGGCAGCACAGCCTGAGCCAGCTCCAGCACCATCGGAATCAGCGGCACGATGACCGCTTCGAGGAGCTTCAGCAGGATGTCGACCAGGGGCATCGCTGCCGTGACGAGTCCGGAGAGGAACTCGGCGAGGACCGGCAGGATCGGCGCGAGGCCCCCGATGAGCTGCGCGGCGAGCGGAGCGACCGCAGACATGATCGTGGTGAACAGCTCGGCGACCGGCGGCAGGATGGCCGACAGTGCCGCGAAGGCCGCTCCCAGCGCCTCCCCGATGATCGGGACGAGCGGTGCCAGGATCGGCGCGAGCTGCTGGAGGGCCTGGGTGAGGGCTCCACCCAGGAGCTCGATGATCGGGGTGACTGCCGGGGCCAGCGCCACGAACGCGTTCGCCAGAGGCACCAGGGCGGCGGCCACGAGCGGGCCGAGCATGGCGGCGAACGTGCCGATGACCTGCATCAGTGCGCCGAGCGCCTCGCCGAGCGGTGCCATCGCCGGAGCAAGGGCGGTAACAGCGGCCTGAAGGCCGTCGAACATCGCCTTCACGCCCTCGGTGACCGCAGGCTGCGCCAGCGCGGAAGCGACCGCGCCCAGGGCGGTTCCGATGATGTCGCCGACCTGGGGCAGGACTTCGGTGAGGAGCTGACCCAGCTCGGTGAACAGACTCTTGACCGCCGGGCCGGACTGGGTGGCGATGTTGTTCATCGCCTCGTGGGCAGCCGCGAATACGTCGGTCAGACCGCTTTGGAAGCCGGGGCTGTCCACAGCGCTGTGGATGCGCTCAAGGGTGTCGGCCATCATGCCGAGGGAGGAGCCCCCGGCCGCCTCGGCAGCGCGGGCGATGCCCGCGAAGATGCCCCCCAGGTTGGACAGCACTCGCCCGAGATCCTTGAGGTTCTGGACGCCTTCCTTGATCCAGCGATCGAGGCTGCCGTCCGCTTCCGCCTTGGTGAGGAACTCGGAGAAGCGCGCCGAGATGTCGACAAACCACTGGGCCAGCTCGGGCAGATAGGACGTGCCGACGCGGCCGAGGACCGTGATGACGTTGGCGTACGCTTCGGTGCCCGAAGTGGCGATGGTGATGGACGACGACAGGTCGTCGAACATCTGCTTCAGAGCCGGGTCCAGCGCGCCCTTGAGCGAGGCGGCCAGGCCCCCGAAGAACCCTCCGAGCTGCGTCGCCGTCTTGGCGACGCCTGCCGTGAACTCCGGGAGGAGCTCGTCGACCATCTCCCGGATGGGCTTGGTCGCCTTAGCCCAGAAGTTGTTGGAGATCGTGTCCTGAAGGGCTGAGAGCTGCCCCTTGACCTCGGGGAGGATCTTGTTGAAGTCGCGGAAGGCCGCGATGGTCACGCCCAGCCCCACGGCCATGCCGCCGAGCAGGCCCGGCAGGAGCAGGGACAGGGAGCCGATCGACGCGAGCGACGACGACAGGGCAGCTAGGTTGGAGGCTGCCGTCAGGCCCCAGCCCGCCAGGCCAGCAATCGCCAGCGCGAGGGAGCCGATGATCGGAATGTTCTTGTCGAGGTTCCTCAGCAGGTTGCCGAGCTTCTCGAAGATGTTGTTCAGCACCCGCGCACCGGACAGTGCGGCGAGCGCGGTAGCGACCTTCGCGACGGCGGCCTCGTTGAGCGTGGGCAGGATCGACACCGTGCGGGGCCGGGTGAGGTGTGCCAGCCGTGCGGACACGGCAGTCGTAGCACCGGTCGGGAAGTTCAGCTCGACATCGACCTTGACCGGGCTGATGTGCTTGGCCCAGTCCTCGATGTCCTTCTTGGTCTTCTCCGCAGACTCCTCGTCCAGGACCAGGGCGACCTTGCCTGCGCCGCGTACCTCGTCGATCTCGAAGGCGATCTTGCGATCATTCGCCTTGGACTGGAGCTCACGAGCGGCGCGCTCGACGGCTGTCCGCATACCGTGCGTCGAGATCGTGGTGTAGAACCGGATCTTGCGCGAGTCCGTGGAGCGGTTGTCGCGGTTGATGTCCCGGACCGCTTCCAGGACGCCCCTGCGGGCGCCGGAGGTGTCGATCTTCGTGCCGATCGTCACCTTGAGCTGCTGCTCTATCCGCTCCAGCTCGCGTTTGGCCTTGTCCTTGAACTCGGACGTGTCGGGGAGGACGCGGATGGAGATCCGGCCGACTACCTGGCCCGCTGGCATGAGCTACCTCCCAGAGAGCCGTGCGTAGATCGCGGCTACGGAGGCCGGCTTCTTCGGTGTCGTGCTGGGTGTCGTGGATTTCGCCTTCGGGCGGGGGTAGCCAGGGATCTTCGGGACCTTGCCCTTGCCCCAGTTGCCGGTGGCCTTCGTGTTGGCGTTGAGGGCGTCGAACAGGTCGGCTGCCATGTGGCGGTCGACGCCCCAGCCGAGGAACTCTCGGCCGCCCGAGGCGAGCGCAACCGTCATGGAGGTATCGGGAAGCCTCTGCACCAGGGCCAGAACGAGTGACGGGGCGGGGCCGCGACCGGCGATCACGTCACCCAGGTCGATGCCGTAGTGGAAGCGCAGGTCGGCGTACAGGCCCGCCCCGTAGTCGTCGATCAGGCGGCAGAGGCTCAGGCTTCCCCCGCCTGCGTGGCCTGCCCGTAGAACTCGAAGACCTGCGCGAGGACGGCGAGGTCTTCGCCGATCTCGTCCAGCAGGGCGCTTGCCGCGGAATCATGCTCGGCCACGAGCCGGATCGCGTCGGCGAGAAGCTCCTCCTGGTCCGCGCCGTCGTTGATCTGGTCCTGGAGGGCGGTGAGCCTCTTCCGCTTCGCTTTGGACAGGCGCAGCGGATTGAGCAGGCGTACCACTCGCTCGCCGACCGCAATGTCTGTGGAGCCGTATCGGGCCTCGGCGGCGGAACGGATGTCGTCCAGGGTGTAAGAAGCCAAGGGGGCGGACCTTCCAGTGGGTGTGTGCGTGGGGCGGACCGGGAGGAAGTTCCGGCGCGGACGTGGTCCGCTGGCGTCCGCGCCGGAGGAGTGGAGGGTCAGGGGGCGGTGCCCGCCGACCAGGAGTCGCCATCCCAGTAGGCGTTGGAGCCGTCGCCGAGCACGATGTACTGGCCGGTGGTCCAAGCGGTGGTGGGGTCGGCGATGATCGAGGCGAGTGAGCCCAGGGTCGCCGCAGGTGCGGCGCCGGTCGGTGTGTAGGCGCCGGGGCTGCCGGCCGTAGCGCCTGTGGCGATCGTGCCGCCGAGCGGGGTCACGGCGTACGTCCAGGTGTTGGACCCGTACGTCATGGGCTTCACGCCGAGCGGCAGTCCGGCGAGGCTCTCGGTGTCGGAGATCGCCATGTCGTCCGCGCGGTAGATCTCGGCCTTCGGCGCGTACAGCGCGAAGTGGTTCTCCCCGTCGATGAAGACGGCGAGGAACGCGGCCTTGGTGGGCTCGGGCTTCGCCGGGACGCCGATCGTTCCGTCCGGCAGTTCCGGGGCGTTCGCGCCGAAGTACAGGCGCAGCGCCTCCTTGTCGAACTGCTGGAGAGTGAAGGTCATCGTCTCCGTCCGCGCGCTGTACTTGGTGCGGAGGGACTGGTTCTGGAGCGTGCCGATGGTGGTGGCCTCGCCGCCTTCGGAGGTGATGCCGAAGACATCCTCCAGGCTGGTGTGCCCGACGTTGGCCCAAGGGCTCACGGGTACAAGAAGGTCACCGGGCAGGGATGTACCGACCGGCGCGGTCAGGTAGTTGCCCGCGCCGACGACCAGGGTTGCGTTGTCGTTGAGCGGCAAAAAATCGTTTCCTCACTCGCGCACGCCGAAGACCCGGCGCGCGGGGCTGCGGGCCGGGTGCGGGGTGCTGCGGGGTTACGGGGTGGGGTAGGGGCGTGCGCGAGGCTTGCGAATCTGAATGTCGTAGATCGACTCGTAGCGCCAGACGCCTGTGGGGAGATCCGCGTACTGAACGACACCGGTCGCGGTGGCCCAGTCCGGCGCCCGCCGGGGCGCGGAGTTCATGTCCACGCGGGTGATGTGGCCCAGTCCGGGGAAGACCTGTTGCTTGAGCCAGGCGTCGCGCAAGACGACGCGCACCGCTTCGGAGAGGATCGCCGCGTCCTGGTCCCCATCCGGGTCGGCGGCGAATGCGTGTATGGCGACGCGGGCCGAATCAGTGAACCGCGTGTCTCCGCCCCACGCCCCGAAGGAGGGATCGCGGCGGACGAGGACGAGCGGGAAGTCCTGGCGGAGATCGATGAGGCTCTTCACGGCGACGCCGGGCAGGCCCTTGCGGAGCACGGCCAGGAGTAGATCCTCGACCGGGCTCAGCTCCGCCAGGGCCTTGACGTGGTCGGGCAGGCCGGCCATCAGTCGAGCTTCACCTTGCCCTTCCGCTTCTTGGGCAGTCCGGCGGCTCTGGCGAGGATGAACAGGCCGTCCATGGCGGGAACTTCGACCTCGAACTCGTTGCCGTGGCGGTCAGTGCGGGTGGTGGTGTAGGCGTCGCGCCCGTATTCGATGCTGAGCGCCGCCTTCTGCCCTCGGTCGTCGGAGAGGACCACGTACCGGTCGATGCGCCCGGCCTCGATGTCGATCTCCGCGTCGCCTTCGGCGCGGTGCTGCACGAGCAGCTCTTCGGCCCGCGCTGCGACCTCGAAGGCGATCTCGTCGAGCGCGAGGGCTACGTCCTTGTGCCGGGCGATGATCTCGGGCGTGCGTGCGTATATGTGAGCCATCAGGGCCGCTCCCGGATGTCGAGGGACCAATGTCGGGTACGGCGGTCGCCGTGGTGGTAGGCGGGCGGGGAGACCACGTCCCACGTCGCGCCGTTGTACTCCACCCGCGACCACAGGGAGACGCCTTGAAGGTGGGCGTCCACGATCATGCGGGCGACGTTGATCTGCTGCTGGCCGGGCACTTCGGCGCGGGCCGAGCGCTGCGGGATGAATGCCGCCCGTACGTCGATCGGGCTGGTCGGGTCGGCGACGTGGACGGTGTTCCCGCGCTGGTCGACGACTTCGACGGTCTTCCACACGCGGGCCTTCTGGCCGCGCCTTCGCTGCACGCTCACCACGGGTCCTCGTCGTTCGCGAAGAGCGGGAAGGGGGCGCCGTCGTAGTCGACGGGCACCAGGCCCGCGCGTACGGGGCGTGTACGGGAGTCCCAGGCGGAGACGATCACGCTGGTCAGAGTCGGCCGGGTGCCGGCCAGTCCTTCGAGGAGCTTGATCTCCTCGCGGGTGAAGTAGACGCTGCCCGCGTCGCGGCCGTGCGCGTCGCCCCAGGCCAGCGTCTCGTCACCGGCCCTGCTCTGCGTGTAGCCGTTCGGATTGCGCATGTAGCGACCCGCGGCCTTGAGGACGAGGGTGCGCACCAGGCGGGGCGGATTGGCCTCGGGCCAGTCGCGGCCGTAGACGGCCGCCAGGTCGGAGGCGTCCTCCAGGGCCCCTGCTGCGATGCGCAGTTCATCGTTGTCGAGGTCCCAGTCGAGGCGGTCCTTCAGCTCGTCGAGGGTGGCGTACGCCAACCGCCGACCTCCTTTCACGCGGGCCACCGGGCCGCGCCTACCAGCTCAATGCCGAATAGGCGCGGCCCGCTGGCATCAAGGTGGATCAGGCGTTGGCCGGGTCGGTCTCAGCCACTCGGCCGGTCGGGGTCCACACCTTCGCGTCGCTCACGCCCGTGATCTGGGCCAGCTCCGAGGCGGCCTCCGGGTAGTCCGAGGCGCCGTCGAGAGTGAGCTTGATACCTCGTACGAAGTGCTGCTGGGTGGAGACGACTTCCTTCTCGTTTGCCTCGTCCCATCCGACCAGCACGTCTTCCACGGAGCGGAAGCCCTGGTAGCAGTTGACGATGCTGCGGTCCTGGAAGTATTCGCTGTCGTAGTCGCGCAGCCAGCGCAAGGCCAGGCCCTCGAAACTCGTGGTCGCGCCGAACGGAACGCTCTGCGGCACGCTCGGTGCCGCGCTGGCGAAGATGAAGCCGGACTGCGCGAAGGCGTACGCCGCATCGGACGGGATGGTCTGGTCCACGATGAACCGGAACCCGTACCGGTTGCCGAGGGTCGCGTTCACGAGCGCGGACTCGGCCTGGGAGTCGCCGACGTTCGAGGCCAGGTTCAGGTCCGGGTCGGAGAGCAGTACGGTCTCGAAGTCGGAGCCGACCACCATGTACCGGTTGCCCTCAGGCACGTTGAACTTGTTGAGTACGCGCCGGGCCTCGATGATGGCCTTGCGCATGGCCTGTTCGGTGTTGCCGATCGTGACCGCGTACGGCTGGTCAACCAGGGTCTTGACGGCCCGGCGGGCGAGGCCACGGGCCACGGCCTTGACCTGTGGGCGCAGGAGCTTGGACCACTGGGTGATGTCGAAGTCGTTCTGCTCGTCCGTCAGCTTGACGCCGTTGTAGACGTTGCCGCCGAAGGTGACGGGGATCGTCCGCTCGGCGTACTCGTCGAACACGACGCGCTGACGGGTGCCAGGCGTGGAGCTGCCGGCCGAGCCGGAGCGCCACTCGTAGTCATGGAACGGGAGAACGCCTTCGACCTTGACGTTGATCGTGTCGTTCTTGGCGCCCTTGAAGCGGTCGACGCCTTCCTTGGTGAACAGGTTCGGGACGAGGAGTTCCTGCTCCAGCATCCCGATGGCGGTGGCGATCAGCTTCTCCGGCTTGATTACCTGATGTTCGGCTGTCACTAAGCCTCCTGGGGGCATGAAAAAAGCCCCCGGCGACCGGAGGCGTGGCTAATGGGTGGGGCAGGTTCAGCGGGTGGTGAGCCGGGCGAGCTTGCGCGGGTCCAGCTCCCCGTCGTCCCCGTCGTTCGGGTCGAGGCCGCCGCTGAGGCTTTCCGGGGGAGCCAGGCGCAGGAGAGCACTCAGGGCCTTGGCGTCGGCTTCCAGCTCGTCCACGGACTCACCCCGCAGCCGGTTGGTCAGCTCGTCGGGGAGGCCGTGCTTACGGGCGACCGCTGACACGCGCAGCTCGCGCTCCAGTTCGGTGTTCTTCGCTCGGACCTCGGCGAGTGCGGCCTCCACCTCCTCCGGAGTCTTGGCCTGACCGAGCTTGGTCTCGGCGTCGCGCAGGCGGGTCCGGTAGGAGGCGGCCTCGCCGCGGACCTTGGTCAGCTCTTTGCGGGCCCACTCCGGAAGCTCGTCCTCCGAAGGGTCCTGCGGTGCTGCCGACTGCGGCTCACCCTGCGGCGGCTCGCTCTCGCCGGGCTTCGCGCTGTCGTCCTCGGGGGTGGGGGTCTGCTGGGTCACGGTCACGCCTCCTGGGTCGTGGTCGCGGCACGCCGCGCCTCCAGGGCAGCGGCCTTGTGCCTCTCGCGTTGCTTCTGGCGGATGAACCGCCGCCAGACGGTCACGGCTGCCTTGCCGGTGTGGCCCTTGGTGACCTTGGGCCACAGGGCCTCGTACTCGCGGTTCAGGGCGAAGAGTTCTGAAGAGCCGTACTGCTGGCGGGAGAAGACCGGCTCCGCGTAGCAGTGACACCGGTCGTGGTAGAGGTCCCCGTCCCTGAAGGTCGCCGACGCCTCGCTCTTGTAGGACACGCCCCGGCTGATCAGCATGGCGCACCAGCCGCACGGAGTGCCGGTGCGGGAAAGCCGTACGTACCCCAAGGCCCGACGGTCCCGCTGCATGTGGTTCCAGGTGGTCGACCGGCCGCCGTTCATGGCGACTCGGGATGCCGCTGCGGCCTGCTGAGCCCCGGCTTGCCGGTGGGCTTCGCCGCGTTGCCGGTCGGCGTCCTTTGCGGTCTGCTCGTCGTCGACCTGGGCCAGTCGACGGTCGAGGTTCCGGGTGCCGAGTGCGTCAAGGACGGTGCGAAGTTCCTCCTCCGCCTCCCGCTCGATCCGCTCCTCGTCCTCCCTGAGTCCGTCGAGCTCCTCGACGAGGATGTGCTCCCAGTCCTCTGCGTCGTCATCGAGTTCCAGGCCGTCGTCATCGGGCGCGTCCTGGCCGTCCTCCTCTGCTGGCGCCGACGTGTCGAGGGGAGCGGGCGAGGCTTCCCCGGACTCGCCGGTCGCGGCCTCGCCCGCAGGCTCGGAGGCCGGGGGCTGGTAGGTGCCGGCCAGGGCGGTGAACTCGCGGCGCAGGTCGCCGAGCGTCACATGCGTCGGCTCGGGGTGGTACGGGTCCGCCACCGTCGTGCGGGTCTGGAGCGCTCGGGCGAGCCGGTAGTAGGCCCGCGCGAGATCCCGCGACATGCGCCGACGGGACATCACCAGCGTGATAGCCCTACGTAGCCATCCGATTGCAGTAGGGCCCTGCAGGGCGATGGGAACCTCCGCCCACAGGTCCAGGGCCTCAGCTGTGGTCGCCGCGCCGACCTGCGCCAGCGCGAGGTGGAAGGCGACTGATGCCCGCTCAGCCTCCGCCTGCCGCGCTGTGCTCGTCACGCCGCTTCCGGGACACTGCGGTCAGCGGTCGCCCGAGTCAGCGCCGTCGAGAGCTGCGCCACGGAGTCGTCGTCCTCGCGCATCTGCTCCCAGTCCTCAAGTTCGGTCTGGGTGACACCGGGGACGCGGCGCCAGAGCCCTCGCTCGGGGATGCCGAGCTGCTCGCGGAGCTTTCCGAGAGCGTCGGCGGCGTGAGCCAGGGAACGGGACTCCATGTCGCGCCAGACGACTTCGCCGCGGAAGTCGTCGGCGGACGAGGCATTGCCGGCCAGCTCGGCGGCCAGACGGAAGACCCTTTCCCAGGACTCGCCGAAGCTGGTCCGGAACTCCGCGATCATGCGACTCAGAGACACCTCGGCGGCCTGGAGGGCCTCGGCTGAGAGGTTGGCGATCTGCCCCAGCATCGCGTGCGGAGGCACCTGTGCGATAGCGCTCAGGTGTCGGACGGACATGTCGATCGACTCGATGAATCCGGCGAGCGGAGTTTCGTCGAGAGATCCGAATCGAACATCCGGATCTTCGGCAAACAAAAACCTGCGGGAATTGTGGTTGATCTGAAGGGGGATCGGATTGCCCAGTTCATCGAGAACGGGCTCACCAGTCTCAGAGTCGCGCTGGACCGGCGGAGCCATTCCGCTGACCGTCCGCACCTTCGTGCTGCCGTAGGTCTGGGCCAGGAGCAAGTCGAATACGGTCTGATTGATGCGGTCTTGAAGCGCGATCATCGGCTCGATGACGCCCAGCGTGCGACCTTCCAGGTCGACGCTCGCGGCGAAGCGGGTCACGGGGCATTCCTGCGCGCCGTGAAGAACGCTGCCGCGGACACGGACCGACTTCTCGTCGCTCAGGGACAGGAAGGAGACCTTGTACTCACGTCGGGTATCCCACAGCCGGGCGCGGCCCGGCTGCTCGTCCTTCGGCCATGCGGTGACGGTCAGCGCCGCCGCAGGGGTGTCGTCGTTGGCCGGGTCCTCATAGAGCGCAGCCGTCTTCAGTGCGGAAAGGCCCTTGGTGACGATGGCGCCGGACCGGCCCTTCTCGGTCACCGTGAAGGCGTGCCCGAAGGCCAGAGCGCCTCGGTAGACGGCGGCCTGACGTGCGTCGAGGCGGCTGCGCTGCCAGTGCTCCCACTCGGGCGTGGCACTGTCTGGCTGTGAGGCTGCCGTGGCATCGGCACCGGCGCGGTAGCCATCAACGTAGAGAGCCTGCGCCGGAGTTCCCACCAGCAGGGGCATCCAGTTCGACACGGCCCTCTTGGCGAGGAGCCGGTACTCGTCGTCAGCCATCGGGGGCATGTACGGGTCTGCGTGCCGGCCGTGCAGGTAGGCGTCGATCTGCGCCAGCCGTCCACCGTCGCGATGGAGGATTGCGAGGAGCTGCTGCGCAAGCGTCAGCGGGCCAAGGGAGGCCATGGGTCACCGCCCTTCGTGCACGGTTTAGCGGGTGAATCACAGGAAGTAGCCACGGCCAGTCCGCTTGCGGACCTTCCGGCCACGAGCGCGGAGATCGAAAAGGGCCTCGTGAGCCAACATCAACGCTGCGTATGCATCGACCTTCTTCGGACTCTCGCGGCTTTCCTTGCCGAATGAGACGCCGAAATTGTTCACGCGGCGTCGTGCATTGAGTACGTGTCGGCGAAGTTTGCGGTCGCCGTCGTGGGAGACCTTTCGGTCGAAAATCGAGCGCATCAATCGCTCGTTCGCGCGCGTCGAAGCCTTCAGGCTGGTGCGCATGTCCCAGCCGATTGCGTCCTTGCCCGGAGCCTTGATGGCCAGGCCCTCGCCGTAGAGTTCGGCCCACTCGGAGATGTAGCTCTCCCAGAGAGCCACGTCCGCGTACATGCCCTGCACGCTGAAGGTGCTGAACGCTTCGTGGACGGCGCTGTCGACTTGGTCGCGGGGGACCTCCCAGTCCTTCCCTGCGGGGCCGTCCGGCTTCTCCCAGAGCCCGAGGGTGAAAGCGCACATGTCGCTCACGCGGAGGGCCATCAGGCATGTGGAGTCGTCGCGGAGACCACCATCGAACCCGAGGGTGATCGCGTCGCCGGGCTGAAGGGTCTTGCTGTCGTCGCGAAGCACATCCCACTCGGCCGGGCCGAACAGCGCGTCTTCGGACGCCACGATCTGGTTCAGCCACATCCGCCGCGAGCGGCTCGGCGCAATGGTCGTGTCGAGGATGGACTGAAGAATCGTTTCGACTCGCAGCCACACCGCGTCGCCGCGGATCTTCGGCAGCACGATCCTGATCGCCTCGGGCGTCAGGGGAGTTGCCGGGTGTGCCTCGATGCTGTCGTAGAGGAAACCCACATCGGCGGCGCGGCCTTCGAGGATCTTCTCGTACGCCTCGCGCATCTTCTCGGCGACCGAGTCTTCGCCGGGGAGGTACGCGTTCGTGATCGCCAGGTAGCGCGAGTCCTTCTTCGTCGCGTTGCCGTCGATCGTCTCGTACATCCGGTCGCCGGAGTTGCCCGTGACCCAGTGGTGCGTTTCGTTGAGCACCGTGAAGGTCACGCGCCCGCCTTCGAGGGCGCGGAAGGACGAGGTGACCGCTTCGAGTCTCTGCCGGCCGCCGTGCGCGCGGATCAACTCGGCCCCGGCCTTGATGCCGTACGTCTCGATCATCTTGTCCGAGATCAGGGATGGCATCAGGGTCATGGTGTTGCGGGTCTGGTCCCGACTGACGGCCGCCACCTGCACCCACGCCTGCGGATGGGGGACGCCGACCGGTTGACCATCCGGGCCCCAGTGCGAGAAGCGACTCGGGCCGACGAACTCGACGAGCGAGATCACGGCCAGCAGGGGGTCCTTGCCCCAGCCCTTGAGGCGCTGCAAGACGCCCTTGCGGTGTGTGAACCGGCCGTTCTCGTCCACCGCGTACCAGTGGAGGAGGAAGCGAAGCTGCTCGCGCGTGAAGCGCCAGGGGCCGCCGTCCTCGGCCTTCAGATACTCCGCGCACCACCCGGCGATCTGCCATCCGAGCGTGCGCGTCGGCAACGACCAGGAGCCGTCCGGCTCGCGCCTCCACGTAGGCCCGAGGAACGTAGGCTCAAGTCTTTCGATGTCCTCGGCCGCGAGCGCGGGGGGAGCCTTCGGCATACGGCTCACCTCCGGCGCTACTCGGCGAGTCCGAGATCCTTCTTGTAATCGGCGATGGCGAGCACGGCCGCCGACTGCTCCTCCGGCTCCGGCTCGTGCAGTTCGATGCGCACGCGGCGCCGGTCGCCCTCGGCGACGAGGAGTCGCTCAAAGGCGGAGTAGATGGTCTGAAGCATCTGGCCGGACCTTTTTCCTGACTTCTTGTAATAGGAGAGGTCTTCGCACAGCGAGTAAGCGAAAGCCCAGTCGCTGTTCTGGTAGAAATCGACCTGCCCACTCGACTTGAGGGAATCCCAGAGGCGACGGGAAATCGGATGCCAGTCGCGGTCAGCGTTTGGGATTTTCACGTCACGCAGAACACCCTTGGTCACGGACTGGACTTCTCCGCCCTTGCGCTCTCGGGGGCGGGCGAGATCTGCCTCGCGGCTCGGCACAGGGCCAGGCATCGCGTCCACCTCCGTTCAGGTTTGAGGCCCCGGAGACGGAGAGCGGTCTCGGGGGCCGGCGCGAGCTCAACAGGCATGCGGCCTGGAGCTCCAACGCGGTCACAGGAGGCCCGGGTGATCCTCGGTCCTGCGGAAGCGGCGCGCGTTCCGCCTGCGAACGGCGGCACTGGCCACCGCGCCCTCGCGAGAGGACTTGACCCGGTGATGCCACCCGCAGAGCGATTGAAGGTTGGCTTCTCGATGGTCGTCACCGGGCTTGATGTGGTCCACGTCCGTGGCGATCTCAGGGCACCGCACGCCGTATTGGTTTCTGGCCGTGCATTGGTTTCTGTCCCGCCGAAGGACACGGGCGCGGATTTGTGGCCAGTTCGCTGGCAGGCGGTCTCTTCGACTTGAGCTTGACCAGCCCATCGAACCCCCTTGAAATCTTGAAGAAGGGGGCTGATGGCAACGGCGGATAGGTCCTGTAGGTAGACCTAAGAGGCTTCGCCCGGTGGGCCCCGAAGGGGGCCCATTGAGAAAGTCATAATGCCAAGCGCGAAAGCCTTCTACTTGTATATACGGAGCCCGCAGGCGTTTCCGGAAAGACTCAACGGTGTGACGGTGGTCACGTCAGCCCGAAGGGTCGGCGAGGGCAAGCTAGCTTCAAGTCTTGCAAAGAGGTCACACTATGTCGTAGGTTCCGTGGCACCGTAAGCAAACGACCCCGGGTCACAGGTGCAGGCACACCTCGCCGGGGTCGTCGACACCGAGAGGGGTAACTCTCGATGCGCGTGCATCGTAACCGGCACGACTGCGCCTTCGTGGTCATGCCGAACCAGGCAGCCAGGCACAAGAAGCTGTCCCTGACCGCCCGCGGGCTCCTGGTCACTCTGCTGTCCATGCCCGACGAGGCGAAGGCCACCGTCGAGAGCATCACCGACGCCGTCGACGAAGGCCGACAGGCCGTCTCCAAGGCGTTCCGACAGCTCGAAGACGCGGGTTACCTGCGCCGCGAGCGCTACCAGCACCCCGAAACCGGACGCTGGTGCACCCAGACACACGTCTCAGACCTTCCGAGCAACCACATTCCGGCGGCCGGTGAGCCGGGTACCCGGTCAGTCGGCGGATCTCCCAAGGGAGTAAAGAACCGGGTAAAGAACCTCCTCCCCGGACCCTCCGTTGAGTGCGAGGGCGCCGAGCAGCGCGAGGCCCGCGAGGAGGAGGGGAGAGCCTCTGGCGAGAAGAGCGACCAGGGCACTCCGGCTGAGGGCGAGACGGGCAAGGCCGCATCGACCCTGGCTCGCCTGGCTGACGCCGACCATCGCCTCAAGCTCAGCACGAGCGAAGTCCTCCGCCTCACTCCGCTCGCCGCTGTTTGGCTCACGGAGGGGCACAGTTCCTCGGAGATCGTCACCGCCTTGACCACGCGCCTGCCAGAGACTGTCGACTCCGCCGCCGCACTGGTCTCGTATCGGCTCAAGAACCAGATGCCAGCCAAGCCGAAGCCGAGGCCGAAGCCCGCTCCGGACACACGTGCTCGTTGCGAAGGCTGTGGCGCCGTCTTCCCGCAGGGGCGGACCGGAACGGTTTGCGGCTCCTGCCGCGACGAGGAGGACAGCGCCACCATCCGTGGGGACCTGGGTACTCCGGCCCCGGCCATGGCAGTGCCTCCGGAGCCTTCTGCCGTGAGTCCCGAGGCGGCTGAGCTCCTGGCCGCGATCCGCCAGCGGCGCGACAGCGGGGTTGTGGCCAAGGGCAAGAAGTGCCGCCCCGTCCTCGCCGCTGCCTGACAGCCACCGCGTAGCAGAAAGGCAGACATATGTCTCCCATGCACATGCCCTGGTACGCCCGCTCGGTGTTCACCGCTGGCAGGCCCCTCGTCCTCGTCGCCGCCCTCGTCATGTCCGTCCCCGGAGAGATCCGGATGGCAGAACTGGCGGGCTGGCACGGCTGGATCACCTGGCTCATGCCAGTGTCGATCTCCGCCTACGCCGCCTGCGCCGCCGTCATCTCCGACGTTCGCCGTCGAGCCAAGGCGCCCGGCCGCGTCACTGCCACCATCGGTGCAGGTCTGGCACTGGGCTTGGCACTCGCGGCTCAGGTGGTGGCACACCTGATCGACAGGGGCTACATGGCAACGTCGGCCGTTCTGGTTGCCGTCGTCTCCGCCGTGCCGCCGCTCGTCGTGGCACACATGCTCCACATGGCAGCGACACCGCCGGCCTCGGTGACAGCGGAGCAGCGTATCGCCGAGCTGGAGGAGTCTCTCCTTCTCATGGCACTCCAGCTCGGCGAGGCCCTCGACCTCGAAGGGCGAGTGCTCCTGTCGAAGATCCACGGCGTCAAGAACAGCCTCGACGAGCTGACGCAGGCGGCCGAGGAACTGGCACAGGAGAACGAGGATCTGGCGGAGGAGATCGCCGAGGAACTGGCAGTGGCCAAGGTGACGGAGCGCGCTCCCCGGCAGAAGGCGCGTGCCAAGAAGGCTGTGCCTCTCGCCGTCGTGAAGGAGGCCGTTGCCGCCATGAAGGCAGAGGGGGCGAAGGTCTCCGGACCGGCACTGGCAGACAGGCTTGGGTGCTCCGTCCGCTCTGGCTACCGGTACCTCGGCGAGGTCCAGGCAGCCTGACCTGCCGCTCCAACACTGGTCAACGCCTTTATCGGTAAAGCACTTGACTGGTCAAGGCGTTGACTGGCATCCTGGCGGCATGGCAGAACACGAAGCTCTCATCTTCGAGTACACGATCGTCGGCCCCGACCTCCAGCTCATCGACGGCCGGGAGATCGCCGCCGGCATCGCCGCGGACTGGACGGGGACCGCTCACGACCTCGCCCGCGAGATCCTCAAGCGCTGGCGAACCGACCCCCCGGCCGAGCACGCTGAGGAACACGTCATGGCGGTGGAGGTGACCGGCACGAACGGTACCTACGCCGCAGTCGACGACCCCACGCCAGTCGAGCCTTCCGTGCACGCTCTCGAAGTGGCCATTGAGGCGAAACTCATCGCTGACCACGTGGCGGAACAGGCCGGCAAGGATCTGGCGGAGGCAATGCGCAACGCACACCGGGCAGGTCTGTCGAAGAATCGCGTCGCCGATAAGGCGGGCCGCGTCATGTCCCGCCCGACAGCACTCAAGGCGCTGAAGGGGTGACGAAGAGAGGCTGAAGGCCCGCTTTCTGCACGCGTCGCAGCCCCGTTTGCCCCGGTGGCAGGCGGGGCTGCGACCACTGGTCGACCCCGGAACCGTGGCAGAATCCGAGCTGCTAAGACGTGGCGGTCCGGCTCTTCGCCTCCAGGGGGTCACCCCCCACCCCCCAGAGGGAACCGCGTACGCGCGCGGCGCGCGGAGCCAAGGAACGCGCGCACATCGCGCACTGAATCCCTAGGAACCGGCCCTGACCTGCGAATACGCCAACGGGATTGCAATAGTTGATTCTCTTGGGGTAATGTTCTTCCTGTCGCCGCAACGGGACGCCAGCCGCGAGGCAGGTGGAGCAGAGCGACGGCACGCCACTCGAAGCGATTGCAAGAGTTGCGAAACACGATTCCGATCCGCTAAGATCGGAATCACCGCCGAACGGAACACCCGGGCAGCGGTCAGGACAAAGGGATTGCCTGGCCGACCGGCTTTCAGGGCGGATCGCAGCGAAGCATTTGATAGAGTTGCGAAAGATGACCGAGGCCCGCTAGGGTCGGAGTCACCGCCAAGCGGGAGACCGCGAGGCACCAACACTTCCCCGGCCGATCGGCTTACATGCCGCGACTGGGCAGCGAAACCACCGTCCCGTTACCGCCGTGAGGCAGGCAGCGGGGGTGAAGGATGGGCGACCACGGCCCTGAAGCTGGAGCGAGCGTAGGTAGGGCATCCTGCTGTCTGATGTGAGCGAAGGTGGATGGCGACGAGAACCCCGTCGGGTACAGCCACCCAGGTGAAAGGAACGTTGCCCGTACCGGTCTATCCAGCCGGTAGCGGTCGGGCGCCGCATCCAACTGACGTAACTCGCTGTGCCGGTCCGTGGGATGCCCTGCGGTCTGGTGTCCAGGGGGTCGGAAGGATCGGTAGGCGGGAATGTGACTGCGGTGTCCAGGGCTCACCGTCCATCATCGGACGGCCGGAAACGGGTCGAGAACTTCGGAAGCGAGGTGATCGGAACGGGAACGGCTTCGAAGATGGGCGGTGAGATGAGGTACTGAGCGGGCCTCACCCACCAACCGCTCAAGTTGAACATCCGGCCACTGGCCGGAGCCTCCCGGCGCCACAGGGCGTAGGTGCGAAGCCACCGGGAGGCGCCATGATCGCGAAACGTTTGTAATAGTTGACGCGACGTGATCGAGTCGCTTCACATTCGGTGGAGCGTCACGCCGCCGGGTGACCGCCTGGCATCGACGAAGGGGAGAAACATGAAGACGGGCATGCAGGGCGTATCTCTGGCGAAGGTTCCGAGTGGTTACCAGCCGTCTGTGGAGGAGTGGATCGAGAACCTGACCAGCCGACTCGAATTGGTCGCCCGGGAGCTCGACGCCGCCCGCGTTGAGCTCGCGGTTCGACGCGAGTCCGAGGACGAGATGGCGCGGGTCGCCCTGGAGGTTGCGTTGGAGAACGAGGTGCTCCGCCTGGTGGTCGGCGAGCTGGGTGGCGTGCTGGTTCTGGGCGTCTGACCTGCGAGGCGTTTGTAATAGTTGAACAGTGGTGCTCCGGGTGAGTCCTGGAGCACCACCCGATGCGAGGACAGACATGAACCGGATGCCCGTGCCGACAGAAGCGGCCCTTGCGAAGTACGCCGCCTGCCTCGACGAGGCGCACCGATCTTGGCCCTCATGGCGCGATGCCTGGAGTGATGGGCCCACACACGTCGAGATGTTCTGGTGGCACCACGATTCCGCCGGATGGATCGGTGACAAGTCGAACTTCGAGACCGCCCGCGATCTGATTCGCGAGGCCGCTGACGAAGGTTGCTTGGACACCGAGACTTCGGACGAGCACGTTTGCGAGCTCGGGCGCGGGTCGAGCGCCTGGGACGTTGGTCAGCTCTTCGTGCAGGTCTACGAGGGTGGCTGCGATGACGACTGCCCCGGCACGCACACCGACGAGTGCCCGTCGCACTGCGATGCCTCGGTGGGCATCTGCGAGGGGTACGAGTGCGAGGGCGACTGCCACGGCACCCGCACCTACACCGCAGCCTTCCGCACGGCCGTCGCCCTGGCCGAGTACATCGAGCATGAGCACCCGTTCCTCAACGAGGACGACTACTACGAACAGCGCCGCGAGGAGTTCGAGAAGAACCTCGCCGAGGTGCTCCAGGACATCAAGCTCCACTACCCCTACGACTCCGAGGCCGACCACCAGAGCACCGTCGAGCACGCCTCCGAGCGGCTCTGGGACCTCTCGGACTACGAGCCTGACGGTTATGCGGACTGGGACGACGCCCGAGAGGCGTACGACTACGGCCGCACCGAGCACTTTTTGAACCTTGGGCGCGAGTTCATGCGCAACGAGATCCCCGGTCAGCTCGCCCTCATGGCCTGACCCATCCCCTGATCTGCCGCCCCTCCCTGGCCTTCCCCCTCATAGGGAGGGGCGGCTTCCCCTGCGATTGCGAGGACACATGTCTGCCACCGCCCGCCCTTACGAGGTGCGCGTCTGGAACGAGGTCGCCGATCTCCTGGGCCTGTGGGAGGTCGAGCCGGACGGGCCCGGCTTCCTCGTCACCCACGACCACCGTGAGGAGACCCGCTTCGCCACCGAGGACGAGGCCCTGAGCTTCGCCCGGCTCGGAGCTGAAGCGCTCGTCGAGACTTCCCGCCGCGACTGCCCCTGCGAGGGCGACCCCGACTGCGGGGTCTGGGAGCCGCACGGCATCTCCGTCCAGGAGGTCGCAGGCGAGCTCTCCCTGATCACCCCGCCCCTTCTCTGCCTCTAGCCACACAACCCCCTGGAGCAACACACCATGCGTGCCTTCAAGCGCCTCGCCCTCCCATGCCTGACTGCGGTGAAGTCTGCGGCGAGTCACATGCCGGCCGTCCTCTCGTGGCTGAGCCGGGCCCTGAATCCGTGGGGTGCACTGCGGATTGAGCGGCAGACCACGGCGCTCTACATGGCCCTGGCCACCGATGCGGTGGAGATGGCTGTCGACCGTCTTGGCCAGTACCGCTCTGCGGCCTGCGATCTCGCGGATCTCTTCGACGACGGGATGCTGGCCAGCCACATAGCCGACAAGCTGACCTGCTCGGAAGCCGAGTCGCTCGCGGACTTCTTCCGCGCCGTCGACCATCCGCATGTCGCCGATCTGTGGCTGGAGTGTCACGCCGAGGGTGACGACGACGAGGACGACCTCCACTACCAGGGGGAGCGGTCTGAGCTCGCCCTCGTGGCCTGACGGGGGATCGGACATGTCCACATGTGACTTCTGTAGCCTGCCTGGTGCCCGCTGGCTGTACGTCCCGCAGGACCGCGCTCACGTCGCCCTGATGAGCGACGACGGGGTAGTGACGCCGCTCCCGAACGACGGCCGGTGGCGGGCCTGCGACCTCTGCTCCGACCTCGTCGACACCGACGACATGGCCAGGCTCATCGAGCGCTCCCTCACCACTCTCCGAGTGCTCGGGGCTCCGGTGCCGGACGGCGGCCAGCTCCTCGAAGACATGGCCATGGTCATGATGGCGAACTTCGCAACCGTACTGGCCGGGCGCCCCACCAAGGAGCACCTGTGATGGAGCACTCCCCGGCCTGGACGTATGACCTCTATATCTGCGAGTCCGTTGGCGACAAGCCGGAGGAACACGGCGACTCGTGTACCTCGTGGCGTCACGGCGGCACGTGGCTGGACTACGGATTCCGCGCCGCTTATCGAGAGGCGGCACGCCAGGGCCACGCCTACGTCGAGACGACCAGCCCACACAACGGGGCTACGGCCATCGGATTCGAGCACCTCGATGGCGGGGGCCTGTGCGAGCTGTGTGGCCCTACCACCGGCCGACGCGGTCCGTGGACCCGCACGCCATCCAACCGTCAGTTCCTCTGCGACGTGTGCGGCCGGGAACTCCAGCAGGTATTTGACGACCTGCACAAATCACTTGGCGTCTCCCGGAGCCGTGACGTGCGGCCTGTCCTCGAAGACGCCGACGAATTCTGACCCATGCGAAGGCGAAACCTCCGAAAGGAGGTCGGCGGGAGGTGGTTCCTCCCCCCTGATGATGCCAGCCCGCATCAATTCACTGAGGAGTTTTCCATGAAACAGCTTGTCAACGCGCTCGTCGAGAGCTCCCTTGCCGGGGCATTCGCTGCCGCCTGTTGGGTCCTGATCGACGTGGACCCGAATCTGTGGCAGTTCACGGCCTCAAGCGTCGCCGCCTTCGTTGCCCTGGAGTCCGTCAGGTCGCTCCGCCGCCACGTCGAGCGCCGCGCCGTCCAGAGCTGACCCCCTTGCCGCCGGGGCGAGCGACATCACCCCGGCGGCCCCAACCGAACGCGAGGAACAACATGAGCACCACTTTGTCCACCGGCATACAGCCAAGCGTGTGGATCGGCTGTCTGGCCTGCTACAACGCCGGCCGCCTGGTGGGCGACTGGTACGACGCCGACACCGCCGACCTTGTCACCCCGGAAGACCTGCACGGCCGCGAGACCAACCATGAAGAGCTGTGGGTCATGGACCACGAGGGATTCTGCGGAGTCCTCGAAGGCGAGTGCTCGCCGTCCGAGGCGGCTGAGCTCGCGGAGGTCCTGGCCGACCTGTCCGAGGACGAGGCCGCGCCGTTCTCGGCCTGGGTCGAGGTGTATGGCGAGCAGTCCGAACGGGCCCACTGGGTCGAACGGTTCCGTGAGGAGTTCCGCGGATTCCACAAGAACGAAGGGCACTTCGCCCAGGAGTGGGCCGAGGACACATCCCAGCCGGAGGACCAGGCGCGCATGCAGGTCTGGCCGTTCAACGCCATCGATTGGGACTATGCCGCCCAGGAGTTGTTTAGCGGCGGATTCCACTCCGAGGACGCTCCTGGCGGCGTGTACGTCTTCTGCCCGCGCTAACACCCTAGCAAGAAGAGTGACCATGAATTCCCAGACACACGACAAGACACTTGCCAAGATCCGCGCCATCCTTGCGAAAGCCGAGGACCCGGCCGCATCCCCCGAAGAAGCACAAGCGTACTTCGCCAAGGCCGCCGACCTGATGTCCAAGTACGGCATCGAGCGGGCCATGCTCGCCGAGAAGGCACCCGAGACCGACAAGCCTGCACAGCGCGTGCTCTACATCAAGGGGACCTACCTTCTCGACCGTACGTTCCTGCTCGGCTCCATCGTCAAGGCCCTCGGGGGGCAGAGTATCCGTTGGCGGGTCTACGACCGCGAGTCGGGCAAGTACGTCCAGAAGTTCAAGATGTACGGCTACGAGTCGATGCTCGAACGCGCCGAGATGCTCTACACCTCCCTCCTGCTCCAGGCGTTCAACGGGATGAAGCAGGGGCGGCCTCAGCCTGGAGAGTCGACCACCAGTTACCGCAAGGCGTGGCTGACGGGCTTCCGCTACGCGGTCAAGAAGCGCCTTGAGCGGGCCGAACAGGTGGCCGTCGAGGAAGCGGACCTCACTCTCCCCGGCGGCTCGGCATCTACCGCGCTGGTCCTTGCTCAGCGCGAGGACACAATCCGGGCGATCTTCACCGCCCAGCACCCCAAGGTCCGCCCCGCCGCCAAGCGCAACCTTCGCGGAAGCGGCTGGCGGGACGGCGACTTGGCCGGCCAGCGTGCGGACCTCGGCTCGAAGCGCCTGAACGACGCGCGCAAGTCCGCGCTCGCGTCGTAGCCGCGCCGCCCGGTGAACACCGAACTGTGCGTCGAGTGCGGCCACGTGCCCGAGCTGCTCGACGAAGACCTGACCTGCGGCCCGTGCCGTATCCGAATCCACCTGGGAGTACCCGTGCCCGAACCGATGAAGCCGTGGACCGTAGCGGCCCTGCACGACGAAGACAGTCAGGAGCTCTTGATCGCCGGGATCTTCCCGGGCCACCACGGCGAACAGAGCAGCAGCTTCTACTCGACGCACAACCTGTACCGCTTCACGCGGCTCGTCGAGGCGCCCACGGCTGATGACGCAGAGGCATTGGTGGAGAAGCAGTTCACTGCGGCCCTCGTCGAAATGAGCCGCGAGGCTGACGAGGTGGCGGCGTGAACAAGATCGTCAAGTTCCCTGTCGAGATCGTCACGCACGGCGAGATCGAGATCGACATCGACGTACCCGACGAGTTCCTCGACGAGGACGGCGACGTGTGCGACGAGGACGGCCTTCGCGACTGGCTCAACGACAACGAGAACGAGTGGTACGAGCTCGTGCCGCCCTTCGAGGAGATCCAGTCCAAGGAAGTCATCGAGATCGCCAACGTCTACTAACCCCGCCGGAGAACCACATGAAAGACCGCGTCAAGCACCTCGTGAGCGAACTGGACGAGGCCGTCAAGAACATGCGCCAGGAACCCGAAGAGGGCCACTCCTGGCCGTGGGAGGACGAGCACGTGGCGGGCCTGAATCTCGCCGACGCCGCCGAAGCCCTGATCCTCGCGCTTCCCACCGACACCTGGCCGGCCTCGTGGTTCGAGGAGGAGTCGAGGGCCCCCCGAACCCCGCTCAGCAACTACGAGAAGCAGCTCGTCTCCGAGCTCATCGACCGCCTCAACCTCTGATCTCTCACACGCAGACGGCGCCTGCTCCTCCCCGTTGGAGTCGCGGAGGGGCGGGCGCCGCCCGAAAGGATACCCATGAGCCACGACGCCACCTACCCGTTCCCCGAAGGGGACCTGCACGTCACGATCATCGCCGCGAAGTCCAGAAGCGCGTACTGGGGCGACCAATGGCAGGTCCGCCCCGAGGCCCGGCTAGCGATCAGCTCCTCGCTCGACGAGAAGGGCGAGCCCGGCTACGTGAAGATCCGCGGGCGCAAGTACCGCGTGGCCTCGCGCCGATCCCGTGTCCACGCCCTAACCGAAGCCGCCATGCGCGAGAACAGCAACGACCCCGACCTCTGGCAGCGGGAAACCCCCCTACGTCGGCAGGAGTTCGCGAACGAGCTGGACCGAGGGGTCGGGGAATCGACCGCTGCCCGCACCCGGCTGAACCAGATGGTCACGGAGGCCGCGATCCGCTTCGAGGCCGACCATCCGGACTGGCGGCTCGTCAGCGAGCGGCTGGAGCTGGAGGGCGAACTAGACGGAGCCGAAGCGGTCGTCAGCGGAGCCCGCGATGCGCTGCGAAAGGCCGAAGCCCGCGCAGCCGACCTTCGCGCCCGAATCGCCTCCTACACCGCCTGAAGGTCCCCTGATGCTGCACATCGTCAACACCGCCGAGGACGCGCCAGTTGGCACCTACGTGGTCCTGACCTATCTCTCCGACCACTTTCACGGCCGCGTCAAGCGCCACCTGTCCCACCAGGGGGAGATCCGCTTCGACATCGAGCCGACCCCCGGCCGCTGTACGCGACCCATCGCCGGGGCCGTGATCAAGCCCGGCTTCCTGGTCGTCGACCCCAGCCCCTTTGAGCCGTGCGGAGGCTGCCAGCGCCGCCGTCAGCGTGAAGCCCGCACCCACTGACCACCCGATCTGAGGAAGACCATGATCCCTGTAGCCGTACCTCGCCGCATCACCCTTGTTGTTCGCTGGGAAGCCAGCGCCGAAGGCGTTTCCTACGACCTGCCATCGATGATCTGCACGGTACCTGTGCCAGCCGACCTCCACGACGACGAGGTACTCAACCTCGCCCACCGCATCACTGCCGAGCGTGTGGCCGACGCCTACCCCCATGGCCCCGATAGCGATGAGCCGATTGAGCCGAGCTGGGTGTTCGAGGACGACGCTCTGTGTCTGGTCGAGGCCGTCTTCGAGGGAGAGCCCGCCCTGATAGGCGCCTGGGCCCACTCGACGGTGATCTGACATGACCACAATTACCCGCCCGCGCTCCTTCGCACGGCTCGACACGGCCGGGGCACTCGGAACTCCCGAGGAGTCAGACCTCACAGGCAAGACACCGGAAGAGCTCGCCGAGATCGCGGCCCCCTGGCCCGCCGAGTGGCTCTTCCCTCCGGAGCCATGGGAGGCCGAGCGAGTCATCAACCTCTTTGCAGGACCCGGTGGTTGGGACGTTGGTGTACGCGATGTGCTGGAGTACGACCTCGACACCGTTGGCGTCGAAATGCACAAGGACGCCTCCGCAACCGCTTCCGCAGCCGGATTCCGGCGCATCACCGCAGATGTCCGCTCCCTCGACCCGAAGCACCCCGCGCTGCGCTGGGTCGTCGGCCTGGTCGTCTCGGCGCCGTGCCAATGCTGGTCCCCGGCCGGCAAGAGAGCCGGGCAAGACCCGCGCAATCAGGAACTCCTCCTAGACGTGTTCACCATGGCCTTCGAGGCCACCTTCGGGCACTGGCACGACAGTGGAGAGTGCAGTCCCTGCGAGTGGGCAGACCACTGCCTGATTTGTAGCAACCCCGACTGGGATGGCTACGCAGGCTTCACCGGCCCTCTGCTCACCCTGGACGAGGTCCGCGCTCCCATAGCCCAGATGACGGACGAGCGGATCGGCCTGCTCGCCGAGGTGCTGATCTGGGCGCTCACCCTGACTGCGCAGTGGGACAACCTCCGCTGGCTGGCCATGGAACAGAGCTCAGCTCTCCCAGAGACGATCCTCGACGGGATACGCGAAGAGCTGTGGTCGGCGGACTGGTGCAGCGCCGAGTACCGCGTACTGGACGCCGTCGACTACGGACTGGCCTCCCGCAGGAAGCGCGTCTTCCTCATGGCCGCCCGCCACTCCTACGTCGACATGGCCGCTCTCACCCCCGCCGAGCCCCTGCCGACCACCACGGCCGCCGATGCCCTCGGCTGGCCGGAGGGCATCAGCGTCAATACCAGAGGCGTCCGAAAGACGGCGGGCGGCAACTGCTGGAGCGCGGACAAGCCCGCGACTGGCATCACCTCGAAGATTCGCGGCTGGTACTGGGAGCACAACAAGGACCGGAAGTTCAGCCTCGACGAGGCCGCGCTCCTGGTCGGGTTCCGCAACGGCTACCCGTGGACTGGCTCACGGTCGAGCTGCACGCAACAGATCGGCGACGTAGTCGCCCCACCGATGGGCGCCGTCGTCATCGGAAGCCTCCTCTCCCACCACTGGGAGAAGCCCTTGCGGCGATACCTCGCCGACATCTACGCCCACACCCCTGCCGAGCCCGAGCACACGCTCGCCGCCTGACCGATCGAGAGAACATGCGCGCAAACCTCCTGCTCATGCACTACGCCCGAAGCCCCTTTGACTGTCCCGTCTGTGAAGCGGACCGCCTCACCTCCATGGCCGATGCCCGAGCCGGCATCTGTACCGCCTCCGGCGTCGCCATCGACGACATCGACCCCGCCACCGGCTACGACCACTCCCGACGCGGATACGAACGGGTCCGCGCTTCCTGGGTCGACCTGATCTGCCAGCACGGTGCCAACGAGTTCCACGAGATACGCGACATCGCCGAAGTCCGCTCCTACTGGTCCGAGAAGCGGCCCGAGTTCACCGACGGCGACGACTGGCTGACCGAGGCGTTCGAAGCCCACCGGCAGTTCATCGCCGAACTCGGCCGACCGTGCCGCCGCTCCACCTGTGACATCCACTTCCCCGTCCCCACGGCCTGAAAGCAAGGACCGACATGACCGAGATCATCGCGACCACCGACGACGGACGCTTCCGCGTCAGGCTCGCCACCGACGAACACGCCACCAACCCTCGCCACGACTACGACCACCTAGCCCACGTCATCACCGTCGACACCCACCTCGGCCAGTACGAACCCGTTGACAAGGACGGCGGCCCGCTCGCCGAAGCGTGGAACCGCGTGAGCTGGAACCGCTGGAAGGGCATCGAGACGTTCACCCGCTGGGCCAGCATCTTCCACAACGCCATCGTTATCGAGTCCCGCCCGGCACACGGCCCAGTCTCCCTCTGGTACCTGATGCGCGAGGACGCCGAAGACCTTGGAATGCTCCCCGAGGGGTACCTCGACGCCGAGCGCAAGGAGTACGAGGCGTGGGCCGAAGGCGACGTGTACGGCTACATCGTGGAGGAAGCCGTCGACTGGGTCCGGGCCGACGATGAGGGCGAGACCATGTCCACCTGGGAAGAGGTCGACTCGTGCTGGGGCCACTACGGCTACGAGTGGGCCACCGCCGAAGCCCGCCGGGCCCTGGCCTTCTACGTCGGGAAGCGCCAGGTGGTCGCGGCATGAAGACGCGCACCGAGCCCATCACACTGTCGGACGGAGCCACGATCCGTGTGCGAATCGAGCGCGGCCCGACCGGCGACACCATCCTCCACGAGGACTACGCCCGCCACCACGACGCCAGCGCGATCTACTGGCGCGGCCACCAGCTCTACCTGGTCTGGGAAGACCAGCTCCACCCCATCGAGCACCCTCAGTTCAAGCTCGCCACCACGCTCGACGAAGCCGCCGAGACGGCCCTCGCCTTCTTCGCCAAGTGCGCCGAGGACACGATCACCCACGCACGAGAACACGGCATTCCTGTAGAGGCGTGCTACTCACAGAGCTGATTGTAAGAGTGTAACTAAGGCGAAACCTCCCGAGAGGAGGTCGTCGCGGGAGGCTCCCGCGGCCTGAAGAGCCAGCCAGTAAGGAGGACACCATGAGCAAGAACCCTGGAGCCGCTGAACCGGACCACGTACCGCATACGCAGGAGATCGGAGAGCTCAGGGCGGGCCAGCGGGTAACGGTGACGGGTAAGGACACTCGCGGCTACAGCGTCACCCGAACCGGCCGCATCCTGGCCGCCCCGAGGAAGGTGATGGCGCAGGACTGGGGCAAGCGCGTCAAGCGTTGGCGCCTGCATGTCTCCGATGAGCCGGACGCCATGCCGGCGCACTCGAACTCGGTGGCCACACCCCTGAACGCCACGGCCGAACTCCTCCCCGACGCGTGACGCACCAGATGCGGAAGCGGCCCGAACAGCGCTGGCAATGCCTCCACTGCCGGGCGGCATTCCTCGACCCAGAGCGCGCGAAGGAGTCCCAGTTCGCATGCCCCGGCCACCAGCTCGTTCACGGGCTCCTCGGCCGCCGCGAACACGTCTTGTACCCCACGTGGGCGAAGGACCGGAGCTGCGAAGCGTGGAGTTGCCCGGACCCCGACCCTGCCCACGACTTCCATGGCCCCGACCCCTACTGCGACGAACCCTCCTGCGGTATCTGCCTGCACGACTGCGACTGCGATGTGTGCGAGGGGCGAGTGCATGCCCCCGGCCTCCACCGCCTCGTCGACAGCCGAGAAACCTGAACCGAAAGGAAGCCCAGCTCATGAAGACCTACTTGATCGGACTCGCGGGCGCCGCCCGCTCCGGCAAGGACACCGCAGCGACCCACCTCGCCCGCGCCGGGTGGGAGCGCAAGGCGTTCGCCGACCCCGTGCGCGAGGCGCTGTACCGCCTCAACCCGGTACTGATCGACCCGCTCGGCGAAGCTGGCACAACGACCGTTGCATACGAGGTCGACAACCACGGCTGGGAGTACGTGAAGAGCGAATTCCCGGAGGTGCGCGGCTACCTCCAACGGTGCGGCACTGAGGTCGGACGGCGGACGCTGGGGGAGGACGTGTGGGTCGACACCCTGTTCCGCGACTACGAAACCTGGGATCGCCCGACAGTGATCACCGATGTGAGGTTCCCGAACGAGGCGCGGGCCATTGAGAGTCGAGGCGGCCTGGTGGTGCAGGTGGTCAGGCCAGGCCGGAGCCCCATTCAGGAGTCGGCCCACATTAGCGAGCGAGCTCTCGACGGGTGGTCCTTCGACGCCCAGCTCGTCAACGACGGCACGGAGGCCCAGCTCGGGCGCCGAGTGACGAACCTCGTCGCCGCACTGTAAGAGTTGATGCACCCCGGTGATTGATATAGTGTCTCAGGCGAGAGAGAGGGAGATCGTGACCAGCACTACGACATGCCTGATTGAAGAACCGGCCGTCCTTGATGCACTCCCGGCCGGCATCGAGGTTCGAGACGCGGATGGCGACACCGGAACCAAGACGCGAGATGGCGCCTGGAAGGTCGCAGGCTTCCCCTGGGGCCTGGACCCCGACTGGTTCACCTTCCCCGTCCGGGTGGTCCGTCCGACCAGGGAGACCGCACAGCTCGTCACTGACCTGCGTGAAGCGGGGCGAGTGCCTGCGATCATGGCCGAGCTGCGAAGCATCGTGGGTGAGATCCAGAACCGGTTCGAGAAGCAGGTAGCGGATCTCGACGAGATCCGAGACGAGAACGGGGACGTGCCCCACTCGCGCCTCACCGAGTTGGACGAGCTCATGGACGACATCCACGAGGAGGACTCCGAGATGCTCGCGGCCGTCCTGGAGCGGCTGGAAGCCCTCGTCGGCTCCGGCCAGGGCGGCGCATGAGGCTCACTCCCCGCCGGGAGGAGATCGACGCGGTGAAGGCGCTCTTGGAGGACGACTCCTTCGAGAGCGCCGACCAAATGGCCCGAACCCTGATCAAGGAAGTAGCCGGCATCCTCCAGATGCGCGACTGGATCGCTCTCGTGCACACCTGGAAGGACGGGAGCCGGGGGCTCAACTGGGCCCCTTTCGGCAACGAGGCAGAAGCCAGGTCGTTCGCCTCGAAGCTCGCGATCGGGGGCACCGGTCGCCTCGTCAAGCTCCACAGCCCTGGCGTGATGCTTGCCAACACCACCGGCAAGAAGGGCTGGAAGGGCTACTGCCAGCACCCCGAGTGCGGTCACGCCCCCTTCACCCACTCCGCAGCCAGCGCCGCACGAGGCGCATGTCAGATACCCACCTGCCCGTGCGCCAAATTCCAGAAATGAGGACAGCAGGCATGACCATCAGAGCCGTCGCCTTCAGTAAATGCCGGTGCGGAAAGGAGCGCGGCTACGACGACGAGCGAACCGCCGAGAAGGCACTCGGACGTGCCCAGGCCAAGCGGGACCGAGCAGGGGCCCGAAAGGGCACCCGCCGCGGCCTGTACCGCGAGAACCGCTTCTACGAGTGCGACTACGGCATGTGGCACCTCACCTCACAGTCCCGCGCTGAGTACCTCGGGGCCGCCGCATGAAGCACAGCGAGAAGGCGCTTGCCAACGGCTGGGGCTGGGTCCTTGGAGTATCGGGTCAGGAATGCCGGGTGTACTCGCGCCCCGCCCAGCAATCTCCGGCGGTTGACCCGGCGGAGGTGCTCGGACGGGCCGCGAAGCTGCTCGGTGTGGAGGATCTGGAGCAAGTGCCGGCAGGCATCCGGCAGCTCCGGGACGACCGCGAACAAGCCCTCGCCTCTGCCGATACGGCATGGCGTGCCGTGCGCACAGCCAGCCAGGTGACCTGGCGCTGATGCAGGGCGGGAGCAACCGGTTGCTGACGCCGGAAGAGGTAGCCGACTGGCTCAAGGTCAGCGAGATCACCGTCAAGAACAAGTACCGGACGTGGGGACTCAAGGCCCAGAAAGTGGGCCGCCTCCTCCGGTTCCGTGAACGCGACATCGTCACGTACCTCGATCAGCATTACGGATGATGCACGAGCGTACGTTTAATGAGAGGAGAGCATGTGGCCAGCGTGATCCAGAAGTGCAAGACAGATCCGGCGAACAGGAACCACCCGTGCGAGAAGGTTCGCTGCGGTCATCCGTGGACTGTTCGGTACAGGGAGCCCGGAGGGCGAACCGGAAGGCAGCGGGAGAAGAGTTTCCCCACCAAGAAGCAGGCTGAAGGCCACGGCCTGAAGATGGAGAACGACAAGCGAGAAGGGACCTACCTCGACCCCAAGCGAGGTGCCGTTCCTCTCAAGGTCTACGCCGAGAAGTGGGTGGCGCGCCAGCACCTGGCAGTCGGAACGGAAGGCGTTTACGACCGAGCGTTCCGGCTGCACATCTTCCCCGCCCTCGGTCACCGCCTGCTCTCCACTCTCCGGCCGGAGGACATAGAGACGCTCGCTCGCGAGATGACGGCGGCAGGGCTCACCGCGAACTCCGTCGATGCCTACATGACCCCCCTTCGGTCCGTGTGCAAGGCGGCCGTGAATAACGGTGACATCGGCCGGAACCCGTTTACCGGTGCCAAGCTCCCGAAACTGCCGAGCAAGGCAGTGGACGATAAGCGACTCCCTAACGGGCAGCAGATCCAGGACATCGCGGACGAGTTTCGCCGAGAACTTGCGTTGTCGGTGTGGCTCATGGCCGGGCTCGGGCTGCGTACCGGTGAGGTGCTGGGTCTCAGGGTCGGCGACTTCGGCGAGGACCGCGTACGGGTCCGTCGGCAGATCACTCGGGGGAAGGGCGGCCGGGGACTGCTGGTGGGGCCTCTCAAGCACCGCCGTGAGGGCGACTGGCGGGATGTGCCGCTCCCGACGAACCTCCGTGAGGCTGTGGCCGAGCACGTTGCCACGTACGGCACCGGGCCGGATGGCGCACTGTTCCAGACCGGCACTGGGAAGTACGTTGCCACGTCGGATTTCGCTACGCACTTTCGCAAGGTGGTCAAGCTCCTGGGCCACTCGTGGTCGCCCCACGATCTCAGGCATTGGTTCGCCTCTACGGCACTCAGCAGCGGTCTGCCACTCTTGGACGTGTCCAGGTGGCTGGGACACAGGAACATCAGCGAGACGGCTGATACGTACGGGCATCTGACACCGGACAGCACCGGACGGGCGATCCGGGTGATGGATGGAGCGATTACTCAGCACCGTGCTGGTTTGGTGCTGGATGTGGCCGCATGATCTAGCGTTCATGCAGCTCAGAGGGGTGGAGCGGAATGTGCGGACGGTATGCAGCGAGTCGGAAGCCCGAGGACCTGACCGGACTCTTCGGCGTCGAGAAGTGGGAACCCACCGAGGCCTTGGAGCCGGACTGGAACGTGGCGCCGACCAAAGAGGTCTACGCGGTTCTGGAGCGTCCTGTTAAGGACGCGGACGACCGGCGTCCGGTTCGCCAGCTGCGCACCCTGAAATGGGGGCTCGTCCCGTCCTGGTCGAAGACCCCCGAGGGCGCCGCCCGGATGATCAACGCCCGCGCGGAGACCGTCCACGAGAAGCCCTCCTTCCGGAACGCCTTCGCTCAGCGCCGCTGCATCCTGCCCGCCGACGGCTACTACGAGTGGGTCACCGGCGCGGAGGAACGGCAGCTGGAGGAGAAGAAGGGCAAGAAGCGGGCGCGCAAGCAGCCGTATTTCGTGACCCCCGCCGACGGCTCGGTCTTCGCGATGGCCGGACTGTACGAGTTCTGGCGCGACCCGACCCTGCCCGGCGACCACGAGCTGGCCTGGTGGGTCACCTGCTCGGTGATCACCACCGAGGCGGAGACCGCACCGCTGGCGGTCGCCCCCGCCGAAGGACCCGGCGCCCTCGCCGACATCCACCCCCGGATGCCGCTGATGCTCACCCCGGACCGCTGGGACGCCTGGCTGGACCCCTCGCACACGGGCCTCCACGAGCTGCGCGCGCTGCTGGAGCCGCCGCCCGGCGGGCTGATGCGGGCCTACCCGGTCGCCACCGCCGTCAGCAACGTCCGCAACAACGGACCGGAGCTGCTGGAGGAGCTGGCCGCGCCGGAGGAGTCGACGCTGTTCTGAACGGGAGGGGAGGCAGGATGGGACGCGTGAGCCGTGAGAAGAGCGTGCAGAGCATCCCCACCGACGCCGGAGAGGCCCGGATCACCTGGCTCCCCGCCACGACCGGCTCGCGGCCCCGCCTCGTGCTGGCCGTGAGCCACGGGGCGGGCGGCGGCATCGAGGCCCGCGATCTGAAGGCCCTGGCCGCCGCCCTGCCCGGACAGGGCGTCACCGTCGCCCTGGTGGAGCAGCCCTGGCGGGTGGCGGGCAAGAAGGTGGCGCCCGCCCCGAAGACCCTCGACACCGGCTGGCGCGGACTGTGGCCCGCCCTGGCCGAGCCCGGGCTGCCCGTCGTCGCCGGGGGCCGCAGCGCCGGGGCCCGGGTCGCCTGCCGCACCGCCACCGAGCTGGGCGCGGCGGCCGTCCTCGCGCTCAGCTTCCCGCTGCACCCCCCGGGCAGGCCCGAGAAGTCCCGCGCCGACGAACTCCTCGGCGCCGGGGTGCCCACCCTCGTGGTGCAGGGCGGCAACGACCCGTTCGGGCGGCCGGAGGAGTTCCCGCCCGGTCCGTACGAGCTGGCCGAAGTGCCGTACGGGGACCACGGCTTCGCCGTACCGAAGAAGGCCGGGCTGAGCGAGGAACAGACGATGGGCATCCTCACCGAAGCGGTCAGCGGGTGGCTCATGTCACTCGGGTGACACGGGCCCCGGGAATGCTCCGCACGGGGGCGCTGTTGTTCGGGACGTCGGTACAACAACGTCGTACGTGGAGAGGGAGTCCGTCGCATGGGTTCGACCATCTGCCCGAGCCGCTCGAACACCGCTGACCTGGAGTGGAGCGTGCTGCCCGCGGCGAGGACCACCCCTGAGCGACCCCTGAGCGGCGGTAATCGACAGGCCGTCTCCAAGCAGGGTCGACTATTCTCCGATGCGAGCGGGTCCGGTTTCGGCTCCGCCACATCGTTGGAGGAGGTGGGTCCGGTCACTGGGACCGACACAGGGACCGACGACGGCCGCGCACCGGAGACGCCCGCCGAGCGCAACGCGCGCTTCGAGCGCGACGCCCTGGGCTTTCTCGACCAGATGTATTCGGCCGCGCTGCGCATGACGCGCAACCCCGCCGATGCGGAGGACCTGGTCCAGGAGACCTACGCCAAGGCGTACGGCTCCTTCCACCAGTTCCGCGAGGGCACCAACCTCAAGGCGTGGATGTACCGCATCCTCACCAACACCTTCATCAACTCGTACCGCAAGAAGCAGCGCGAGCCCCAGCGCAGCGCCGCCGAGGAGATCGAGGACTGGCAGCTGGCCCGCGCCGAGTCGCACATGTCGACCGGTCTGCGCTCGGCCGAGTCCCAGGCCCTCGACCATCTCCCGGACTCCGACGTGAAGTCGGCGCTCCAGGCGATCCCCGAGGAGTTCCGCATCGCCGTGTATCTCGCCGATGTCGAGGGCTTTGCCTACAAGGAGATCGCGGACATCATGGGGACTCCCATCGGTACGGTGATGTCCCGGCTGCACCGCGGCCGCCGCCAGCTGCGCGGCATGCTGGAGGACTACGCCCGTGAGCGCGGGCTCGTCGCAGCCGGTGCCGGTGACTCGGACGATCGGAAGGGCTCGGCCTCATGAGCTGCGGAGAGCCGCACGAGACGGATTGCTCGGAGGTGCTCGATCATCTCTACGAGTTTCTCGACCGGGAGATGCCCGCGGGCGACTGCACCAAGTTCGAGGTGCACTTCGAGGAGTGCTCCCCGTGCCTGGAGAAGTACGGCCTCGAGCAGGCCGTGAAGAAGCTGGTGAAGCGCTGCTGCGGTCAGGACGACGTCCCGGCCGACCTGCGCTCCAAGGTGATGGGCCGGATCGATCTGATCCGGGCCGGCGAGTCCGTGCCCGACCAGGATGTGTCCGTGCACAGCACGGACCGGTCGGCGACCGCCACCGAATAGTCACCCGAATGTGCTAATCGGATCCGTAGCGGCTCGGTGAGCCGGACAACTCGCTAGCGTGGCGCCTCCATCGAGCATGCTGGGGGGCGAGTGCGGGCGTGAGGGGCACACCGGCGGCGGCGCGCGTCTGCATCCTGGCCGCGGTCGTCTGCGCGGTCTGCTGCACGCTCCCCGTGTACGCGGCTGACGCCCCGGTCCCGTGGGGCACGACGGCGCTGCTCGCCGCACTGGGTCTCGGTTCCGAGCTGGCCGCCCGTCGCCGTCACGCGGGCGGCTCCCTGACCGCCGGCGCCGTATCGTCCGTTCCGTTGCTCCTGGCCGCGGCTTTTCTGCTGCCGCCCGCCGCCGCCGCGCTGGTGGCGGTCCCGGGAGCGCTGGCCGGGCGGGTGGAGCGGCCCCCGCACGCCGCCCGCCGGATCTGGCGGGCCGCCCAGCTCGCCCTCACCTGTGCCGCCGCCTCCTGGGTCCACACCGCCCTCGGCGGACCGGCGACCCTCGGCGGCCCCGGCCTGGCACCGGACTTCCCGCGCGCCCTGCTGCCCGTCTGCGCCGCGTCGGTCGCCTTCAGCCTGGTCCTGACCGCGCTCGACGGGGTCATCCTCGCGGCGGCGGAACGGCGGCCCGTGCACCGCACCTGGCGCGGTCTGCTTCCGCGCGCGCTCGGCCCCCACCTGGTGCACGCGCTCTCCGGGCTGCTGATGGCCGTCCTGTGGCGCAGTTCGTACGGGCCGGTCTCCGCGCTCCTCGTCCTGCTGCCGATGTCCGTCTCCTGCTGGGTCTTCGCCCAGTACCACCGCGAGCGGGCCGCCCACCGGGCCACCATCCGCGCGCTCGTCCACGCCGTCGACATCAAGGACACCTACACCCGGGGCCACAGCGAGCGGGTCGGCCGGGCCTCCGTGCTGATCGCCCGCGAACTCGGCATGGACGACAGCCGGGTGGAGGCACTCCGCTTCGCCGGGATCCTGCACGACATCGGCAAGCTCGGCGTACCCACCCGGGTGCTCCGCAAGGACGGCCCCCTCACCTCCGAGGAGCGCCGGATCATGGAGCTGCACCCGGAGTACGGGCACGAGATCGTCCGGGGCATCGCCTTCCTGGACGAGGCGCGCGACGCGATCCTGCACCACCACGAACGCCTCGACGGCAGCGGATACCCCTACGGCCTCAGGGGTTCGCGCATCCCCGAGTTCGCCCGGGTCGTCGCGGTCGCCGACGCGTTCGACGCGATGACCTCCAACCGCTCCTACCGGCGCGCCCGGCCCGTGCCCGCCGCGCTCGCCGAGCTGAAGCGGTGCGCGGGCAGCCAGTTCGACCCGCGCATGGTGCGGGCGCTGGGCCGTGCCCTGGAGCGGCACGGCTGGAGTGCCGCCGACACCGCCGTCACGGCGGACGAACCGGGGGGTGCGGAGGACGGGACCCGCCGGGAGGCGGCCCAGGTGCCCGGCGCGCGGTCGGCGGGGCACGGCGCACCGGGCTCCGACCCACGCCCGTCCCCGTCCCCCGGAGGCCGTCGGTGAGCGGCGGGTACGCGGGCGCCCCGCCGGCCCCCGTCGTCCTCGCGGTGCGCGGGACCGCCTTCGCCCTCGCCCTCGCCGCGTTCACGCACACCCTGGTGCAGGGGCTCGTCGGGCCGGGACACGCGTTGGCCTTCGGGCTGCTGGTGGTCCTCGGGGAGGCCGCCCGCCGGGGTGCGCACCCCGGGGAACGGGAGCCCGCGCCGCTCGGGGCCGCCGGGGCGCTCGCGTACGCCCTGCTCGGGGACAGCGCCGGACGGCCGACCGGGCACGGGGCGCTCCAGGTGGTCGCCGTGGTGGTCGCCGCGCAGGCGCTCGCCGCCGTGCCCAGGGCGGCGAGCGGCCACCGCGTGGACGCGGACCGGGCCGCCCGCCGGACGCTGACCGTGGGCTTCGCCGCCGTCTGCTTCCAGCCGCTGTACAACTCCGGGCAGGCGGTCCGCTGGTTCGGCGACGGGCTGGCCTTCGCCCTGTTCCTGCTCCTTCTGCTGGCGCTGACCGCGCTGTGCGACGCCCTGCTGGCGGCCCTCCTGGCCCGCTCGGCGGACCGGCCCGCGGGTCCCGGCGCCACGCCTCCGTACGCACCGCTCCTCGGTGACGAGCTGCGCGCGCTCGCCGGGATCGGGCCGGCGGTCGGGGCGACCGGCGTCGTGCTGGCGCTGGGCGTCGCGGTCGCCGGGCTCTGGGCGCTGCCCGTGCTGTGCGGGCCGCTGCTGCTCACGCAGGTCTCCTTCCGCCGGTACGCGGCCGCGCGCACGACCTCCCGCCAGACCGTCTCCTCGCTCGCCCGCGCCACCGAGATCGCCGGGTACACCCCGCCCGGTCACGCCCGCCGGGTCGCCGCGCTCGCCACCGCCGTAGGCCGGGAGCTGGGGCTGACCGGACCGCAGCTGACCGTCCTGGAGCACGCCGCCCTGATGCACGACATCGGCCAGCTCTCCCTTCTCGACCCGGTCGCGGGCGGGGCCACCGTCCGGCTGCCCGCCGCCGAGCAGCGCCGCATCGCCCTTCTCGGCGGGGCGGTCGTCCGGCGCACCGGTGTGGACCCGGCGGTGGCCGCGGTGGTCGAGCAGCAGGCCGATCCGTACCGGGAACAACTGCCCGCCGCCAGGATCGTCAGGACGGTAAACGCATACGACGACCTGTGCGGGGAAAGCGTGAGCGGGCCGCTCGGCGCACTGGAGCGCCTCAGGCTCGGCACCGGGCACGACCACCAGCCGCAGGTGGTGGAGGCGCTGGGACGAGTCCTGGCGCGGGGCGGTCTGACCCCGGCCGGGGCTGGGTAACCCATGGGTAATGAGCGGGCGTCGGGCCGGGCATGGTTGGATGCGAAAGCAGAGCGGATAACGAGGGTGTCCAGTCGGGACAGGCGGGAATCGTGAGGATCTTCGGGAAGGTACGGCATCGTCCGTCCGCCTCTTGGCGGCAGGCCACGGACCGCGCGTTCACGCTGATCGGCGACGGCCGGTACGAGGACGCGGGGGCGCTGCTGACGCGCGCGGCGGATCTGGAGCCCTGGCTCTCGGAGTCCTGGTTCAATCTGGCGCTGCTGCACAAGTTCCGGCACGACTGGGAGCAGGCGCGCGCGGCGGGCTTGCGGGCGGTCGCGCTGCTGGACCGCGAGTCCGGCGCCCCGGACTGGTGGAACGTCGGCATCGCGGCCACCGCGCTCCAGGACTGGCCACTGGCGCGCCGGGCCTGGCAGGCGTACGGCCTCAAGGTCCCCGGCAGCGGCCAGCACAGCGCGGCGACCACCGAGCCGACCGGCATGGAGCTGGGCAGCGCGGCGGTGCGGCTCTCGCCGGAGGGCGAGGCCGAGGTGGTCTGGGGCCGCCGCCTCGACCCGGCCCGGATCGAGGTGCTGTCCATTCCGCTGCCGTCCTCAGGGCGGCGCTGGGGCGAGGTCGTCCTGCACGACGGGGTGCCCAACGGCGAGCGGGTCACCGCGGCCGGGCCCGCCTATCCGGTGTTCGACGAGATCGAGCTGTGGGCGCCCTCGCCGGTGCCGACCTGGGTGGTGCTGCTGGAGGCGGCCACCGAGGACGACCGCGACGCCCTGGAGAAGCTGGCCTCGGACGCCGGGTTCGCCGCCGAGGACTGGTCCTCCTCCGTACGGCTGCTGTGCCGGGACTGTTCGGAGAGCCGGATGGAGAGCGACGAGGGGGACGGGGAGCACCTGGACCCGCACGACCACAGCGAGCCCGGCCACCCGGGCCCGCTGGGCCACCGCATCGCGGGCGCCGGTGACCTGTGGGTCCCGGAGCGCGAGTGCGGTCTCGCGGCCCCCGCCGGGCTGGTGCGCGGACTGCTGGACGGCTGGGTCGCCGACAGCCCCGACAGCCGTGAGTGGCGGGATCTCGAAGAAGTCTGCTGACCGCTGCCCGTAGGCTGTACGCGCACCGATCGCGGTGCTGCTCCTCCCGTGGTTCCCGGTTTCCGGCGGGTTCGGCGGGGTTCACCGAGTTCAGGTTTTGCAGGAAGGCGTACGGCGGACATGTCGCAGCAGGAGACGGACGGGACGATCGGCGTGGACGACGAGGGGTTCATCGTCGACACCGAGGACTGTGAGGCGCGCGAGGCGGCGTACCGCGAGCGCGGCACCTCCCGTCCGATCACGGTCGTGGGCAACCCGGTGCTGCACAAGGAGTGCAAGGACGTCACGGAGTTCGGTGACGAGCTGGCGCAGCTGATCGACGACATGTTCGCCAGCCAGAAGACGGCCGAGGGCGTGGGCCTCGCGGCCAACCAGATCGGTGTGGACCTCAAGGTCTTCGTCTACGACTGCCCGGACGACGACGGGAAGCGGCACACCGGTGTCGTCTGCAACCCGGTCCTGGAGGAGCTCGCCCCCGAGCGGCGGGTGCTGGACGACTCCAACGAGGGCTGCCTCTCGGTCCCGACCGCGTACGCGTCCCTCGCCCGCCCCGACTATGCGGTGGTGCGCGGCCAGGACGCGAAGGGCAACCCGATCCGGGTCAGGGGCACCGGCTACTTCGCGCGCTGCCTCCAGCACGAGACGGACCACCTCTACGGCTACCTGTACATCGACCGGCTCTCCAAGCGGGACCGCAAGGACGCGCTGCGGCAGATGGAAGAGGGCACGCCGCGCTACGAGACCGTCCCCAACGGCTGAGGCCGCGCCGCAGGGGCCCGACGCCGTTCCCGGGCGCCGGGCCCCTTGGCTTTCCGGATACCACCGGGCGGATAACTGCCGTTTGCTTAGTGGTAGTTGACGCGCGTCGACTCCTGGGCCAGGCTCACCTGGACACCGCCCGTGACGTTCAGAGGGAGACCCCCTGTGCTGAGACGTACCGCACGCGTTCTGCTCGGACTTGTCATGACCATCACATTCGCGTTGGGTGGGGCGGTGCTGACCGCCGGCCCCGCGCAGGCCGACGGCTGCTACACCTGGACCCGTACGCTCTCGTCCGGAGCCACCGGCAACGACGTCACCCAGCTCCAGATCCGGGTGGCGGGCTGGCCCGGCTACAACTCCGTGCTCGCCATCGACGGCGTCTACGGTCCGGCCACCACCGCCGCCGTCAAGCGGTTCCAGGCGGCCTACGGCCTGGCCGCTGACGGGATCGCGGGCCCGGCCACCCAGGCCAAGATCTACGCGCTCCAGGACAACGACTGCACCCCGATCCACTTCACCTACCCCGAGCTGAACAAGTGCAACAGCACCTGGGCCGGCGGGAAGGTCTCGGCGGGCACGGCCAGGGCCAACGCGCTGAGCAGCATGTGGAAGCTGGAGGCGCTGCGCCACGCGCTGGGCGACCAGCCCATCCGCGTCACCAGCGGCTTCCGTTCCGTCTCCTGCAACGCGGCCGTCGGCGGAGCCTCCAACAGCCGCCACCTGTACGGCGACGCGGTCGACCTCGGAGCCTCGCCGCACTCCCTGTGCACGCTGGCCAGGCAGGCTCGCTACCACGGCTTCAGGGGAATCCTCGGCCCGGGCTACGCTGGCCACGGTGACCACGTGCACGTCAACCAGGGGCCCAACCGCTTCTGGTCGGCGTCCCAGTGCGGCATCTGACCCACACCCCTCCCGGTGCCCGGCCCGGCGGCGCTCAGGCGACGTCGGGCACGGCCGCGGCCGACGGGCCCCGGAAGGCGCGGCGGTAGGCGTTCGGCGTGGTCCCCAGCGACCGTACGAACTGGTGTCGCAGGGTCGCCGCCGTGCCGAAGCCCGTCTGTCCCGCGATCGTGTCGATCGTCAGGTCGGACGTCTCCAGCAGGTGCTGGGCCAGCAGCACCCGCTGCCGCAGCAGCCAGCGGTACGGGGTGGTCCCGGTCTCCTGCTGGAACCGCCGGGCGAAGGTGCGCGGCGACATGTGCGCCTGCGCCGCCAGCTGCTCCACGGTCAGCTCCTGGTCGAGATGGTGCTCCATCCACGCCAGGGTGGCGCCGACGGTGTCGCACGCGTTCCGGGGCAGCGGGCGGTTGATGTACTGCGCCTGGCCGCCGTCCCGGTGCGGGGGCACCACCATCCGCCGGGCGATGGTGTTGGCCGCCTCCTGTCCGTACGCCTGGCGGACCAGATGCAGGCAGGCGTCGATCCCGGCGGCGGTCCCGGCCGAGGTGACCACCGGGCCCTCGTCCACGTACAGCACGTCCGGCTCCACGATCGCCTTCGGGTAGCGCCGGGCCAGCTCCGCCGCGTGCCGCCAGTGAGTGGTGCAGCGGCGGCCGTCCAGCAGCCCGGCCGCGCCGAGGACGTACGCCCCCGAGCAGACGCTCAGCACCCGGGAACCGCGCTCCACGGCCCGGCGCAGCGCGGCAAGCACCTCCTCGGGATACTCCCGATCCATGAAGTGGCTGCCCGCCGGCACGGCGATGAGGTCGGCCTCCTCCAGCCGGTCCAGGCCGTGGGGCGTGCTGATGGTGAAGCCCGCGTGGGTGCGCAGGACGGGGCCCTCGGCGGAGACCACCGCGAAATCGTGCACCGGCAGGCCCTCGTCGCTGCGGTCGAGGCCGAACACCTCGCACAGCACGCCGAGTTCGAAGGGGTGGACCTCGTCCAGGAGCAGGGCGGCGACATTGGTCAGCATGGACTCAGTGTGGCAGTAATTGGATGTTCCATGGCAGTGCTGCCACTGATGATTTCTGCCCGGGTGGACCAGAGTAGAGGCATGAACACATTCCTGAACTACCTGGTCGTAGCAGCACTTTTCGCCCTTGTCGCGGCTCCGGCCGTCGTCGGCCTCGCCCGCGAGCGCCGGATCGACCGCGAACTGCGGGAGGCGGAACGGAAGGCGCGGACGGCCGGGCCCCCGGAAACGGAAGGCGCCGCGCAACCGGTCACGGCTGCGCGGCGCCCCTACCTCAGAAGCTGGGCCAGGATCTGACGGATCCCGGGCGGCTAGAAGTCGTCGTCGAACCCGACCGAGCCCTCGACGGCCACCTGGTAGGCGGACGGGCGGCGCTCGAAGAAGTTCGTCAGCTCCTGGACGCCCTGGAGCTCCATGAAGGAGAACGGGTTCTCCGAGCCGTACACCGTCGGGAAGCCGAGGCGGGTGAGCCGCTGGTCGGCGACGCACTGGAGGTACTCGCGCATCGACTCGGTGTTCATGCCCGGCAGGCCCTCGCCGCACAGGTCGCGGCCGAACTGGAGCTCCGCGTCGACGGCCTCCTTCAGCATGTCGGTGACCTGCTGCTGGAGCTCGTCGTCGAAGAGGTCCGGCTCCTCCTTGCGGACGGTGTCCACGACCTCGAACGCGAAGTTCATGTGCATCGTCTCGTCACGGAACACCCAGTTGGTGCCGGTGGCGAGACCGTGCAGCAGACCTCGCGAGCGGAACCAGTACACGTACGCGAACGCGCCGTAGAAGAACAGCCCCTCGATGCAGGCCGCGAAGCAGATCAGGTTCAGCAGGAAGCGGCGGCGGTCCGCCTTCGTCTCCAGCCGGTCGATCTTCTCGACCGAGTCCATCCACTTGAAGCAGAACTGCGCCTTCTCACGGATCGAGGGGATCTCCTCGACCGCGTCGAACGCGGCGGCCCGGTCGTCCGGGTCGGGCAGATAGGTGTCCAGCAGCGTCAGATAGAACTGGACGTGCACGGCCTCCTCGAAGAGCTGCCGCGACAGGTACAGCCGCGCCTCGGGGGAGTTGATGTGCTTGTACAGCGTCAGCACGAGGTTGTTCGAGACGATCGAGTCACCGGTCGCGAAGAACGCCACCAGCCGGCCGATCATGTGCTGCTCGCCCGGCGACAGCTTGGCGAGGTCGGAGACGTCCGAGTGGAGGTCGACCTCCTCCACGGTCCAGGTGTTCTTGATCGCGTCCCGGTAGCGCTCGTAGAAGTCCGGGTAGCGCATGGGACGCAGGGTCAGCTCGAATCCCGGGTCGAGCAGGTTCTTGTTGTCGTCGGTGCTCATTACTGGCAGGCCTCGCAGGACTCAGGGTTTTCCAGGGAGCAGGCGATCGCGTCCGCGTCGGGAGCCGACGCCTGCTGTACGGGAATGGGGGCGGCGGCCGACGCCTGACCGGACGCGGCACGGGCGATCCGGGTCGCCGGGCGCGAACGCAGGTAGTACGTCGTCTTCAGCCCCTGCTTCCAGGCGTACGCGTACATCGAGGAGAGCTTGCCGATGGTCGGCGTCTCCAGGAACAGGTTGAGCGACTGGCTCTGGTCGAGGAACGGCGTACGGGCCGCCGCCATGTCGATCAGGCCGCGCTGCGGGATCTCCCACGCGGTGCGGTACAGGGCCCGCACGTCCTCGGGAATCCAGGCGAAGCCCTGCACCGAGCCGCTCGCCTCGCGCAGCGCCTCACGGGTGCGGGCGTCCCACACGCCGAGCTTCTTCAGCTCGTCCACCAGGTAGGCGTTGACCTGGAGGAACTCACCGCTGAGCGTCTCGCGCTTGAACAGGTTGGAGACCTGCGGCTCGATGCACTCGTACACACCGGCGATCGAGGCGATCGTGGCGGTCGGCGCGATGGCGAGCAGCAGCGAGTTGCGCATACCGGTCTTCGCGACCCGGGCGCGCAGGGCGTCCCAGCGCTCCGGCCAGTTCAGCTCGGTGTCGTAGTGGTCGGGGTGCAGCACACCGCGCGCGGCACGCGTCTCGGACCAGGCGGGCAGCGGGCCCGACCGCTCGGCCAGGTCGCAGGACGCCTCGTACGCCGCCAGCATGATCCGCTCGGAGATCTTCGTGGAGAGCGCGCGGGCCTCGGGCGAGTCGAAGGGCAGACGCAGCTGGAAGAAGACGTCCTGGAGACCCATGGCGCCCAGACCGACCGGCCGCCAGCGGGAGTTGGAGCGCCCGGCCTGCTCGGTCGGGTAGAAGTTGATGTCGACGACCCGGTCCAGGAAGGTCACGGCGGTGCGCACGGTGGCGTCCAGCCGGTCCCAGTCGATCGAGCCGTTCGCCACGAAGGCGCCGAGGTTGACCGAGCCCAGGTTGCAGACGGCCGTCTCGCCGTCGTTGGTGACCTCAAGGATCTCGGTGCACAGGTTCGAGGAGTGGACGACCCGGCCCGGCTCGGCGGTCTGGTTCGCGGTCCGGTTGGAGGCGTCCTTGAACGTCATCCAGCCCTGGCCGGTCTGCGCGAGGGTACGCATCATCCGGCCGTACAGCTCACGCGCGGGCATCGTCTTGCGGGCCAGCCCCCTGGCCTCGGCCGCGCGGTAGGCCGCGTCGAACTCGTCGCCCCACAGGTCGACCAGCTCGGGCACGTCGGCGGGGGAGAAGAGCGACCACTCGGTGTCGGCGTCGACGCGGCGCATGAACTCGTCCGGGATCCAGTGCGCCAGGTTCAGGTTGTGCGTACGCCGCTGGTCCTCGCCCGTGTTGTCGCGGAGTTCGAGGAACTCCTCGATGTCCGCGTGCCAGGTCTCCAGGTAGACCGCCGCAGCGCCCTTGCGCCGACCGCCCTGGTTCACCGCCGCCACCGAGGCGTCCAGCGTCTTGAGGAACGGCACGATGCCGTTGGAGTGCCCGTTGGTGCCCCGGATCAGCGAACCCCGGGCGCGGATGCGGGAGTAGGACAGACCGATGCCGCCCGCGTGCTTGGAGAGCCGCGCCACCTGGTGGTAGCGGTCGTAGATCGAGTCCAGCTCGTCCTTGGGGGAGTCCAGCAGATAGCAGGAGGACATCTGCGGGTGCCGGGTACCGGAGTTGAAGAGCGTGGGGGAGGAGGGGAGGTAGTCCAGCTTGCTCATCAGCCCGTAGAGCGCGGCGACCTCGTCCAGCGCCCGCACCGACTCGTCCTCGGCCAGGCCCGCGGCCACGCGCAGCATGAAGTGCTGCGGGGTCTCGACGACCTGGCGGGTGTGCGGGTGGCGCAGCAGGTAGCGGCTGTGCAGCGTACGGAGACCGAAGTAGCCGAAACGGTCGTCCGCGCCCTCGGACAGCGTCCGCTCGACCAGCTCGTCCAGCGCCTTCGCGTGCAGCTCGACGAAGGCGGCCGTGCGGTCCGCGATCAGGCCCTCGCGGTGGCCGACGGCGACCGAGGCGGAGAAGGACGTGGCGCCCTGGCTCGCGGCCTCGTCGGCGATCGTGCGGGTCAGCAGCCGGGCGGCGAGCTTGGAGTACGCGGGGTCCTCGGAGATCAGCCCCGCGGCGGCCTCGGTGGCCAGCGAGCGCAGCTCGGCCTCGTCGGAGCGGGCGTTGCGCCCGCGCAACGCGGCAGCGGCGACCCGTCCGGGGTCGGTGTCGGGCAGATCGACGGTGAGGTCGGTCAGGGTCCGCAGCAGGGCGGTCCCGGGTCCGTCGTTCGAGGCGTCTCCGGACGTGGTGGACACTGCGGATTCGGTGGCTGAAACCGGATCGGCGGGCGCGATGGTCACTGGGCTTTCCCTCGCTCGGCTGGGGGCCGGCAGCAGGCGGGGAAGCCGGGCAGCGCGAAGCCCGGGTCAGGGCAGCACTGCTGACGGCGTCCACCGGCCTATCCGCGAGGCCCGGACGTCTGGCATCCGGTTCGGTCGATCCGGACGCACTGTCGACAGGTCTTCGGACTTCAGGTGTGCAAAAGCACACTGATCACACCGTTGCGGGACAGTTCCGGATTCGCACCGGATTCCCCTGCGACGACAGCGAGGTCGAGCATACATGTGGGGGCCGCCTGATGAGGTAGCCCCCACATGTTGTGTCGGCCGACATAACTTTTCCGAGGCGGTGTGGATTCTTCGCCCTGCTTTTCTCCGGTTCGGCCGGGAGCGGACGGGCCTGCACGAGGGCGCGAAAAGGGGCCGCCACGCCCCTGGGAGGGGTGCGGCGGCCCCGCAGGACCGGTGGCGCTCAGCAGCAGCGGAAGCCCTCGCGGGGGTCCGCCTCGCGGGCGTCGGTGCGGCTGTGCTCGAAGGCGCGGCGGGTCATGACCGGTGTGTCCGGATCGTGCGCCCGCGCGTGCGCCACGTAGCGGTCGTAGGCCGACTCGCCGGTCAGCTCGCGCACGTACCAGCGGATGCGGCCGGCGATCCGGCGGACGTCCCGCACACTCATGTCCGGGCCTTCGGCAGGTCCGTACCGCCGTCCTCCACGCGGATGCCGCCCTCGGGGCCGACGCCCGCCGCGACCAGCTCGGCCTTCTCCTCCTTGGTCGCGAGGATCGACGCCGGGGCGACCAGCCTGGACTGGACGAACGGCGCCTCGTGGAGCTTGACGCTCTCCGGGTCGCGGATGGCGTTGAAGCAGACCCGTCCGGCGTCCACGAGGACCACGATGATGAGGACCGCGAAGAGCGCGCACAGCACCCCGTCGACCGTGGAGTTGGTGACGACGGTCCGCATCTCCTCCATGTTCTTCGCGGGGGCCAGCACCTCACCGGCGTCGATGCCCGCCTGGTACTTGTCGCGCTGGGCGAAGAACCCGATCTTCACGTCCTCGGAGAAGATCTTCTGCCAGCTCGCGGTGAGCGTGACCGCCACGTCCCAGGCCAGGGGCACCGCGGTCACCCAGGCCCACTTCAGCCGGCCGGACTTCACCAGCAGCGTGGTGCAGACGGCCAGCGCGACCGCGGCCAGCAGCTGGTTGGCGATGCCGAACAGCGGGAAGAGCTGGTTGATGCCGCCCAGCGGGTCGTGCACACCGACCCAGAGGAAGTAGCCCCATCCACCCACGACGACGGCGCTGGCGAACCACACGCCCGGCTTCCAGCTGACCTCGCGGAACGGCTTGTGGACGTTGCCCAGCATGTCCTGGAGCATGAAGCGCCCCACGCGGGTGCCCGCGTCGACGGTGGTGAGGATGAACAACGCTTCGAACATGATGGCGAAGTGGTACCAGAACGCCTTCATGGCGGTACCGCCGATCACTGCGGAGAAGATCTCCGCCATGCCGAGCGCGAACGTCGGTGCGCCACCGGTCCGGGACAGCAGACTCTGTTCCTCGACGTCCTTGGCCGCCTGGGCCAGCGCCTCGGGGGAGATGGAGAAGCCGAAGTCGGCCACGGCCTCGGAGGCGGCCTGGACGCTGTCACCGATCACACCGGCCGGTGCGTTGACGGCGAAGTACAGACCGGGGTCGATGATGCAGGCGGCGATCATCGCCATGATCGCCACGAACGACTCGGTCAGCATCGCGCCGTAGCCGATCATCCGGATCTGGGTCTCCTTCTGGACCATCTTCGGGGTGGTGCCCGAGGAGACCAGGGAGTGGAAGCCGGAGAGTGCGCCGCAGGCGATGGTGATGAAGACGAACGGGAACATCGAGCCCGCGAAGACGGGCCCCGAGCCGCTGCTCGCGAACTCGGTGACCGCGGGCATCTTCAGGGTGGGCAGCGCTATCACCACACCGAGGGCCAGCAGGGCGATCGTGCCGACCTTCATGAAGGTGGAGAGGTAGTCGCGCGGCGCCAGCAGCAGCCACACGGGCAGCACGGAGGCGAGGAACCCGTACACGATCATCCAGACGACCAGCGTGCCCGGTTCCAGAGTGAAGAAGTCCGCCCAGGACGACTCGGCCACCCAGCCGCCCGCGACGATCGCGAGCAGCAGCAGCGCGACGCCGATGAGCGAGACCTCGCTGACCTTGCCGGGGCGCAGGATCCGCAGATAGACGCCCATGAAGAGCGCGATCGGGATCGTCATGCCGATGGAGAAGACGCCCCAGGGCGAGTGGGCGAGCGCGTTCACGATGACCAGCGCGAGAACCGCGAGCAGGATGATCATGATGATGAACACCGCGACCAGGGCGGCGATCCCGCCGACCGGGCCGATCTCGTCGCGCGCCATCTGGCCGAGCGAACGGCCGTTGCGGCGGGTGGAGAAGAAGAGCGTCACCATGTCCTGGACGGCACCGGCGAAGATGACGCCGACGACGAGCCAGATCGTGCCGGGCAAGTAGCCCATCTGCGCCGCGAGTACGGGACCGACCAGCGGCCCGGCGCCCGCGATGGCGGCGAAGTGGTGGCCGAAGAGGACCCGGCGGTCGGTGGGATGGAAGTCGACACCGTTGTCGAGCCGTTCGGCGGGGGTCGCGCGGTTCTTGTCGGCCCGCAGTACCCGGTTGGCGATGAACCGGGAGTAGAAGCGGTAGGCGATGGCGTACGAGCCCAGGGCCGCCGCCAGCATCCAGGCGGCGGAGACCTCCTCACCCCGCGAGAGTGCGAGGATGGCCCATCCCATGCCGCCGACCAGGGCGACCGAGACCCAGATGGCGACGGACTTCGGGGACAGGGTCCGCTGCCCCTGTTCCGGCGGGGCTGGTGCGGGCGTTTGCGGCATGACGATCCGTCCCCTCGCGCGATCACTGGCTCAACGTGCGCGAAATCTAGATCCTGTGACCGCCGTGCGTAACCCCCCGTCCGCATATCGGTACGGCAACGGGGCGACCACCGCAGGTCAGAGCCACCCCTCCTTGACGGCCCGTACCCCCGCTTCGAACCGGCTGCGCGCGCCGAGCCGGTCCCGCAGCTCCGAGCTCATCCGGCGTACGGTCCGCAGGGAGATCCCGAGCCGCCGGGCGGCGAGGTCGTCGGTGCAGCCGATGCCGAGCAGCATGAGCAACTCCCGCTCCCGCGGGGAGAGGTCGTGCTCGTCGCGACGCGGTGCCTCGCCGAAGGGGGTGCCCGTGTCCCAGAGCTGGTCGAAGAGGACCACGAGTGCGTGCACGAGGCCGGGGCTGCGGACTTCGAGGGCGCCGGCGCGCCCCTCTTCCGGGTCGACCGGGACGAGCGCGGCCTCACGGTCGACGATCACCATGAGCATGGGGACCACGGGCACGGTCCGCGCCTCGCCGCCGAGGTCGCAGTACCAGCGCACGTAGTCGACGGTCGGGGGGTCGTTGCGGAAGCTGTCCTGGTAGATCGAGCGGATCCGCACCCCGCGTTCCAGGCAGAGTTGGTCGAGCGGCTGGCTCGCGTCCATCGTGTCGGGCAGCTGCGCCCCGCCCGGGAGCAGGGAGAGGCATTCGGTGCGGGCGTTCGCGGCGAGGTCCTCCAGGCGCCGGCGGACGGTCTCCAGGCCCACCACCCGGTGCACCACGTCGTGGCGGGCGGAGCGGTCGGGGCGTGCGGCGAGGATGTCGGCCACCGCCCGCTCGGCGCGTTCGACCTGGCGGCGACGGCGGCTCAGCTCGCCCTCGGCGCGCGAGAGGAGGAAGGAGAACCCGACTTCGGGATCGAACGGCAGGATCTCCCCGGAATCGTCCTCCATGGAGATGAGCCGCGCCTCTGTGAGCCGGCCCAGTTCCTCGCGGACCCGTTGCTCGGTCCAGCCGAGCCGGCGGGCCATGTCCGCCACCCCGTAATCGGGCCGTTCGAGCATGAGCCGATAGACGATCTCGGCGGACTGTGCTATTCCCAGCGCCTCCAGCAAGGCGATCTCCCCCTGGTGAACCCCATCGTGCCGTTGACTGTCCGTGCCGACGTGCGGCCGGCCGTGTTGGCAAGGCCGCCGCCGATTGTAGGTCTAGACCAATTGAACCTCCTGTGGGGCAGCTTGAAATCCCCTGCGTCGGACAGGGGTTGACCGGCCAAACGCCTGCGCCGCACGCGCGGATGATCCAAGATGGTCTAGTCCAAGTGCCTCCGAGAAGGACTGTATCCATGGCGATCCCGCAGCGCACCCTCATACTCGGCGCCCTGCCGTTCGGTACGACCGTCGACGAGGCCACCTCGTTCGCCGTGCTCGACCGCTTCACCGAACTGGGCGGCACCGTGATCGACACCGCCAACAACTACGCGTACTGGGCCGAAGGCGGCACCGGGGACGAGAGTGAGGAGACCGTCGGCCGCTGGCTCGCCGCGCGCGGCGGCCGCGACGGCCTGGTCCTCTCGACCAAGTGCGGCGGCAGGCCCGCCGCCCCCGGCTCCCCGGACGTCGAGGGGCTCTCCGAGAAGGCGGTCAGGAGCGCCCTGGAGGGCAGCCTGCGCCGGCTCGGCGTCGACCGGGTCGACGTCTTCTGGGCCCACCTGGAGGACCGCACGGTCCCGCTCGGTGAAACCGTCGCGGCCCTGGCCGACCTCGTCGACGAGGGGAAGACCGCCGAACTCGGCGTCAGCAACCACGCCGTCTGGCGCGTCGAGCGCGCCCGTGCCCTCGCCGGAGAGCGCCCGCGCTACACCCACCTCCAGTACCGCCACTCCTACCTCCAGCCCCGCTTCGACAAGGCCCTCCCCTCGTCGGGACACGTCCATGTCACCCGGGAGATCCTCGACTTCGCGCGAAACGGGGGCGACCTCACGCTGTGGGCGTACAGCGCGCTGCTCTCCGGCGGCTACACCCGCCCCGAGGTGGGGATACCCGCCGCGTACGACCACCCCGGCACCGCCCCGAGGCTCGCGGCGCTGCACGAGGTCGCCGGAGAGCTCGGCGCGAGCGTCAATCAGGTGGTGCTGGCCTGGCTCCTCGGCGGCGAACCGTCCGTACTGCCCGTCGTCGGGGCGAGCCGGGTCGAGCAGGTGGAGGAGGCCATGGGGGCGCTCGACCTCACCCTCGACCCGGAGCAGCGGCGCCGACTGGACGAGGCGGGCGCCTGAGGGAGCCACGGGCGCGGGCATGGACGGCGGGGCCGGGCCCGCGGCCGGGGGAGGGTCACGGAGGGTGCGGGTCCGCCCTCCGCGACCCTCCCCGCCCGTCTCCCCCGGTTCAGCCGGCCGGGGAGACCAGCATCTCCTGGCCCCTGTGGTCGGAGAGGCCGGACGCGGAGACCAGCGCGTAGCGGTGCACGCGCAGCCGTTCGTCGGTGAACGTCCAGTCCAGCCGCCACAGCGGCAGCCCCTCGCCGCCCCATGTGCCGGGAAGGAAGGACGAGCCGGCGGGCAGCGCGTCGCGGAACTCCCCCCGTAGGCCGTCCAGATCGCCCATGGCCGGGGTCGTGTTGAAGTCGCCCGAGATGAGCAGCGGATGGGGGTTGGCACGCGCGTCGCGGAGCAGCGCCGCGTAGTGCTCCTTCCGGACGGCGTCGGTGTCGCGGACCACCCGGTAGAAGCCGGGACTCAGCCAGCTTCGCTCGATGTCCAGCTGTACCGGGATGTGCACGTTGTAGAACGACACCACCGTGCCGGCGACGTCCACGTCGGTGCGCAGCACCTTGTGCCACTCGAACCGTTCCCGCCAGGACGACGACGGGCCCGGCGGGCGGCCCGGCCCCACTTCGGGCGCGGCGACGACCGGGTACCGCGAGAGGGTGACCAGCTCCCCGCGCGCCACGAGGTGGTAGCCGGGGAACTCGGCGCGCAGCCGGTCGAGCCGGTCGATCTCGGTATGCCTGCCGTCCTCCCGGCTCAGGTGCTCCTGGAGCAGGTAGACGTCGGCGTCCTTGGACCGCAGATGGCGGTGGAACGCTGCCGGATCGTCGGTCGTGTCCCAGTAGAGCGTGTTCCACGAGAAGACCTTGAGCGCGCCCGCCGGGGCGGGGCCCGGGCCCCCGCCGGGTACCAGCGCCCCCCAGTGGAGCCCCGCCCTCCCCACCCCCGCCGCGAGCAGCACCGCGAGGACGGGGAGCAGCCACCGGCGGGCGCGCCGGGTGGCCACGGCGCCGGACAGGACGATCAGCAGGGCGGGCACCGCGACGAAGGCCGGCGGGGGAGCGAGGTCCGGCAGCAGCCACAGCCACCACCGGCCGCTCAGCGCCTGTCCGAGGCCGAGGAAGAGCGCCCACGCGGCGGTGGTGCCGATGAGGAGACCGGTGGCACGCCGTCTTCCGCGAGTGGCTGGAACCGGACGTGGAACGGGGGGCGGCGAGGCGTTCGCAGAGACGCTCCGGACGGTCTCGTCACGGGCGCCGGGGAGGGTTCGAGGACTCACGCCCCGGAACGCTAACAGCTCTCAACTTCCTTTCTTCCAAGGCTTGTTAGCCGTCTCAGACTGCGAGAAGAGGCGATACGCGATCGATATGCCGTCAATACGAGGGCCCGATGTCCTCTTCCCATGACGCGAACCGTGTCGGTCGTCATACCGGCCTACAACTCCTCACGCACCCTCGACGCCTGTCTGAGATCCGTCCATGCGCAGACCCACCCCGTCCACGAGGTCATCGTCGTCGACGACGGCAGCACCGACGGGACCGCCGAGATCGCCCGGAACCATCCGTGCGTCCTCATCGGAGGCGGGGGCAACCGCGGAGTCTCCGCGGCCCGGAACGCGGGAATCGCCGCCGCCACCGGTGACGTCCTCTTCTTCCTCGACTCCGACGAGGCGCTCACCCCGGACTCGGTGGCCAACGCCCTGGAGATCCTGCGCGACGATCCCTCCTGCGGCTGTGTGCACGGCGTCATCGCGCCCGAGCCGCTCTTCGACGACGGGCCCGTCGAGTGGTACAAGGTGCTGCACGCGTACTGGTGGCGCGCCCGGGGCGCCGGAGTGGTGGAGACCGCCTTCTTCGCCCAGGCGGCCGTCCCCCGCGAGGTCTTCGAGGTGCTCGGAGGCTTCGACGAGCGGCTGCGCGACTCGGAGGACCTGGAGTTCAGCGACCGGCTCGCCCCGCACTACCGCATCGTGCTCACCGAGAGGGTGATGGCCCGCCACGACGAGGAGCACCGGTTCGGTCCCCTCCTCTCGGAGACGTACCGCAGGGCCCTGCTCCTCGTGCCCGCCCTGCTCTCGGCCCGCCGCGGGGGCCGGAGCAACCTGACGGCCAACAGCCCGGCGTCGGTCCTCGCCGCGGCCCTGTGCCTCGGCTCCGTGCCGCTGCCGCTCCTGGCCCTCCTCCTGTCGTGGCCCGCTCCGGCCGTACCGGTCCTGTCGGCCCTCCCCGTCGCCGGGCTGCTCGCCTTCTGCCTGGCCAACCTCGGGCTGCTGCGCTTCGCGGCCCGGCGGCGGGGAGCCTCCTTCGTCCCCTTCTTCACCGGCGTCCACCTCGCCAACCACGCCGCGCTGCTGGCCGGTGCCGCGAGTGGCGCCGTCCGCGCCCTCACGGCCGGCCGGACCGCCACCGGCGGCCGGCGGAGCTCCGAGCAGGCGGCGGCGCGATGACCGTGTGGCTGCGCAGGCTCCTCACCCCGGTCGTCGTGGTGGCCGCGCTGGTCGGCGTGTTCTTCCTCGTCCGGGGCGAAGGACCCAAGGCGGTCGAGGCGTTCGCCCACGCCGACGCCGTTCCCCTGATCGTCGCCTCGGTCGTCGCCAACATCGGCGGACTGGTCCTCGCCGTGCACGCCTGGCGGGCCCTCATCCCCGGCGACCATCCCATCCGCGGTCTTCGCGCGGCGAAGATCTACTTCCTCGGCCAGCTGAGCAAGTACGTGCCCGGCAGAGTCTGGGGTGTCATCACCCATGTGGCGCACGGCCGAGAGGCCGGTGTGCCCGGCGCCCAGATGACCTCCGCCTACGTCCTGAGCCTGGCGCTGACCCTGCTCACCGGAGCGGCGGTCGGGCTGGTCGCGGCGCCCGCCGCACTGCCCGGGCACTGGATGTGGCTGTGTCCGCCGGCGCTCTTCTTCCTCGCCGGGGTCGTACGGCCCTCCCTGATCACCCGGCCGGTCGTGGCCGCGGCCCGGCTGGTGAAGCGGCCGGTCGTACCACCGCCGGACGGTGCCGTCCGCAAGGCCGTGCTGCTCGCGATCGCCTCCTGGACCGCCTCCGGACTCCACCTGTGGTTCCTGCTCCTGGCGGTCGGAGCGCCGCCCCTCGCCGGACTCGGCGCGGCCGTCGGAGGCTTCGCCCTGGCCACCGTGATCAGCAGCCTGGCGCTGATCGTGCCCGACGGCTGGGGCGTGCGCGAGCTCACCCTCACCGCCGCCCTCTCCACCGTCCTTCCCGGTGGTCTGGCCGCCACCGCGGCGATCGCCAGCCGGCTGGTGTGCGTCGTCGCCGAACTCGCCAGCTCGGCGGTGGTCCTGGCCTGGTCGCGAGCCAGGGACGCCAAAGCCGCCCGTGCCGCCCGTACCGCTGCCGGTGTCGCCGGGGCCGCCGCCGGGGCCGTCCCGACAGCCGCAGGGCCCCGTGTCCCCGGTACCCCCCGCGTCCGCCGCGCCGGGCGGGCCCCCGACGCCCTGGCCTTCCCCGCCCCCCTCGTCCCCCCGATCCCCCCCACCGCCCCGATGGGAGAAGAAGCCCGTGTACACCCTTGACGACGTCGAGAAGCTCCAGGTCGACGAGGTCCACGACCTCTACCGCCGCTACGTGAACAAGAGCCAGGTGTCCCTGATGACCTCGTTCGGCTTCGGCCGCGAGCTCGTCCGGAGTGCCGAGGGCGCCTATCTCACCCTCGACGACGGCAGGCGAATACTCGACCTGACCGGCGGCGTGGGCGTCCTCAACCACGGCCACAACCACCCGCGCATCCTCGCCGCCCGCGAACGCTTCGCCCGCGACCGGCGCATGGAGGTGCACAAGACCTACTTCTCGCCCTACCTCGCGGCCCTCGGCCACAACCTGGCCGAGGTCCTGCCCGGCGACCTGAACATGGCCTTCCTGCCGAACTCGGGAGCCGAGGCGGTCGAGGGAGCGGTGAAGCTCGCGTACAAGTACCACAACGGCAAGCGGAACACTGTCCTGCGCGCCGACCGCGCCTTCCACGGCAAGCTGCTCGGCTCGGGCGGCCTGACCGGCCAGGCCCAGTTCGCCTTCCCCACCATCCCCGGTGTGGACACCTTCCGCTACGGGGACCTCGACTCCGTCCGCAGGGTCGTCGCCGCACACCGCGGCGACGTGTACGCCCTGCTCATCGAGCCGTTCAGCGCCTCCACCATCCAGTGGTGCTCGGAGGAGTTCCTGCGCGGCCTGCGCGAGATCTGCGACCGAGAGAAGATCGTGCTGATCTTCGACGAGATCTACACGGGGTGGGGGAAGACCGGCTCCCTCTTCCACTTCATGCGCTATCCGGGCCTGATCCCCGACGTGCTCACCACGTCCAAGTCCTTCGGCGGCGGCAAGTCCTCCATCTCCGCCTTCGTCGCCCGCGAGCCGGTCTTCCGCAAGGCGTACGACAGCCTCGGCGACGCCCTGCTCCAGTCCACGTCCACCACCTACTACGGCTTCGGCGAGGAGTGCGTCACCGCCCTCGAAGCCGTCAACATCGCGATGGAGGACGACTATCCGGCGCGGGCCCGCGCACTCGGAGCCGTACTCGGCCCCGGTCTCGAACGGCTCGCCGAGCAGTACCCCGACGCGATCGGCCGCGTGGCGGGTGCCGGTGCCCTGTGGGGCGTGTTCATCGAGGGCGGCCCACGGATCCTCGACCTCGTGGCGAAGCTCGCGCCCGGCGGGATGGCCAGGGACCCGCGGTTCAAGACGAAGGTCGTCACCTGTGCCGTGATCAACGCGCTCTACCAGGACCACGGCATCTTCACGTACTACACGCTCAACGGCGACAACCCCCTCGTCATCGGCCCCTCCCTGGTCACCGAACCGGAGGAGGCCCAGCGCGTGGTCGACGCCCTCGACGACGTCCTCAGCCGCGGCCTGACCGGTCTCGTGGCCCGTTTCATCAAGCAGAAGGTGAGCTCCCAGTGGTGATCACGATCACCGGCGCGGCCGGCATGCTCGGCTCCCGGCTGGCCGAACGGCTCCTCGCCGAGGGCCACGAGGTGCGGGGCGTCGACCTCAGGCCCGGCCCCCTGGTCCTGCTCACGGGCGACATCCGCGACCGGGAGCTCATGGACCAGGCCCTGGACGGGGCCGACGTCCTCGTCCACGCCGCGGCCGCCCTGCCCAGTTACCCCGACGAACAGATTCGCTCCATCATCGTCGGCGGGACCGAGAACGTCTTCGCGGCGGCCGGGGCCGCCGGCACCCCCCGCGTCGTGCACATCTCCTCGACCGCGGTCTACGGCCTGCCCACGATCGTGCCCACCCCCGAGGAGTACCCCCGCGAGCCGGTCGACACCTACAGCCGGGCCAAGGCCTCGGCCGAGGAGATCGCCGAGCGGTACCGGGCCGGGGGCATGTGCGTCCCCATCCTGCGGCCCAAGACCTTCGTCGGCCCCGGCCGCATGGGCCTGTTCTCGATGCTCTTCGAATGGGCCGAGGAAGGCCGCCACTTCCCCGTCCTCGGCAAGGGCGACGTACGCATCCAGATGTTCGCCGTCGACGACCTCGTCGACGCCGTCGTCACCGTCCTCACCGCACCCGACGAGGTCGCGAACGACACCTACAACCTCGCCGCGGCCGAGTTCGGCACCCTCCGCGAGGACTTCCAGGCGGTGCTCGACGCGGCGGGACACGGCAAGCGCGTCATCGGCCTGCCCGCGCGCCCCGCCCTGACCCTCCTCAACGTCCTCCAGCGGGCCAAGCTCTCGCCGGTCTACGGCCGGCTCCTCCACAAGCTGATGGACGACTCCTACGTCAGCATCGACAAGGCCAAGGCGAAACTCGGCTTCTCCCCGCGCCTGTCGAACGCGGACGCCGTCCTGCGCACCTACGAGTGGTGGCGCACCGCCCGCCACACCGCCCCGGAGACGGGAGCCACCGGCCGCACCAGCCGCGACCCGTGGAGTCAGGGCCTGCTGTCCACCGCGAAGATCTTCTTCTGAGAGGCCGTGCCATGACCCAGCTCGCCGGACACACCAGCGCCCCGGCACCGGTACGGACAGGAAGGCTGCCCGCGCCGCTCGCCCTGCTCAGACCCGGTCAGTGGCCCAAGAACCTGCTCGTGGTGCCCCTGGCCCTGATCGGCGGCGCCCCGGACGCGACGACGGCCGTCCGGGTCGCCGTCGCGCTCGGCGCCTTCGTCCTCGCCTCATCCCTCGTCTACGTCCTGAACGACATCGCCGACGTGGAGCGGGACAAGCGGCACCCCGTCAAGCGTCACCGTCCCCTCGCCTCGGGGCAGATGAGCATGGCCTCGGCCGTGGCCACGGCCCTCGTGCTGGGCGCCCTGCTCGTCCCCGCCCTGCTGACCCTCGGGCCCGGGTCCGCCCTGATCATCCTGCTGTACCTCGCCGTGAACGGCGCCTACAGCTGGAAACTCAAGCACCTTCCCCTCCTCGACGTCTTCGTCGTGGCCGCCGGCTTCGTGCTCCGCCTGCTCGGCGGCTACGAGGCCGCCGAACGCCCGGTCGAGATGTGGCTGGTGCTGACCGTGCTGGCGTCCTGCCTGGTCCTGATCCTGGGCAAGCGGCGGCACGAGCTCAGCGTCTCCGGCACCGGGCACCGGCCGGCCCTCGTCGGCTACTCGGCCCACTTCCTCGACCTCGTCCTGGTGCTGTGCTCGGCCCTGGCCCTCTTCGGCTACCTGCTCTATCTGCGCACCGAGTCGGGGTTTGGGCCGTACGCCCTGCTCACGGCCGTGTGCGCGCTCTTCGCCCTCTTCCGCTACCTCCAGATCGTGATCGTGGACGGCGGCGGGGGCGAGCCCGTCAAGACCCTCCTGCGTGACCGGGTCATGCTTGCCAACTCCGCCGTCTGGGGCGCGCTGCTGGTCCCGCACCTGGTCCGCTGACCCCCGCCCCAGCCCCTCCACCACCGACGAGGAATCCCATGTCAGCACCTCTCGTGTCGGTCGTCGTCCCGATGTACAACGACCGCCGAACCATCGACCTCTGCCTGCGTTCCATAGGTGAGCAGAGCTATCCCCACATCGAAGTGATCGTCGTCGACGACGCCAGCACCGACGGCTGCGCGGAGATCGCCGCCACCCACCCCGTCCAGCTCGTCCGCGTCCCGGAGAACGGCGGACCCGGCTCCTCCCGCAACGAAGGCGTCCGCCGCTCCAGGGGCGAGATCGTCTTCTTCCTGGACGCCGACCTGACCATGCACCCGGAGGCGGTCGCCGAGGCCGTCGCGCTGTTCGACGAGAACCCCTCGTACGGCGCGGTGTTCGGCATCCCCGACAAGGAGCCGCTGTTCGACGAGCCGCTCGTCGGCCAGTACCGCATCCTCCAGTACCACTACTGGCGCAAGAGCGCCGAAGGCCTGGTCAGCGGGGGCTTCTACGCGCTGGGCGCGGTCAGCAGGGCCGCCTTCATGGAGGCCGGGTGGTTCAATACCGCGCTGCGGCAGACCGAGGAGATCGACCACGCGGAACGGCTCGCCGCCCGGCGGCCCATGCTGCTCACGTCCCGGATCAGGGGGCGGCTGTCCGACGAGAGCCGGATGCGGCCCCTGCTGCGCAAGGCGTTCGTCCGCAGCCGGCTCCGGGTGCCGTTCTACTTCGACCGGGGCCGCGCCATGCAGGGCATGGAGACCGGCGGCCGTGCCGTCGCCTCCGCGCTGGGCGGCCTCGCCGTCGCGGCCCTGCCGTTCGGGTTCCTCCATCCGGCGGTCCTCCTGGTGCCGCTGGCCGCCCTCACCGGGTCCGTGGTCGCGGACCTCGGGCAGTACCGCTTCGCGCTCCGTGAGCGCGGTCCGCTCTTCACGGCGTTCTTCACCGGCGTGCACCTGCTGGTGAACGCGGCGGTCGTGGCGGGTCTCGCCGTCGGTCTCGCGCAGTACGCGGCGAGTCGGCGCTTCCGGCGCATGTACCAGCCGCAGGAGAGCATGGCATGACCGCGGGCAGCACACCGTCCGCGCACGCGGTGGATCCCGGGGACACCGCACCCGCCGGGGCAGCCGGAGGGGACAGGACGGCCGGGGCGGCACGCACGGCGGTGGCGGGGGAGGAGCTCGGTCGTCCGCGCCGGATCGCCCGCCTCCTCAGGCTCTGGTACGGCAGGCTCGTCCTCGCCGTCGCGGCGCTGTGGCTGCTGTACGCCGTGACGCGGGTCCTGCTGAGCGACCGCTGGCACTGGTCCCTCGTCCTCGACGCCGTACCACCGCTCCTCCTGCTCGGTGTCCCCGCCGCCCTCCTAGTCGCGGCCGCCGGTGCGTGCGGCCGGCGCCGCCCCCTCGCGGCCGGCACGGCCGCGCTGGCCCTGGCGCTGGCCCTGACCACGGGCTCGGGCCTCAACTGGCCCGCCCTGTGGCGCGATCCCGGCCCGGTGCCGTCCGGCGCGCTGCGCGTGGTGTCGCTGAACACCCAGTACTGGGGGAAGGCGGCCGGTACCGACCGGCTCCGGGCCTTCCTGGGCGAGCATCCGGCCGACGTCTACCTGCTCCAGGAGCACGTCGCCTGGACCCCGGGCCTGGGGGAGGAGGGCTACGCACGGCTCGACGACGACGAGGCGCTGCGCCGGCAGTTCCCCGGCTACCACATCGCCCGCAGGGGCGAACTCCTCACCGTCTCGCGCTTCCCCGTCCTGTCGCAGACCTCCGTGGGCGTGCCTCCCGCCACCGACGGGAAGGACGACTTCGGCCGGGAGTTCCTGCGGGAGAAGGTGCTGCGGACCGATCTCGCGGTCGGTGACCGGGTGCTCAGCACGTACAACGTGCACATCACCGTGCCCATGGCCCTGGACAACCTGAACCCCTTCTCGGAGTTCGACCACGACGCCTACTTCCGCCGCAAGGACGCCTGGCGGCGGGAGGAGCTGCGCGGACTGGAACGGGACGTGGCGGCCAACCCCCACCCGTCGGTGATCGCCGGGGACTTCAACACCACCGCCGCGAGCAGGGCGCTGGACGGGCTGCGCGCCACCGCCACGGACGCCACTCCGGTGAGCGGCGAGTTCCTCCCGCTGAGCTGGAAGTACGCCTCCCCGGGAGAGTTCTCCTTGGGAGGCGTACTCGACCGGCCCCTGCCGTTCTTCCGTCTGGACTGGGCCTTCACGGCAGGCGGGGCCGAGGCGCACCGGTACGAGTTCGTGCCGACCGACGGGCTGTCCGAGCACCGGATGCAGGACCTGTGGATCTCCTTCTGAGCCGTCCGGCGGGGGAGCGGGGCCGCCCGTGCCGGGGGCGGTCACGCGCTCAGGCACTCCCCGAGGAGGATGGACCGCTCCATCGCGCTGAGCTTCGGACCGGGCTCTATCCCCAGCTCCTCGACGAGGGTCAGACGGATGCGCCGGTACGCGGCCAGCGCCTCGGCCGTCCGGCCGGAGCGGTGCAGCGCCAGCATCAGCTGGGCGTGCAACCGCTCACGGAAGGGGTACGTCGACGTCAGGGCCATCAGCTCGCCGACGACGTCCTCGTGCCATCCGAGGTCCAGTTCGAGGCTGAGGCGTTCCTCGGTCGCCCGGATCCGCAGTTCTTCGAGGCGCCGGATACCCGGGTCGAGGGCCGGACTCGTCTGCCCGGCGAGCACGGGCCCGTTCCACAGGGCGAGCGCGTCGCGGAGCTCAAGTGCGGCCTCGGCCCTGCGGCCGTCGCCCGACAGCACGCGGGCGCGTTGCACGCGGCTCTCGAAGACGGCGGAGTCCAGGTCGTGGGGGCCGAGGCGGAGACGGTAGCCGTACGAGTGGGTCTCGATCAGCCCGGGTGCTCCGGCGGCGGCGAAGGCCCGGCGCAGCGTGGAGACGCAGATGCGGATCTGGGCACGGGCGCTGGCAGGGGGGTGGGGGCCCCAGACCGCTTCGACGAGGCCCTCGACCGAGACGGCCCAGTCGGCCTCCAGCGCGAGAGCGGCCAGGACGGTCTGCGTCCGTCTGCCCCCGAGGGGTACGGGGCGGTCGGTGACGGTGGCGTGGAGGGGGCCCAGAATATGGACGAACACGGCTGAATTCCCCGTTCACTTCTCTGTTCTCTCCGGTCGGCACGTCCTGTGCCGGACCGGCGGAGGGGTTGCGGGAGGGGTCGGGAGGTCTCACAGGAGTCTGCAGTCGGTGATGCCGTAGCCGCTGAACTCGGGGGAGCGCCCCAGCATGCGCAGGCAGATGCCCAGCGCGCGCCCGATGGCTTCCAGTTCGTCCGGGCAGTCGAGGCACAGTGCGATCCGGACGGAGCGGTCCCCGACCAGCGCGCGGGCGGTCTCGACGGGTTCCGTCGGCTCGATGGACCGGTACAGCGCCGCCAGCACGCCGCTGGGGGTGGGGTGTTCGGGGTCCGCCGCGGCGGACGCGGACATCGAGATGCCGATGAGGTAGATGGCGGGTCCTGCGGGGAGCGTGGGTCCGGCCGGGCGCGACGTGTGCCGGTCAGCCCCACGAGAAGCCGTCGGATGAGGCGGACGGCGTCGGTGTGGGCGCCGGGGCCTGAGCGGCCGCCGAGGTGGTGGCGACGACCGGCGACGGCGTGGTCGCGTCCGGGCCCGCCGTAGCGCCGGCGGACGGTCCGGCGGTGGCGAGCAGGGCGCCGAGGGCGGCGAGCGGGGCGGCGGCGAGGGCGAGACGGCGGGCGGAAGAGCGCATGACGGAGACACCTCTGGGTTCGGGATTCTGTGGAATGTGTCGATTGCCCGTTCGTGGGGCCCTTTCGACACGTTCAAGAATGCTCGAACGAGGCCGGAGTGTCAGCGTCCATCGCTGGCAGTAACCGCCCGGGCGTTTGGCGCCACCTCGCGGCCTCCCGTCCCGGGACGGCCCCACCAGGGCGCTCGCGGGTGGTGTCACCTTCCTGCCGGGTAGAAGGTGCCGAGGCTCCGGGGGCGGGGTGCGGCCGAGTCCGGCGCGTGTGTGGCCGGAAACGCGAAACGAGGGGGCCGCCGTGGGTTCGGCGTCCCCCTCGTCCGGTCTGCGGCTCCGCTCAGTCGTTGGGGCGCTTCAGGCGGGCCACGAACTTGTACCGGTCGCCGCGGTAGACGGACCGTACCCACTCGACCGGCTCGCCCTGGGCGTCCAGTGAGTGACGGGAGAGCATCAGCATCGGCAGGCCCACGTCCGTGCTCAGCAGCCCCGCCTCGCGCGGGGTGGCCAGGGAGGTCTCGATGGTCTCCTCGGCCTCGGCGAGGCGGACGTCGTACACCTCGGCGAGCGCGGTGTAGAGCGAGGTGTACTTCACCAGCGAACGGCGCAGCGCCGGGAAGCGCTTGGCCGAAAGGTGGGTGGTCTCGATCGCCATCGGCTCCCCGCTGGCGAGCCGCAGCCGCTCGATGCGCAGCACCCGGCCGCCCGTCGAGATGTCCAGCAGACCGGCGAGCGTGTCGTCCGCCGTGACGTAGCCGATGTCCAGCAGCTGGGACGTCGGCTCCAGTCCCTGGGCGCGCATGTCCTCGGTGTACGAGGTGAGCTGGAGGGCCTGGGAGACCTTCGGCTTGGCGACAAAGGTGCCTTTGCCCTGGATGCGCTCCAGCCTGCCTTCGACGACCAGCTCCTGGAGAGCCTGGCGCACGGTGGTGCGCGAGGTGTCGAACTCGGCCGCCAGGGTGCGTTCGGGCGGCACCGGGGTGCCGGGCGGCAGGGTGTCCGTCATGTCGAGGAGATGCCGCTTGAGCCGGTAGTACTTCGGTACACGCGCCGTGCGCGTACCGGTACCCGTCTCGTTCCCCGAACTGCCCCCGTCGGCACCCATGGCCCGCCTTCCCGACTGCTGCGTTGCTGCCGTCACCGGCTCCTCCGTCTGTTGCGGCTCACATGGTGGCACGGTCCGGTCACGGGTCCCTGCCCTCCCTCAGGTGTCGGTCCGATAACGGACGCGAGTGCACTTCTTATACACCCTTGACACCCCCAAAGGTCTAGGCCAAGCTCCCGGTACTGGTCTAAACCATTAAAGACCAGGTCCAGCCCCGGTGGAACTCGTCGAAAGTCTTCACGGTGGGTGGGGTTGCAGCATCCCTGAGGAGGGTTTGACGTGAAGCGCAAGCTCATCGCGGCTATCGGTGCCGCGGGCATGATGGTCTCTATCGCCGCGTGCGGTACGGACGGCGACACGGGCAAGGACGGCAAGGCGTCCGGGGGAGACAAGACCCTGACCGTCTGGGTCATGGACGGGTCGGCTCCCGACGCATGGATGGCCGAGGTCAACAAGGCCTTCGAGGCCAAGCACCCGGGCGTCAAGGTCAAGGTCGAGAAGCAGGTCTGGAACGGCATCCAGGAGAAGATCACCACCTCCCTCTCCGAGGACACCCCGCCGGACGTCCTGGAGCTCGGCAACACCCAGACCGCCGGCTACGCCGACACCGGCGGCCTCGCCGACCTGACCGGCGACAAGGCCGCGCTGGGCTACGACGGCTGGAACAAGGGCATGGTCGCGTCCAACGAACTGGACGGCAAGCTCTACTCCGCCCCGTGGTACGCCGCCAACCGTGTCGTGGTCTACGACAAGGCGGCCTTCAAGAAGGCGGGCGTCACCCCGCCGAAGACCCGCGCCGAGTGGATCGAGGGCCTGAAGAAGCTCAAGGCCTCCGACGCCAAGACCCAGCCGATCTACCTGCCCGGCCAGAGCTGGTACGTTCTCGCCGGCTTCGTCTGGGACGAGGGCAGCGACCTCGCGGTCAAGGACGGCGACGAGTGGAAGGGCAACCTGTCCTCCCCCGAGGCCGTCAGCGCCATGAACTTCTACAAGGAGCTGGCGTCCTACTCCACCGCTCCGAAGGACAAGGACGAGGCGACCCCGCAGCAGTCCACCGACATCATCCCCAAGGGCGGCGTGGCGTCCTGGATCGGTCTTGGCTGGGAGGCCGGCGGCGCGATCGACGCCATGAAGAAGGCCGGCAAGACGGCCGACTTCGGTTACTTCCCGATCCCGGGCAAGACCGCCGACAAGCCGGGCTCCGTGTTCTTCGGCGGGTCGAACCTCGCCATCGCCGAGCGCTCCCCGAACAAGGACCTCGCGAAGGAGTGGCTGGCCCTCGCCGCCGGCAAGGAGTTCATGACGAAGTACGCCGCCGCCACCGAGGGCGCGCTGCTTCCGAACAACGACGCCGCGCAGTTCAAGCCCGCCGCCGGCTCCTTCGCCGAGGCCATGGCCCTCTCCTCCGTCTCCGGCAAGATCACCCCGGTGACGCCGGGCTGGGCGAACGTCGAGACCGCCCCGAACCCGATCAAGGACTACATGACCAAGGTCCTGAAGGGGCAGGACGCCAAGGCCGCGGCCGAGGAGGCCGACAAGGTCATCAACGAGCGCGTCAACCAGCAGTAATTCGCAGTCCGGTGGTGCGGCCGGTTACTCAGCGGCCGCACCACCGGTGCTTTGCAGTGATCAGAGGCCCGTTCCCCCGGGCCGCGTCCCGGTGGGCGCGGGAGCCCCAGAACCGCGAGGAATAAGACCATGACCGTGGACTCCCAGGGGGCGGCGGATGCCGCTACCCAGGACGCGCCCGGGAGGGCGGCAGGGAAGTCTCAGACTCCGCCACCCCCTTCCGGCCCGAAGGAAGTCCTTAAGCCCTCGCGCGGGAGACGCTCCCTGCCCAGCGGGCTGTTGCCGTACCTGCTCGTCGCGCCGGCACTGTTGTCCATGGCGGTGCTGCTGCTCTACCCGCTGTTCCGGAACGTGGTCCTCTCCTTCCAGGGGGTCAACAAGCGGGAGATGATCCGGCGCGAGACGCCCTGGGTCGGCTTCGAGAACTACACCAAGCTCCTGAGCGACCCCGACTTCTGGACCGTCGTCGTCCGCTCGGTCGTCTTCACCGCGATCAACGTCGCCCTCATCATGGTCGTCGGCTCCCTGATCGGCCTGCTGCTCAACCGCCTGGGCAAGAAGATGCGGCTCGTGCTCTCCCTGGGCCTGATGTTCGCCTGGGCCATGCCGATCATCGCCTCGGTCACCATCTTCCGATGGCTCTTCGACGAGCAGTTCGGCGTCGCCAACTGGGTGATGCGTACGCTCGGCTTCTCCGGCTACGAGCAGCACAACTGGTTCGAGACCGGCTTCGACGCACTCACCATCGTCCTGGTGCTGCTCGTATGGGGCTCGGTCCCCTTCGTCGCCCTCAACATGTACGCGGCCCTGACCACCGTCGGGGCGGAGCTGTACGAGGCCGCCAAGATGGACGGCGCGAGCGGCTGGCGCACCTTCTGGTCGGTGGTCTTCCCGAACCTGAAGCCGTTCTTCCTGATCACCACGTTCCTGGAGATCATCTGGGTCTTCAAGGCGTTCGCCCAGGTCTACGCCATGAACCAGGGCGGCCCCGACCGCGGCTCCGAGACCCTGCCCGTCTACGCCTACATCGAGGGCCTCGGGCAGCAGCACTACGGCCTCGCGGCGGCCATCTCGATCCTCACGATCATCATGCTGATCGTCGCCATGTCCTTCTACTTCCGCCTGATCCTGAAGCAGGAGGATGAGCAGTGAGTACCACGCAGACCGCGCAGACCCCCCAGAAGCTGCGGACCCGCAAGCCCCTCCGGCCGGCCGCGGTGGCGAAGAACCTCGCCGCCCTCCTCCTCACCGGGCTCTTCATCTTCCCCGTCTACTGGATGGTCTCGTCCTCGCTGAAGCCGCAGCAGGAGATCCTCACCAAGGACCCCGTCTTCGTCTTCACGCCGACCTTCGAGAACTACACGACGGCGACCGGCGTCGACCTGTTCTGGACGTACGTCACCAACAGCCTCCTGGTGACCGTCGGCGCGGTGATCCTCGCCCTCCTCGTCGCCCTGGCCGCGAGCTTCGCGATCGCCCGCATGAAGTTCAAGGGCCGCAAGGGGATCGTCCTCATCGTGATGATGGCGCAGATGGCCCCCTGGGAGGTCATGGTCATCGCGATGTACATGATCGCCCGCGACGGCGACATGCTGAACAGCATCCCGCTGCTCACGATGATCTACTTCGTGATGGTCCTCCCCTTCACCATCTGGACCCTGCGCGGCTTCATCGCCGCCGTCCCGGTCGAGCTGGAGGAGGCCGCGCAGATCGACGGCTGCACCCGCGGCCAGGCCTTCCGCAAGGTGATCTTCCCGCTGCTCGCCCCCGGCCTGATGTCGACCTCGCTCTTCGGCTTCATCACCGCCTGGAACGAGTTCGCGATGGTCCTGGTCCTGAACAAGGACAAGGAGGCGCAGACCCTGACGCGCTGGCTGACGCAGTTCCAGACCGCGTTCGGCAACGACTGGGGCGCCACCATGGCCGCCTCCGCGCTCTTCTCGCTCCCCGTGCTCGTCGTCTTCCTCTTCCTCCAGCGCAAGGCCGTCGGCGGCATGACCGCCGGCGCGGTGAAGGGATAAAGGGCTTCCCATGACCACATTCGTACACAGCTCGGACACTCTGACCCGCGACGCGCTCACGGTGCTCCAGCCCGGATTCGCCGGAACCACCGCACCCGACTGGCTGCTGCGCCGCGTCGGCGAGGGCCTCGGAGCCGTCGGGGTCTTCGGCCGCAACGTCCACTCGCCCGAGCAGCTCGCCGCGCTCACCGAGCGGCTGCGCGCAGAACGCGAGGACATCCTCGTCGCGATCGACGAGGAGAGCGGGGACGTGACCCGCCTGGAGGTCGTGCACGGGTCCTCCTTCCCCGGCAACTACGCCCTCGGCTCGGTGGACGACGTCCACCTCACCCGGTCCGTCGCCCAGGAGCTGGGCCGCCGGCTCGCCGAGTGCGGCGTCAACCTCAACTGGGCGCCGTCCGCCGACGTCAACGCCAACGTGGGCAACCCGGTCATCGGCGTACGCTCCTTCGGCGCCGACCCTCAGCTGGTCGCCCGGCACACCGCCGCGTACATCGAGGGCCTCCAGGCCGCCGGTGTCGCCGCCTGCACCAAGCACTTCCCCGGCCACGGCGACACCGCGGTCGACTCGCACCACGCGATCCCCCGCATCGATGTGGATCTCGACACCCTGCACGCCCGTGAGCTGGTGCCTTTCCGGGCGGCCATCGCCGCGGGTTCCCAATCGGTGATGAGCGCGCATATCCTGCTTCCCGCACTCGACCCCGACCGCCCGGCGACGGTCAGCCCGCAGATCCTCACCGGTCTGCTGCGCGAGGAGCTGGGCTACGACGGCCTGATCGTCACGGACGGCATCGAGATGGAGGCCATCTCCAAGGTCTACGGCATCGAGCGCGGCTCCGTCCTCGCCATCGCCGCGGGCTGCGACGCCATCTGTGTCGGCGGCGGTCTGTGCGACGAGGAGACGGTGCTGCGGCTCCGCGACGCCATCGTCGGGGCCGTACGCAGCGGGGAACTGGCCGAGGAGCGGCTCGCGGACGCGGCCGCCCGAGTACGAGCCCTCGCGTCCTGGACGCAGAGGGCCCGGGGGGATGTCCCGGAGCCGGGCGCGGAAGTGCAGGAGGGGACCGCGCCCGGCACCGGAGTCAGCTCCGACATCGGCCTGGTGGCCGCCCGCCGCGCGGTCCGGGTGACCGGCTCCGGCGACCGGCTGACCGAGGCGGCGTACGTGGCCACGTTCAGCCCGGTGGCGAACATCGCGGTCGGTGCCGAGACCCCGTGGGGTGTCGCGACCGCCCTGACCGAGCTGCTGCCCGGCACCGACGCGGACACGTACACCGACGAGAGCGCCGACCCGGTGGCCGCGGCCCTGGAGGCCGCGGGGGACCGTCGTATCGTCGCCGTCGTCCGCGACGAGCACCGGCACGCCTGGATGGGCAGGGCGCTCGACGCCTTGCTGGCGGCCCGTCCGGACACGGTCGTGGTCGAGATGGGCCTGCCCCAGTCGGAGCCCCGGGGCGCCCTGTACGCGGCCACCCACGGCGCGGCCCGCGTCTGCGGCGAGGCGGCGGTGGAGGCGATCACGGACACGAAGCCCTGAGCCAGGGGCGCGGGTCGAAGCCTCCGGCGGCAAGATCGAGCCCGTCCGGCGATCGAGGACAAAGCCTCTCGCCGGACGGGCGGCACACGGCGAAGGGCCGGGACACCACCACGGTGCCCCGGCCCTTCGCCGTACCTTCAGGGGTCTACAGCCCCTGCCACGACGGCTTCGCCGCATACGTGGCCCGGAAGTAGTCCGCCAGCTTCAGCTTCGACGCAGCCGCCTCGTCGACCACCACCGTCGCGTGCGGGTGCAGCTGGAGCGCCGACGCGGGAACGATCGAGGCGACCGGCCCCTCCACCGTCTGGGCGACGGCCTCCGCCTTGCCCTCGCCGGTGGCCAGCAGGATCGGGTGCCGGGCGTCCAGGATCGTCCCGATGCCCTGGGTGATCACGTGGTGCGGCACCTGGTCGATGTCGTTGTCGAAGAACCGCGCGTTGTCGACCCGGGTCTGCTCGGTCAGCGTCTTGATCCGGGTGCGCGAGGCGAGCGAGGAGCACGGCTCGTTGAAGCCGATGTGCCCGTCGGTGCCGATGCCCAGCAGCTGGAGGTCGACGCCGCCCGCCTCCGCCAGCGCCCGGTCGTACGCCTCGCACGCGGCCTGGACGTCCTCGGCCGAGCCGTCGGGGCCCATGAAGGCCGCCTCGGACAGCCCGAGCGGCTCGACGACCTCGCGCAGGACCACCGATCGGTACGACTCCGGGTGGCCCGCGGGCAGTCCGACGTACTCGTCGAGCTGGCAGATCCGGGCGCGCGACGCGTCGACCGCGCCGGAGGCGACCTTCGCGGCGAGCGCGCGGTAGATGGGCAGCGGAGTCGAGCCGGTGGCAACGCCGAGCAGGGCGTCGGGCTTGCGGCTGAGCAGGGCTGCGATGGCCTCCGCGATCAGTTCGCCGCCTGCCGTGGCGTCCGGGACGATGACAACTTCCACGCTGTGCCTGCCGATCTGACTAGGGGAGCCGGTGGTATAGACCAATCAAGTTCCCAATTTAGCAGAACCGGGCGGCCGTACGGTGAACAGTCCGCCCATCGGCCCGCACGCTTGCGCGCCCACCGGCCCGCCCGCCCCGGCCCGCTGGCGGGCCTGGGCAATGCCTGGTCGACTTGTGCGGTACGGAACGGATCGCGCACCCCCGTGGACGCGCCTGCGTGGACGCACCGCCCGTACGCCGACACCGCAGCCGACAGCGCAGGGAGGCCCCCATATGTCCGCCACCCCACCGGCCGACCGGAGCGGCCAGGGCGACGAGCCCGGCCGCATCATGTCCGGCGAGATGGCCGAGCAGCCCGCGATGCTGCGCCGCATCCTCGAACAGGGCGCGCCCCGCATCCGCGAGGTCGCCGCCGAGATCGCCGCCAAGAAGCCCCGGTTCGTGCTGCTCACCGCCCGGGGTACGTCGGACAACGCGGCGCTCTACGCGAAGTACCTGCTGGAGATCCGGCTCGGGCTGCCCTGCGGACTGGCCTCGATGTCCACCACGACGGCCTACGGGGCCAAACCCGACCTGCGGGACGTCCTGGTGATCACCGTCAGTCAGTCGGGCGGCTCGCCGGACCTGGTGGCCTCCACGAGGGCCGCCCGGGACGCGGGGGCCGTCACCCTCGCTGTCACCAACAACCCGGACTCGGCGCTCGCCGCCGTCTCGGAGCACCACATCGACATCCTGGCGGGCCCGGAGAAGGCGCTCCCGGCCACCAAGACGTACACCGCGTCCCTCCTCTCCCTCTACCTCTTCGTGGAGGGCCTCGCCGGGGTGGACGGTACGCAGGCCGCCGCGAGCCTGCCCGACCTCGCGGGCGCGATCCTCGGCCGCCGTGCCGAGGTCAAGGCGCTGGCCTCCCGCTACCGCTTCGCCGAGCGCATGGTGATCACCTCGCGCGGCTACGGCTACCCCACGGCCAAGGAAGCGGCGCTGAAGCTGATGGAGACCAGCTACATCCCCGCTCTCTCCTACTCCGGTGCGGACCTGCTGCACGGCCCGCTGGCGATGGTCGACAACATCTCCCCGGTGATCGCCGTGGTCACCGACGGCCGGGGCGGCGAGGCCCTCCAGCCGGTGCTGGACCGGCTGCGGGGCCGGGGTGCGGACCTGTTCGTGGTCGGCCCCAAGGCCCAGGTGGAGGAGGCGTCGGCGGGCTTCTCGCTGCCCACGGCCGGGGTTCCGGAGGAGTTGCAGCCGGTCCTGGAGATCCTGCCGCTCCAGATGCTGGCGTACGAGGTGACGATCGCCCGGGGCCAGGACCCGGACGCCCCGCGCGCCCTGGCCAAGGTCACCGAGACCCGCTGAGAGCCGAGATCCGCCGCGAACCGGGCCCCGCTGCGAACTGGGAGGCGATAGGGCTCCGCAGGTGATACGGCCCCGAGAACACCCGCGGGCCGCGGCGCCAGAGCGGGACCCTCAGCCCGCCCGGCACCGCAGCCCGGAGCTGCCTGGCCGGCGGTGTGCGGTGCCGTCGGCCACATGAGGCACCTTGCGCGGTCAGGGCAGAGAGCGCCGGCGCCTCGGTCCGCTCTCCTGTGCGGGGAGAGCGGGGTCTTGGTGAACTCATTGTGGACTAGACCAATTGCCCGTGTCCATCCGTGTGCACGACATTCTCCGGCCCCGCATCACGCCTGTCCATCGGCCTTCACCCGATGCCCCGCAGCTTGGCACGGCCGGGCGGGCCGTTCGGTTCGAACACGCGCGGTAACCCCAGGTACGCTCCACCCGTGCCCTCCATGAACGACCTCGTCCGCCAGCACACCGCTCTGAGCGACACCGACCTTGAGTGGCTCCACCTGCTGGTCTCGGAGTGGCAGCTGCTCTCCGACCTCTCCTTCGCCGACCTCGTGCTCTGGGTCCCCACCCGCGACGGCACCCGGTACGTCTCCGTCGCCCAGATGCGCCCCAACACCGGGCCCACCTCCTACCAGGACGACATGGTCGGCCACCTGGTGCCGCGCGGCCGCCGTCCGCTGCTGGACGCCGCGCTGGACGAGGGCCGGATCGTGCGCGAGGGCGACCCGGAGTGGCGCGAGGAGGTGCCCGTACGGGTCGAGTCCATCCCCGTACGCCGCGAGGGCCGGGTGCTCGGCGTCATCGCCCGTAACACCAACCTGCTCACCGTGCGCACCCCCTCCCGGCTGGAGCTCACCTACCTGCAGTCCGCTTCCGACCTGGCCCAGATGATCGCCGCCGGGGCCTTCCCCTTCCCCGGCCAGCAGGTCGACATGGACGCCTCCCCGCGCGTCGGCGACGGGCTGATCCGGCTCGACGCCGACGGGATCGTCCAGTACGCCAGCCCCAACGGCCTCTCCGCCTACCACCGCCTCGGCCTCGCCTCCGACCTGGTCGGCCACCACCTCGGCACCGTCACCGCCGAACTGGCCCCCTCCCGGGGGCCGGTGGACGAGGCCCTGGTCAAGGTCGCCAGCGGTTACGCGCCCCGCGAGTTCGAGGTCGAGTGCGCGGGCGGGGTCATCCAGCTGCGGGCCATCCCGCTCAAGCCCAAGGGGGCCCGGATCGGCTCGCTGGTCCTGCTCCGGGACGTCACCGAACTCCGTCGCCGCGAACGCGAGTTGATCACCAAGGACGCGACCATCCGGGAGATCCACCACCGGGTGAAGAACAACCTCCAGACAGTGGCCGCCCTGTTGCGCCTCCAGGCCCGCAGGATGGACTCCGAGCAGGGGCGCGAGGCGCTCAACGAGGCCGTCCGGCGCGTCGGCTCGATCGCCATCGTCCACGAGACGCTCTCCCAGAACCTGGACGAGCGCGTCGAGTTCGACGAGATCGCCGACCGGGTCATCGCGATGGTGTCCGAGATCTCCCCGGGCAAGGTGACCTGCCGGCGCACCGGACGCTTCGGCATCCTCGACGCCGAGGTCGCCACCCCGCTGTCCATGGTGCTGACCGAGGTTCTGCAGAACGCCCTGGAGCACGCGTTCGCCGTGGCCGACCACGGGACGGTGGAGGTCTCGGCCGTGCGCGGCGGATCGCCGGCCGAGGGGCGGCTGCTGATCACGGTCACCGACGACGGGCGCGGACTGCCCGAGGGCTTCGACCCGAAGCAGGCCGGAAACCTGGGCCTCCAGATCGTACGGACGCTGGTGGAGGGGGAGTTGGGCGGTGTGTTCGGCATGGTCCCGGCCCCCGGGCGCGGCACCCAGGTGGTCCTGGACCTCCCGGTCCGGGGCGACAAGTAGAGCAGGCGCGGGAGCGCACACAGCAGAGCGGGCCCGGACCGTGGTGACGGTCCGGGCCCGCTCCGTGGTGCTCACGTTGCGATGCGCTTCGGGGTACTGCGCGCTGCGACTCGAAGGCGGGGCTGTGCGTACGCTCTGTACGCGCCGCCGGGCTGAGGCTTGGTGCGGGGGTCGCTCAGGCGCTGGCGTTACGCGCCCGGTTGCGAGCGGCGCGGCGCTTCATCGCGCGGCGCTCGTCCTCGCTGAGGCCACCCCATACGCCGGAGTCCTGACCGGACTCAAGCGCCCACTGCAGGCACTGCTCCATGACGGGGCAGCGGCGGCAGACAGCCTTGGCTTCCTCGATCTGCAGCAGCGCAGGACCGGTGTTGCCGATGGGGAAGAACAGCTCGGGGTCTTCCTCACGACAAACGGCGTTGTGACGCCAGTCCATGGCTGCTACCTCTCCTTGGTATTACACGCTTGTTGCTTGTGAATGTGAACGCTTTCACGAATCCCCCCGCAGATGACGGGCCGACTCCCAGATGAACTGGGTGTGGTCTGTGAGGTGAGGAGGGGTTCTGGCTCTCAGTGGAGGCCGGTGTTGCGGGCCGTCCCGATCGCCATGTAGAGATTCGCAAACCTCGGCGGCGGATACAACCCCTTCTGGAAAGTTTTTTTTGATTCCTCGGTGTCGACTAGGTCACAGCCGCACTTCTAAGGGGTGGGGGCCAGTCCAAACGTTCGAGTTAAAGGACTTTAGGCCCTTCCACTCACACAATCACACGCAGTGCACGGCGTACGCCTGTGAACGTCACGCTCGTACGCAGTCCCAAGTGGTCGCCGTCCATCTGGAAGGGCAGTGGGACCTTTGAATGCAAGGTGAAGTCGGTGAGGTCGTGCAGCGAAACGGCGTGCTTGCCGCGCGGCCCCTTCTCGGGGCTCGATGTGAGCAGCTGGGTGCCGTAACGAGCCACCGCCGGAGTGGACAGACGCTTCAGTCCGAGGACGTCCAGCGCGGTGTCGAAGGAGGCCTTCGGCGAGGCGTAGACCGGACGATTGCCCAGGTAGGTCCAGGGGGCGGTGTTGCAGATTATGGAGAGCGCGAGGTCGGCGACCGGGTCCTGGCCGGGCACGTCGAGCGTGATCGTCCCGTGCCGCCGGTGGGCCTCGTTCAGGAACTGCCGCACCACCTGGCGTACGTACAGGGCGTGCGTCGACCGCTTGCCGCCCTCGCGTTTCTGTTCGACCCGGCCGACCACTCCCGCATCGAAGCCGAGGCCGGCGCAGAAAGTGAACCAGCGTTCGGGGACGGACTCGTCCTCGGTGCCCGGGGTGCCGGCCGCGAGCCCCAGGCCGACCGTGCGTTCGGTCCGGTTCTCCAGGGCGTCCAGGATCGCGCCGGTCGCCTCGACCGCGTCGTTGGGCAGCCCCAGGGCGCGCGCGAAGACATTGGTGGAGCCGCCGGGAACCACGGCGAGCCTCGGCAGCCGGTCCACGTCCGGGCCCCGGTGCAGCAGCCCGTTCACGACCTCGTTCACCGTGCCGTCGCCGCCGAGGGCGACCACCAGGTCGATGTCGTCGCTGTCCGCGGCCCGCCGCCCCAGATCCCGTGCGTGCCCCCGGTACTCCGTGGTCACCGCCTCCAGCTTCATCTCGCTGGCCAGCGCGTGGATCAACACGTCACGGGTGCGCGCACTGGTGGTGGTAGCAGCTGGGTTGACCACGAGGAGTGCGCGCATGCCCGCCAGCCTACCTACCGGGCGGTTCGGTCCAGTAGTCCCGGTTCGCTGTGCTCCCCGCCGGTGACGCCCCGTGACCGCCGCTCTCCTCCCGCGTACGGGACGGGGAGGGGGCCGCGCACCCCGGCTTCACTTCCGGCCCTCCGGGATGCCAACCTGAAGGGTGTGAGCACTGAAGCGACCTCGCCCTCCCCCTCGCCCGCCGTGACGGAGCGCCCGCGAAGGATCACCGTCCTCGCCGGGATCAACGCCCTCGAAGGCGCGGCGCTCGCCATCGGCGGGATCTACCTGCTGGTCATGGGGCTGCTCGGCCGCCTCGAAAGCACCCAGCAGGCGGAGACGGTCGGCATCACCCTGATCGCTCTGGGCGCCATTCCGCTGCTCGCCGCCCGCGGGCTGATGCTGCTGCGCAGCTGGAGCCGGGGCCCCGCGCTGATCACGCAGATCATGGCGCTGCCGGTGGCCTGGACGCTGCTGCGGTCGCAGGGCGCGCTGATCCCCACCGGGATCGTCCTCGCGGTGGTCGCCGTGACCGGTCTGGTGCTCGTCCTGAACCCGGCGACCACCGAGGTCCTGGGCATCCGGCGGGGACCCGCGAAGACCCCCGACGCCTGAGCCCGGCAGGACCCGGGGGCCACTGGGACCACTCCAGGTGGGCTGCTCCTGACTCCCGGGCGCTACTCCTCGACGAGCAGCCGCTCGCGCAGCTGCGCGAGGGTGCGGGCCAGCAGTCGCGAGACGTGCATCTGAGAGATGCCGACCTCCTGGGCGATCTGCGACTGGGTCATGTTGCCGAAGAAGCGCAGCAGCAGGATGCGCTTCTCGCGCGGCGGCAGGTCCTCCAGGAGCGGCTTGAGGGACTCCCGGTACTCCACGCCCTCCAGGGCCTCGTCCTCCGAGCCCAGGGTGTCCGCGACGGCGGGGGACTCGTCGTCGGTGTCCGGCACGTCCAGCGACAGCGTGCTGTACGCGTTGGCGGACTCCAGGCCCTCCAGCACCTCCTCCTCGGAGATGCCGAGCCGCTCGGCCAGCTCGTGCACGGTCGGTGAGCGGCCGTGCTGCTGGGAGAGCTCCGCGGTGGCCGTGGTCAGCGAAAGCCGCAGCTCCTGGAGGCGTCGCGGCACCCGCACCGCCCAGCCCTTGTCCCGGAAGTGGCGCTTGATCTCGCCGACCACCGTGGGGGTCGCGTACGTCGAGAACTCCACGCCCCGGTCCGGGTCGAACCGGTCCACCGACTTGATCAGCCCGATGGTGGCGACCTGGGTCAGGTCGTCCAGGGGCTCGCCGCGGTTGCGGAAGCGGCGGGCCAGATGCTCGACCAGCGGCAGATGCATGCGCACCAGCCGATTGCGCAGCTCGGCCTTCTCCGCGGAGCCGTCGGGCAGTTCCCGCAACTCTATGAACAGGGCCCGCGCCCCGCTGCGGTCGTGTGGATCGTGGTGCCCGTGCTCGCTCATCTGGCCCGCCCGCTCTGCCTGCGACTGCTGCTCCACCGCGACGTTGAGGCTCTCGGGCCCGTCCGCTCCGTCCACCGGATGCGGCCGGGCCTGTTGCTCCGGGATGCCTGCTGGGCGCACCACCCCGGGTCGGATCGTCTCGTCCCGCACAGGACCGTCCCCGTTCCCGTCGCTCACGCCGGCCCGGGGCCCGCGCCGCGCTGTTTGTAGAGGCTGATGCTGACCGTACGGTCATCGGCGACCGTGGACTCGACCTTGCCCGCGAGTGCGGAGAGCACCGTCCAGGCGAAGGTGTCGCGCTCGGGCGCCCGGCCGTCCGTCGTGGGGGCCGACACCGTCACTTCGAGGGAGTCGTCGACGAGACGGAAGACGCAGCTGAGGACGGAGCCCGGCACGGCCTGCTGAAGCAGGATCGCGCAGGCCTCGTCGACCGCGATACGAAGATCCTCGATCTCGTCGAGAGTGAAGTCCAAACGCGCTGCGAGACCGGCCGTGGCCGTTCGCAGCACCGACAGGTAGGCACCCGCAGCGGGCAGCCGGACTTCCACGAAGTCCTGATTCCCGGGCTCGCCTGCGATCTGGGACACCCTCACCTCCAAGGTGGCACAAACTCTTTCGAGGTTCCGGGAAGGGTGGCCCGGAGCCATGCGGTCCGTCGACGGTTCTTGGCTTGGCGACGCTATCGGATCCATGATGCCGTGTGACGCGGACCCCAGTCCCCAATCGTCACTCATGGTAGGCATATGAGTACACACAGTGGCTAGGGGTCTGCGGCCTCCAATTACGAAGAACCGGCGCCGGATTGACGTACCCAGACGTCAGGCGATCGAACCGTCCCCGAAGCACCGGCGCCCGCTCTCGACCGCCTCGAAGCTCCGCATCACGGGGTGTCCGTTCGCCTGGAAGTGTTCGGTCGCGTGCCGCGGCGGCGACGGATCCGAGGATGGCGAGAGGGCGGCGGCATGGACGCGAGGCCGTCGGCGGGCCCCGGCCGCGGTTGTGGGGCGCCTGGGGGCGCCTCGGGGCTGCCCCGCGGGTGCCCTGCGGGCGGGGCCCGAGCGGGGTGGCGGTCAGTCGGGTGCCCTGCGGGCGGGGCCCGAGCGGGGGTGGCGGTCAGTCGGGTGCCTTGTGGGAGGTCTGTGCCTCCGGGGCGCCGGTCACGACGGCGGCCACCCGGGTGCCCGGCCGGAACGCCCCCTCCTCGGTCAGCGCGGTCAGCGCGAACAGCAGTTTCGCGACGTAGACGCGCTCCACGGGCAGCCCGTGCCGGTCCTCGAAGTCCGCGGCGAACGCCTCCAGCTCCGGGGTGGAGCGGGCGTAACCGCCGAAGGCGAAGCGCTCGTCCAGCGACCAGTTCCCGGCCGGTCCGCCGAACGCCTCGCGCTGGAGCCGTTGCACGGCCTCGCCCAGGAAGCCGCCGCGCAGCACGGGGATGCCGAGGGCCCGCTGCCCGGGGGCCAGACCGGCGGCGAGACCGGCGAGGGTCCCTCCGGTCCCGCAGGCCACGGCCGCCACATCGGCCTCACCGGCCAGCTCGCGCCCCAGCGCCGTACAGCCCTGAGCGGCCAACGCGTTGCTGCCGCCCTCCGGGATGACCACCGCGTCCCCGTACCGGCTCAGCAGGCCGTCCAGGACCTCGGGGGACGCCTTCGCGCGGTACGTCGTACGGTCCATGAAGTGCAGCCGCATGCCGTCGTCCGCGCACCGGGCCAGCGACGGGTTGAGCGGCCGGCGGGCCAGCTCGTCGCCGCGGACGACGCCGATGGTGGGAAAGCCCAGCAGCCTTCCGGCCGCCGCGGTGGCCCGCAGGTGGTTGGAGTACGCCCCGCCGAACGTCAGCACGGGGCGCCCGGCGGCCGCCGCCAGGTTGAGGGCGAGCTTGCGCCACTTGTTGCCCGGCAGATCGGGGTGGATCAGGTCGTCCCTCTTGAGGAACAGCCGCACTCCGTGGCGCGCGAAACGCTCGTCGTGGGCTTCTCGCAGCGGGGAGGGCAGCCGGGGGTGCAGAAGGGTGTCGAGGCGGGGCGGGCGGTTCACCTGCCCATTGTCGCCACGCCGCGCCCGCCAGGACGCCCTGCTGGTCGTAGGGGCGCTCCTCGGCGGCGATGAGGGAGTTCGCCATCAGTCAGTAGACCTCGTCCCAGGCCGCGGCGACCTCAGGGGTGACCGCGTCGCCCAGGACCTCGGCGATGGCGGCGAAGAGGTGGGTGTGCACCACCTCGTACTGCTCGGGGGCCACCCCGAGAGAGGCGTGCTTGTGGGCGATCCGGTCCAGCATCGCGTCGGGGCGGGTGCCGGGCCGCTCCACCAGCTGGGTCGCGAACGCTGCGATGGAACCGGCGAGCGCCCGTCGCTGGTCGCCGGAGGCCTGATTGCCCCGGTTGAACAGGTCCCGCAGCAACTCGGGGTGGGCGGCGAAGAGCTTCTCGTAGAAGAGGTCCGCGATGTCCCCCATGGCCGCGCCGACGGCGGGGAGGGTGGCGCGGACAGTGGCGGTGGACCGGTCGGAGAGCATGGAAGGAGCTCCTTATTGGAATGCGAGATGCATATTTTGGGCGAAGGGGGGACACGCGGGCGCGGGCGCGTCCGAGGGGTGCCGACCAGGTTTGGTCGGGTGGCGGCCGGGCGCCGGTCGGGCTCAGTCCGGTGGTGGGCCGCTGCCGATGCCCAGCAGCAGCGGGCCCGTGGGGGCGGCGACGAGGTCGGTGACGGTGATCGGGTCCAGTGAGGCATGGAAGGCTTCCTGGGCCTGGCGCAGCGCGTCGCGCAGCCGGCAGGCGGAGCGGAGCGGGCAGGGGGTGCCGCCCTCGCACTCGACGACCTCCTCCGCCCCTTCCAGCTCCCGCACCAGTGAGCCGATCGACGCGGAGTGTCCCGCCGTCGTGAGTGTGAGCCCGCCGCCCCGGCCGCGGCGGGCGTCGAGGAGGCCGAGGTGCTGGAGTCGGGCGACGACCTTCGCGGTGTGGGTGTACGGCACCCGCATGGTGGCCGCCACCTCGCGGGTGGTCGGCGGATCTCCGCCCTCGGTGACCGCGAGGCGCATGAGGACGCGGAGGGCCACGTCGGTGAATCTCGTCAGCCGCATGAGCCCCACCGTAGATATGTGGTATGCGTGATGCAAATTTGCTGGTCCGCGCGGCGACGAGGAGCAACTTGCCCCGACCGGAGGCCGATTAGTCACACTCTTTTGTGTAATGGCGTGCGGAGTCCCCTGCTGAAAGGCTTTTCCTCGCAGGTCAGCCCATGATCGAGAGGACGTCAGATGTCCGTTGGTGAAGAGGTTCGCGACACGCAGGCGCCGCCGCAGCAGAGTCTGGGGACGGCGGCTGCGCGGAACCTCGCGACGACCACCAAGTCCGCGCCGCAGATGCAGGAGATCACCTCACGGTGGCTGCTGAAGATGCTGCCGTGGGTGCAGGTACAAGGCGGTACGTACCGGGTGAACCGTCGGCTCAGCTATTCGGTCGGTGACGGCCGGGTGACCTTCGTCCAGACCGGGGACCGGGTGGCCGTCATCCCCGCGGAACTGGGGGAGCTGCCCGCTCTGAGGGGCTTCGGGGACGAGGAGGTGCTCGCCGAGCTGGCCCGCAGGTGCGAGCAGCGGGACGTGGCCGCGGGGGAGGTGCTCGCCGCCTCGGGGGATGCGGCGGACCGCGTCTATCTGCTGGCGCACGGCAAGGTCCAGAAGATCGGCTCCGGGCCCTACGGGGACGAGATGGAGCTCGGTGTCCTCGCCGACGGCGCGTATTTCGGTGACCACAGTCTGATCGACGGCGATGCCGTCTGGGAGTACACCGCCCGCGCCGTCACCGCATGCACGCTGCTGACCCTGAGCCGTGCCGATGTCTACAACCTCGCGGAGCGCGCCGAACCACTGCGCGGCCACCTCGCAGGTCTGCTCTCCATCCCGCAGCAGCGGACCAACAAGTACGGCGAGGCGGAGATCGACCTCTCCGCCGGGCACGTGGGCGAGGCCGTCGTCCCGCACACCTTCGTCGACTACGACGCCGCTCCGCGCGAGTACGAACTGAGCGTCGCTCAGACGGTGCTGAAGGTGCACAGCAGGGTCGCCGATCTCTACAACCAGCCGATGAACCAGACCGAGCAGCAGTTGCGGCTCACGGTCGAGGCGCTGCGTGAGCGCCAGGAGCACGAGCTGATCAACAACAGGGAGTTCGGACTGCTCAACAACTGCGACTACGGGCAGCGGATCCAGCCGCACGACGGGGTGCCCAGCCCGGACGACATGGACGAACTGCTCTCGCGGCGGCGTGGATCGAAGCTCTTCCTCGCCCATCCGCGGGCCATCGCCGCCTTCGGCCGCGAGTGCAACCGGCGTGGACTCGTCCCGGAGAGCATCGACATCGGCGGCCACCACGTGCCCGCCTGGCGCGGAGTGCCGATCTTCCCGTCCAACAAGATCCCCGTCTCCGATGCCCGCACCACCTCCATCATCTGCATGAGGACCGGCGAGGCCGAGCAGGGGGTCATCGGTCTCCAGCAGACCGGCATCCCCGACGAGATCGAGCCGAGCCTCTCGGTCCGCTTCATGGGGATCGACGAGCAGGCGATCATCTCCTACCTGGTGACGGCGTATTACTCCGCCGCCATTCTGGTGCCGGACGCCCTCGGAGTGCTGGAGAACGTCGAGGTCAGCCGCTGGCGCTGATATCGAGCTCACTCCGGGGGTCCGGGCGGCAGAGGCCGCCCGGACCCCCGGGCCCGCACCCATCGCCTCGCCCCAGGAGTGACCGTGACCATGACCAGTACGGACGCAGCGACGGAAGGGCACGAGGCCGCGGCGCTGCTGGAGCGCACCCGCGCGGTCGTCGACCCCCATCTGCGATCGGCCGTGGAGTCGCTGCCCGGCGGCATACGCCGGATCGCGATGTACCACTTCGGCTGGGAGAACGCCGACGGGACCCCCGCCGCCGGGCAGGCCGGGAAGGCCATCAGGCCGGCCCTCGTGCTGGCCGCCGCCCGCGCGCTGGGCGGCGATCCCGAGCGGGCGGTGCGGGCCGCCGTCGCCGTCGAACTCGCTCACAACTTCACCCTGCTCCACGACGACGTCATCGACGAGGACACCACCCGCAGGCACCGTCCCACCGCCTGGGCGGTCTTCGGCATCCCGGACGCGATCATCGCCGGCGACGCCATGCTCGCCCTCGCCCAGCGGCTGCTCGCCGAGGACACACATCCGGCCGCCGCCCGCGCCGCCGCCCGCCTCTCCTCCTGCGTCATCGAGCTGTGCGCGGGCCAGCAGGCGGACTGCGCCTTCGAGGAGCGCGGCCCCGACGAGGTCACCCTCGACGAATGCCTCGCGATGGCGACCGCCAAGACCGGTGCCCTGCTCGGCTGCGCCTGTGCGCTCGGCGCCCTCTACGCCGGGGCGGAGGACCGGGCGGTCCGGGCGATGGACGGCTTCGGACGGGAGGCGGGGCTCTCCTTCCAGCTCATCGACGACCTGATCGGCATCTGGGGCGACCCGGAGCGCACCGGCAAACCCGTCGGGGCCGACCTGTCCGCCCACAAGAAGTCCCTGCCCGTGGTCGCCGCCCTCACCTCCGGCACCCCGGCCGCCGCCGAGCTCGCCGCCCTCTACCGGGGCCCCATGAGCACCTCCGCCGAGGTCAACCGGGCGGCCGACGCGGTGGACCGGGCCGGCGGCCGGGACTGGGCCCAGGTCTGCGCCGCCGACCGGATGGCCCGCGCGGTCCACCACCTCTCCCGTGCGGTCCCCGACCCGAGCGGCGCGGGCGACCTGCTGGCCCTGGCCGAATTCGTCACCCGCCGCACCAGCTGACCGACCGCCATGACCGGTTCCGCCCTCTCAACTCTAGTATTCCGGAGGTTGGTTGGAGCGAACAGCAGAAGGAGCGGCAGCCGGTCATGGGCATACGGACACAGCAGGCGCAACCGGAGGACAGGGCCCGGGTCGTCTCGGTCATGGAAGAGGCGTTCCACCACGACCCGGTCAGCAGCTGGGTGTTCCCGGACGAGGCCCACCGGCGGGCCGTGCACGGAAGGTTCCTCGGCGTCTTCGTGGACGTCGCCCTCGCCGAAGGGCGTATCGACATCGCCGAGGGCGACGCGGCGGTGGCCCTGTGGCTGCCGGTGCCCGCCGGAGCCCCCGAGGAGGAGGACCCCACGCCCGCGCTGATGCGGCGGACCGCCGACCCCGGCAACGAACGCTGCGAACTGGTGGGGAGGCTCACCGGAGCGGTCCACCCGCACGACCGCGCGCACGCCTATCTCCTGATGATCGGCGTCCGGCCCGAGCGCCAGGGGGAGGGCATCGGGGCGGAGCTGATCGGGGCGGAGCTGGAACGCTGCGACCGGGAGGGGGTGCCCGCGTATCTGGAGGCCAGCAGCGCCCGCAGCCGGATGCTGTACGAGCGGCTCGGATTCCGTTTCCTGGGCCGCACGGTCGACCTGCCGGACGGTCCGCCCATGTGGCCCATGTGGCGTGAGCCCCGCATGCCCCGTACGGGTTGAACCGCCAGGCCCGGGCGGCGGCCGGGGCTGTGCCGGGCAGAGCGCTCGGGTAGAGGGCCCGCGGGTGGAAGGGCAGAGGGCCCGGGCGGAGGGCCCGGGCAGGGGTCGGGCACGGCTCGGTCAGGGGCTACAGTCCCTGCCCATGACAGATGAGTCGTGGGCCGGCTGGTACCGGGACCGCAGGGGTTCCGACGCCGTCGTCCTCACCACGGACGGACAGCAGCTCCGCATCCGGGTCCGAGGGGTCGACTTCGAGGGCGAGAGCTTCGACGACCTGGCCCCGGTGGCGGGGATGCCGCCGGAGAGCGGGATGGTCGCCCTCGCGGACGGCGCACTCACCGACTGCGTACTGGAGTGGGACCTGCCGCTGCCCGTCCTCGTCGCGGGCACGCTCCAGCACGCCACGCTCAGCTGCCTGCTCTCGCTGCGCCGGGCCGACCCGGACCTCCACCTCGCCCTCCATCTGGACGGTGCGGTCTACGAGTCGGCCCGCGCCGAGAGCGACTTCGCCGCCGCCCTGGCCGCCGTCCAGCGCATCCTCCCGGACGGCATCCGCCTCCAGACCTGCATCGCCTGCGGCTTCTCCGACTACTTCCCGGCCCCCGGCCGAGGCCTGTCCGGTGGCCTCGCCTGCTTCCGTGGAGCCAAGGAGGCCTACCGGGGCGCGGCGGGCGAGGACGATGTCCTGGACCTGTGGGACCGGCGGTCCGGGTTCGTCCAGGAGGTCTGGAGCTGCCGGGAGTTCGAGGCGCGCCCGGCCGACGGCGCGGGCACCGGTCACCGGGGCGCCTTCCCCCTGGAACTCGCCTGACGGGCAGGGCCTTTCAGCTGCCGTCACTCTCCCGGAGCGTAGGCCGTGGTGTGCGGCCGGGCCCCTGCCCGTACGTTGCGACCTGCGCGGCCGTGCCCCGGGCGCGTACGTCCCGAGCGCGGGCTCGCGCTCCTGGGCCCGCACGCCCTGACGTGAGGCGTCTGCCGGAAGGTTCCCCGTTCTGCTGAGAGCGTGCCGGGGTTACCGGGGCGCGCCCGTGCGGGCAGGCTCGTCGCATGAGGCTTCTGATGCTGGGCGGTACGGAGTTCGTCGGACGGGCGGTCACCGACGCGGCGCTGGAGCGGGGCTGGCAGGTCACGGTGTTCCACCGCGGCCACCACGCGCCCCCGCCCGGCGTGCGCGCGCTGACCGGGGACCGCACCGCGGGCGCGGCCGGGCTCGCGGCGCTCGCGGACGGAGGTGCGACCTGGGACCTGGTCGTCGACACCTGGAGCGGTGCGCCCGCCGCCGTACGGGACGCCGCCCGGCTGCTGACCGGCCGGGCCGGGCACTACACGTACGTCTCCAGCCGCTCGGTCTACGCCTACCCGACCCCCGCGGGGCTGGGCGAGGACAGCCCCCTGCTGGCCGGGGCCTCGCCGGACGAGGGCGGGGACGTGCCCTACGGCCAGGCCAAGCGCGGCGGTGAGCTGGCCGCCCTGGACGCCTTCGGGGACCGGGCCCTGCTGGCGCGGGCCGGGCTGATCATCGGCCCCGGCGAGAACGTCGGCCGACTGCCCTGGTGGCTGTCGCGGATCGCCCGCGGCGGTCCGGTGATCGCCCCCGGCCCACGTACGGCCGGGCTCCAGTACATCGACGCCCGGGACCTCGCCGGGTGGCTCCTGGACGCGGCGGCGCGCGGGCTGAACGGCCCGTACGACACCGTGAGCCGCCCCGGCCACACCACCATGGGCGAGCTGCTGGACGCCTGCGTCGAGGTCACCGCGTCCGACGCCGAGCTGCGCTGGACCGGTCCGGACGTCCTGCTGGCCGCCGGGGCCGAGCCGTGGAGCGACCTGCCGATCTGGCTCCCGCCGGGCGAGCTCCACGACACCATGCACCGGGGCGGCCACGCCAAGGCGCACGCCGCCGGGCTGCGCTGCCGGCCGGCCGGAGAGACCGTCGCGGACACCTGGACCTGGCTGAGCGAGCGGGGCGGCGTCGCTCCCCAGCGCCCCGACCGCCCCGCCGTGGGCCTCGATCCCCGGTTGGAGGCGAAGCTGCTGGCTCTCTGACGCACCGGTCCCGCGGGTTCCGTGGTTGCCGCGGTGCTCCTGCGCGTGTCGTACGCCAAAAACCTCCCATAGGCCTACGAAACGGAGCGAAACCGGCGTGTCATACAAAATGACTAGGCATTAAAGATGCATATTGCGCGGCATGGAACAGAAGGCGCGCAGGCGCGGCAACGCAATCCGGGCAGCAGTGACAGTGGCCACGGCCGCGGCGATGGTGGGCGTGCTGGCCCCGGCCGCGGGTGCCGATCCGCTGCCGGGCGGACTGGGACCCTGCCTCGGCAGCTCCTGCCCGCCCAGCTGGAACGATCCCAACAACGGCCCGGTAACCAACTTCGACAGCAATATCAACGTCTACGTCGGCGGCGACTTCCTGGTCCGGGAGGCGGCGGCCGAGGCGGAGGGGAAGGTCGTCACCCTCGGCCGGTTCGACATGGACAAGCGGGACGGGGTCTCGCAGATCTACAACGTCGGCATCGCGGGCGTCGGCTCGCGGGTGCCGCCGCCGGACGGCTCCGACTACCTGACGGCGGGCGGGGACGTCACGATCGCCGAAGGCGAGCGCCTCGTCGCGGAGGAGGGCACGCACTCCGGCCGCGTCGCGTACGCGGGTGAGCTGACGGGCACGGTGAACCCCACCACCGCCCCGCGCTTCGACGCGGACGCGGCCGCCCCGTACACCGCGCTGCGCCCGCAGCTCACCGAGGCCAGTCACTGCTACGCGTACGACGGCGACGACCACCGGGAGGTGACGGGCACGTGGCAGAAGGCAGGTGACGTCATGACGTTCACCGGTGACGGTACGTCCGCGATCCAGATCTTCGACGTGGACGCGGACCTGGAGTCGGAGGCGGGTGGCAACACGGGGTTCGTGTTCAACGGCATCCCCGAGGGCGCGACCGTCCTCGTCAACGTCTACGGCGGCACCCGCAGCGTCGCCACGTTCATGGGCTCGTTCCCCAACGAGGGCCTCCGCGAGAACCTGCTGTGGAACTTCCCGGACGCCACCGACCTGTCGCTGACCGGTCCGGCCCAGTTCGAGGGCAGCATCCTGGTCGGCCAGCCGACGAGCACCACCGTGCTCAGCATGAGCGGCACCAACGGCCGCTTCTACACGGCGGGTTCGCTCACCCACACCTCGGCGGGCGCATCGGGCGGCCAGGAGATCCACGCGTACCCCTTCGACGGCGACCTGCCGACCTGCACACCGGACCCGACGCCGACGCCGACGGACCCGACTCCGACGCCGACGGACCCCACCCCGACGCCGACGGACCCGACTCCCACGCCGACGGACCCGACGCCGACCCCGACCGATCCGACGCCGACTCCGACGGACCCCACCCCGACGCCGACCGA
>NZ_NWVL01000120.1 GCF_002382885.1 Streptomyces sp. WZ.A104
TCACCACCGGCCGCATGACCCTCCACACCACCCACACCACCAAAACCACCACCGAACACGAAGCCCTCCGACTCGCCGGAGCACTGGAGAACGCCTCCGAACACCCCATCGCCCAAGCCATCGCCACCGCCGCCACCGACACCACCGGCCCCCTCCCCACCCCCGACGACTTCACCAACATCCCCGGCCTCGGCGTCCAGGGCATCGTCGAAGGCCACGCCCTCCTCGTCGGACGCGAACAACTCCTGACCGACGCCGCGATTCCCCTCCCGCCCGAGCTGTCCGCGGCCCTGGCGGAGGCCGAGGAGAACGGGCGTACCGCCGTCGTCGTGGCCTGGGACGGGGAGGCGCGGGGTGTACTCGGAGTGGCCGACACGGTCAAGGACAGCAGCGCGGCCGCCGTGGCCGAACTGCGCACCCTCGGGCTGAGGCCCGTGCTCCTGACCGGTGACAACCGGGCCGTGGCGGAGACGGTAGCGGCCGAGGTCGGCATCGAGGAGGTGTACGCGGAGGTCATGCCGCAGGACAAGGTCGACGTGGTCAAGCGCCTTCAGACCGAGGGCCGGGTCGTCGCCATGGTCGGGGACGGCGTCAACGACGCGGCGGCTCTGGCCACCGCAGACCTGGGGCTGGCGATGGGCACCGGGACGGATGCGGCGATCGAGGCGAGCGACCTCACCCTGGTTCGTGGAGATCTCAAGGTGACAGCTGACGCAATCCGCCTCTCCAGGCGTACTCTGGCCACCATCAGGGGCAACCTCTTCTGGGCCTTCGGGTACAACGTCGCGGCCTTGCCCCTGGCTGCAAGTGGCCTGCTCAACCCTATGATCGCGGGAGCCGCCATGGCGTTTTCGTCCGTGTTCGTCGTCACGAACAGCCTACGGTTGCGTGCCTTCACGTAACTTCCACAAAGAGATTTAGATCACACCGCTATTGGGGTAACCATCCGGTGGGTTCGCGAGTCTTAGAGTGCGATGCCAAGGATGTCTTGGGGGACGTCCGATGGAGTGTCTTGGGGGACGCTCCTGTTGGCAAGCGTTGGCCGGGGCACGTGCACCGGGGAGCTTTGAGCGGCCCTCCCGTGCGTACGTACCCCGGCAGACCGCAGCACAACAGAACAACGGGAGCTTCGACTCCCTACAGACGCCCGGCCGGATCCCGTGGGGGGAATCCGCTCCGGGATATGGGAAGCGCCCCGGCCGTCGACCCGTGGGGGGATCGGCGGCGGGGCGTTTCTCGCGTGCTCAGCACCTCAGCCCCCCCCTTTCAGCCCCCCCCTTCAGCCGCCTTTCAGCACCCTCCTTCACCGCCCCACCTTCAGAGCTCAGCGGCCTCCCCGTCGGCGGGCTCAAGCAGGGCGCACACACCTGCCCGCCCCCTGAACGCCGAATCGCCCCGGACACCGCGCTCTGTGCGAAGCGCGGTACGCGGGGCGAAGGCAGTCGGCCGAAGAGGCCGGGTGGTGCGGGGAGGGCTCCGGGTCAGCGGCCCTCGACCGGGACGAAGTCACGCAGGACCTCGCCGGTGTAGATCTGGCGCGGGCGGCCGATGCGGGAACCCGGCTCCTTGATCATCTCGTGCCACTGGGCGATCCAGCCCGGAAGGCGGCCGAGCGCGAAGAGCACGGTGAACATCTCGGTCGGGAAGCCCATGGCCCGGTAGATCAGACCGGTGTAGAAGTCCACGTTCGGGTAGAGGTTGCGCGAGACGAAGTACTCGTCGGAGAGCGCGTGCTCCTCCAGCTTGAGCGCGATGTCGAGCAGCTCGTCGGACTTGCCGAGCGCGGACAGCACGTCGTGGGCGGCAGCCTTGATGATCTTGGCGCGCGGGTCGAAGGACTTGTACACCCGGTGGCCGAAGCCCATCAGGCGGACGCCGTCCTCCTTGTTCTTCACCTTGCGGATGAAGGAGTCGACATCGCCGCCGTTGGCCTGGATGCCTTCCAGCATCTCCAGCACCGACTGATTGGCGCCACCGTGCAGGGGGCCCCACAGCGCGGAGATACCGGCGGAGATCGAGGCGAACATGTTCGCCTGCGAGGAGCCGACCAGACGCACGGTGGAGGTCGAACAGTTCTGCTCGTGGTCCGCGTGCAGGATGAGCAGCTTGTCCAGCGCCGAGACGACGACCGGGTCCAGCTCGTACTCCTGGGCGGGGACCGAGAAGGTCATGCGCAGGAAGTTCTCGACGTACCCGAGATCGTTGCGCGGGTAGACGAAGGGGTGCCCGATCGACTTCTTGTAGGCGTACGCGGCGATCGTCGGCAGCTTCGCCAGCAGGCGGATCGTCGAGAGGTGGCGCTGCTTCTCGTCGAACGGGTTGTGGCTGTCCTGGTAGAACGTGGACAGCGCGCTGACGACCGAGGACAGCATGGCCATCGGGTGGGCGTCGCGCGGGAAGCCGTCGAAGAACCGCTTGACGTCCTCGTGCAGCAGCGTGTGCTGGGTGATCTCGTTCCTGAAGGCGGCCAGCTCGTCGACCTTCGGCAGGTCACCGTTGATCAGCGTGTACGCGACCTCAAGGAACGACGAGCGCTCGGCGAGCTGCTCGATCGGGTATCCGCGGTAGCGCAGGATGCCCTGCTCACCGTCGAGGTACGTGATGGCGGATTTATAGGCGGCGGTGTTGCCGTATCCGCTGTCCAGCGTGACCAGGCCGGTATTGCTCCGAAGCTTCCCGATGTCGAAGCCCTTGTCGCCGACGGTGCTGTCGATCACCGGGTAGGTGTACTCGTCATCGCCGTACCGCAGTACTACAGCGTTGTTGGTGTGCTCGCTCACGTCATCCCTCACCGACGTAGTGCCTCTTCTTCGAGGTGCCCTGACTGTCTCCACCCTCCCCCATTCGGCTCAGGAGAGTGCACTCGGGGTCGTCCATTGGACCTACTGACGGCACTGAGTGCCGCCAACTTACTCATCCTGCCCCCTTGACTCCGGTTCCGGAAGGCCTCCGTGATGTTTCCCACCGATTTGATCGATCATTTTTGTGTAGGGGTCACGAGAAGTCTTCTCCTGAGCCGCCTCGGAGCCGGAAATCCAGTGCCGTACAGCGCCTGCCTGCGGAAACCGTGCGGACCGCCTGGCCGATCGCCTTACGGGACCCGACCAGCACGACGAGCTTCTTGGCCCGGGTCACGGCGGTGTAGAGGAGGTTGCGCTGGAGCATCATCCAGGCGCTGGTGGTGACGGGGACGACGACGGCCGGATACTCGCTGCCCTGGGAGCGGTGGATGGTCATGGCGTACGCGTGGGCCAGCTCGTCCAGCTCGTCGAAGTCGTAGCCGATCTCCTCGTCCTCGTCGGTGCGGACGGTGAGCGTCTGTTCGTCCGCGTCGAGGGCGGTGACGATGCCGACCGTGCCGTTGAAGACGCCGTTCTCGCCCTTGTCGTAGTTGTTGCGGATCTGGGTGACCTTGTCGCCGACGCGGAAGACCCGGCCGCCGAACCGCTTCTCGGGGAGGTCGGGGCGGCCGGGAGTGATGGCCTGCTGGAGCAGCCCGTTCAGGTGGCCCGCACCGGCCGGACCGCGATGCATCGGCGCGAGGACCTGCACGTCACGGCGGGGGTTGAGACCGAACTTGGCCGGAATGCGGCGGGCCGCCACGTCCACGGCGAGCTTGCCCGCGTCCTCCGTCTCGTCCTCCACGAAGAGGAAGAAGTCGCTCAGTCCTTCGGTGAGCGGGGGTCGGCCGGCGTTGATCCGGTGCGCGTTGGTGACCACACCCGACTGCTGGGCCTGGCGGAAGATCCGGGTGAGGCGCACGGCCGGGACCGGGCCGCCGTCCGCGAGCAGATCGCTCAGCACCTCCCCCGCGCCGACCGAAGGCAGCTGGTCGACGTCACCCACGAGAAGCAGATGGGCACCGGGTGCCACGGCCTTGACGAGCTTGTTGGCGAGCAGCAGATCGAGCATGGAGGCCTCGTCGACGACGACCAGATCGGCGTCCAGCGGCCGGTCCCGGTCGTACGCCGCGTCCCCGCCGGGCTTCAGTTCGAGCAGCCGGTGCACGGTGGACGCCTCGGCTCCGGTCAGCTCGGCGAGCCGCTTGGCGGCGCGGCCCGTGGGCGCGGCCAGCACCACCTTGGCCCGTTTCGCCCGGGCCAGCTCGACGATGGACCGGACGGTGAACGACTTCCCGCAGCCGGGCCCACCGGTCAGGACGGCCACCTTCCGGCTGAGCGCGAGCCGTACGGCCTCCTCCTGCTCGGGCGCGAGGCTGGCCCCCGTACGCGTGGCGAGCCAGGCCAGCGCCTTGTCCCAGTCCACCTCCTGGAAAGCGGGCATCCGGTCCTCGCCGGTGTTCAGCAGCCGCCGCACCTGCCCGGCGAGCGACAGCTCGGCCCGGTGGAACGGCACCAGGTAGACAGCGGTGACCGGCTCACCCCCCTCCGGTGACGGCACCTTCTCCCGTACGACACCCTCCGGGTCCGCGGCGAGCTCCGCCAGGCACTCGATGACCAGCCCGGTGTCGACCTGGAGCAGCTTCACCCCGTCCGCGATGAGTCGCTCCTCGGGAAGGAAGCAGTGCCCCTGGTCGGAGGACTGGGACAGCGCGTACTGAAGCCCGGCCTTGACGCGCTCGGGGCTGTCGTGCGGAATGCCGACCGCCTGGGCGATCCGGTCGGCGGTCAGGAAGCCGATGCCCCAGACGTCGGCGGCCAGCCGGTAGGGCTGGTTCCGCACGACGGAGATGGAGGCGTCCTCGTACTTCTTGTAGATGCGGACGGCGATGGAGGTGGAGACGCCGACGCCCTGGAGGAAGACCATGACCTCCTTGATCGCCTTCTGTTCCTCCCACGCGGCCGCGATCATCTTCGTGCGCTTCGGGCCGAGGCCGGGGACCTCGACGAGGCGCTTCGGTTCGTTCTCGATGATGTCGAGGGTGTCGACCCCGAAGTGGGTGGTGATCCGGTCGGCCATCACCGGCCCGATGCCCTTGATCAGCCCGGAGCCGAGGTAGCGGCGGATGCCCTGGATGGTGGCGGGCAGCACGGTGGTGTAGTTCTCGACGGTGAACTGCTTGCCGTACTGGGAGTGCGAGCCCCAACGGCCCTCCATCCGCAGCGACTCACCGACCTGCGCGCCGAGCAGCGCACCGACCACGGTGAGGAGGTCACCGCCTCCGCGCCCGGTGTCGACACGGGCGACGGTGTACCCGTTCTCCTCGTTGGCGTAGGTGATCCTCTCCAGGACACCAGTGACTTCACAAACGCCTTCGCGGCTGCCCCGCTTGGCGTCAACTCCCCTACCCGGCACCGCCCCACCTGCTCATCCGGTCTCCGCTGTCTCTGGGAGGCTACCGCCCGCCACCGACAGAGCGGGCTCGACCATGTTCCGCGAGGTGGATGTCCGGTGTGGGGCGACAGCCTGGCTGTCCTCGTGAGATAACGACTTGGAATCGCGCCCCCTGGCCCGTCTCGAAGCCTGCATGCTCAGGCCATGGGAAGACGCGAGGGGGTGCGCAGGGGAACGGTCCGGGGGTATCTGCTCGACGGCTGTCTGGCCGTGCTCGTGCTGCTTCTCATGTGTGTCATCGGGGCGTGGGTCTGGCTGGCCACGGCGGATGACCGCGCCGAGGCAAAGGCCCGCGCTGATATGCGGAGTGCTGCTGAGGCGCGGCAGGAGAGGCTCGCGGGCGCGGCAGCCGACGGTGTACTGGACGACAGCGAGATCGCTCAAGTCTTCCCACGGGGAAAGCCGGCTCAAGGCCTGGTCGGCGTCGAGCGGCAGGGCCCAGATCTCACGGTGACGGCAGAGCTGCTGGGCGTCGGACCGGGGGCCTTCCTTGCCGGCGAGACACTTGTGACGGGGTGCTTCGCCTTCGAGGTCGCGCTGGACGGCAAGTCAGGGCCTGCGGTCACCGTCAGGGAACTGGCCGTGGAAACCGAACCGCAGTCGGCGTGTACGGCGGCAGGGGTGCCGACTCCCAGCGTCCGTCCAGGAGAGCACCCAACCTCGCCGTGACCCAGGTCACGTTTGTTTGGTGAGGTGTGATCCGCTCCAGGACCCCTTCGAGGACGGCCATGTTGGACATGTACCGACGCTACCGGTTGGCACTGACAGGGCGGTTCGCGGCCCCAAGCCCCGTCACGGGGTGCGGGGGCCGGGCCGCTCATGGAGTGTCTGCGTCCGGTTCGCTGTCAGCCGTGCGGAGTCCGGGCCGGTGGGGTTCGGCCGCGTCGAGCCGCGCGCCACGGCTCTCCGCGACGCGCACGACCTGGTGCAGCGACTCGGTCAGCCGGCCGGCGAGGAAGTGAATCTGCGGCCCGGTGGCATTGCCGTCGGCCAGCAGATCGGCGGCGTGGCCGAGCAGCTCGTCCGCCATGTCGAGCTGGATGCTCTCGACTTCGTCAGCTCTCCGCGACACGTAACCGGTGCCGTCGCCCACGACGTAACAGGGCTTCCCTCCCGCACCCGTCCATGGCAGCAGCCGCATCGGCCGACCCTCGACGAATTCGCCGTTCGTCCTCATGCCATGCCCTCCGTCAGACGACCGATGTCCACGCCCCGCACGATGACCAGCAATCCCCCGCGCCGGATGCGCCGCCGCGCCTCGGCCACCCGCGCCTCGGCCACCCGCCGTTCGTGCGCCACGAAGTACGGGCGCACCAGTGGGCTGTCCTCGCCGCGCGGGGGACGCTCACCGGTCCGGTAGGAGGTCGGGCCGCCGACGTAGTCGCAGGAGTAGGGGTGGACGTACGCGTACGTGTCCATCGGGTGCCGTTGGCGCGATGCGGGGGTCAGGACACGCAGCACCGGCTTCAGGAGCCGGGCGAGGGCGTGCTTCATGGGGCCTGCTTTCTCAGGGTGCGTCGAGGTACGGGCATCGCTTCTTTGCGTAGCGAACCCATCACAGAGTGGGGTCGAAGGTCGCTACGCTTCCAGGGGGTCGGGCATGACAGCACGCTGGTCAGATCGAGGAGTTGGGCGCGCATGAAGTCGAACGACAGGCCGCGCACGGCACGGCAGAAGTACGGCGAGGAACTGAAGCTGCGCCGCCTGGCCGCCGGGATGACACAGGAGGCACTGGCCATACAGGTCGTCTGCTCGCCGACGCTCATCAGCCACTACGAGGCGGGGCGGCGGTTGCCCAGTCCGGACGACGCCCGGCGGATCGACCGGGCGCTGGGGACGGACGGGTTCTTCGAGCGGTGGCTGGAGGACCTGGAGACGAAGTACACCGACCACTTCGCGGCCGTGGCGGAGCTGGAGCTGCAGGCGGTGCTCATCCAGCAGTTCGCACTGACGCTCGTACCCGGCCTGTTGCAGACGAACGACTACGCACGGGCCCTGTTCCAGGCGTACCGGCCCAACCACCGCCGGGAGGAGATTGACCAGGACGTTGTCATTCGAACAGAACGCGCCCGTCTCCTCGACGGACCGATGAATCCGGTGGTGTGGACCCTGCTGGACGAGGCGGTGCTGCGGCGGCGGGTCGGTGGCCCGCAGGTGATGGCCAGGCAGCTGCGGAAGATCGCGGATATGGCCGAGGCGGGACGACTGCGGCTGCACGTGCTGCCGTTCGAGGCGGGAGCCCACTCCCTCCAGCAGAGCCTGCTGACGCTGATGAGCTTCGCGGACTCCGCACCGGTGGCGTACGTCGAGGGCTTCCAGACAGGCAACTTGATGGATGATCCGCGCTTGGTGGCGTCCAGCCGCACGGCCTACGATCTCGCTCTGGGCGATGCGTTGTCGCACCAGGAATCGGTGGCCCGTGTACGGGCCGCAGCGGAGGAGCACGAACATGGTCAGCAGTAGGCGGAGTGCCCCGGACGCGTCCACGCTCACGGGCTGGTTCAAGTCCAGCTACAGCGGCGGGGACCAGGGCGAATGCCTTGAGGTCGCGTACGGCCACGCCACCGTCCCCGTACGCGACAGCAAGGTCCCCGCAGGCCCTGCGCTGGCCTTCTCCGCCCGGGGCTGGTCGGCCTTCGTCACCGCCGTCAAGCACGGCAGCCTCTCCGCCTGACCCACGGCCTCCGACCAGCGGCCCCGTCACGGCCCCCGATCTGACGGGGCCGCCGTCATGGTCCGTTCTCCTCTGCGGCAGCACCCTGGTGATGACGGTCCTCGGCCCCCGCCGCGACCTGGGCACGCTGCGGCCGGTCGGCTCCACCCGGCAGGCGGCCACTTCGCGCGAGGCGGTTCTCCAGTGCCCGCCGCCGGGCATCCAGGCGAGGTCGCCTCGCGCTCACCCCATGCTCGCCGCGACCTCGCTGCGAAGCTGCGGCAGTTGGTCGTGCAGCACACCCGGGCAGAGGGTGTCGCCGAAGTCCTGGTGACCGTAGATGCGGGTCGGTGCGATGGCGTACTGCTCGCAGACGTACGCGCAGAGCACCACCAGGACCTCCCACTGAGCCTGCGGCGGCTGTGCGCCGTCGTGGTACGCGCCCTCGTTGGCGATGCCGATGGCTTCCTCGTTCCGGCCGGAGGTGTGAGCGCCCTGGACGAAGTCGCTGCCGCTGCGCAGCGTGCCGAGGCTGCGGTGGCGGCCCTCGGTGATCCAGCCGCCCCGGCTGACGAGGAAGTGGTAGCCGGTGTCGGTCCACCCGTTCTTGTCCATGTGCAGGTCCTGGACCCAGTGGGCGTGGCGGTGGGCCTGGGCGCGGGAGTCGTCGGAGGTGTTGGCGCTGACCGTGTGGTGCACGATGATCATGGTGGGCCGCTTTCCCACCAGGCTCACCGGGCCTTGGGGCGGACGGGCGTTCCATTGGGACGTGCTGTCGATGTCCGGTTCGACGGTGCCGAGGGCGTGGGCCGTACCCGGTAAGGCGACGGCGGCCAGGCCGCCCGCACCGGCGAGCAGGACGTGACGACGGGACGGCTGCGGAAGGTTCACGGCGAGCTCCTGGTGTGTGGTCGTTCCGGCCCGGCGGGCGGGCAGCGGCCGATAGAGGCAGCTGGTCGTTCCGGCCCGGCGGGCGGGCAGCGGGCCGGTGAGGGCGGCCAGGGGGGCGGCGGGTACAGCGGCCGGGTGCGCCATGGACGGGACGCACCCACCCGGCTGCCGCGAAGGGCGGGGCCGCTACGCCGTGTTGCCGGCGAGGGCCTGGAGCCGGGCGAAGCTCCCGTTGAACTTGTTGCGGTCCACATCGCCGGAGACCCCGCTGACCCGGCCGGTCGCCGTGTACTGCCAGATCGTCCAGGTGGGGAAGCCGTTCGGGATGTTCGGGCTGCTGGTACCCCAGTGCGCGACCCACAGCGGGGACTTGGCGGCCATGCCGGTCCAGTTGCCGGTGCAGGTGTTCCACCAGCCGGCAGTCGTGTAGATGACGACGTCCCGGGTGGTGCGCGCCTTGTACGTGTTGTAGAAGTCGTTGATCCACGTGCGCATCCGGGTCGTGGAGAGGCCGTAGCACATGGCACCGTACGGGTTGTGCTCGATGTCCAGCACACCGGGGAGGGTCTTGCCGTCCTTGGACCATCCTCCGCCGTTGCTCGCGAAGTAGGCCGCCTGGGTGGACCCGTTGGAGATGTCGGGGCGGGCGAAGTGATACGCGCCCCGGATCAGACCGGCGTTGTAGGAGCCGGTGTAGTTCGCGTTGAAGCGGCTGTCCTTGAAGCTCGTTCCCTCGGTGGCCTTCATGTAGGCGAAGTCGATACCCGCGGCCTTCACCGAACCCCAGTTGATCGCCCCCTGCCAGTGGGAGACGTCGATGCCCTGGACTCCGCTGGTGTCCATCGGTGTGACCCCTCCCGCCGCCGAGGACGCGGGCCCTTGCTCGATGCGGGTGCCCGCACCCATCCACGCCTGCCCGGAGCGGACCGGCTTGTCGGGTGCGGGCGGCGCGGCGGCGGCCGCGCCCGTGCCGGTCAGGACCAGTGCCACGGCACTGCCGAGAGCGGCGGCCGGTAAAGCCCCTCGGGATCTCTTGATTCGGCGGGACGGAGAACGGTACGCGGGCATAGCCACCTCCGGGCACGTTGACGAGGAAGAGATCCAGGGCACTCGGCCATCGAATGCCATGGACATGTCATGAGTAATGCACGGACGGGAAGGGGCGTAAAGAGTCCATTTGGTGTAGACCTGTGACGCCACTCCTCACCTGCGAAGACGCGTCGGAGCGGCAAGAATTTTCATTTCTGAAGGCCGCCGCCCCGGGGAGGTCGGCTGTACGGAATGAAGGCCCTGCGGATACGGGGTCCACGCATACGAGCACTACAGCGGAGAGGACTACAGCGAAACGGGGCCCGGCCTCGCGGCCGGACCCCCCTCGCTTTCCCCTCCCGTCGGGCCTTCCCGTTCCCCCCGGACCCCTCCCCGGAAGTCCCGACGCCCTGTGTGACCCGGGAGGCCCGCCAAAGGTTGCAACCCTTTGCGACCTCTTTACCTTCGGCTCGGACCGGCCCTCTCAGCAGGCATGTTGCACATAGCGCCCGATCACTTCCGCGAGCACCTCCGCCCCGTCACGGGCCCACAGCTCCTCGTTGAAGATCTCCACCTCGATCGGTCCGCCATACCCGGCCGATTCCACTTGTCGGCGGAACGAGCGGAAATCCACACTGCCGTCGCCCAGCTGCCCCCGGCCCAGCAGCACCCCCGCCGGCAGCGGGGTGATCCAGTCGGCCAGCTGGAAGGCGTGGACGCGGCCTCCCGCCCCCGCACGGGCGATCTGCTCCGGGGCGCGGTCGTCCCACCAGAGGTGGTAGGTGTCGACGACGACCCCCACCCGCTCGGCCGGGAAGCGTTCCGCGAGGTCCAGGGCCTGGGCGAGGGTGGAGACCACACAGCGGTCCGAGGCGAACATCGGGTGCAGCGGTTCGATCGCGAGGCGGACGCCGCGTTCGGCCGCGTACGGGAGGAGTTCGGCCAGAGCGTCCGCCACCCGCTCGCGTGCCCCGTACAGGTCACGGCTGCCCGGCGGGAGGCCGCCCGAGACCAGCACCAGGGTGTCGGTGGACAGCGCCGCCGCCTCGTCCAGGGCCGCCCGGTTGCCGTCCAGCGCGCGGGCCCGCCCGACCGGGTCCGGGGCCGTGAGGAAACCGCCCCGGCAGAGGCTGGTGACGGTCAGACCCGCGTCCGCCATCACGGCCGCCGCGCGCTCGACGCCGTACGCCTGGACCGGCGCCCGCCACAGGCCCACCTTGCCGATGCCCGCCTTGACGCAGCCCTCCGCCAGCTCGGGCAACGACCACTGCTTGATGGTCTCCTGGTTGAGCGAGAGGCGGGAGAGCTGATCGTTCACCGCGCTCCTCCGTGGACCGCCAGCAGCGCTCGCATACGGTGTGCGGCCAGTTCCGGGTCCGGGAACAGGCCCAGGCCGTCGGCCAGTTCGTACGCCTTCGCCAGATGCGGCAGCGAGCGCGCCGACTGGAGGCCGCCCACCATCGTGAAGTGGTCCTGATGACCGGCCAGCCAGGCCAGGAGGACCACGCCGGTCTTGTAGAAGCGGGTCGGCGGCCGGAAGAGGTGGCGGGAGAGTTCGACCGTGGGGTCGAGCAGGGCGCGGAAGGCCTCCGTGTCGCCCGTGTCCAGTACCCGTACCGCGTGCGCCGCCAACGGGCCCAGCGGGTCGAAGACGCCCAGCAACGCGTGGCTGAAGCCACGTTCGTCGCCCGCGATCAGCTCCGGGTAGTTGAAGTCGTCACCCGTGTAGCAGCGCACCCCGCCCGGGAGGCGGCGGCGGACGTCGATCTCGCGGTCCGCCTCCAGGAGGGAGATCTTGATGCCGTCGACCTTGTCGGGGTGCTCCGCGATCACCTTCAGGAAGGTGTCCGTCGCCTCGTCGAGGTCGTCGCTGCCCCAGTAGCCCTCCAGCGCCGGGTCGAACACCGGGCCGAGCCAGTGCAGGATCACCGGCTCGGTCGTCTGGCGCAGGAGGTGGGCGTACGTGGCGAGGTAGTCGTCCGGACCGCTCGCCGCCCGGGCCAGCGCGCGGGAAGCCATCAGGATCGGCTGTACGCCGTTCTCCTCCGCGAGCGCGAGTTGCTCCTCGTACGCCGAAGTGACCTCGGCCAGGGTGGGCGTACCGCCCTCGGGCAGCTGGTCGGTGCCGACGCCGCACGCGATCCTGCCGCCCACCGCCTTCGCCTCCGCCGCCGAGCGGCGGATCAGTTCGGCAGCGCCCGCCCAGTCCAGGCCCATCCCGCGCTGTGCGGTGTCCATCGCCTCCGCCACGCCGAGGCCGTGCGCCCACAGGTGGCGGCGGAAGGCGAGCGTGGCGTCCCAGTCGAGGGCCGCCGGGCCGTCGGGGCTGATGTCGGCGTACGGGTCGGCGACGACATGCGCCGCCGAGAAGACCGTACGGGAGGTGGGGGGCGGCACGTTCGGCGTGAGGTCCAGCGGGGTGCCACTCGGGGTGTACGAGCCCTGGGGCAGGAGAACAGCAGCCGTCACAGCGTCAGCTCCGGCACCTCGAAGCGGCGGCCGCCGGCGGACGACTTGAGTCCCAGTTCGGCGAGTTGGACGCCCCGGGCCCCGGCCAGCAGGTCCCAGGTGTACCGCTCGCCCTGTGCCACATGGCGCAGGAACAGCTCCCACTGCGCCTTGAAGCCGTTGTCGAACTCCTGGTTGTCCGGGATCTCCTGCCACTGGTCGCGGAAGGGCTCGGTGGCCGGGAGGTCGGGGTTCCAGACCGGCTTCGGGGTCGACGAGCGGTGCTGGGCACGGCAGTTGCGCAGGCCTGCCACTGCCGAGCCGTGCGTTCCGTCGACCTGGAACTCGACCAGCTCGTCACGGTTGACCCGGACCGCCCAGGAGGAGTTGATCTGCGCGACCGCCCCGCCCGCCAGTTGGAAGATGCCGTAAGCGGCGTCGTCGGCGGTCGCCTCGTACGGCTTGCCATGCTCGTCCCAGCGCCGCGGGACGTGCGTCTGGACGTGCGCCGTCACGGAGGTGACCCGGCCGAACAACTCGTGGAGCACGTACTCCCAGTGCGGGAACATGTCGACGACGATGCCGCCGCCGTCCTCCGCGCGGTAGTTCCAGGACGGGCGCTGGGCCTCCTGCCAGTCACCCTCGAAGACCCAGTAGCCGAACTCGCCCCGGACGGAGAGGATTTCACCGAAGAAGTCGGCGTCGATCAGGCGTTTCAGCTTGCGCAGCCCCGGGAGGAAGATCTTGTCCTGGACCACGCCGTGCCTGATGCCCGCGTCACGGGCGAGGCGGGCCAGGTCGAGGGCCCCCTCGACGTCCGCGGCGGTCGGCTTCTCGGTGTAGACGTGCTTGCCCGCCGCGATCGCCTTCTTGATCGCCTCCACCCGGGCCGAGGTGACCTGGGCGTCGAAGTAGATGTCGACCGTGTCGTCCGCGAGGACCGTGTCCAGGTCGGTGGACCACTCGGTCAGGCCGTGGCGCTCGGCCAGTTCCTCCAGGGCGTGGGCGCGGCGGCCGACGAGCACCGGCTCGGGCCACAGCACCTCGCCCTCGCCGAGATCCAGGCCGCCCTGCTCGCGGATGGCGAGGATCGAACGCACCAGGTGCTGCCGGTATCCCATGCGTCCCGTGACGCCGTTCATGGCGATGCGCACTGTCCTGCGTGTCACGAAGTTCCCTCCATACCGCCGTAGCAAGCGCTTTCTATCCGAGATGACGCTAGCCTGCCGACAGCGGCCGGACAAGAGGGGGCCGCACGTGACCTCCCGGAGGACAGCGATGACAGTCACCCTGGCGGATGTGGCGGCCCGCGCCCGGGTGTCCCCGGCCACCGTCTCCCGAGTGCTGAACGGCAATTACCCGGTGGCGGCGTCGACCCGGGAGCGGGTCCTGCGTGCGGTGGACGACCTGGACTACGTGCTCAACGGGCCCGCCAGCTCACTCGCGGCAGCCACCTCGGACCTGGTCGGCATCCTGGTCAACGACATCGCCGACCCGTTCTTCGGGATCATGGCGGGGGCCGCGCAGACGCAGATCGGCGGGCCCGGGGACGGCTCGGGCCGGGCGGGCGGCGAGAAGCTGGCCGTCATCTGCAACACCGGCGGCTCCCCGGAACGCGAGCTGACCTACCTCACCCTCCTCCAGCGCCAGCGCGCCGCCGCCGTCGTCCTCACCGGCGGCGCGGTCGAGGACCCGGCGCACCAGGCCGCGATGACCGCGAAGCTGGTGAAGCTCGCGGACGCGGGCACCCGGATCGTCTTCTGCGGGCGGCCCCCGATGCCCGAGGGGGACGCGCTCGTCGCCGCGCTCACGTTCGACAACCGGGGCGGCGGCCGCCGGCTCACCGAGCACCTGGTCTCCCTGGGCCACCGCAGGATCGGCTACGTCGCCGGGCCCCCGGAACGGACCACCACCCGGCACCGGCTGGAGGGCCACCGGGAGGCGCTGCGGGGTGCGGGGCTCGGCCCGGTCCCAGCCGACGAGGAGCGGCTCACCGTGCACGGGCCCTACGACCGGCGTTCCGGGTACGAGGCCACGCTCGAAATACTGCGCCGGGCACCGGACGTGACCGCGATCGTCGCCGCCAACGACACCGTGGCGCTGGGTGCCTGCGCGGCCGTCCGGGACCAGGGGCTGCGCATCCCGCAGGACATCTCGGTGGCGGGCTTCGACGATCTGCCGTTCTCGGTGGACGCGGTTCCGGCTCTGACGACGGTACGGCTGCCGCTCTTCGAGGCGGGCGCGCGGGCGGGCCGGCTCGCGATGGGCAAGGAGAACCCGCCGCCCGGCGGCATCGCGACCATCGCGGCCGAGCTGATGATCCGGGGGTCCACGGCTCCGCCCCGGGGGTGAGCCGGACGGCAGGCCCGATGCGCCTCGCGATGCCGCCCGGGGGGGGGCGTCCCGGCCGGCAGTCCGAGCGGCCGCCCCGGCACGGCCGTGGCGGGCGGGGCCGTGACGGGCGGGGCCGCGACGGG
>NZ_NWVL01000121.1 GCF_002382885.1 Streptomyces sp. WZ.A104
TGAAGAACGGCACATCGAGGTCGAGCAGCGCCGCGACCTCCTCCCGGTGCACCGCGTCCGCCGACTCCGCAGCCGTGCCCCGGTAGTGGCGCGGCAGTTTCCCGAGCAGCTCGGCCCGGTCCTGCCTGCTGCCCAGGTGCACGGGGTGGGTTGAGGCCTCCAGGAACCGCGCGTACACATAGGTGGGCCTCACGACCTGGCGCACCGCCCAGTCCGCGGAGCCCCGTACGGCCTCCTCCAGGGCGGCGCGGTGGGCGGTGAGCAGGGCGTGGGCCTCGCGGTACCCGGCGACGAGGTCGTCGGCCCAGCGGCGCGGGTCCAGCGGCTCGCCCGCCACGGTGGCCATGTTGGCGCCGTGCTCGACGACGACCTGGCTGCGGTCGAAGCGGATGTCGTCACTCCCGGCGTCCACGACCGCGTACGACTGGAGGTGCTCGGACGCCTCGGGCCGTACGCAGCCGATCCCCGAGATATCGACGTCCAGCTTGGCCCCGGCGTAACGGGCGGGGAGGAGAAGGGTGTTGAGGACGGAGTGCTCGATGTCCAGGTTGAGCGCGGCGGCCGCGGAACCCGGCTGTCCCGGTGCGGAGTTGGGCAGCGACACCAGGGTCTCGGTGTCGATGACGACCGGCCCCGCGGGGGTGGCGATGATGTTCTCGTGGTGCAGGTCGGTGGCCCCGAGCATGGCCAGGAGCGCGGCGGACCGGCCGAAGCGCCGGAAGTAGCGGGCGCTGTGCTCCGCCGTCCCGTCGAGGTCGGCGTGCGCGACGAACTCCTGCCAGACGTGGGCCGGCCGGACGAGGGTGCGCGGGTGCAGCGGCCCGAAGAAGGAACCGTCCGCGTCGAGGAGCGTGCGCAGGGTGGTCAGGAGCTGCTGGCAGTTGTCCTGCTGCGGCTTGTACACGGCGCGCGAGCCGTCGTCCCGGACCACCAGGCAGACCGTCCGCCCGCCCCGGTGGGCGTCGCCGAGACCCGGGGTGAGCGACACGATGCGGCCGGGCCCGCCGAGGAGTACCTCCAGCTCGGCCCGGTCCGCGGCCGCGGCGTGCAGCACGTCGGCCACCGTTCGGGCGGTACGGGCGGTGACCAGGCGCAGCAGCCGGTCCAGCTCGGGGAACCGGGCGAGGACCGCCTCGCGGCCCGTGGCCTCGGCGAGGTGGGTGTGGAACGCCTCGTAGCCGGTGTCCTGGGCGCGGAAGGAGGCGATGAGGGTGCGGACGCCGGTCTCGACGCAGTGGCTCATGAGGGAGCGGAGCGCGGACTCGGCGACCCCGGCGAGATCCGCCACGCCGTCGATGCCGTCCGGGCCCTGGGGGGAGGCGGCGAGCCCGGCGATGCGCTGGGCGCCGTCGCGGAGGTACGGCGTGTAGAAGGCGCCGAATACGTCTGCCCTCTCCTCGGTGATGCGCTGGACCAGCTCGTCGAGGAACGCGTCGCTCAGGTGCACTCGTGGACTCTCTTGCCGTCGTCTGCCGGCTTCCGCCGTTTCAGGGGTGTGTGCGGTGTTCAGGGGTGGGAGGGTGGGGGCGGGCGCCCCGGAAGTAACGGTTCCGGGGCGCCCGCGCCTCACCGGCTCAGCGGGTTCAGCAGCGCTTGGTGCAGCCGCTCGTCGGGCAGCCGCCCTGCATCGCGGCGCTGGCGCCGACGATCACCGTGGTGACGGCGGTGGCCGGGACGATGGTGGGCGTGATGCCCGCGGCCAGCGAGTCCGGCGCGTCCGCGAGCTCGACGAGCTCGTCGGCGCTGACGTATCCGGTGGTGTCGTTCATGGCGATGTCGCCCATGACGGTTCCTCTCTGTTCTGTTTCTTCCTGCGTGGATGGGTGGTGCCAGGGCCCGGCAGGATGCGGGCCCGGTTCGTGGAGCGCTGCCGCGGGGACGGGCCCTAGGCGAGGCGCAGCAGGGAGGGGTGGCTCCCCGGGTCCAGGTGGTGGAGGACGGACCAGGCGAGTCCGGCCTCCCCGACCATGAGGCTGTTGGTGTACGCGTACTTGGTGTCCGAGCGCTGCCCGTACCGCTCGACGACCTCGTCGAAGAGGCGCGGGTACAGGTCCTCGGCACCGCCGCCCCCGGTGCCCTCGCCGAACAGTCCCGGGACCAGGTCCTCCCCGAACCGGACGATCTCCGCTCCGGCCAGGTCGCCGTGGCAGTACGTCGGGTTGTTGCCGAAGCCGCGGGCGAGGGTCAGCTCCGCCAGCCGGTCCAGCACCGGGCGGGAGACGGCGCCGGGCGCGTGCTGGTTGCTCATCAGCGAGCCCAGCAGAATCCCGGGGGCGCCGTGGCACCAGCCGTACGAGCGCTCCGGCTCGCCCCACACGCGCGGCCAGTCGTGGTCGCTCTCCGCCTGGGATTCGAGGACCGCGCCGAGGATGCGCAGCCCGAGCCCGTGCACGTCCGGGTCGTCGAACTCGGCGCCGTAGCGCAGCAGTACGGGCGCGATGCCCATGGCCCCGTGTGCGTAACCGGTGTACGGGGTGACCCGGGGGTCCTGGAGCCCGACGCCGCCGAGCGCCTCGGTCTCGCGGGCGGCGATGGTGCGGACCGCCTCCGCGACGACCGCCCGCTCGGCGGGGTCCGTGGCGCGCTCGTGCAGCGCGAGGCCGACGGACAGCGCGCCCGCCATGCCGCTGAGGAAGTCGGTGCCGATCTCCGCCCCCGAGCACCTGGCCAGCTCCCGGGCCAGCTCGCCGAGGCGCCCGGCCTCCGGCTCGTCCAGCAGGTCACGGGCCACGACGAGGGCGTACGCGGTACCGGCCATCCCGGTCATCCCGCCCACCGACACCCCCTGCTCGGCGAGGGCGCCGCCGCGCAGCTGCTCCTCGACCGGGTCCAGCACGCCGCGCGCCGCCGCCGCGAAGTCCGCCCGTCCCGTCTCGCGGGCCAGGGCGGCGAGGACGAGGGCGGGCCCGGGGCTGCCGCCGTACAGGTCGTAGCCGAGGGTGCCCGGACTCCACTGGCTCTGCGAGTCGGTGGTGACCTGCGGGGCTATCCAGGTCGCCGGGTGACGGGGCTCGGTGCTCGCCACCCGGGTCGCGAGCAGCCGCTCCCCGATCCGTACGGCCTCGCGGACGAACCGGTCCCGGTCCACGGCGACGGGGGGCCTGCCCGCCGGGCGCACGGGCACGAACCCGGTCTCCTCCTGCTCGGTCGGCAGCTTGTTGACGAACGAGAAGTCGATCAGGCGCAGTTCGCGCTCGATGACCGCCTCGTCGAGCCCGTGGATCCGCTCGCGCACGGTGGTCAGCGGCGGTTCGGCCAGGGCGTCGGCCCGGACCGTCCCGTCCGTGGAGCCGAGCGCGCGGGACCGGGCGGTGTACGAGAAGTAGGGGACGTCGCCCCGGGCCATCTGCCGGACCTCGGCGTCAGCGATCTCGGGGGAGTCGCCGGTGCGCAGGACGGTCCGGTTCAGGACGGCCGCGCGGACGACCGGGTCGGCCATCGCGTGCGGGTGCGTCGCCATGCGCAGCAACTGGGTGTAGAAGATGGTCGCCTGGTTGACGTGCCGGAACTGCACGTCGCCGAGGAACTCCTCGATCGCGTGGACGACCGCGTCCGGCTGCTGTGCCGCGTACCGCAGGACCCGGCTGAACTCGCGCTTGATGATGTCCCGTTGGTCGTTGACGGGCAGCTGGGCCGCGCGCTGCACGGCGAGGTTGGCGTTGGCGGCGGTGGTCGTCGTGGTGACCATCCCGACGAACATGTCGTCGCGGCCCGGGTTCTGGAGGCTCAGCGACTTGTACGGGGAACGCTGGCCGGTGTCGTAGCCGATCGCACCGATGTCCATGCCGTGGTCGTCGTCCCCGGCGCGCACGACGAGCGGCAGCAGCCCGGAACCGATGATCGACTCCCGGAGCGTGAGCGCCGCGATCTTGGAGGCGGCCCCGTCGTCGTACGCCTCGGGGAGGTTCAGCCGGGGCGACAGCAGGGTCTCGGTGTCGATGACGACCGGCCCGGCGGCGCAGGAGACCATGTTCTCGAAGTGGATGTCGGTGGCCCGCAGCAGGAAGAGGATGCCCGCGAGGGTGCCGATCCGGGCGAAGTAGTCCTTCTCCTCGCCCGCGTACTCCTCGGTGGGGATGAACTCGACGAACCCGCCGTGCTCGGTCGGCAGCACGGCGACGGTCGGCAGATCGGTGCCGAGCCGCCCGTTCATCCAGGAGACGAAGGAGCTGTAGCCCGCCTCCGCGCCGATCGGGTGCGGCTTGTAGAGGACCCGGCGGCCGTCGGTGAACAGGACCTGTGCGACGGACCGCCCGCCGTTGTGGGTGTCGCCCTCGCCGAGGACGAGGCGCTGGAGGCGGGCGTCCCCCGCGCCGCCGGGCATCAGGGTGCCCAACCGGGGTGCGGCGGAGTCGAGTTCGCGGAGCAGCTCGACGACGTAGTCGGCGGCGGAGCCGACCTGGCTGTGCACCAGGTGGAAGAGGTGCGGGTAGCGGCCGAGCAGCTCGCCGTGCCCGGACGCGCTGTTGGTCCACCGCCGGAAGGCCGCGTACCGCTCCTCGGGGCTGTCCCCGTCGAGCAGGCCCGCCGAACGCCGCTGGTGGAGCTCCTCGACCAGGGTGCGGATCATCAGCCGGGAGACGAGTCCGGTCTGGTGCACGAGGAAGTCGTCGACGACCGCCTCCGGGTCGGCGACCAGGGAGGACTGCGCGGCGGCATCGCGCACGAGGTCCGTCCAGGGCCCGACGAAGTGCCGGAAGTAGTCGTGGAAGAGCCCGTCGGGGTCGAGGGAGGGGTCGTACGGGGCGGGTTGCTCGGGGCGGGGTTGCGGCTCGGCGGCTGTCCTTGCCCCTGCTGCTGCCCGCAGCCGTTCCTCGACGTGCGCGATCAGCACGGGGTCGGTCAGCTCCGGCAGATACGTCCGAAGCGCTTCGGACGTGCCGGGGCCGGGGGAGACGTCGTGACTGTTCATGAACACCGGATCCTGGACGGGCGGGAGGCGGGCGGGAGGCAGGGGGCTGGGCGAAGGGAAGTGGGGGTGACGCCGGGAGGTGGAGTCCCGGCGTCAGAAGGTCACTTGCAGTTGTTCTGGCACTCCGCGGTCGCGGTGCAGAAGTTCCCGTTGTTCCCCAGGACGTAGCTGGCGCCGTAGCAGGACAGGGAGGACACGAGGGTTCCCCAGCCCTGGCCGGCGGCGCTGACGGAGTCGAGGTTCTGGTCGTCGATCTCTTCGAGGATGCCGACGTTCGGGTTCGCCATGTGGCTCACACCTTTCACGCGAGGAGCGGCGCGACCGCGGGGCGGCCGGACCGTTCCGGATGGATGTTGACCCCATGAACGCTAGGGATCAGGCCATCGGGTTACCCCCGCCCAGGGGCGGGTTCCGCCCCCTCCCTGGGGAGCGTTCCGCCCGTCCGTGAACCCTCCCGAAACCCGCCCGGGCGGACGGAACCGGAGGGGGTGGGGCGGTCGGGACGCCTGGGGTGGACCGCTCAGGCGGGCGTGGTGGAGGCGCGGGTCTCCAGGGACCAGGCGTGGTCGCGGACGGTGTCGGGGGCCGCGCGGTCCGCGAGGATGTCGCAGAGCAGCTCGGCGCAGGCGCGGCCGTACGCGGCGGGGCGCAGGTCGACGGCGGTGACGGGCGGCTCGGAGCTGCGGGTGGCGGTGCCGTCGACGCAGGAGGCGACGAGGAGGGGGGCGCCGCCGAGCCTGCCGCCGTCGCCGGTTCCGCTGCTGTCTCCGCTGCCTCCGTCGGTTCCGTCGGTTCCGTGCCTTCCGCCGACCTCCCGGCCGAGGGCGGCCGCGGCGCGCAGGACGCCGGGGGCGGAGCCGTCGGGGGCGCAGATCACGGCGTCGACGGCGGGGTCGGCGCTCAGCAGCGCCCGGGTGGCCTCCTCGGCCTCGCCGGGGGTCGCCGCGAACGGCACGGTGCGCAGCGCGACCTCCACCCCGTGGGCCCGGCCCCAGGAGGCGGCGGTGGCGCGCAGCGCGGTCGCCCAGGCGGAGGTGCCCGCCGGGGCCAGTACGGCGGGGCGGCGGGCGCCGCGCCCGGTCACGTGGTCGAGGAGGGCGGTCAGCGAGGCGGCGTTGTCGCAGACCACGGCGCCGCTGGGGCCGGCGGCCGGGCCGAGGTAGCGCTCGCCGGTGACCACCGGGACGCCCGCGTCGAGCAGTCCGGGCACCGCGCTGTCGCCGACCTCGGGGTCGATCAGCAGGAGCCCGTCGACGCGCGAGCCGACCGGCCCGCTCGCCGCGCCCGCGGGCGCCAGCAGCACCACGTCGAGCCCCTCCTCCTGGGCGCGCGCCACGGCGCCGAAGGCGAGGTTCATGTAGTAGTCCAGCCGGGTCGCCGTCTGGGGCAGATACAGCCCGACGGCGCCGGTACTGGCGCGGCGCAGCCGTCGGGCGGCGCTGTTGGGGCGGTAGCCGAGCTCCCGCGCCACCGCGCGGACCCGGTCCCGGGTGGCCTCCGCGACCCGCCCCGAGCCCTGGAGGGCATCGGACACGGTGCTCTTGGAGACCCCGGCGGCACGGGCCACGTCGAGCAGGGTCACGGTCCGGGAGGTCACGGGGGTGAAGTCTAGGGGGGTTGCCCGCGACACCCCGTCGGGGTTCGCGACCGTACGGGGCGGAGGGTTGCCGGAACGTTCCGGCACGGCTAGATTCGGTCCGTGCCGGAACGTTCCGGCACCTCGTCCGAAGTTCGTGGCCGCCTCCGCCCCCGTCCCCCCTGGAACCCGCCATGCGTCTGATCACCGCGTACAACCCGCCCGCCTCCCCGACCCGCACCCGCCCCGCCGAGCGCGCCCCCCTGCGCGTCGCGGCGGTCCAGCAGCGGTGGCACCGGGACCCGGCCGAGCACCGCGCCGCGCTGCTGGAGGGCATCCGGCTCGCCGCGGCCGAGGGCGCGCGTGTGGTGTGCCTCCAGGAGCTGACGCTCTCGCCGTACTTCGCTGTCGTCCGCAGGGCGGACCACCCCGAGCCCGCCGCGCCGGAAGAGCTGCTGACCGGTCCCACCTTCACGTTCGCCGCCGAGGCCGCCCGCGAGCACGGCGTGTACGTGCACGCCTCGCTGTACGAGAAGGCCCCGGCGCCGGGCGGCGAGGACGACGGCCTCGGCTACAACACGGCGATCCTCGTCGCCCCCGACGGCACCCTCGCCCAGCGCACCCGCAAGACCCACATCCCGGTCACCGAGGGCTACTACGAGGACGACTGGTTCCGCGCCGGTCCGGCGGGCGACGACGCCTTCCCGCTGGTCGAGGTCGACGAGGCCGCCTTCGGGCTGCCGACCTGCTGGGACCAGTGGTTCCCGGAGCTCGCGCGCGCCTACTCCCTGGCCGGGGCCGACGTCCTCGTCTACCCGACCGCCATCGGCTCCGAGCCCGGCTTCCCCGGCTTCGACTCCCAGCCGCTCTGGCAGAAGGTGATCACCGGCAACGCGATCGCCAACGCCACCTTCATGATCGTGCCCAACCGCATCGGTGCCGAGAACGGCCTCACCTTCTACGGCAGTTCCTTCGTCGTGGACCCCTACGGCCGTGTCCTCGCCCAGGCCCCCCGCGACGAACCCGCCGTCCTGGTCGCCGACCTCGACCTCGACGCCCGCCGCGACTGGCTGGAGCTGTTCCCGTTCCTCACCACCCGCCGCCCCGACGCGTACGGCCCGCTCACCGAGACCCGCTGAGCCCGTCGGCCCCCTCCGCACCTCCCTCTCGCAGCGGCTCCTGGGCCTGGCCCGGCCCAGGAGCCCGCGCCCGCGCCCGCGCACCGATCCGCACCGGACACCGAAACGCACCTGATACACACCCGTGCGGTGCCCGAAGCATGGCCCTGACCAGCCGGAAGCGGGATTCCTGGAGGCTGTCGACGTACCGGATCGCCGGTGTACGCGACGTTGGGAGACCTGTGCCGTGCTGAGCCCACCGGAGGCCGCCGCCGAACCCACCACGGACACCGCCGCCCCGCACCCGCCCTCACCCGGCGGGGGCCGCCCTGCCCGATGGGTCGCCGCCGCAGCGGTCGTCTGGGCCGCGCTGATGGCGCTGCACGCGTGGATTCCGAACTCCGTCGGCAACGCGGGCAGCCTCTTCCAGACGCTGCTGCCCTGGACGGGCCTGAGCGTCCCGGTCCTCCTCGTGCTCGCCGCCGTGTGCCGGTCCCGGCTCGCCGCCGTGGCGGTCCTCGCGCCCGCCGTGGTGTGGGTGACGCTCTTCGGCGGGGCCCTCACCGACAAGCGGGCGGACGCCCGGTCCGGCACCGGGGACCTGACGGTGGTCAGCCACAACGTGGACGAGGGCAACACCGACCCCGTCGGTACCGCGCGCGTGCTCGCCGCAGCGGACGCGGACGTACTGGCCCTGGAGGAGCTGTCCGCCGCGTCCGCGCCCACGTACACCCGCGAGCTGGCCGCCGCCTACCCGCACCACGCGGTGCTCGGCGGGGTCGGCCTCTGGAGCAAGCACCCGCTGGAGGAGGTGAAGGCGGTGCCGATCATGCCGTGGACCCGCGCGGTACGGGCCACGGCACGCGCCCCGGAGGGGCCCGTCGCCGTGTACGCCGTCCACCTCGCGTCGGTACGGGTCTCGGCGGCCGGGTTCACGACGGGCCGCCGCAACGAGGCCGCCCGCGCCCTGGCCGCCGCGCTGCGCGAGGAACGCGCACCCCGGCTCGTGGTGCTGGGCGACTTCAACGGGACGTTCCGGGATGCCGCGCTGGCCCCGGTCACCTCCCGGCTGCGCTCCGCGCAGCGCGAGGCGGGCGACGGCTTCGGCTTCACCTGGCCCGCCGCGTTCCCGGTGGTGCGGATCGATGACGTCCTGGTACGGGGGATGACCCCGCGCTCCGCCTGGACCCTGCCCGCCACCGGCAGCGACCACCTGCCCGTCGCGGCGACGCTGAGCCGGTGACCGGCCGCGCCCCGACTACGATGCGAGCGACCGAGCGACCCACGACCTCGAAAGCCCAGGTAGGCAGCGTGTCGGAAGCCAGGGGACCGGACCCCGTCAGCGTGCTCGTGGTCGAGGACGACGCCGCCATCCGGCGTGCCGTCCAGCTGGCACTGGAGCGCTACGGCTACCGGGTCGCGGTGGCCGCCGACGGGCTCAGCGGTCTGGAGGCGTTCCGTGGGGGCGGCCACGACCTGCTGATCCTCGACGTGATGCTGCCCGAACTGGACGGCATCGGCCTCTGCCACCGTATCCGCGAGGAAAGCCCGGTCCCGGTCCTGATGATGTCCGCGCGCGGCGACGCCCTCGACGTGGTCGCCGGACTGGAGGCGGGGGCCGACGACTACGTGGTCAAACCCGTCGACACCGCCGTCATGGTGGCCCGTATCCGCGCTCTGCTGCGGCGCGCCACGTTCCGGCCGGACGCGCGGGAGCCCGCACCCGGGAAGCCCGACAGGGCACCCGGCCACGTCCTGGTCTTCGGGGACCTCAGCGTGGACACGCTCGGCATGGAGGTGCGCCGGGACGGGGCGATCGTGCCCATGACGCCCACGGAACTGCGCCTGCTGCTGGAGTTCGTGGCAGCGCCGGGCTCCGTGCTCGACCGCCGACGGCTGCTGCGGGACGTCTGGGACTACGGCTGGGAGGGCGACACCCGGGTCGTGGACCTGTGCGTGCTGCGGCTGCGCAAGAAGATCGGCAGCGGCCGGATCGAGACGGTACGCGGCTTCGGCTACAAGCTGGTCCGGGACTGACCGGCTGACGCCCCGTGGACTCCCCCGACCTGGACTTCCTCAACCCCCGCGCCCTCCGCTGGAAGATCGCCGCACTGGCCGCCGCCGCCTGCTGCGCGGTCGCGGCCGTGATCGGCTTCCTGGTGCACGACGCGACCCGCGAGCGCGGACTGAGCGTGGGGAAGGACCGGACCCTCACCCGGCTGATCGCCGCCGAGCGGGAGTTCTCCCGTACGGGGAAGGCTCCGGCCGACATCGACGTACGGGCCGGGCACGAGCTGCCCGAACCCCTGGCGCGGAATCTGGCCGACCAGCCGGACACCAGCGGGAGATACGCCACCTGGTACGACGCCGATCCCCCCAACTGGTACTGGATGTGGGGGGTCGTGGCCGTCGGCGGCGACGCGTTCCTGGTCGTCCGGGACGACATGAGCACCGAGGTCCGCAGCCTCCAGCTCCTTGACCGCAGCATCGCGAAATCCGTCCTGGCCGCCCTCCTGGTCGTCGTCCCGCTCGCCGCCCTCGCCACCGAACCGATCAACCGGCGGCTGCGCCACGGGGCCCGTACCGCCCGCCGGATCGCGGACGGGGACCTGGACGCCCGTATCGGCCGGGCCGGGCGGGCCCGCGACGAGATCACCGAGATGTCGGCGGCCGTCGACGACATGGCCACCGCCCTCCAGCGCAAGCTGGAGAACGAGCAGCGCTTCACCGCCGACGTCGCGCACGAACTGCGCACCCCGCTGATGGGCCTCGTCACCGCCGCCGGGCTGCTCCCGGAGACCGACGAGGCGACCGCGCTCGTACGGGACCGGGTCCGGGCCCTGAACGCCCTGGTGGAGGACCTGCTGGAGATCTCCCGCCTGGACGCGGGCGGCGAGCGGGCCCGCCCCGACCCGGTGCCACTGGGCGAACTGGTCGCCGATGTGGTGCGGCGTACGGGCACGGACACCCGGGTCACCGTCCGGGATGCCGAGGTCGTGGAGACCGACCCGCGCCGGGTGGAGCGGATCGTGGTCAACCTCGTCGCCAACGCCCACCGGCACGGCGCGGCCCCCGTCGAGGTGACGGTGGGCGGGGCCCGGATCGTCGTACGGGACCGCGGCCCCGGCTTCCCGCCCGACCTGCTGGACCGGGGCCCGCAGCGCTTCCGCACCGGCGCGAGCGAACGCGGCCGGGGCCACGGACTCGGCCTGACGATCGCGCAGGGCCAGGCCGGGGTGATCGGCGCCCGGCTGAGCTTCGCGAACGCCCCGGGCGGGGGAGCGGTCGCGACCCTGGACCTGGGCGCGGGGCAGCCTGACGAGGGCCGGTACGGCGGCTGATACGGAACCGAAACGCACTTACGCGGTGACGGAAACGGCGCTGTACGGGCCCGGAGATACGACTCCTCGAAGCTGACGCAGGTACGGGAAACCCGTCCGCGCCCTGGAGGTGCCCATGCCCGAAGACCCGACCGCCCCCACCACCCCGACCGCCCCGACCACCCCCTTCACCACCACCGTCCTTCGTGTCGTAGCCGTGGTGCTCGCGGTCGGTGCGGGCGGCTGGTACGCGTTCGGCGACGGGGCGGAGCGCGGACGCTCCCTCGGCGAGGCGTCCGAGGCGTCCGGGGGAGCGCAGATCGCGAAGTCCCTGCACCTGCCGTGGCCGCGGGACGGCCAGTCGAGTGTGGCGGTCGAGGGGATCGGCAGCCTCGGCACCCGGGGTGAGCAGCGGCCCGTACCGATCGCCAGCGTCACCAAGGTCATGACGGCCTACGTGATCCTGAAGGACCACCCGATACGGGCGGGCGCCCCCGGCGCGGCCATTGCCGCCGACGAGCGGGCGGCGAACGAGTCGTACTCCTCGGTGGAGACGACCGCCCCCGTGCTCGCCGGGCGGACGTACACCCAACGCAGGCTGCTGGAGCTGATGATGGTGCCCTCGGGCAACAACATCGCCCGGCTCCTGGCCCGTTGGGACGCCGGCGACGAGACGGCGTTCGTGGCGAAGATGAACAAGGCCGCGGCCGGACTCGGCATGGACCGCACCACGTACACCGGGGTGAGCGGTATGGAGGCCAGCACGAAGAGCACGGCGGCCGACCAGCTGACCCTTGCCCGGGCCGCGATGAAGGACCCGGTGTTCCGCGAGATCGTGGCCACCGAGTCCGTCACCTCCCCGGGCACCGGTACGACCTTGCACAACACCAACAGACTGCTCGGGCACGACGGGGTGATCGGCCTGAAGACCGGCTCGTCCACCCCCGCGGGCGGCAACCTCGTCTGGGCCACCACCCAGAAGGTCTCCGGCATCAGCCGCCTGATCCTCGGCGTGGTCCTGCACCAGCGCGCGGGCACCACCCCCGCGGAGGGCAGCGCCGCCGCCCACGAGGCGAGCCGCGCCCTGATCACAGCGATCCGCGCGGACCTCCCGGCGGCGGCGGAGCGGATGCCCGGCCGCGCTCTCAGCGCAGGGACCTGAGCATCTCCGCGGAGAACGGAGTGATGTCCCCGGGGCGCCCGCGCAGGGTCTTCGCCGCCCACTCCGGGTCGGCGATCAGCGCACGTCCCACGGCGACCATGTCGAACTCGTCGCGCTCCATCCGCTCCAGCAGCTGGTCGATGCCGGTGACGGCGGATCCGTTGCCCCTAAAGGCGCTGAAGAAGTCCCCGTCCAGGCCGACCGAACCGACGGTGAGGGTCGGCAGGCCGCTGATCTTCTTCACCCAGCCGGCCAGGTTCAGGCCGGAGCCCTCGAACTCGGGCAGCCAGTAGCGGCGGGTGGACGCGTGGAAGACGTCGACACCGGCCTCGGCCAACGGTGTGAGCAGGGAGTCCAGTTCCTCGGGGCTGTGGGCGAGCTTCGCCTCGTAGGCGTCCGCCTTCCACTGGGACATCCGGAAGATGATGGGGAAGGCGTCGGACACGGCCGCGCGGCACGCGGCCACGACCTCGGCCGCGAAGCGGGTCCGGGCGACGAGGTCGCCGCCGTAGGCGTCGGTACGCCGGTTGGTGCCGGACCACAGGAACTGGTCGATCAAGTACCCGTGGGCGCCGTGCAGTTCGATGCCGTCGAAGCCGATGCGCTCGGCGGCGGCTGCCGCGTCGGCGAAGGCGGCGACGACGTCGTCGAGATCCCGCTGCGACATGGCGCGCCCCTTGGGCTCGCCGTTCAGGGCCACCCCGGAGGGCCCGACCGGATCGGCGTCCGGCACCGGCCCGGCGCCCTCGTCGCGGGTGACGCCCACGTGCCACAGCTGCGGGACGATCGCCCCGCCCGCGCGGTGCACGGAGTCCACGACGTTCGCCCAGCCCGCGAGCGGCTCCTCGCCGTGGAAGCGCGGGACCCGGTCGCTGGACCCGGCGGAGTCGTGGCCGACGTAGGTGCCCTCGGTGATGATCAGTCCGACGCCTCCGGCGGCCCGCCGGGTGTAGTAGTCGGCCACGTCCTGCCCCGGGACGCCGTCCGGGGCGAACTGCCGGGTCATGGGCGCCATGGCGATGCGGTTGCGCGCGGTGAGGCCACGGACGGAGAACGGGCGGGAGAGGACGGCGGCGGCGCGGGCGGCGCTCCTGCCGGCAGCATCAGCATCGTCGGCCAGGCCTGCGGCGTCACTGACGCCTGCTGTCCCAGTCGCATCGGTCACGTCGGTCACGTCGGTGGTCACGTCGTCTGTCATGTCGGTGTCCTGTTCGTAGCCGGGGTCTCCACCCGCCCCCAACACGCCCCCGCAGCACAGGCATCCCCGGACCGGCCGGATGTGGCCAAGGTCTCGGCGCGGGCCCTTACGCCCTACGGCTTACGGACTCTCCGCACGCCAGACCGTCAGGTCACCGGTGACGAAGCTGTGCCCGCTCCCGGGCAGCGCGGTCGACTTCACCTGGATCACGAACAGCGCGATGTCCCCCGAGGGGTGCCGGACGCAGATCTCGCTGCCCGAAGCCGCGGCGGCCAGGGGGAGGCGGCGGCTGTCGGCGCCGCGGAGGAACGTACGGCACTCTTCGAGGGAGGCCCCCGGTTTGCCGTACCGCAGGGCGACCACGCTGGTGTCGCTCTCCAGCGCGCAACCGGTCTGCTGACAGACGAAGCGGAGGTCCCCCTCGCGGTCCTCGCGGTCGACCGGCTCCTTGAGGGCGAGCGAGTTCTTCTCGGTCAGCATCTGGAGGGGGTAGGGGACGGCTTGCCATGCCGTGGGTCCGGCCGGGGAGGCGCTCGAAGCGTCCGGCGCGGGGTCACCGCCCCCCGACTCCGACTCCGCTCCCGACCTCGACCCCGACCCCGACGGGTCCCCGGGTGCTGACGGCCCGCCCGAGGCGGTCGCGCCCCGGTCGCGGAACCCGTTCGTCGCGTCGAGGACGGTCCAGGTCAGCCCGGTCAGCAGGGCCGCGGACGTCACGGCGGCCGCGCCGATCAGCGCGGTACGCCACCTGCGCGCCCGCGTCCGTTCCGGGGCCTGCCGCCCGTCCGGCCCGCCGGGCTGCGGCGGCCGATCGGCCAACAGCAGCGTACGCACCGGGGTGGGGTCGGCGACCGGAGGCGGAATTGTCACCTCCGTACCCCTGACCTCCCGCCACACGGCAGGCCCCGCCCCCGCCTCGGCGTCCGCGCCCAGCAGCTTCCGGCACTGCTCCACGACCTCCGCCGGGGTGGCCCGCTCCTCGGGGTCGGCGGCCAGGCACCGGGCGATCAACGGGCGGATCTCGTCGGGAAGAGGTGACAGGTCGGGCCGGGAGTGCACGATCTGGTAGAGCACGCCGACCGAGGAGCCGCCTCGGTACAGCGGTCTGCCCAACGCCGCGAACGCCGCCGTCTGGCCCAGTGAGAAGACATCGGTCGCCGCTGTGATCTCACCCGAGGACGCCTGCTCGGGAGCCATGTAGGAGGGCGTGCCGACGGTGGCGCCGGTGGCCGTCAGCGCGGTCACGCCGGAGGTCAGTGAGATGCCGAAGTCGATCACGCGCGGCCCGTCGGCGGCCAGCAGTACGTTGGACGGCTTCAGGTCCCGGTGCACGATCCCCGCACCGTGGATCGCCTGCAACGCCTCGGCCACCCCGGCCATCAGCCACAGCACCGCGGGTACCGGCAGCGGTCCGCGCCGCGCGACGGCGGCGTCCAGGGCGGGCCCGGGAACGTACAGCGTCGCCAGCCAGGGCGGTGTGCCGTCCGCCTCGGCGTCGATCA
>NZ_NWVL01000122.1 GCF_002382885.1 Streptomyces sp. WZ.A104
CGCCGCCGTGGCGAGGCCGTCGAGGCCGAGCAGGCCGCCGAGCCCGCCGCCCCGGCGGCCCCGGTGGAGGAGCCCGCCGAGCGGCAGGCCGCCGAGGCCGAGGCGGACGCCGAGCAGGAGGGCGAGGACACCGACGAGTACGGCGACCGTCCCTCGCGCCGCCGTCGTCGCGGTGGCCGTCGCCGCCGCCGCGGCGAGGCCGGTGACACGGACGAGGCCGAGCAGAACGGGGACGAGGCGCGGACCGCGTCCCGTTCCGGCGAGGCCCCCGCCGAGGACGAGCCCGCCCCGGTGCAGGACGCCGACGAGATCGACGAGGACGAGGACTCCTCGGCCTCCGGGTCGAGCAGCAGCCGTCGCCGTCGCCGTCGCCGTCGCCGTAGCGGTGACGCCGGCGAGGCCGACCACGGCACCGCCGACGACCCGGAGCGTACGGTCGTCAAGGTCCGTGAGCCCCGCAAGAAGGAGGAGCGCGAGCCGGGCACCGGCTTCGACGAGGTCCAGTCCATCAAGGGCTCGACCCGTATGGAGGCCAAGAAGCAGCGCCGCCGCGAGGGCCGCGAGCAGGGCCGCCGCAGGGTCCCGATCATCACCGAGGCGGAGTTCCTGGCACGCCGCGAGGCCGTCGAGCGCGTGATGGTCGTCCGCCAGAACGGCGAGCGCACCCAGATCGGCGTCCTTGAGGACAACGTGCTCGTCGAGCACTACGTCAACAAGGAGCAGGCCACCAGCTACGTCGGCAACGTCTACCTGGGCAAGGTCCAGAACGTACTGCCGTCCATGGAGGCCGCCTTCGTCGACATCGGCAAGGGCCGCAACGCCGTCCTGTACGCCGGTGAGGTCAACTTCGAGGCGCTCGGCATGGCCCACGGGCCGCGCCGCATCGAGACCGCCCTCAAGTCCGGCCAGTCGGTCCTGGTGCAGGTCACCAAGGACCCGATCGGCCACAAGGGCGCGCGTCTGACGAGCCAGGTCTCGCTGCCCGGCCGCTACCTCGTCTACGTGCCCGAGGGCTCGATGACCGGGATCAGCCGCAAGCTGCCCGACACCGAGCGCTCCCGCCTCAAGACCATCCTCAAGAAGATCGTCCCCGAGGACGCGGGCGTCATCGTGCGCACCGCCGCCGAGGGCGCGAGCGAGGACGAGCTGCGCCGTGACGTCGAGCGGCTCCAGCAGCAGTGGGAGGACATCCAGAAGAAGGCGAAGGGCACCAGCGGCTCCAACGCGCCGACGCTGCTCTACGGCGAGCCGGACATGACCGTCCGGGTCGTCCGCGACATCTTCAACGAGGACTTCTCCAAGGTCATCGTCAGCGGTGACGACGCCTGGGAGACCATCCACGGTTACGTCTCGCACGTGGCGCCCGACCTCACCGAGCGGCTCTCGCGCTGGACCTCCGAGGTGGACGTCTTCGCGACGTACCGCATCGACGAGCAGCTGATGAAGGCGCTGGACCGCAAGGTCTACCTGCCCAGCGGCGGTTCGCTGGTGATCGACAAGACCGAGGCGATGGTCGTCGTCGACGTCAACACCGGCAAGTTCACCGGCCAGGGCGGCAACCTGGAGGAGACCGTCACCAGGAACAACCTGGAGGCGGCCGAGGAGATCGTGCGCCAGCTGAGGCTGCGCGACCTCGGCGGCATCGTCGTCGTCGACTTCATCGACATGGTCCTGGAGTCCAACCGGGACCTGGTGCTGCGGCGCCTGCTGGAGTGCCTGGGCCGCGACCGCACCAAGCACCAGGTCGCCGAGGTCACCTCGCTGGGCCTGGTCCAGATGACCCGCAAGCGGGTGGGCCAGGGCCTGCTGGAGTCCTTCTCCGAGACCTGCGTCCACTGCAACGGGCGCGGTGTCATCGTCCACATGGAGCAGCCGACGTCCGTGGGCGGCGGTGGCGGCGGCAAGAAGTCCCGCAAGCGCGGCCGCGGCGGCTCCGGCCAGGACCACGAGCACGGCCACGACGACCAGGCGGTCATCGACACCGAGACGGAGACCGAGGCCGAGCTGGCCGCCGAGGTCGCCGCCCCGGTGGCGGTGGAGCCCGAGGTCACCGCGGACGAGGAGTTCTACAGCAGCCCGGCCGAGGCCGAGGCGGCCGCCTCGCGCGGCCGTGGCCGCCGTCGGTCCTCCCGCAAGGCGTCGGCCCCGGCCGGCACGCCGAAGACGGAGGCGCCCGCCGAGGCTCCCGTGGCCGAGGCCGGCCCCGGGCCGGTCGCGGAGACCCCGGTGGTCGAAACCCCTGTCGCGGAAGCCCTGGTCGCCGAGGCGGCCGAGCCCGCACCGGCCTCCGAGGCTCCGGCCGAGGCCGCGCCCCAGGGCCGTACGCGCCGCCGGGCCACCCGTAAGGCGTCCGCCCCGGCGGGCTCGCCGAAGCAGGCCGAGGCCGCCGAGCCGGTCCGGCCCACCGAGCCCGCCACGGACCCGGTCGCGGTGGAGGACCCGGTCGTCGAGGCCCCCGAGGCTCCGGCCCCCGAGGCCCCGGCGGAGAAGGCCCCCGAGGCCGAGGCCCCCGTGGCCGCCCCGCCGCGTGCCCGGCGCCGGGTGACCCGCAAGGTCACCGCTCCGGCGGGCTCGCCCACCGGGTCGGACGAGGCAGCGGTGGTCGTGGTCGTATCGACTCCCGAGGCTGCCGAGGCGCCCGACGCTTCCAAGGCTCCCGAGTCTCCTGAGGAGCCCGAGGCGAAGGCCCCGGAGTCCGCGGAGGCCCCGGAATCCACGGAACCGGCCCCGGCGAAGAAGACGGCCCGCAAGGCCGCCGCCAAGAAGGCACCGGCGAAGAAGACGGCGGCCAAGAAGACCGCCGCCAAGAAGACGACCGCGAAGAAGACCACGGCGAAGACGGCCGCGAAGAAGGCGACGAAGAAGACCGTCGCCGCCGAGCAGTCGTCGCCCTCCGTGACCGCTTCTGCGCCCTCCGCAGAGGGCGCGCCGTCGGCCGGCTGATGAATTCGTAACCGGTTGTTCACCTTCAGGTGCCCCGCCCCGAGCGCATCGGGGCGGGGCACCTGCTTTGTTTCGGAACTGATGCAAGCGCCGGTTAACGAGCCAGAAATTGGGCCAGAAATCCCTGATAATGTGACGACGGTTGCCATGCCTGTGAGCGTTCTTCATGAAAACTACAGGCGGTGACAGGTCCCGGCGGTGTTGGCGACCGGACCAGATTCCTCGGCAGGGCGTCGGCATCGCGCCGGTGGGGTTACGCGCGACCTCGTAAGACGTCCCGCACCTCGGAGCTCTGCCTGGTAACGAGCTCTTGCGGTGTTCAAGGAGGACGTCCATGACGAGCATCAACGAGCAGCCGATTCCTGCTGCCCGTCCGGTCATCGGAGAAGACGAGATCGAGGCAGCCGTACGGGTGCTGCGCAGCGGTCGCGTCGTGCAGGGCCCGGAGGTGGCGGCCTTCGAGGAAGGGTTCTCGCGGCTGGTCGACGACCGGCACTGCGTCGCGGTCAACTCGGGCACCTCGGCCCTGCACCTGCTGCTGCTCGCCCTGGGCATCGGCCCCGGCGACGAGGTGATCGTCCCGTCCTTCTCCTTCGCGGCCTCCGCGAACGCGGTCCGCCTGGTCGGTGCCGACGTGGTGTTCGCCGACATCGAGCCGGGCAGCTTCGGCCTCGACCCGGCGGCGGTCGAGGCCGCGATCACGCCGCGCACCGCCGCGATCATGCCGGTGCACCTCTACGGCCACCCGGCGGCGATGGACAAGCTCATGCCGATCGCCGACAAGCACAAGCTCGCCGTGGTCGAGGACGCCTGCCAGGCGCACGCGGCGGCCCTGAACGGCACCCCCGTCGGCGCGTTCGGCGCGGGCGGCACCTTCAGCTTCTACCCGACCAAGAACATGCACTCCCTCGAAGGCGGCATGGTCACAACGGCCGACGCCGAACTGGCCCGCACCCTGCGCCTGCTGCGCAACCAGGGCATGGAGCAGCGGTACGCCAACGAGATCGTCGGCGCCAACATGCGGATGACCGACGTGTCCGCCGCCGTCGGCCGCGTACAGCTCGGCAAGCTGGAGGGCTGGACCGAGCAGCGCCGAGCCAACGCCGCCTACCTCGACGCCAACATCACCGCCCCGAGCGTCACCACTCCGCCGGTGGCCGAGGGCGCGCGCCACATCTACCACCAGTACACCGTGCGGATCCGGGGCGACCGGGACGCCGCGATGGCCAGGCTCACCGAGGCTGGCGTCGGTAACGCGGTCTACTACCCGACGCCGATCCACCGCCTGAAGCCCTACTGGGAGCCGGACCAGAAGGCGGGCCGCACCTGGGACCTGCCGGAGACCGAGAAGGCCGCCGCCGAGGTCGTCTCGCTGCCCGTCCACCCCTCCCTCACCGAGGGCGACCTGGAGCGGATCGCCGCCGCCGTGAACTCCCTGGGGGAGAACCTGTGAGCGCCGTACTGAAGGCCGGGCTCATCGGCCTCGGCTCCATGGGCCGCCACCACGCCCGTGTCCTCGCGAGCCTTGAGGGCGTCGAGCTGGTCGGCGTCGTCGACCCGATGGGCGACAAGAACGGCTGGGCCCAGGGTGCCCCCGTGCTCTCCACCGTCGAGGAGCTCATCGCCCTCGGCATCGACTACGCCGTCGTGGCCTGTCCCACCGGCCTGCACGAGGAGGTCGGCCTCCAGCTCGCCGACGCCGGTGTCTGCGCCCTGATCGAGAAGCCGCTCGCCGACACCGTCGAAGGCTCCCGCCGCCTCGTCGAGGCCTTCGAATCCCGCGACCTGGTCGCCGGCGTCGGCCACATCGAACGCTGCAACCCGGCCCTCCTCTCCCTCCGCGCCCGCCTGGAGGCCGGCGAGCTGGGCGACGTCTACCAGGTCGTCACCCGCCGCCAGGGCCCCTTCCCGCACCGCATCGCGGACGTCGGCGTGGTCAAGGACCTGGCCACCCACGACATCGACCTGACCAGCTGGGTCACCGGCCAGGCGTACACCTCGATCGCCGCCCACACCGTCTCCAAGTCCGGCCGCCCGCACGAGGACATGGTCTCCGCGGTCGGCCAGCTGTCCGACGGCACGATGGTCAACCACCTGGTCAACTGGCTGAGCCCGCTCAAGGAGCGCTTCACCTCGGTCACCGGTGAGCGCGGCTGTTTCATCGCCGACACGCTCACCGCCGACCTCACGTTCCACTCCAACGCCGCCGTCACCACCGAGTGGGAGGCGCTGCGCGCGTTCCGCGGGGTCGCCGAGGGCGACATGATCCGCTACGCCATCCCCAAGCGCGAGCCGCTGCTTGTCGAGCACGAGCTCTTCCGCGACGCTGTACAGGGCAAGCCCGCCGACATCTGCACGCTGCGCCAGGGGCTTCGTACCGTCGAGGTGGCGACATCGCTGCTCGACTCGGCCAACAGTGGCCGGACCGTCGTATTTGAGACAGGAGAGCACGCTCGTCATGGCGATTGACAGCTCGGCCGCGGGGCCGGAGCGCAGTTCCCGGGGAAAGATCGTCATGCTCGTCGACAACGGCGTCAACGGCGATTCCCGGGTGCAGAAGGAAGCCCGCTCAGCGGCGGAGGCCGGCTGGGACGTGGTGCTTCTGGGCAAGTCGCCCACCAAGAAGAACCAGAAGTGGTGGCTCGGCGACGCCCAGGTCCGCCTGTTGCATGTGCCGACGCCCATGCATCGCCGCCGTCACGAGTACCGCAGGGCCGTGCTGCGTTCGCCTCTCGCGTATCCGCCCGGCCCGCTCGCCGAGTACCGCAAGCAGCGGATGAAGGCCTGGCGCGCCGAGCTGAACGTCCGGAGCGTCGAAGCCAGGCGCAGCGGGTCGCTACTCGGCACCGCGCGTCTGCTGCCTCCCCGTCTGCTGGCGAAGACGCTGAGCAAGTGGGTGCACCTCCGGGTCGGTCGCACCGAGGCGCTCGCACAGCGTCGCAAGAGCATGGATTCGCGGCTGGACCGTTTCACCACGGCTTTCTGGATTCGCACCATGGGTGACCGGGCCTGGCGACGCCTCGACCCGGCCCTGTGGGACTTCGAGCTGGCGTACGGCAAGGTCATCGACCGGCTCGAACCCGACGTGATTCACGCCAACGACTTCCGCATGCTCGGCGTGGCCGCGCGGGCGAAGCTGCGCGCCGAGGCCAAGGGGCGGACGGTCAAGCTCCTCTGGGACGTGCACGAGTTCCTGCCCGGCATCAAGCCGTGGAGCCCGCACCCGCGCTGGCACGTCGCGCAGTGCGGGCACGAGCGGGAGTACGCGAAGTACGCCGACGCTGTCACCACCGTCTCCAGCACCCTGGCGGAAATGCTGGTCGAGCGTCACGGCCTGAAGGCCCTGCCGGAGGTGGTGCTCAACGCCCCGGATGCCGAGATCTCTCCGGAGCAGGCCGCGGAGCCAGTGCCCGACCTGCGTGAACTGTGCGGCATCGGTCCGGACGTCCCGCTGGCGGTCTACAGCGGTGCTGCGGCGCCGCAGCGGGGCCTCGACATCATGGTCGAGGGACTGCCCCAGCTCCCGGGTACGCACGTGGCCTTCGTCGTCCTGCGGCCCAACTCGGCGTACATGCAGGAGCTCAAGGAGCGCGCCGCCGAACTGGGTGTCTCCGACCGGCTGCACATCCTGCCGTACGTGCCTCACTACCAGGTGGTCCCCTTCCTGTCAGCGGCGGACGTGGGTGTCATCCCCATCCACCACTGGCCGAACCACGAGATCGCCCTGATCACCAAGTTCTTCGAGTACTCCCACGCCCGCCTGCCGTTCGTGGTGAGCGACGTCAAGACGATGGGCGAGATGGTCGCCCGGACCGGCCAGGGCGAGGTCTTCACCGCTGAGGACGTGTCCGACTACGTACGGGCGGTCAAGTCGGTGCTCGCAGACCCGGCGAAGTACCGCGCTGCCTACGGACGCGAGGGGCTGCTGGAGAACTGGACCTGGGAGGCTCAGGCCGAGGTCCTGGACGGCGTGTACACGCGGCTCACCGGAGCGGCACCGATGAACGCGGAACAGTCGGGCTCCCAGGTGATGGCATGACACGAGACCCCGATGTCACCGTCGTCGTCGCCGTCTACAACACCATGCCCTACCTCACGGAGTGTCTGAACTCCCTGGTCCGGCAGAGCATCGGCCCGGAGCGGCTGGAGGTCGTGGCCGTCGACGACGGGTCGACCGACGGGAGCGGAGCGGAGCTCGACCGGTTCACCGAGCGCTACCCCGACGTGGTGAAGGTGATCCACCAGCCGAACTCCGGGGGCCCTGCCGCGCCCAGTAACCGGGCGCTGGACGTGGCCACAGGCCGTTTCGTCTATTTCATAGGTGCGGACGACTATCTCGGCGAAGAGGCGCTGGAGCGGATGGTCGCCTGTGCCGACGCCAACGAGTCGGACGTGGTCGTCGGCAGGATGGTCGGCACGAACGGGCGCTACGTCCACCAGAAGCTGTACGACGGGAACCATCCCAGCATCAGCCTCTACGACTCGGCGCTTCCCTTCACGCTGGCCAACACCAAGCTCTTCCGCCGTGAACTGGTGGAGAAGCACGGCCTCCGCTTCCCCGAGGACCTGCCGGTCGGCAGCGACCAGCCGTTCACCATCGAGGCGTGCGTCCGGGCCCGGAAGATCTCCGTGATCTCCGACTACACCTGCTACTACGCGGTCAAGCGCGGCGACGCCAGCAACATCACCTACCGGGCGAACCACCTGGCCCGGCTCCGGTGCACCGCAAGGATCATGGAGCACACAGCCGCTCTGATCCCCGCGGGTCCGCAGCGTGACGCGGTGCTCAAGCGCCACTTCGACTGGGAGCTCTCCAAGCTCCTCCAGAAGGACTTCCCCGCCCTCGCCCCGGACACCCGCCGCCAGGTGTGCGAGGGCGTCGGCGCGCTGGTGGACACCTACTTCACCGACGGCCTGCGCGACGGCACCGGAGTCAAGCGCCGCGTGCGCTTCGGCCTGGCCCGGCGCGGCGCCGTCGAGGAGCTCACCCGCGCCATCGCGGAGGAGACCGAACACGGAGCGCCGCCCTTCCTGCTGGAGGGCGACCGGGCCTTCGCCGTCTACCCCGGATTCCGGGACGCGGCCGTCGGCCTCGACGAGCGGTACTACGAGGTGCTCGGCGAGACGGTGGCGGGCCGCCTCTCCGCCGGTACGCGACTGGAGTCGGCCGACTGGGAGCAGCACGGCGAGGAGCTCGCGCTCACCGTGAAACTGCGCGTCGGCGTCACCGGCGACACGGCCTCGGCCGTCGTCGCCCTGGCCCAGGGAGCCATGCCGCAGAGCGCGGACAAGCCCGGTGCGCGCAAGCTCCCCAAGGACGCCCCGCGCCCGAAGAGGACCGGCACGCTCACGGCCGGGACCGCCGAGGACGGCGGCACCCTGCTGACCGCCCGCATCCCGCTCGCCGCCGCGCGCGCCAAGAGGGGCGTCCGCCTCTACGCGGACGTGGCGGGTTCGACGTACGAGATCCCGGTCCGCACCGAAGGGCAGCCGCTGCCGCTGGCACGCCGCTGGGGGAGCACCGCCCCCCACCGTGTCGCGGCGAACCCGAACACGAAGGGCCGTCTCGTGATCACGACGGCCCCGCTGTGGGAACCGAAGCCCAGCGTGGGCGCACGGCTGCGCCGAACGCTGTCCAGGTCGAAGAGCGTGGGCGCACGGCTGCGCCGCACACTGTCCAGCTCGAAGAGGAAGTAACCCGATGAACATCTGTGTAGTCGCGCTCGGCAAGATCGGACTTCCGCTCGCCGTGCAGTTCGCCGCCAAGGGCCACAAGGTCATCGGCGCGGACGTCAACGAGAAGGTCGTCGAGCTGGTCAACGCGGCCACCGAGCCGTTCCCCGGTGAGCACGACCTGGACGTCAAGCTGAAGGAGACGGTCGGCGCCGGTCTGCTCTCCGCCACGACGGACACCACGGCCGCGGTCGCCGCGTCCGACGCCGTCGTGGTCGTCGTCCCCCTCTTCGTGGACGCCGAGGGCACCCCCGACTTCGGCTGGATGGACGCCGCGACCAAGGCCATCGCGGCGGGCCTCAAGCCCGGCACGCTGGTCAGCTACGAGACCACGCTGCCGGTCGGCACGACCCGTACCCGCTGGGCGCCGATGCTGGCCGAGGGCTCGGGTCTCACCCCGGGCGAGGACTTCCACCTCGTCTTCTCGCCGGAGCGCGTCCTCACCGGCCGGGTCTTCGCCGACCTGCGCCGCTACCCCAAGCTCGTCGGCGGCATCGACGAGGCCTCCGCCGCGGCGGGAGTCACCTTCTACGAGTCCGTGCTCGACTTCGACGAGCGTGAGGACCTGCCGCGCCCGAACGGTGTCTGGGACCTCGGCACGGCGGAGGCCTCCGAGCTCGCGAAGCTCGCCGAGACCACCTACCGCGACGTCAACATCGGCCTGGCCAACCAGTTCGCCCGGTTCGCCGACCGGAACGACATCGACGTCAAGAAGGTCATCGAGGCCTGCAACAGCCAGCCCTACAGCCACATCCACCAGCCGGGCATCGCCGTCGGCGGCCACTGCATCCCGATCTACCCGCGGATGTACCTGTGGAACGACCCGGAGGCCACCGTCGTACGCTCGGCCCGCGAGGCCAACGCCGCGATGCCCGCGTACGCCGTCGACCTGCTGGCCGCCGCCTACGGCGACCTGGACGGCGTCGGAGTCCTGGTGCTGGGCGCGGCCTACCGCGGTGGCGTCAAGGAGACCGCGTTCTCCGGCGTCTTCGGAGTCGTCGAGTCCCTCAAGGCGCGTGGCGCGGTGCCGTTCGTCTCGGACCCGATGTACACCCCCGAGGAGCTGACCGCCCTCGGCCTCATCCCGCACGAGGGCCAGGCCGTCACCGCCGCGATCCTCCAGGCGGACCACGCCGAGTACCGCGAGCTGTCCGCCGCCGACCTCCCGGACGTGCGCGTCCTCGTCGACGGCCGCCGCACCACGGACCCGGCCAACTGGGCGGGCGTGCGCCGCGTGGTCATCGGCGGCTGAGCCGTCCGAAGACACGGGGAGGGCGGGCGCCCAGGCCGGGCGCCCGCCCTCCCCGCGTTTCCCCCGGAATGCCTCTCAGCGCTCGGACAGCACGCCGTCCGTCTCCTCGTAGACCGTTCCGCTCTGCGGGCACTCCCACACGCCCGGCTCGCCCGTGCGCTCGGTCAGCCGTACTCCGGCCCGTCCGACCCAGCCGATCTGCCGGGCCGGTACGCCGACGACCAGCGCGAAGTCCGGTACGTCCTTGGTGACCACAGCACCCGCAGCGACCATCGCCCATCGGCCGATCCGGACCGGAGCGACACAGACCGAGCGCGCGCCGAGCGAGGCCCCCTCGGCTACCTTGACACCCACGGCCTCCCAGTCACCCCCGCGCTTCTGCTTGCCGTCGGGGTCGACCGAGCGAGGGTTGTGGTCGTTGGTGAGGACGACCGCGGGGCCGACGAAGACGCCGTCGCCGAGTTCCGCCGGCTCGTAGACGAGGGCGTAGTTCTGCAGCTTCACGTTGTCGCCGATGCGCACACCGGTACCGACGTAAGCGCCGCGGCCGACGACGCAGCCCTCGCCGAGCCGGGCGCCCTCGCGGATCTGTGCCAGCTCCCAGACGCTGGAGCCTGCCCCGATCTCGGCGGTCTCGTCGACCTGGGCTGTGGGCTGGACCCTGTAGTTCACGTTGTGCGCCTTCCGGAGAGCCGATGTGCCCGGAAAGCATAAAGGCACGCTTCGGAACGGCCCCGTGCCTCGTACGCGTGGGACGGACTGCGCGTGCGAGGCACGGGGCCTACGGAGACTGAGCTACGCGGAGATCACGCGGAGGTGGAGAGCTCGACCAGCACGTGGTCGCGGCCCTCCGGGTCCGCGGCCTCCCCGACGCCCTTCCACTCGTTCTTGGCGACGGAGATGTTCTGCTCGTCGTCCTCGGCGGTCAGCTTCACGTCGGCCTCGTGCGAGGCCGCGCCCTTGACGCCGTAGACCGTGGGTATCTCCACGCTGAGGTAGCCGGTCGTGCCCGTCACGCGGAAGCAGATCCGGCCCTTGGTGCGCGAGTACACCTCCAGGAAGCTGCCGTCGGAGGCGCAGTCCGCGAGGGTGATGTGGCCGTTGCCGCGCTTGAGGACGATGCCGAGCTCCGCCTCGATCCGGTCCGCTCCCGGGTAGGCGAAGTCCTCGACGGCGTGCGGGGGAAGCTCGTCCGCGACGGCTGCCGCAGGTCTGGTCCGAGCCTCGTCGGCGTGGGCCACGGTGACGACCGCCGCGATGCAGGCGGCGGTTGCCACGCCCGTGGCGACCACGCGTCGCGCAAGCTTCATGATGATTGCCTTTCCGTTCATGGATATGTGTGCGGTGTCTCTTTGTTTCTCTCGCCGAATTTCCGGCTCAAGTCTGCGTATTCAAACACGAGTTGTCGTACGGTGCCCGTGCCCGGCGCCTATCGCGTGACCCATCCGGCAACCACCGCGGCCGCCGTCGGAAGTACCAGCAGCACCATTCCCAGGGCCACGGGAAAAGGCCCCCGGGCCCGTACCACCTGACGTACCGCGAACGCCTTCTCCAGCGCCGCGTCCGTCCGCTTGCCCGACAGAGGGGTGACCACCCCCACCACCACGAGTGCCGCCTCCGGCCACCGCAGCCGCGCCTCACCACGCAGCGGGAGCGTCCAGGACGACACCCACCCGCGGAAGGGCGCCAACGCCAGCACGGCGCCCCAGAGGAACCCCGCGCAGGTGGCGAGGACGGTCGGCCACGACACCTCGGCGAGGAGCCGCAGCGTCAGGGCCAGTACGACGGTCACCGGAAACGGCATGGCCGCCATCCACCGCTCCCGCTTCACCGGCAGCCAGCGCAGCAGCGAGCAGGTGAGCACTACTTCGGGAATCAGTGCCACGAGCACCCACAGGGGGAGGGCCACGAGAGCTCCTTTCGGAATCGGGAAGCGGGAAGCGGCGAATGGTCGGTGGCGAATGGGTGGCGGGGAATGCTCAGGGGTTTTTCACAGCACGACCGCCATGGCCGTCACCACGGCTGTGAAGGTGAGGAAGAAGAGCGCGGTCTGCTTCCCCGTGAGCGGTTCCATCTGCTGCCCCGAACGCACCACTTCGCGCTGCCTCCGGAGATAGCCGGCGAAAATGATCCGGCAGAGGGTCAGACCCAGCATGGTGGCCGTGTACAGCGCCAGCGGGGTGTTCCCCTCGTAGTCGCGCACGGCCGAGTCCACGACCACGGACGCGGCTCCCGCCATCGGCAGCAGGGCGGTGAGTACGCGGCCCTTCGCCGTGGCTGCCAGGAACTGGGCCGCCACGGCGAGGGCGATACCGGAGACGGCAGCGGCGATCCACCAGTGCGTGGTGGAGAACGAAGAGGTGAGCAAGGGGCTTCCCGTCGCCTACCAGGTGAGCCAGCCGACGACCGTGGTCGCCGCGTCGCTCACGACGCCGGAGACCTTCGCGCCGATCTCCTCCGCCACACCGAACTTGCTGAACAGCCGTCCCTTGCCGAAGAAGACGCCGCCGACCACGAACAGCCCGAGAGCCTGGTGGAACTGGCTGCTGTCCCAGCCGTAGCCCCAGCCGCTCAGGCCCGCGCTGACACCCTGCAGGCCCCAGGAGATGAGACCGGCCCCGAAAGCCAGCCCACCGAGGACCGGCGAGGCGGGCGTCGGGAACAGGGCCGCCACGCCGAGCACGACCGAGGCCGTGCCGAAGACGGTGCTCCAGTGGCCGGTGGCCGCTGCCCAGTCCTTGGGGTCCTTCATGTCCTCGGGCCACAGGCCGAGCCATTTGGTGTCGCCGGTGTCGTCGTTCTCCGGCTTGTCCGAGGGGTTGGTGCCGTTCTCCTGGTGCTTCCTCGCCTCCTCGGCGGCCTTCTTCGCCGCCGCTGCCGCCTCGGCCCGCCGCTTCTGCGCGGCGATCGCGCGGGCCTGGCTGGCCGCCGCTGCGGCGGCCCGCGCGTCCTGGCCCGCCTGCTGGGCGGAGGCCGCCGCCCGGGCGGCTGAGGCCTGGGCGTCCACCGCGTACGCCACAGCCTGCTTGGCGGAGGCCGAGGCCCGGCGCATCGAGTAGTTCGCCGAACGCGCCGCACCCCGCGCGGTCAGCGCGGCGGCGCTCGCGGCCTTGGCCGACTGGGCCGCGGACGCCGCGGACTTGTCGGCGGCATCCGCGTTCGCCCTGGCCTGGGTGGCGGAGTTCGCGGCGTCCTGGGCGTGGTCGTCGGCCTTGGCCGCCCACTCGGCCGCCTCCTTGGCGGCCTTCCGGGCGTCCGCGGCCGCCTTGGAGGCCCGGGCCGCGTCCTCCAGGGCCTTCGCCGCGACCTTCGCCGCATGTGCGAGGGTCGCCCGGATCGCGGAGACGTGGGTGGCGTGGTCGTGGTCGAGGCGGGCGATGTTGAACTTGTCGCGGACGACGAAGGCGCGCCGCATCCGCGCGGAGCCCTCCAGGACGATCTGCGCGGCCGAACGCATGTAGGGGCCGCCGGTCTCCAGGAGGCGGAATATCTCGACCTGGTCGTCCTCCTTCGTCGCCGCCGTGAGCTCGACGGTGAGGAAGTGGTGGAGCGCCTGGGGCGTTCCGGCGTCCAGCGCCGCCTGGGCCTTCGCCTTGACGGCCCGGCCCGGGTCCTGGGCGAGGATCTTGAACACCATGACCCGGTTCTCCACGGCCGCCGCCTCGATGGCCCCGGTCTCCAGGAAGGCGGTGGCCGCGTTCGGGTCGCTGTCCGCCAGCGCCCGCTCGGCACCCTCGGCGACCCCGGCGGTCGAGGCCTGAGCCAGCGCGAGAACGTTCTCCCGGTCGTCCTGCTGCTGGGCGAGCAGGCGATCGGCGTCGATCCAGTTGGCCACGTCGTGGTCGGAACCGGCCAGGGCGAACTCGGCGGCCCCCCGGGTCCAGGTGCCGCTGGAGTCGAGGAGCCGTACGGCGGCCTTGCGGCCGACCGTCACGGCGGACGCGGTGTTCCCGGCCGCCAGCGCCGCCTCGGCGGTGGCGATGAGCCCCTTGATCTCGTCCGAGGTCTGGGCCGCCTGGGTGAGCTGCTTCTCCACCCGTTCGGCGTCCGCGATCTCGGCCTTCGCCCGCACCCGGGCCTCCAGGATGCCGAGCTCGGTCTCCTCGGCGATCCGGTCGGTCTCCGCCTTCCGGGCCGCCGCCTCCACCTCCTGGGCTTCCTTGACGGCGTCGGCCGCGGTGTTGGCCGCCTCGACCGCCTGATTCGCGTACTCGGTGGAGCGCTTGGCGTACTCGATCGCCTTGCCCGCGTTGGCAGCAGCCTCCTCCGCCGCGGCTGCTGCCTTGTCGGCATGGGCGGCGGCGCTGTTGGCCGCGTCGCGGGCCACCCGGGCGGCTGCGGCGGCGCGGTTCGCCAGGGCCTGAGCGGTGCCCGCGGCGCGGGTCGCCCGGGCGGCT
>NZ_NWVL01000123.1 GCF_002382885.1 Streptomyces sp. WZ.A104
CGGCGCGCTGCCGCCGCTGCCGCCCGCCTTCCAGCCCGCCGCCCCGGCGCCCTCCGCCCCGCAGCCCGCGGCGCAGTGGCCCGCACCCGCGCCGACGAACGAGGTGCCCGGCGGCTACGGCTTCCCGCAGGCGGCCCAAGCACCTCAGGCACCTCAGGCCCCCCAGCCGCTGCCGCCGCAGGCCCACCCTCAGGCCGCTCAGGGACCGGGCGGTTACGGCTTCCCGCCACAGGGAGCCCAGGGCGGCTACGGCTTCCCCCAACCGCAGCCTCAGTCTCAGCCGGGCCAGGCACCCCAGCCCCCGCACGCACCCTTCCCGGCACAGGGACCGGGACCGGCCCAGGCCCAGCCCCCCGTCCCCGCCCAGGCCGCACCGAATCCGCCCGCGCCCGTGGCCCCCACCGGCCCGCAGCAGCCGGAGCCGTATCAGCAGCCGCACCCGGGGCAGCCCCAGCCGCCCCACCTCCCGGCCCAGCAGCCGGGGGCCGTCGACCCCCGTACGGGCGGGGCCTGGCCCACCCCGGTCGCGCACGACCAGCGCGAGCGTTCGGTGCCGGGTGCCCCGCTCGGGTACACCGCGGCCGTCGAGCTCTCCTCCGACCGGCTGGTGCGGGGCAAGCAGAAGGCCAAGAGCAGCCGTAACCCCTCCGCCGCCTCCCGGTTCAAGCTGGGCGGGAAGAAGGAGGAGGCCGAGCGGCAGCGCAAGCTGGATCTGATCCGTACCCCGGTTCTGTCCTGCTACCGGATCGCCGTCATCAGCCTCAAGGGCGGCGTCGGCAAGACCACCACGACCACCGCGCTGGGCTCGACGCTGGCCACCGAGCGGCAGGACAAGATCCTCGCCATCGACGCCAACCCGGACGCGGGCACGCTGGGACGGCGGGTGCGCCGCGAGACCGGGGCGACCATCCGCGACCTGGTCCAGGCGATCCCGTACCTCAACTCGTACATGGACATCCGCCGGTTCACCTCGCAGGCGCCCTCCGGTCTGGAGATCATCGCCAACGACGTGGACCCGGCGGTCTCCACGACCTTCAACGACGAGGACTACCGGCGCGCGATCGAGGTGCTCGGCAAGCAGTACCCGGTCATCCTCACCGACTCGGGCACCGGGCTCCTCTACAGCGCGATGCGCGGGGTGCTGGACCTCGCCGACCAGCTGATCATCATCTCGACCCCCTCGGTCGACGGCGCGTCCAGCGCCTCCACCACGCTGGACTGGCTCTCGGCGCACGGGTACGCGGACCTGGTGCAGCGTTCGCTCACCGTCATCTCGGGGGTCCGCGAGACCGGCAAGATGATCAAGGTCGACGACATCGTGCAGCACTTCGAGACGCGCTGCCGGGGCGTCGTCGTCGTGCCGTTCGACGAGCACCTGGCGGCGGGCGCCGAGGTCGACCTCGACATGATGCGGCCCAAGACCCGTGAGGCGTACTTCCACCTCTCGGCGCTGGTGGCCGAGGACTTCGCGCGGGCCCAGCAGCAGCAGGGGCTGTGGACGGCGGACGGCCAGAACCCGCCGCCGCAGTACGCACCGCCGATGCCCGGCCGGCAGGGCTACCCGGCACCGGGTCAGCCCATGCCCGGCCAGCCCCAGCCGGGACAGCCCGCACAGCCCTCGCAGCACGGCCTGCCCGCACAGCCCGGAACGGGCCAGCAAGCTCCGGGCCAGGCTCCCGGACAGCATGGCCCCGGCCAGGCTCCCGGTCAGCCGATGCCCGGTCAGTTCGCCCCCGGTCAGCAGCCGTACGCACCTCAGCAGCCCGGTCCCGGCCGGCCCCACCCGCAGCAGCACTCCGGGCAGCCGCAGCCCCAGCCGGGACAGCAGCCCCACCCCCAGCAGCCCTACGGCGGACAGCCCCCGTACGGGGGATACCAGGCGGCCGGTCAGCCGGGCGCGCCGCAGGGGCCCTACCCCTCGCAGCCCGCACCGGGCGGACCGCAGAACGGGTGGCAGCAGTCGCCGCCCCCGCCGGGTGCGCCCGGGGGCGGTGCGCCGCAGCCGGAGCAGCCGGAGCAGCAGGGCGGGCAGGCCAACCCGGCAGGCCAGCCCGATCTTCAGGGTCAGGTGCCGCCGGCCGGGTGGCAGCAGTCGCCTCCGCAGCCGCCGCAGGCACCTCAGCAGTAGGGGCCAAAAGGTTGAGACCAATGAGGGCCCGCACCGCTCACGCGGTGCGGGCCCTTGTGCTATTCCCGCAGCCCACACACGGTTTGACACACCGTTGACGAGGTCCGACAGCGCTGATAAACCTCGCTTCACCAACTGGCGAACCAGAGATCTGCCCGCCTTCTCCCAGCGAGTGATGACGCGAGGTCCCCGTCCATGGTCACAAGAGTTCCCGCCCGCTCCTTTCGGCCACGCCGACGCCTGCGCCTCCTGGCGGGCTCGGGCACGGTCGCCCTGGCGCTCGCCGCCGGCTCCGTCGTACCGGGAAACCCGCTCGCGCCCGCGCCCTCCGAGGCCCGTGCCGACGACGGGAAGACGACACTCACCGTCGCCGTCGCGCAGAGCGTCGACTCGCTCAGCCCGTTCCTCGCGCAGCGGCTGGTCAGCACGAGCATCCACCGGCTCATGTACGACTACCTCACCAACTACGACCCCAAGGACAACAAGGCGATCCCGGGCCTGGCCACCGAGTGGGAGCCCTCCGCGGACAAGCTGACGTGGACGTACACGATCCGCTCGGACTCGAAGTGGTCCGACGGGCAGCAGGCCACCGCCGAGGACGCGGCCTGGACGTTCAACAAGATGATGACCGACGAGGGTGCGGCCACCTCCAACGGCAGCTTCGTCGGCAACTTCGAGAAGGTGACCGCGACCGGCAAGGACAAGCTGGTCATCGAGCTGAAGGAGCCGCAGGCCACGATGGCCGCGCTCGACGTCCCGATCGTCCCGAAGCACATCTGGGAGAAGGTCGGCGACTTCTCGAAGTTCAACAACGACAAGAACTTCCCCATCGTGGGGAACGGTCCGTTCATCCTGACGGACTACAAGGTCGACAGCTATGTGAAGCTCAAGGCCAACAAGGACTTCTGGCGCGGCTCTCCCAAGTTCGACGAGCTGGTCTTCCGTTACTACAAGGACCAGGACGCGGCCGTGGCCGCCCTGCGCAAGGGCGAGGTGTCCTTCGTCGCGGGCAGCCCCAGCCTCACGCCCGCCCAGTCCGCCTCCCTGGAGACCGCCCCGGACATCAAGGTGAACGACGCCCCGGGCCGCCGCTTCTTCGCGCTCGCCGTCAACCCCGGAGCCCGTACCAAGGACGGTACGAGATTCGGTGACGGGCACCCGGCGCTGCTGGACCAGAAGGTGCGGCACGCGCTGTTCATGTCGGTCGACCGCAAGACCATCATCGACAAGGTCTTCCAGGGCCACGCCGTCGAGGGCGAGGGCTACATCCCGCCGCGCTTCGGCGACTACTTCTGGAAGCCCGCGGACGGCCAGAAGCTCGCCTACGACCCGCAGAGGGCCGCCGCCCTCCTCGACGAGGCCGGGTACGAGAAGAACGGCCAGGGCAAGCGCGTCGGCAAGGACGGCAGGCCGCTCGACTTCCGCATCCTGTGCCACGCCACCGACCCCAACGACAAGGCGATCGGCAAGTACCTCCAGGAGTGGTGGGGCGAGCAGGGCATCGGACTGAAGGTCGACTGCCTCGACAACGTTTCCGACCCCTGGTACGCGGGGGAGTACGACCTGGCCTTCGACGGCTGGTCCGTCAACCCCGACCCCGACTTCGTCCTGTCGATCCACACCTGCGCCGCGCTGCCGTCCAAGGCGAAGCAGTCGGCGGCGACCGACAACTTCATCTGCGACAAGCAGTACGACGAGCTCTACACGAAGCAACTGGCCGAGTACGACCCCGCCAAGCGGGCGGATCTGGTCAAGCAACTGGAGTCGCGGCTGTACGACACCGGGTACATGAACGTCATGGCGTACCCGAATGCCGTCGAGGCGTACCGCACCGACCACATCAAGTCCATCACCACCATGCCGTCGGACGCGGGCAACATCTACGGCCAGGACGGCTACTGGAGCTGGTGGTCGGCCGTCCCGGCCGCTGGGGCCTCCTCGTCGTCCTCCGACTCCGGTGGCAGCTCCACCGGGGTGCTCGTCGGGGTCGGGATCGCCGTCGTCGTCCTCGCCGGTGGCGGACTCCTGTTCGCCATGCGTCGCCGCTCCACCGCGGAAGACCGTGAATAGTCCATGAGCACAGAAAGCACTCCCGCGCTGCGCCAGGGCGCGGCGGGCGTGGAGAGCACGGAATCCGACGGCCCGGCTCCGGCCGGGCCGGCGGCCCGCGGCCCACGTTCCCGTACGACCGCCGCCTACGCCCGCTACGCGGCGGGCAAGCTGGCCGGTGCGGCCGTCTCCCTCTTCGCCGTCCTCGTCACCAGCTTCTTCCTCTTCCGGCTGATCCCCGGCGACCCGGTCAAGCAGATGACCGGCGGCCGTCAGGTGTCGACGGAACAGATCGCGTCGATGCGCCGCGAGTTCGGCCTCGACCTGCCGCTGTGGCAGCAGTTCACGCAGTACTGCGGCAAGGCGCTGACCGGCGACTTCGGTACGTCGTACCAGTTCCGTGCCCCCGTCATCGACAAGATCACCGAGGCGCTGCCCGCCACCCTGCTGCTCACCGGCACCGCCTTCGCGATCTACACCCTGCTCGGCATCTGGCTGGGCGCCCGGTCCGCCTGGCGCAACGGCAGCGCCGGGGACCGGGCCAACACCGCCTTCGCCCTGACGCTGTATTCGGTGCCCTCGTTCTGGCTCGGGCTGCTCCTCATCATCACGCTGTCGGTGGGCATCGGACCGGTCCCCGGGCTCTTCCCGACCGGAGGCATGGAGTCCGGCAACACCGAGGGCTTCGACCGGGTGCTGGATATCGCGCACCACATGGTGCTGCCGGTCCTCACCCTGGTCGCCGTGGAGTACGCGCGCACCCTGCTGGTGATGCGCTCCTCGCTGCTGGACGAGATGGGCAGCGACTATCTGACCACCGCCCGCGCCAAGGGGCTGCGCGACGATCTCGTACGCCGCAGGCATGCCGTGCCGAACGCGATGCTGCCGACCGTGACCCTGCTCTTCGTGAACCTCGGCACGACGGTGGCGGGGGCGATCCTGGTGGAGACGGTGTTCTCCTGGCCGGGGCTCGGCGGGCTCTTCTACCAGGCGCTGAGCGTGCCCGACCTGCCGTTGGTGCAGGCGCTGTTCTTCGTGTTCGCCGCCGCGGTGATCCTCATGAACACGCTGGCCGATGTGATCTATCCGCTGCTCGATCCCCGGGTGGGCCGATGACTGTCTCGACCGACAAACCCGAAGCCGTGCCGGTGGCGGGCCCGCGCGCGCTCGCCCGGGCCCGGCGGCGGCAGGCCGCCCTCCGCTTCTGGCGGCAGTACCGCACGCACCGGGCCGGGCTCGTCGGCCTCGGCGTGCTCGTGGTCATCGCCCTGCTGGCGCTGGCCGCTCCCCTGCTGGTGGGCACCGACTCCAGGAGCGTGACCGGCGCGCCCGGCGGCCCGATGGAGGCACCGAGCGGCGAATTCCCCCTCGGGACGGACCAGTTCGGGCGCAGCCTGCTGGCCCTGATGCTCTGGGGGACCCGGGTCTCGCTGACCGTCGGACTGCTGGCCGCGTTCCTCTCCGTGGCGATCGGCACCCTGATCGGGATCACCGCCGGCCACTTCAAGGGCTGGTACGCCACTGTCGCCATGCGGATCACCGACTGGTTCCTGGTGATGCCGACCCTGGTGCTGGCCATCGCGCTGGCCACGGTCCTGTCCCGGTCGATCTGGACGACGATCCTTGCGATCGGTGTGACGACCTGGCCGACGACCGCCCGTCTGGTCCGGGCCCAGACGCTCTCCGTCGAATCCCGCCCGTACATCGAACGCTCGCGGGCGCTCGGCGGCGGGCACGGCCACATCATGTCGCGTCATGTCCTGCCCAACGTCATGCCGCTGGTGCTCGCCCAGACCACACTCGTCATCTCCACAGCCATCCTCACCGAGGCGACCCTCGCCTTCCTCGGGCTCAGCGATCCCACGATCGTCTCCTGGGGCGGGCTGCTCCAGGACGCCCGCGAGGCGGGAGCGGTCAGCTCCGGCAACTGGTGGTATCTCGCTCCGCCCGGACTCGCCATCGCCGTCGTCGCCCTCGCCTTCACGCTGTGCGGCCGCGCCATCGAGTCCGTGCTCAACCCGAAGCTGGGGGTGCCCCGTTGACGGCCACGACCACGACGACCACTCCGAATCCGGACCCGTCCGCCTCGCCCGGCCCGTCGAAGCCGCTCGGCGATCCCCCGCTCCTGGAGGTGCGGGACCTCACCGTCGCCTACGGCAGCGGCAGCGACGCCGTCCCCGCCGTACGCGGTGTCGATCTGCGGGTGGAAGCCGGGCAGAAGCTCGGCATCGCCGGGGAGTCCGGCTGCGGGAAGTCGACGCTGGCCCTCGCGCTGCTGCGGCTGCTGCCCGCGACGGCCAGGCTGACCGGCGAGATCCTGCTGGACGGCGAGGACGTCCTGACCATGAAGTGGGGGCGGCTGCGGGCGGTCCGCTGGGCGGGCGCGTCGATCGTCTTCCAGGGCGCGATGCACTCGCTGAACGCGGTGCACCGGGTGGGCGACCAGATCGCCGAGCCGATCCTGCTGCACAGCAAGGCCACCCCGGCCGCCGCCCGCAGGCGCGCCGGTGAGCTGCTGGAACAGGTGGGTCTGCCCGCGGCCCGGGCTCAGGCGTACCCCCACGAGCTGTCCGGGGGGCAGCGTCAGCGCGTGATGATCGCGATGGCGCTGGCCTGCGATCCGCGCCTGATCGTGGCGGACGAGCCGACGACCGCGCTGGACGTGATGATCCAGGCGCAGATCCTGCGCCTGATCCAGCAGCTGGTCACGGACCAGAAGGTCGGGCTCATCATGATCAGCCACGACCTCGCGGTGCTAGCGGACACCTGCGACCGGCTCTCGGTGATGTACGCGGGCCGGGTCGTCGAGGAGGGCCCCGCCCGGCAGGTGTACACGGACGCCCGCCACCCGTACGGCAAGGCGCTCTCCGCCGCCTTCCCCAGGATCGGGGACCTCTCCTCCCGGCGCGCCCCGCGCGGGCTGCCGGGCGATCCGCCGGATCCGGCGGCGCTGCCGGGCGGCTGTACGTTCCACCCCCGCTGTCCGGTACCGCTGGACACCTGCGCGACGGAGGACCAGGAGCTGCGGGAGGCGGGGGGTGACCGCCGGGCGGCCTGCGTGCGGGTGGACGACACCCCCGCCGCATCCCCTCCGGCCCCCCAGGCCTCCCCCGGAGCCGACGGAACAACCGGGGCCGACGACACGAGGAGTACGACATGAGCACCGCCCCTCCGGTCGCCACCGCTCCCCTGCTCAGCGCCGAGGCCCTGAAGGTCGCCTTCCCCGGCCGGCGCGGGGCCGCCACCGCCCGGGCCGTCGACGGCGTCGACCTCGACATCAGGCCCGGCGAGATCGTCGCTCTGGTCGGCGAGTCCGGCTGCGGCAAGACAACGCTGGCCCGGTCCCTGCTCGGCCTGGTCCCGCCGACCGCGGGCCGGGTCACCTTCGGCGGCGCCCCCCTCGACTACACGGGCCGCGCGCTGAAGGCGTACCGCAAACGCGTGCAGCTGGTCCTCCAGGACCCCAGTGGCTCGCTCAACCCCCGGCACACGGTGTACGACGCGGTGGCCGAGGGGCTGCGCATCCACGGGTACGCGGGGGACGAACGGGCCGCCGTCCAGGAAGCCCTGTCCCGGGCGGGGCTGCGGCCTCCGGAGCGGTTCTTCCTGCGCTTTCCGCACGAGCTGTCGGGCGGTCAGCGCCAGCGCGTCGTGATCGCCGGGGCGCTGGTGCTGGAACCGGAGCTGATCGTGGCCGACGAGCCGGTGGCCTCGCTGGACGCGTCGGTCCGGGGCGAGATCCTGGCGCTCCTGCTGCGGCTCCGGGACGAGCTGGGGCTCTCGGCGCTGGTGGTCACGCACGACCTGGGGCTCGCCTGGAACATCGCGGACCGGGTGGCGGTGATGTATCTGGGCCGGATCGTCGAGACGGGCCCGGTCGAGCAGCTGCTCACGTCCCCTCAGCACCCCTACACCCAGGCCTTGTTGTCGGTCCTGCCCGAGGCGGAGGGCGAACCGGTGGTGCTGGCCGGTGAGCCGCCGGACCCCTCGAAGGTGCCCTCCGGCTGCCGTTTCCACGTCCGGTGCCAGGTGCTCGCCTCGGGCGATGCGGAGCGCGCCGGGGTGGCGGAGGCCTGCCGCACGGTGGACCTGCCGGTGCTGAACGGCGGGGCGGACACGCAGGTGGCGTGCCACTGGGCGACGGCGTGCGGCGAGGGGACGTAGCGAGTTCTTTTGCCCGTAACCATCAACTGCCCTACAACCGCGAAGAGTTCTTCGCGCACAACCCTTCGCGAAGGAAGCGGGCCACCAGCCTGTCCGGCGCGGTCGAGCGGCCGGACTCCACCGTCGGCCCGATGGCGGGCGGCACCCTGGTGGCGCTGCTCGGCCCGGTGCCGGCCTGGCCCTCAACGCGAGCTGCTTCGCCCTCGGCTCGCTGATCGTCGCCGCCGTGCTGCCTCGCGGTACGGGGCGTCCGGCCGTGGATACCTCAGCACCGGCCGACGGGACGGAACCGGGCTACTGGTCGCCGGTGCGGCGGTGACCGCCGTCGGGCTCACGCCGGTGGATCGCCCCCGACAGCTCGCCGAGCGGTCGGCCCGTGCCGCCCCAGCGGTGCTGGATGATCTCGGCGGCGATGGAGACCGCAGTCTCCTCCGGCGTACGGGCTCCGAGGTCGAGGCCCACGGGGGAGGCGAGGCGCGCGAGGTGGGCCTCGTCCACGCCCGCCGCGCGCAGCCGGGCCAGGCGGTCGCGGTGGGTGCGGCGGCTGCCCATCACCCCGATGTACGCGGCGGGCGTGCGCAGGGCCGTGGCGAGCAGGGGGACGTCGAACTTGGGATCGTGGGTGAGCACGCAGATCACGGTGCGGGCGTCGACCTCGGTGGACTCAAGGTAGGTGTGCGGCCAGGCGCACACGACCGCGTCGGCGGTGGGGAAGCGCTCCCGGGTGGCGAAGGCGGGGCGGGCGTCGCAGACGGTGACCCGGTAGCCGAGGAAGGAGCCGATGCGGGCGGTGGCCGCCGCGTGGTCGATGGCGCCGAAGACGAGCATGCGGGGCGGTGGGGCGTACGTCCGGACGAAGACGGCGACCTCCTGCATCCGGCGCTGGCCGTGCGCCCCGTACCACTGGATGCCGGTGAGGCCCTGGGCCAGCAGCCCGCGGGCGTCGTCGGTGACGGCCGCGTCCAGCCCCTCGGTGCCGAGCGTGCCGAGGGGTGCGGTCGCGGGCCCCTGGCCCGAGGGGCGGACGACCAGGCGGGCCCCGGTCTCCGCCTGCCCGGACAGGACCGTGGCCTCGGCGACCGGCAGATCGGCGGCGATCAGGTCCAGGACGGCCGAGAGGCCGGTCCGTTCGGCGGCGGTCGCGTAGGCGCGTACCAGCACCTCGATCGTGCCGCCGCACGTCAGCCCGACGCCGAACGCCTCGTCGTCGCTGATCCCGTACGACACCACGCGCGGCCCCGCCCCGGCGAGCACCTCGCGGGCCACCTCGTACACATCTCCCTCGACGCAGCCCCCGGAGACGCTGCCGACCACGGTGCCCGCCGCGTCGACCGCCAGCACCGCACCCGGGTCGCGGGGTGCGCTGCCGTGCACGGCGACGACGGTCGCCAGGGCGAAGGGGACGCCGTCGGCGCACCGGGCACGGAGGTCGGGCAGGATGTCGCGCACCCTGTCAGCATCCGCCGTCCCCGGGCGGACCGCACGGGGAGGGACGGCGTCAGTGCGTGCGGGCGTAGGCGGCGGTCAGCTCGCTGGAACGCTTCACGTCGGCGGCCATCGCCACCAGCAGCTCGTCGATCGAGTCGAACTTCAGCATGCCGCGTACGTACGCGAGGAAGTCGACGGCCACGTGCAGCCCGTACAGGTCGAGGTCGACGCGGTCGATGGCGTACGCCTCGACGGTCCGCTCGGTGCCGTCGAACTGCGGATTCGTGCCGACCGAGATAGCGGCGGGCATCGACTCGCCGTCCACCTCCAGCCAGCCCGCGTAGACGCCGTCGGCGGGGATCGCGGTGTGCGGCAGGGTCTCGACGTTGGCCGTGGGGAAGCCCAGCTCGCGGCCGCGCTGCGCACCGCGCACCACGATGCCCTCGACCCGGTGCGGGCGGCCCAGGATCTCGGCGGCTCCGGTGACGTCGCCCTCGGCGATCAGCCGGCGGGTGAGGGTGGAGGAGAAGGGCTGTCCGCCGCCCGCCTCGCCGGTGACGTACAGGTCGATGACCTCGACGGTGTAGTCGTAGGTGGCGCCCAGCTCGGTCAAGTAGGCGACGTTCCCGGCGGCCCGGTGGCCGAAGCGGAAGTTCGGGCCCTCGATGACGGTCTTCGCGTGGAGCCGGTCGACCAGCACCTTCGCGATGAAGTCGGCGGGCGACAGCTTGGAGAACTCGGTGGTGAAGGGCAGGATCAGCACCGCGTCCACGCCCAGCTCCGCCATCAGTTCGGCGCGGCGGTGGTGCGGGGCGAGCAGCGGCGGGTGGCTGCCGGGGCGGACGACCTCGCTGGGGTGCGGGTCGAAGGTCACGACGACCGACGGGATGCCCAGCTCACGGGCGCGCTCGACGGCCCGGCCGATGATCAGCTGGTGTCCGCGGTGCACGCCGTCGTAGGAGCCGATGGTGACGACGCTGCGTCCCCAGTCCTGGGGGATGTCCTCCAAGCCACGCCAGCGCTGCACTGTGACCGCTCCTCGCCCGAACCTGTGTACGTGTGTCTGTCGATTACGCAGGTCTAAGACTGCCATGCTCACGTCCCGCCGCCTGCATCGGCATCGGCATCGACGGACGTGATGTCTCCAACGCCTCCACCGTGCGCCGGGCGCTCGGTCCCACGACCGCCGCCCACTCCTGCGGGGCGTCGGCCAGCCAGCGGGTGACGAGGGCGGCGAATCCGGGCACGTCCCGGGCCGCTTCGACCAGGCCGCGGTCGAAGCGGGCGGCGCCCTCGGGGGTACGGACGAGCAGCATCCCGGTGCGGTGGACGAGTGCTCTCGTACGGACCTCCGGGCGGTGCCCCGAGCCGTCGGCGGCGGCCCGGAGCAGGGCCTCCAGCACATCCGGGTCCCGGCCGGTGACCTGCTCGAACTCCAGCAGGACCTCCAGCAGCTCGGCCCGCAGCGGCCGGGACGCGGTGCTCCCTGACCCGGCGAGCACCCGGGCGAGCGCGGCGCGCACCGCCGGCGGCGCGGGGCGGTCCCGCAGCAGCCCGGTCACCAGCGGCAGCAGCAGGGCGCGGGCGGCCGGGCCGTGCTCCAGCCGGAGGTCCACGTACTCCGCCGTGTGCGTACCGTCCTCGGGGTGGGCGTCGATGTACTCCCGTACGAGCCCGGCCACGTGCAGCGCGAGTGCGGGCGTGTCGAGCCCGGCCAGGGCCCGCAGCACCGCTCCCCCGCCGTCGCCGGGGCGGGCCAGGCGGGCGCGGAGCGCGGCGAGGACCGGCTCGGGGTGGGCCGGGAAGACCTCGGCGAGCAGCTCGACGGGGAGCCGGGGGTCCCCGGCGGCGAACACGCGCAGGGCCGCCGGGAGGTGGCGGTTCCTGGTCCCGGGGTCCCGGACGAGGAGGGTGAGGGCGGCCGCGTGCAGGTCGCCGTCCTCCGGGCGGGCGAGCAGGATCCCGGCGGCGGAGCGGAGCAGGGCCCGGTCGCCCTCGGCGGTGACCCGCTGCTGGAGCAGTCCGGCGTACCGGGCGGCGGCGGAGCGGCGGGCCGGGCGGTCCTCGTCGCGGGCCCAGCGCTCCACGGCCCGGCAGAGCGCGGTGGGCTCGTCCTCCGCGAGGGCGGCGAGCAGCTCGCCCGCCCGCTGGTGCGGGGTGGCGACCAGCGCGTCCGTCAGCTCGTCGACGGCGAGATCCCTGCGCGCGTACAGCAGGGCCTGCGCGGCGGCGGCGACCGTGGGACGCAGCGGCACGTCCGGCGGCGCGTCGGGGCCCACCATCAGCGGGCGTTCGTCGGTGAACCAGCGGCACAGCAGCGGCTGCACGGCGGGCGCGTCGAGCGTGAGGCGCCGGGCCACGGCGTCGAGATACCGTTCGTCGCCGTCGGTGCGGGGAACCCCGTCGGCGGGCACGAGGCGGCGGAGCAAGTCGATCCGGTCCTCCTCGGGCAGCCGCAGCCGTCGCCAGAACCAGGGCCCGAACTCCCCGTACGCACCTGGGCCTTCCGGTCCTCGGGCCGCGGAGCGCCGGGTGATGCGCCCGGCGAGAACCCGCAGAACGCCGAGATACGGGCGGGCGTCGGGCACCCTGAGCAGACTGCCGCCGAGCAGGTGGGCCGCCCACCAGGCAGCGTCCTCGTCCCGTGGCCCGTCGTCGGTCCACAGCCGGTCCAGCGCCTCGATGAGGTCGGCCATCCGGTGCGCCAGCGCGGCCGTGCCCTGGCGTCGGCCGAGGAGCACCATGGCCTGAATGACCGGCCCGATCCGGTGCCGGGGCACGGGGAGGCTGCGGGGCTCACGGCCGGCGCGGGGGCCCGCCCCCGGGTCCGGCCCGACGCTCTGCCGGTACGGGTCCCCGTCCAGGCCGCCGCTCCCGCGCCGCGGGGCTCCCGCCCGCCCGCCGCTCCCCCGGTGCCAGCGGTGCACCAGGGACCGCAGGGCCGCGTCCAGGTCGAGGTGGGCGCCCTGGACCCAGTCGCCGAGCTCCTCGTGGGCGAAGCGGTAGCCCGCGCCCGCGGGGACGAGGAGGCCCTCGGTCAGCACGGCGGAGGCCCAGCCGGTGCGCCAGGGGAAGATCTCCTCGAAGGCGGCCCGGTCCAGCTCGCCCTGGCCCGGTCCCAGGCAGCGGCGGGCCGCCTCGTGGACCTGGCCCGCCACCCGGGCGGCCAGGCGGCGCACGGCGGTGCCCCGGGGGTGCTCGTCGGCGGCGGCCGCGATCCGGACCGCGATGCGCACGCACATCAGGTCGAGGTGGGCGCCGAAGACGTCCTCGGTGTCGGGGCGGCCGGGGACGCCGGGGGGCAGCGCGGCGCGGACCTCGGCGAGCAGCCGCAGGGTGAGCGGGTGCCGGTCGTGGCCGGGGGCGAGGGCGGTCGGCGGGATGCCGTAGCGCTCCTTGGCCTTGTCGGCCTGGTCAGGGGTGAGGTCGCCGAGACGGAGGGCGGGCGGCAGTCTGCGGGCGGGGCGGCGGGGGCGGTGCAGGGCCCCCGGCGGGTAGAGGGCGCCCGCGGTCTCCCAGTGTTCGGGGCGGCAGGCGACGACGAGGCGGACCCGGTACTCCCGGAGCCAGGCGGCGGTGCCCGCCGTCCAGTCGGCGAGGTGGTGGGCCAGCAGCGGTGGCATCTCCTCGGGGCCGTCCAGGACCACGAGGAGCGGGTGGCCCGCGTCGGCGGCCAGGCGGGCGATGCGCTCCGGGGTGGCCGTGGCCATGTCACCGCGGGCCCCGGCGGCGGTGACGATGCGGGCGGCGCGGGCGAGCGTGCGGCGCGCGGCGTCGGCGATCGAGCTGTCGTCGGCCAGCAGGTCCGCGCCGCGGAGCCAGAGCGTGGGGGCGGGCG
>NZ_NWVL01000124.1 GCF_002382885.1 Streptomyces sp. WZ.A104
TCGAGGGCCATGGGTGCCGTGGGCGCGGTGGGGACGTTGGCGGTGGGGGGTGTGAGGAGGGCGGCGGCCTCGGAGGCCAGGTGGTCGAGGCCCAACTCGGTTGCTTCCCGAGCTACTTCGGTGAGCAGCCGCCGCGACTGCCCGGCGTCGGCCGCGCCGGTGACGCCCGCGCCCGTGCTTTCCCTGCCAGGGCTCCCCGTACCGGCACCTGCCGTGTCCGCGCGGGCGAGCAGGGAGCGGGCCAGGTGAAGTCGGGCGCGTACGGCCCAGGGGCGGGCGCCGAGGCGGTCCGAGGAGGCGGCGGCCTCGGTGAGCGCCGCCACTGCCGCGTCCCGGTCGTCGCGGGCGGCGGCGAGCAGCCCGAGCCAGAGGTCGACGGGGCCGCCGATGTCGCAGCCGTACAGCGAGACGACCCACTGGCCCGTGTAGGGGGTGAGCTCGTCCTCCGCGCGGGCGATGAGGCGGGGGTCGCCGGTGGCCGCGGCCGTCTGGGCGAGGAGCCTGAGCCACAGCGGCATGAACGCCCGCGGGTAGGGAGCGGCGCGTTCCTCGTGCTCGGCGACGAGGCGCAGGCCGGGCGTCGCGTCGCCCTGCTCCACCGCGGTGACGGCCTCCAGCAGCCCGGGATAGGGATACCCGCTGCCCGGAAGCTCGGTGAGGACCTCCTCGGCCTCGGCGAAGTGCCCCTGGAGCAGGTGCAGCGCCCAGTGCAGGTGATGCCCCATGAAGCCGAAGGCCACGTGGTCGTTGCTCTCGGGGTCGAGCGCGTCGTCGTCGAGGGCGGTCGATGCCTCGGCGAACCGGCCCTGCAAGGAGGCGATCAGGCTGCTGTCCACGGCGATGCCCAGGGCGAACCGGGGCAGCTGGGTCCGTTCGGCGAGCCGGACGAACGCGCGGAACTGGTCGAGGAAGGCCGGGTCGCCCAGCTCCAGCAGGGCCACCCACCGCATGGAGGTCGCGTGGAGCTCCATGTCCTGGTGGTGGGTGCGCCGGCCGACGACGGTCATCTCGTCGGTCAGCCCGAGCCGCTCGACCGCCGAGCCGAGGCCCCAGACGGAGTCGTGGCGCGCCCAGAGGGAGAAGGCGAGCGCTTCGTCGTCCGAGCCGCTCCGGGCCAGCGCCATGATGTGGATGGCCAGCTCCTGGGCGAGCCGGTCGTCGGAGAGGCCCTCCTGGCCCTCCTTGCCGGTGATCCTTTGGTGCGCCTCGGCGAGGAGGCTGCCCGTGGAGGCCTCGCGGCCGCCCAGGGCCCCTTCGCGGTAGAGGGTGATCGCCACCCGGGCCAGCAGCTCCGGTTCGTCCAGCTCCCGGGCCAGGGCGACCGCGCGGTCCAGGTGGCGCTGCGCCTCGGTCTCCTGCCCGGCGTGCCGGAGCTGCCCGGCGAGGTCGAGGGAGATGAGCGCGGTACGCCGGTGGTCGGGGCCCGCGTCCGCCGCGTCGGCCTCCGAGCCCGCCGAGCCGCCCTGTGAACCGTCTGCCGTGTCCGCCACCGTGAGGGCGCGGCGGTAGTGGGTGAGGGCCTCCTCGTCGGCGAGCCGCCCCGAGGCGTCCCGGGCGGCGGCCAGGAGCAGGTCGATCCGGCGGTCGCGGTCCAGCTCACCGCCCGCCAGGTGGGCGTGGCGGGCGAGGTCGCCGGGCCGTACCGCCTCGTCGAGGCCGCCGTGGGCGTCCAGGGCCCGTACGGCGTTCGCGTGCCGGCGGCGGGCCTCCGCCTCGCCCAGGGAGGCGTACAGCGTCTCGCGCAGCAGGTCGTGGGCGAAGGCGTACTGCCCGGACGGGCGGGGGGCGACGACCCGGGCGACGACCGCCGACTCCAGCAGCCGGTCCACGTGGGGGACCGGCGATCCGTGCACCACGGCCAGCACCTGGCGGCGGAACTCCCGGCCGAGCACGGCGGCGGCGGTCAGCAGGGAGACGACCGGCTCCGGCAGCAGGGCGAGCCGCTGCCGGACCGCCTCCCGCACGCCGGGCGGGATGGTGGACACGGGGCTCCCGCTGTGCCAGAGCCGGGCGGTCTGCTCGACGAAGAAGGGGTTGCCGCCGGTACGACGGTGGACCTCGTCGACCAGCTCCGGTGTGGGTTCGCGGCCCGTCGTCACGGTCATCAGAGCCCCCACCTCCTCGCGGCCGAGGCCGGTCAGGGTGAGCGTCGCCGAGGCGCGGGAGACCAGCGGCAGGATCAGTGGCTGGAGAGGGTGTCCGGGGGCGTCCACCTCGACGTCACGGTAGGTGCCGACCAGCAGCAGCCGCTCGAACCAGGCGTGCTGGGCGGCGAATTCGAGCAGGCGCAGCGAGGCGGGGTCGGCGCTGTGCAGATCGTCGAGGACGACCACCAGCGGCCGGCTCTGGGAGACCGTGACGAGGGCGGTGGTCACCGCGTCGAACAGTCCGAACGCCTCGATGCCCTCCGCGGCACCCGCACCGAGACCCGTCCCGGGCCCGACGCCCGTCCCGGGCCCGACGCCCGTCCCAGGCCCGAGGCTCGTACCTGGCCCGGGCCCGGGCCCCGCTCCCGTACCGAGTCCCGCGACCTTGCTGATTCCCGCGCCCGCACCGGGTTCCGGGCCGTGTACGCCCGCGGAGCCGGACACCGGACTCTTCTGCGCACCCGCGGAACCGTACGCGGGACTCTCCGCGCCCCCGTGCGCACCGTGTCCGCCATGGGCCTCCGCGCCCCCATGAGCGCTGTGCGGGCCGTGTCCGCCGTGGGCCCCCGCCCCAGGGTCGCCGAGCAGCACACCGAGCCGGCCGTCCGAGGCCTCCTGGGCCGCTGCCCACTCCGCCGCCGTGGCCGACCGGCGCAGGGCGCGCAGCACCTGTACCCAGGGCCAGTAGCCGGGGGTGCTGTCGGAGTCCCAGCACGAACCGCCGACCACCAACGCACCGCGCCGCCGCGCCTCGTGCGCGGCGTCGGTAACGAGGGTGGTCTTGCCGATCCCGGCCTCGCCCGTGACCAGCACGAGACCGCCGTGGCTGTCCGTCGCCCGGGCGATCTCCGAGCGAAGGACGCCTGCGGGGTGGTCGCGCCCGGACAGAGCAGGGGTCATGCCCACACGATAGGAGTACCCACTGACAACGGCTCCCCGTTTAGCCCGGCCCCTGGAAGGCGCCCGGCCCCTGGAAGGCGCCCGGCCTCTGGAAGGTGCCGGCACCCGGGCGGCTGCCGACAGCCGGGCGGTGTCCGGCGGTCAGTCGCGTACCACCGTCACCGGGCATGGAGCGTGCTGGGCGACGGTGAGGCTCACCGAGCCGAGCAGGGCGGCCTTGAAGCCGCTGTAGCCGCGGGCCCCCACCACGAGCAGACGGGCGCCCTTCGCGCGCTCCAGCAGCACCTGCGCCGGGTTGCCGATGACCACGATCTTGCTGACCTCGGCCGCTCCCTCCGCGCCGAGAGCCTCTTCCAGCGCCTCGGTCAGCGAGACGGCGGCCACCGCCTGCGGATCGAAGTCCTCCGGCATGCCCGGCATCATCGAGGCCCAGCTGGTCGCGGGGTACTCCCAGGCGTTCACCGCCTCCACGGTGTCACCGGTCAGCTCGGCCTGGCGTACGGCCCAGTGCACTGCCTTGACCGACTCCTCGGAGCCGTCCACGCCCACGACGATCCTGCCCATGCCTGCCTCCACCTGATTCCGGTCGTTCCGGCTCGGTACAGCGTCTGCCTTCACTGTAGTCAAAACAGAAAACTCGGAAGGTCTGCCTCAGTCCAGTCGTAGGTCCGCGAGCTGCTGCTCGAAGGGGACGACCGCGTCCTCCCCGTCGTACCCCTCCCCGGTGTCCGGGCGTGGTCCGCTTGAGGCTCCGGGGACCGTACGGTCCAGGACCGCCGAGGCCAGCTCGCCGCCCGCGCGCCGGATCCGGGACGGCAGGCCCTCGGTGTACTGGTCACCGGAGGAGCCCCAGTCCTCGGAGGCCGCGTAGACGGACGTCGGTACGGTGACGGCCCGCAGGTAGGCGAAGAGGGGGCGCAGGGCGTGCTCCAGAACCAGCGAGTGCCGGGCCGTACCGCCCGTTGCGGCGATCACGACGGGCTTGCCGGTCAGCGCGGTGTTGTCGATCAGGTCGAAGAAGGACTTGAACAGACCGCTGTACGAGGCGGTGAACACCGGCGTGACGGCGATCAGCCCGTCGGCCTCCGTCACGGCCTCGATCGCCTCCCGCAGCCCGGCCGACGGAAACCCGCTGACCAGATGGTTCGCGATGTCCACGGCGAGGTCGCGCAGCTCGATGACACGGACCTCGACGTTCCGGTCCTGGTCCGCCCGGTCCCGGTCCGCCGTGAGCTGTTCGCGGGTGGCGGCGGCCAGCCGGTCGGCCAGCAGTCGGGTCGAGGACGGCTGGCCCAGCCCGGCCGAGACGGCGACGACGTGCAGGGGTGTGGTGGCGAACATGGAGGTCAAGCCCCCTTTCCCAAGGATCGGGCGGCGGCTGCCGCCGGGTGGACGGGCGCGGTCTCCGGCACCCCGGCCGGCCGCAGGTCGGCGAACTCCTTGCGCAGCACGGGTACGACCTCCTCGCCGAGGAGGTCGAGCTGCTCCAGGACCGTCTTCAGCGGCAGCCCCGCGTGGTCCATCAGGAACAGCTGCCGCTGGTAGTCGCCCACCGCGTCCCGGAACGTCAGCGTCCGCTCGATGACCTCCTGCGGGGAGCCAACGGTCAGCGGGGTCTCGCGGGTGAAGTCCTCCAGGGACGGGCCGTGGCCGTAGACAGGGGCGCTGTCGAAGTAGGGGCGGAACTCCCGTACCGCGTCCTGCGAGTTCCTGCGCATGAACACCTGGCCGCCGAGTCCGACGATGGCCTGTTCGGCGGTTCCATGGCCGTAGTGGGCGTACCGGCGCCTGTAGAGGGACACCATTTTCTTGGTGTGCTCCATGGGCCAGAAGATGTTGTTGTGGAAGAACCCGTCACCGTAATAGGCGGCCTGTTCGGCGATCTCCGGGGAGCGGATGGAGCCGTGCCAGACGAAGGGCGGCACGCCGTCCAGCGGGCGCGGGGTCGCGGTGAAGGACTGGAGCGGCGTACGGAACCTGCCCTCCCAGTCCACGACGTCCTCGCGCCACAGCCGGTGCAGCAGGGCGTAGTTCTCGATGGCCATCGGGATGCCCTGGCGGATGTCCTTGCCGAACCAGGGGTAGACCGGTCCGGTGTTGCCGCGGCCCATCATCAGGTCGACGCGGCCGTCCGCGAGGTGCTGGAGGGTGGCGTAGTCCTCGGCGATCTTCACAGGGTCGTTGGTGGTGATCAGCGTGGTGGAGGTGGACAGGATCAGGTTCTCGGTGCGGGCGGCGATGTAGCCGAGGGTCGTGGTCGGGGAGGACGGGACGAACGGCGGGTTGTGGTGCTCGCCGGTCGCGAAGACGTCCAGGCCGACTTCCTCGGCCTTCTGCGCGATGGCCAGGGTCGCCTTGATCCGCTCGTTCTCGGTCGGCGTCCGGCCGGTGGTCGGGTCGGTGGTGACGTCTCCGACGGTGAAGATCCCGAACTGCATGGCGTCCGCCTTCCTGAGTCCCGGTCGTGGGTCGGGGACCCCGGCCGATTTGGTTGAACGTTGAACTATGGCATGTAACAGGACCCTCGTCCGTCCTATTCCGCTACCGGGGCCCCTTCCGGGCCCGCGCGTACCCTGGAACGGTGAGCGAGCGGGAGAACGACAGCAACGACAACGAGGCATGGAAAGCGCGCGGAGTGTTCCTGCGCGTCTTCATCTACGTCTTCGCGACGCACCTGTTCGCCGGGTTCATCTGGATCCTCTTCCACGTGGGCGAGCACGCGCAGAAATAGACGCGTACGCAGAGGCGGGGTCCGTACACTGGGGGCCATGACCTCCGTCCCGTGCCGAAACTGGTGGCGCTCCCCCTAGGAGCGGCCACAGCATCTGCACGGAACCAGGGCCGTTCGACAAGGACGGCCCTTTTCGCTGCCCTCGTACGGCTCTCCGCCTTCGTACGGCGCGGACACGGACACCAAGCGCACCGGCGGGGCCGTCCTCCACGCATCCACCCACGCGAGGAGAGGCACCCACCATGACGACGACCACCACCACGGCCACCGCACCCGGCACGGCCCCCACCCCCGCCGAGCGCCGCAGCGCCGAGCTGGAACAGCAGCTGGCCCAGGACCCCGCCCCCTTCCGGGTGCTCACCGGCGACCGACCCACCGGCCCCCTCCACCTCGGCCACTACTTCGGCACCCTGCGCAACAGGGTTCGCCTCCAGGACCTCGGCGTGGACGTCTTCGTTCTGATCGCCGACTACCAGGTGCTCACCGACCGGGACACCGCCGAGCGGCTGGGGGAGTACACGGACGGGCTGCTCCTGGACTACCTGGCCCTCGGCATCGACCCCGCCCGGTCCACCGTCTTCAACCACAGCGCCGTCCCCGCGCTCAACCAGCTCCTGCTGCCCTTCCTCAGCCTCGTCTCCGTCGCGGAGCTCGGCCGCAATCCCACGGTCAAGGACGAGATCGCGCACTCCCGGCAGTCGGCGGTCAGCGGGCTGATGTACACCTACCCGGCCCACCAGGCCGCCGACATCCTCTTCTGCAAGGGCAACGTGGTCCCGGTCGGCCAGGACCAGCTGCCCCACCTCGAACTCACCCGGACGATCGCCCGCCGCTTCAACGAGCGGTACGGGCACCTCTTCCCGGAACCGGACGCCCTGCTGTCCGCCGCGCCCCTCCTCCTGGGCACCGACGGCACCAAGATGAGCAAGAGCCGGGCCAACTCCATCCCCCTCGGCGCCACCGCCGACGAGACGGCCCGCCTGATCAGGGGTGCGACCACGGACGCCGACCGGCACATCACCTACGACCCCGACACCCGCCCCGGTGTCTCCTCCCTCGTCCTGCTGGCCGCCCTCTGCCTGGAGCGGGACCCGCACGAGGTCGCGGCGGAGATCGGTGACGGCGGAGCGGCTGCTCTCAAGCGGACGGTGACCGACGCCGTCAACAGCCACCTGGCCCCCTTCCGGGACCGGCGGGCGGAGTACGCGACCGATCCGGCGTACGTACGGTCAGTGCTGCGCGCCGGCAACGAGCGGGCCGACGCTCTCGCGGAAGCCACCCTGGCGGAGGTGCGCGAGGCCATGGGCACGTTCCGGTGATCCGGTAGCGGCCCGCACCGGGACTACAAGCAGGGGGCCCGCGCGGGGACTGCCACGCAGTCCCCGTACAGGGACCACGCCTACGGCCCCTGCGCAGGCACTACCCGCGCAGGGGCCAACGGACTACTGCCTCGGCTGTACCGACCGCTGTCGGCGCAGCAGTTCCGCCAGCCCCCGGCGGGTCGCTGCGATCACGACCCGGTCCTGGGCGCGCAGCACGTACCCGGGGTGCATGTCCCACACCAGCCCGGAGGAGGGCTGCACCGCCTCGCCCTCCGGCGTGTACAGGGGGAGGGCGGCGAGGTCGGGGGCGCGGTCGGCGGGCGGGGTCGCGTCGATGGCCAGGACCCGCCAGGCGCCCGGCCGGAACGCCTCCTCGACCGTGCGGCCCTCCAGCTGCGGGTGTCCCGCGACCTCCAGGGCGGCGAAGAGCATCACCTTGCGCTCGACCGGTACCGCGCCCAGGATCTGGCGGCCCATCATGGCGCCCGCGAACGACGGGGCGGCGAGGTGGGACACCGAGCGGGAGCGGGTGAGGGCCTGGGGGTGCGCGGCGCGCAGGGTGCGGTAGACGGCGGTGGCGAACTCGTCGTCGTACAGCCGCAGCGCCACCCTCAGGTCCGGCTTCACCGATCGCGCGTACAGGGCCGCTTCCAAGTTCGTGGTGTCGATGCTGGTGAGGGCGAGGAGGGCGCGGGCGCGGCGGACCTTGGCCGCTTCGAGGACCCCTTCCTGGGTGACGTCTCCGATCACGGTCGGTACGTGCATGGAACGGGCCAGGGGTATGCCGCGGGCCTCCGGGTCCTCCTCGACGACGACCACCGGAATGTCCAGTTCACGGAGGCGTACGAGAACGCGTGTACCGATCTTGCCGAGCCCCAGCAGCACCACGTGACCCGACAGTCCGCGCGGCGGGCGGCGCAGCGAGGAGGCGGTGCGCAGGGTGCCGAAGGCCTCCAGGACGGCGGCGATCAGCAGCGGGAGCAGGAGGAGCCCGGCGACGCCGGACAGGAGCTGGATGATCTGGCGGGCCGCCGGTGCGTCCTCCGCCGGGTCGTTCATGCCCAGCAGGTCGAGCAGGGTCAGGTAGGTGGAGTGGATCGCGGTGTCCTCGGTGGTCAGGAGCGAGGCGACCACCAGGGCGAGCGCGGCGGCCGCGACGCCGAGGGCCGACCAGCGCAGCCTGCGCGAGAAGACCTGGGAGAGCGGGGCGCCCCTGCCGCCCATCCGGGTCGCGGGGCGGTCCGGGTCGGCCCGGCTGATCGCTTCGAGGACGATCGTGCCCCGGCCGGTCGCGGCGGCCACGGCAGCTTCGTCGGGCAGCAGTCGCGGACCTTCGTCCCCGCTGCTGTCGGAACCTTCCGAACCTGCCGGGTCGTTGGTGGTGGAGGAGAGCAGGGCGAGGGTGCACAGGCCCGGGCCGGCCGTCTCGCCGGGGCGGGACGGGGTGCGTTCGGCGGCGCGCAGGAGCAGGCCCTCGGCCTGGATGACCTTGCTGCTGCCGGTGAGGGCGGTGGCGGCCAGCGCGGGGGCCGCGGTGTCGGCGTCGGAGAGGACGGTGGTGGAGGCGTCCAGTAACGCCGGGTCGATGCCCGGCATGGCGACGGCCGCCGCCTGGTCGAGCAGCTCTTCCAGGTGGAGCCCGAGCTTGCGGTTGTAGAGCCTGATCACCAGCCGCAGACGGGGGTTGAGCCGGCGGGCGGTCAGGGCGGCGCGGATGTTGCGCTCGTCGTCGTCGTAGACGAGCGCGAGGGCGGCCGCCCGGTCGACACCCGCCTCCTCCAGGACGTCGTCGGAGGCTTCGGGCGCCTCCATGATGCGGACGGCCTCGACTCCGGCGTTGGTGTCGCCGCTGCCGCCGCCTGAGCCGTTGCCGTTGCCCGTGCGGCTCATCGCCGCCGACATCCGGCCGAACAGGGCGGCTGCTCGCCCCCGTTGGGTCAGCGGGGTCTCGGGGCTGTTCGCGTCGCGGCCCGGGGGCAGGAGCAGGGTGACCCGCTCCCCGTAGACGTAACGCAGCTCCACCGCGAGCCGCCGCGCCAGGGCGTCGTCCCCACAGACGATCATGTGGCCGGAGGGCGGCGGAGCGGTCGGCGGCTGAGGAGGTGGGGGCACGAAACCCAGCATGCCGTGGTCCTTTCGACTCGGTCGTCCTCGGCCGTTCCCGGTAGTTCCCGGTTGTCCCGGTCGTCCCGGTAGCTCTCTGCGCCGTTCCGCTGACTCCGCCTGCTCAGGCCTGCTGCTCAGGCCTGCTGCTCAGTCTTCCTGATCAGTGTGGACTCCTGGTGATCTTCGCACGGTGATTCGGGGAGGCGGGCTGGTCGTTCACCGGGCCCGCCAGCAGATGCCGGGGGTCCGCCGCCCGCTGGATCGCGGTCTCCACCGCCGCGATCCGGTCCGCGAGCAGTCCGAGCGCCGCCACGGCCCGGGTCATCGGGTCGCCGTCGGGGCCGCCGAGTGCCTGCGTACGGACGTAGGAGGCGGTGATCGCTGCCCACCGCTCGGCCTGTTCGGCGGTGAGCGTTCCGCGCAGGGCGGCCACTTTGAGGAGGTTCGCCTCGGCGCCGGTGGTGAGCGTCTGGGCCTCGCCCGCGTAGTGGTCGTCGATGACGGCGGACAGCTCGGCGTCGTTCATGACGGGGACGATCCGCTCCGCGATCTTGTTCATGTTGCGGTACGAGCCCTGGAGCCGGAACGGCGGCTCGGTGCGCGTGGCGTCCGTCTGCGCGGCCGAGGCGATGTACGCCGCGTTCACCGCGAGGACGGTCTCCCGGGCGGTGAGCAGATGGCGCAGCACGGCCAGGATGCCGTCCAACTCGGCAGCGCTGTAAGGGTGTTCCAGGTGATCCGCCCGCGCCGTCGGGTCGCTGCCGCCCGCCAGCCGCACCAGCAGCGCCAGGTCGTCCCGGGAGCGGGCGGCCAGCGGGGCGAGGACGGGGTTGGCGGTCAGCGCGTTCTCCACGAAGCTCAGCGCGAAGACGTCCTCGCGGCCGCTGAGCACCTCGCCGAGGTTCCACACGTCGGCCCGGTTGGCCAGCATGTCGGGGATGCGGAACTGCTCGCCGGACTCCGTGTACGGGTTGCCCGCCATGCACACCGCGAACCGCTTGCCCCGCAGGTCGTAGCTGCGCGGCTCGCCGTCCCGTACGCCCTCGATGCGGCGTGTGGCGTCGCACAGCGGGATGAACTTCTGGAGCAGTTCGGGAGAGGTGTGCTGGATGTCGTCGAGGTAGAGGAGTGTGTTGTTGCCCGCCTCAAGCGCGAAGTTGATCTTCTCGATCTCCTGACGGGCGGTGGCGCTCGGCGCCTGGGCGGGGTCGAGGGAGGTGACGCCGTGGCCCAGGTTCGGGCCGCTGATCTTGACGAGGACCATCCCGAGCCGGTCCGCGACGTACTCCATCAGCGTCGTCTTGCCGTAGCCCGGCGGCGAGACGAGCAGCAGCAGCCCCTGCGAGTCGGTGCGCCGGTCGGCGTCGGCGGTGCCGAGCTGCTTGGCCAGGCTGTCGCCGATCAGCGGCAGGTAGACCTCGTCGAGCAGCCGGTTGCGGACGAACGCCGACATCACGCGCGGCCGGTGGTCGTCCAGCCGCAGCCGCCCGCGCTCGGCGGCCACCAGGGAGGTGCGAAGCCGCTGGTACGTGCGGTAGCCGGGTACGGTGTCGGTGCGGAACTCGGCGGTCCGGGCCAGGAGTTCGTCGATCCGTACGGTGAGGGTGCCGCCCGCGATGCGCGGGTGGTCACCCAGGAGGCCCTCCACCCGCTCCGTGAGCGGCGCGTCGCACGCGTACCGCTCCAGCTCCGGGCAGAGCTCCACCGCCACGGCTTCCGCCAGGTCGCCGTCCCCGAACCCGGCGTCGGTGGCCTCCGCGTACGGGGCGAGCCAGCCCTCCACGAGCTGGCGGCGGGCGGCCAGGTCGTCGCCCAGGGCCGCCAGGTCCTCCGCGTACACGTCGGGACCGGCCGCCCGGTGGAACCCGTCGAGGAACGCCCGGCTCGCGGCGGACCGGACGAACCCGGCGGGACCGCTCGTCAGCTCCTCGAAGAGGTACGCGGCGACGGCCCCGGGCCGCGCCCCGCCGGACGCGGCGGGGGAGTCCGCGATCGCCGCCGCCCACTCCTCCTGGAGCGCGGCGATGGCCGGGGCCAGGCCGAAGGTGTCGCGGGCGCGGGCCAGCGAGACCGCCCGCCGCGTCCAGGTCGTGCGGTGCTCCGCGTCCACGCCGTACGCCCAGAACAGCTGGGCGGTCGCGCGCACGGCAGGCTGGTGGCGCAGCAGCCCCGCGCCCCCGTGCAGGCGCAGCAGCGCGCCCAGGATCGCGGTGGCGTCCTCGTCGTGGACACCCCGCGTGTACCCCTCGTCATACGCCTCGGCGGCCGACTCCCGCACCAGACGAGCCAGTTCGGTGCCGTCGAGCGACGCGAGGTGCCCGGCCCCGTGCTCGTCGAGCAGCCGGGCGGCCAGGTGCTCGGCTCGGTAGACGGAGGTGTTCTCCGAGGGGAGCAGCTGTTCCCAGTACGGGCGGGTCGCGGCGAACGCCGGGTCGGCGACCGGGGCCCGGTAGTCCGTCCCGGTCAGCGCGAAGGCGAGGCTCTCGCCGGCAGGCACCAGCGTCAGGTCGAAGGGCTGGGTGTTCACCGCGAACCGGTGGCGGCCCAGCTTGATCACGGAACCGCCGTCCGCGTACAGCTCGGTGCGGTCGCGCAGGGCGCGGCCCGCCTCCTGGCGGGCCGCCTTCAGCCGCCCGTCCAGCTCCTCCGCCCGTACGGGGTCGCCCAGTTCACGCAGTTCTCCGGCGGTCCGGCGGACCTTGGCGACCATCGGGTCGGAGGCGAAGTAGGTGTGGACGGCGTCGAGGTCGGCCAGCGCGGCCACCCGCCGGGCGATGGTGTCCAGCACGCGTTCCGCCGACCCGGCCAGCCGCTCGGCGCGCCGCGCCCGCTCGTCCTGGAGGGTCTGCTTGCGCGCCGAGAACGCCTCGTACACCTCGGTGCGGCGCTCGGCCAGCTCCGCGAGGAAGTCGTCGAACTCCGCGAACCGCGACTCCAGGTTCTCCAACTGGAGTAGCAGGCGCGCCAGTTGGTCATCGCATGTCTCAGGGGTGTCGGCGGCGGCCAGCGCCCCCGTCACCGCCTGCCCGAGCAGCGCGAACTCGGCGGCGAACTCGGCCCGCCCCTCCTTCGACAGCAGCTCCCGGCGGCGCGCGTCCAGCGTGGCACGGGCCCGGTTGGCCCCGCCCAGCACCTCCGCGATCCGCTCCAGGATCGACGTGCGCACGGTGGCGTCGCCGATCTCCAGACCGGCCACCACGTCCGTGACGGTGGCCAGCCCCTCCGTCATCGCGGACAGCCGGTCCGTCACCGCCGAGGCGTCCCGGACGGTCTCCAGCGCCCCCGCGTCCTCGACGAGCCCCGCGATGTCCTCGTGGTACCCGTCGAACGCGTCCTCGCGGGCCAGGAACGACACGGCCCGCTGGGCGGCCGACGCGATGTCGTCCTCGGTCCGGGCCGACAGCTCCGCGATCCGTTCGGCATCGGCGTACCGCATCTCGCCGATCGTCGACAGATGCCCGTGCGCCTGACGGAGTTCGGTCAGCCGCTCCACCCACGCGGCCGCGGACCCCGGTGCCTCGCCGCGCACCCGCCGCACCAGCGCGGTGATGCGTGCGGCGGTCTCCTCCAGCGCGTCGGCGGCCCGCCGGGTCAGCTCCTGTACGGCGGTGAACTCGGCCAGTACCTGCTGGGCCGTGGTCCGAAGATCCGCCAATGGAGCTCCGAGCGCGCCCAGTTCGGGGTCGGAGAGCCAGTGGTAGCGGTCCTGGGCGCGGGCGCAGTCGGCGGCGAGCTGCCCGTACACGGCGGTCGTCGGCGTCATGTCCCGTACGCCGTGGGCGAGCGCGAGGCAGTCGGAGATGCCGCGCACCAGGTCGGCGTTGCCGGTCCGGGCGAGCGGACCGGTCCCGGCGGGCCGGGACGCGGCGTAGGTGTCGGAGACGTACGGGGTCTGCCAGCGCTGCAAGGGGTGGACTCGCGCCGGACCGTCCGGGTTGTCCCGGAGCAGGATCAGCGTGCCGTCGTCGAGGAGCGCGTGCCCGCGCCCGGTGAGCGGGGTGGCGACCTCCTGGCGGATCAGGTTGTAGGGGAGGAGGAGGCTGCGCAGGCCGTCGCGGGAACGGAAGGCGTAGAGCACGTCCTCGCCGTTGGGCGAGCGGACCGCGCCCTCGAAGACCGGATCGGTCAGCTCCTCGGCGGTGTCGAAGAGGCCACTTTGAGAGTCGTGCTTGAATCCACCTGTCCCCAGCGTACGGGGAAGCAAGGAGAGCAAGAGTGGCAAGGGTCCTGGGCGTCGTCCGCCTGTCGAGGGTGACGG
>NZ_NWVL01000125.1 GCF_002382885.1 Streptomyces sp. WZ.A104
GGCGACCAGGGTGGCGGCGACCAGGGTGGCGGCGACCAGGGTGGCGGCGACCAGGGCGGTGGCGACCAGGGCGGTGGCGACCAGGGCGGCACCGGTACCTCTGGTTCGGCCACGACCGGCGCCACCGGCTCCGCGACCGGTGGCGACGGCGGCGCCGGCACCTGCACCGTCGACCTCGACGGTGCCGAGTGCACGGACAACAACACCGACACCGACAGCGTCGGCAACCAGCCCGTCGAGCAGAGCAAGGGCAAGGAAGAGCTCGCCGAAACCGGTGCGGGCGAGACCACCTTCCTGGTCATCGGTGCCGCGACGATGATCGCGGGCGGCATCGGCTTCCGCATCCTGCCGCGGCTGGTCGGCGGCGGTCGTACGGTCGCCTAGGACCCGTACGAGCCCGTACGGAGCTCCGTAACGAGCCAGTGGGACCCCCGTACACGGCGCTGTACAGCATGACGAAGGGCCCGGAAGGAGTGGTTCACTCCTTCCGGGCCCTTCCGGCGTCAGGCCCGCTCAGACGGGCGTACGCACACGTTTACGAGCCCCGGACGGGCCGGGCAGGCGCGGCGGGCCGGATCAGGCCGCTTGGTGCGCCAGCAGTGCGAGGGCGGTCAGCAGCACCACCATCAGGGCGATCAGCATGACGGGGCTCATCCCGGCCAGCGGGCCCTGGCCCTGCTCCTCCAGCATCTGCTGCCGCACGGCACGGCAGACGCGGCAGCGACCCTCGCTCACGGGCGCCGCGCAGTTCGCGCACACCAGTCGGTCATAGGTCATGCGCATTCCTCCTCCCGCGCGGCGGAGCCGCTTGCTTGCGTTCTCTCCGCACAACGCTCAGGGAAACGCAACCGTTCCCCCCACCACTGTGCCAGCTCGCGCCGTTTTCGGCGCGGCCCGCCGGACAAGGGCCGGTCCGCCCCGATGCGTTCCGGGCGGTCATTCGCCATAAATCGCCCATTGTCGGACGCCGCCTGCACGCGTGAGCCCGGTTCGCGTATGGTCACGCTCACCTACTCCCGGCCGACCGTGGTGCATCCGTGATCCGATTCGACAACGTCTCCAAGACCTACCCGAAGCAGACCCGACCGGCTCTGCGCGATGTCTCGCTGGACATCGAGAAGGGTGAGTTCGTCTTCCTGGTGGGCTCCTCCGGCTCCGGCAAGTCGACCTTCATGCGGCTGATCCTGCGCGAGGAGCGCGCCAGCACGGGCATGGTCCATGTGCTCGGCAAGGATCTCGCGCGGCTGTCCAACTGGAAGGTGCCGCAGATGCGCCGCCAGCTGGGGACGGTCTTCCAGGACTTCCGTCTGCTGCCGAACAAGACGGTCGCCGAGAACGTGGCCTTCGCGCAGGAGGTCATCGGCAAGCCCCGCGGCGAGATCCGCAAGGCGGTGCCCCAGGTGCTCGACCTCGTCGGCCTCGGCGGCAAGGAGGAGCGGATGCCCGGAGAGCTCTCCGGTGGTGAGCAGCAGCGCGTGGCCATCGCCCGCGCCTTCGTGAACCGCCCCATGCTGCTGATCGCGGACGAGCCGACCGGCAACCTCGACCCGCAGACCTCCGTGGGCATCATGAAGCTGCTGGACCGGATCAACCGGACCGGCACCACCGTGATCATGGCGACCCACGACCAGAACATCGTCGACCAGATGCGCAAGCGCGTCATCGAGCTCGAACAGGGCCGTCTCGTACGCGACCAGGCGCGCGGCGTCTACGGCTACCAGCACTGACCGGGGGCCCTCGGGCCCCCGCGCATTTCGAGCATCGAGCACTGCACTGAAAGGACGCCATGCGCGCCCAGTTCGTCCTGTCGGAGATCGGCGTCGGTCTCCGCCGCAACCTCACGATGACCTTCGCGGTCGTGGTCTCCGTCGCCCTCTCGCTCGCCCTGTTCGGCGGTGCGCTGCTGATGCGCGAGCAGGTCAGCACGATGAAGGACTACTGGTACGACAAGGTCAACGTCTCCATCTTCCTCTGCAACAAGAACGACGCCAAGGACATGCCCAAGTGTGCCAAGGGCGCTGTCACCAAGGAGCAGAAGGACCAGATCAAGGCCGATCTGGAGAAGATGGACGCCGTCCAGAAGCCCGTTCACTTCGAGACGGCCGACGAGGCGTACAAGCACTACCAGGAGCAGTTCGGCGACTCCCCGATGGCGGGCAACATCACGCCCGACCAGATGCAGGAGTCGTTCCGCGTCAAGCTCAAGGACCCGCAGAAGTACAAGGTCGTCGCCACGGCCTTCGCGGGACGGGACGGGGTGCAGTCCGTCCAGGACCAGCGGTCCATCCTGGACAACCTCTTCGAGCTGATGAACGGCATGAACGTCGTCGCGATCTACGTGATGATCCTCATGCTGGTCATCGCGCTGATCCTGATCGTCAACACCGTGCGCGTCTCCGCGTTCAGCAGGAGACGTGAGACGGGCATCATGCGCCTGGTGGGAGCCTCCGGCTTCTACATCCAGGCCCCCTTCATCATGGAGGCGGCCGTCGCCGGTCTGATCGGCGGCGTGCTGGCCTGCGCGATGCTGCTCGGCGGCCGGTACTTCCTCATCGACGGCGGCCTCGCGCTCCAGGAGAAGCTGAACCTGATCAACTTCATCGGCTGGGACGCGGTCCTCACCAAGCTCCCGCTGGTGCTCGCGATCGGCCTCCTGATGCCGGCCGTTGCGGCTCTCTTCGCGCTCCGCAAGTACCTGAAGGTGTGACATGTGCCCCTGGGGCGCACGGGCAAGTACCCGTCCGCCCCAGGAGGCTTGTCCTAGACTCGGCGCCATGTCGGGTTGTACGCACCGCTTCGGGCCCCGCGGCCTTTGCCGCGGGGCGGCCCTGACATTGGTCTTCGGGTGCGTGCTCGCCACCGCCGCGGCGACCGGTTCGCTGCCGCAGGAGCCCGATGCCGCCCCCGGCCCGCGGACCCGGGCCGTCTCCTCGACCGTCGCCCCGGTCGACCGCGACGAGATCGAGGACGCCGCCGCCGACGCGCAGGCCGACGGGAAGTCCGTGAAGGACGCCGCCGAGGAGGTCGTCAGCCGCAGCGGGGACCGCTGGGGCGCGGTGTACGACCAGCGGGAGTACGAGGAGTTCGAGCAGGCCCTGGACGGCTCGTACACCGGTGTCGGGCTCTCCGCCCGACGGACGGACGACGGGGCCGTCAGCGTCTCCCGCGTCCAGCCCGGCGGCCCCGCCGACCGGGCCGGTATCCGCGCCGGTGACCTGCTGCGCACCCTGGACGGCCGCCGTATCGACAGACGCCCCGTCGCCGAGGTCGTCGCGTTACTCCGCGGTGACGGTACGGGAGCGGCCGCGGGAAGCCGGGTGGAGCTCGGGCTCGTACGGGACGGGCGGAGCTGGACCAGGACCCTGGAGCGGGCCCGGCTGACCACCGAGGCGGTCACCGTGCGGAGGCTGGGCGCGGAGCCCTCCTCGGCGGTCCTCATCAAGGTCGCCGCCTTCACCAAGGGCGCCGGGGCCAAGGTCCGGGACGCGGTCCGGTCCGCACCCGAGGGGGCCGGGATACTGCTCGACCTGCGCGCCAACTCCGGCGGTCTCGTCGCCGAGGCCGTCGTCGCCGCCTCCGCCTTCCTGGACGGCGGCCTGGTCGCCACGTACGACGTACGCGGGGAGCAGCGCGCCCTGCACGCCGATCCGGGCGGCGACACGGACCGGCCGGTCGTCGTCCTCGTCGACGGCGGCACGATGAGCGCCGCCGAGCTGCTGACCGGGGCCCTCCAGGACCGGGGCCGCGCGGTCACTGTCGGTACGCCCACCTTCGGCAAGGGCTCCGTACAGATGCCCAGCAAGCTTCCCGGCGGCTCGGTGGCCGAGCTGACCGTGGGCCACTACCGCACCCCGGGCGGCCACAACGTCGACGGCCGGGGCATCACCCCCGACCTCGTGGTGCACGAGCGGGCCCAGCAGCGGGCCGAGACGGTATTGAGTGGCCTCGGGGGTGGGTCGTAGTGCGAAAATGACCGCACTATGGCGAAGGAAAAAGACACCGGGCGCAAGATGATCGCGCAGAACAAGAAGGCGCGGCACGACTACACCATCATCGACACCTACGAGTGCGGTCTCGTCCTCATGGGGACGGAGGTCAAGTCGCTGCGCATGGGGCGGGCCTCCCTGGTCGACGGGTTCGTCCAGATCGACGACCACGAGGCGTGGCTCCACAACATCCACGTCCCCGAGTACGTCCAGGGAACCTGGACCAACCACGCGGCCAAGCGGAAGCGCAAGCTGCTGCTGCACCGGGCCGAGATCGACAAGCTGGCGTCGAAGTCGCAGGAGACGGGCCACACGATCGTGCCGCTCGCGCTGTACTTCAAGGACGGCCGGGTCAAGGTCGAGATCGCGCTCGCGAAGGGCAAGAAGGAGTACGACAAGCGCCAGACGCTCCGCGAGAAGCAGGACACGCGGGAGACGAACCGCGCCATCGCGGCGGCCCGCCGGCGCCAGCGCAGCGCCTGACCGGGCCGTGGGCGGGAATACGGTGGCATCGTCCCGCGTTGGTCACGTACGATGGGCCACGCACCTCAGCGAAGGTGCGCGGATTGAAAAATCAACATGGGGATGATCGGTTTCGACAGCGGATGTCGAAGCAGGGGAAGCGAGTCGAGGAAGCGGCAATGATCTCGTAAACCATATGTCGCAAACAATAATCGCCAATTCCAAGCGCGATTCCTCCGCCTTCGCCCTCGCTGCCTAATTAGCAGCTAGCGAAGACTCTGCGGAGTGTCAGCCCGGGGGTGATCCCGACCCGGATCCTGGCATCAACTAGGGATCTAAACTTCTCGGCCCGGCCACGGGGCCGAGGAGGAAATCAAACAGTGGCTGAGCCTGTCGGAGGCTTGTTCGCGTGACCTCCGGGGCCGAGAAAAGCGCAGCGAACTGCACTCGGAGAAGCCCTGGTTCCGCACCGTTGGACGCGGGTTCGATTCCCGCCATCTCCACCACCCCATGTAAGCCTCCGCCCCGCGAGTTCACTCGCGGGGCGGAGGCTTTTCCCATGTCCGGACGTCTCCCGTGCCCAGGTGTGTCCCAGGGAGGGACGGGTCAGGGTTCCAGTACGGGGTCGGCGAGAGCGGCGATGCCTTTGCAGTCGCCGGACGCGGTGTCGAGGGTGACGCGCAGCCGCAGTACGCCGTCGACCGGTACGTCGAAGGCCCGCTCCTTGCCCAGGGACAGGGCTCCGGACTCCAGGATCTTTCCGTCGCCCAGGAACGTCACCTTTCCTTCCGACTGGGGGGAGTCGTCCGTGATGCCGCCGATGAACCGGAGGGAGGACCAGGCGCGTTCCAGGTTGTACTCGGTGACCTTGATCCCGTGGCACGGCAGGCGCGTGGTCATCGCCGTCTCGAATTCCCGGGTGTTCAGGACGGACGGTTCGGTGTCCCACGAGGAGCCGTCCACCGGCGTCAGCGCCGTCAAGGACCGAGGTTCTCCCGCGGTGGGTTCCGAAGAGTCCGAAGAGGGTGACGCGTCCGGGGTGCCGGACGGGTCGGCCGTCGGTGTCCCGGGCGATTCCGACGGGGTGCCGGGCTCGGTGCTCGGCTCTGCCGCAGGGCTCTCGGTGGCCGTACGGGTCACCTCCGGGCCCTTGCCGGAGGCGGTGCCGCCGTCGTCGTCGCCGGAGGCCAGCCGGGAGCCCAGGACCGCGCCGACCACCAGCAGCGTCACGGCAGCCGCCGCGCCCAGCGGCAGCAGGTACTTCCGGCGGGGGCGCCCGGGGGCAGGCGCTGCCACGGCCGTCGGCGGTTGCGTCGGTGATCCCGGTGGTGCCGCTGGTGCCGGTGGTGTCTGCGGGGCGACGTAATGCGGGCGCGCGGAGGAAGCGGACCCGGGCGACGCGGCCCCGGGCAACGCGCCACCCGGCGGCGGGGACGTGGGCGGCGGAGGAGCGGTGACCGTGCGCGCGCGGGACGTCGTCGCCACCACCGCGGGGCGCAACTGCCGCACCCAACCGGTCAGGGACTCCGGTCTGCGGCCGGGGTCGGCCTCGTACAGCGCGAGCAGGGCGGTCCGCTGCTCGGGCGGCAGGCCGGTGACCTCCGGCAGCGCGGTGAACCGCTCGCGCAGCTGCTCCGGCGTCGCGGGCGGGGTCTCGCCGCTGAGCAGGAAGTAGGCGAGGGCACCGAATGCGTACCGGTCGGCGGCCGGGGACCGTACGCCCTCGTGGACCTCGGGAGCCGCGAATCCAGGGGTGAACCAGACCTCGGCCGTGCGGTGTTCGGGGGCGAGCTTGCTCAGCCCGAAGTCGACCAGGGTGGCCTGGCCGTCGGAGTCGACCATCACATTGCCGGGGGAGAGATCGCCGTGCACCACCACGCGGCCCGACGGGGTGGCGCTGCCCGAGTGCAGCCGGTCCAGCACCTCGGCCAGCTGCTCCAGACAGCGCACGGCCTCGCGCCGCTCGTCGGGCGTCTCCAGGGTGCGTTCGGCCCGCCAGTCCCGCAGGTCCAGGCCCTCCACGTGGTTCATCACCAGGTAGAGGCAGCGGCCGGTGCTCTCCGCGGCCCGGCCCGGCGGGTGCGGGGGCGGGCCCTCGAAGTGTTCCCGTACGCCGATCACCCCGACCCGGTGCACGAAGCGGAGCAGCTCCGCCTGGTCGCTCCACGCGGCGCTGATCCGGGCGAAGCCCTCGGCCGTCATGGTGGAGCGGGTGTCCAGGACCTTCACCACGACGGGCTCGGCCTCTCCGGACAGCTCCAGGTCGGCCAGGTAGAGCACCGCCTCGCCGCCGCGGCCGATGGAACGCCGCAGCCGGTACCGGTCCGGAGCCGAGTCAGGTCCGACGCGCAGACCTCCGGTCGTGGTCGCCATACGAGAAGTCCCCCCGGGTACGCGTGAACAGCGGCCGGGCCAGCCTCTCCCAGCGATCTGGCCAGGTCAACTCCTGTTCGGTGCGGTGGGCTTGGCGGCGCGGATCGTGGCGGACGGCCGGGGCGTCCGGTGAACCGCGGGACGCCCGCCGCCGCCCGCGCCGCGAGCTGAAGCCCCCCGCCCAGTGGTACCGGGCCACCGGCTGCGGGCGGCGCCGGCCGGAGTGACTCGGGCTCTGACCCCGCGGCCCGCCGCACCGGCGAGGGCGATGGCCAGCGCGAGGGCCGCCGCGCACACCGGGGCCGCGTAGCCGGAGGCCGTCCCCGCATGCTCCACCAGCCATCCGCCGGCCGCTGCCCCGGCCGCGACCCCGCCCAGCAGCGCGGTCACCGAGAGCGTCATGCCCTCGTTCAACTGCTCCTGGCGCGTGGCCCGTTGGACCAGCGTCATGCCCGTCACCATGGTGGGGGCCGTTGCCGCGCCCGCGAGCAGCAGGCAGAGCGCCAGGACGGGCAGGGACGCCGACGCGGCGGCGGCCAGCAGCGGCAGGGACATCAGCGCCGTCATCCCGGCCAGACAGACCACCAGCCGGAGGTGGACGTTCCGGGCGGGTCGCAGCGCACCGTAGACCAGGCCCGCCGCCCCCGAGCCCGCTGCCTGGAGCGCCAGGATCGCGCCCCCGGCATGCGCGATGGAGACCACCTCCAGCGCCCCGAACACCGCACCCGTGGCGAGGAAGACCGCCAGCAGCGCGGGCATCCCGGGGGTGCGCAGGGGGGAGGACACCGCCCTCGCGCGCGGGGCGACCGGCGGTTCCGTGGCGCGCTGGGCGGTGAAGACCAGGACGCCGGTCATCAGGAGCAGCGCCCCCGCCAGGGTGCCCGCCTCCGGGAACAGCGCCCCGCAGAGCGTCGCGGCGAGGACCGGGCCCAGCATGAAGCACAGCTCGTCGGCGGACTGCTCGAAGGAGTTCGCGGTGTGCAGGGCCGCCGGATCGCCCCGGTGCAGACGCGCCCAGCGGGCCCTGGCCATCCCGCCGGTGTTGGGGGTGGTGGCGGTCGCGGCGTACGCGGCGAAGAGGGTCCAGGCCGGGGCGTCGTGGTGTACGCACAGCACCAGGGCCAGCGAACCGAGCACGGCGATCGCGGTGGCGGGCACAGCGGCCCGCGCCTGCCCGAAGCGGTCCACGAGCCGGGCGGTGAACGGCGCGACGAGGGCCGTAGCGGCCAGCCCGGTCGCGGTCACCGCCCCGGCCAGGGCGTACGACCCGCGGGACCCGGCGATCATGATGACCGCGCTGACACCGAGCATCCCCATGGGCAGCCGGGCGATCAGGCTGCCCGCCGTGAACGCGCGGGCCCCGGGGGTCGCCAGCAGTCGGAGATACGGGTTCGGCGGCCGCCGTCCCACGCGCTCCGGCGCGGCGCGCGGGGCCGCGATCAGATGGCCGCCCGCGACCGTGAGCAGGGGAGTGGGGGAGGGTGCGGGCCGGGCCGCCCGGAGCGGCCGGGCGGCAGGGGGTGCGGCAGGGCGTATCGGCATACGGCCAGACTCGCCCTGGCCCGCCGCCCGGGTCCAACACCTTCTCCGGGCCGATTCACGCAGAGGTGTTGTGAGTGGTCTCCCGCGCTGTAGATTCGCCGCGTGCCCGCCCCCGACACCGACCCCCGACTCCTGCGCGCCTTCCTCGCCGTCGCCGAGGAGCTGCACTTCACCCGCGCCGCCGCCCGTCTCTTCGTGGCGCAGCAGGCGCTGAGCCGGGACATCCGGCGGCTGGAGCGCGAACTCGGTACGGAGCTGTTCGTCCGTACCACGCGTCAGGTCGCCCTCACCCCGGACGGCGAGCGCCTCCTCCCGTACGCCCGCCGGGTCCTCGACGCGCACGCCGAGCTCACCGGGGCCTTCAGCGGTTCGTCCGCCCGGCCGCTGCTCGTCGACCTGAACAGTGAGGGGGCGACCGCCGCCCGGGTGCTGGAGCGGGCCCGGGAGCTGGTTCCGGAGTGCGAGCTGATGGCCCGCTTCGAGTCCGGGCTGACCTGGGCCGCCGCCGAGATCCTGGCCGGCCGGCTCGACGCCTCCTTCGGCCGGGCCGCCGGACTGCGCCCCGCGGTGCTCGCGCAGCTGTCCGTACAGCCGGTGCGGTACGAGCCGATGGCCCTGATGCTCCCGGTCTCCCACCCCCTCGCGGGCCGGGAGGCCATCGCCCTGTCCGAGCTGTCCGGAGAGACCGTCTACGCGGGGGCGGGCAACGAGCGGACGCTGGAGTGGACCGACCTCGCCGCACAGCTGTTCGCCGCCTGGGGCATCGTGCTGGCCCCGCCCATCCCGCTCGCCGTGGGCGTGGCCGAATTTCAACGGGTGATGTCGAAAGCCGGTCACCCTGTGCTCGCCGTTGTCGATTTCCCGACGCTGCCGGGAACGGTGCTGCGCCCGCTCGTCGATCCGGTTCCGCTTTCGCCGGTGGCCCTGGTCTGGCGCAAGGGGCTCCAACACCCGGGGGTGGACGCCCTGCGCAACGCTACTGACCAGTTGGCACAAGCCCAGGGGTGGATGGTGCCACCGCCCGGCTCCTGGCTTCCCGAGGAGGATCTGTCACTGATGCGCAACTGTTCCTGATCAACTCCGCTCAGGGACACTTGGGCGTCAATGCCGTGCGCTACATTCATCGTCCGAGTGGATGAACGTCAGGGTGCGCGGACAGGTGGGGGCCCAGTCCGAAAGTAGAGAACCAGTCAATTCCGTGCGCCTGATTCTTGAGTGGGGGTTGGGCTTCAGCCGTGGACAACTGGCGCGAGGGCATGAGAACCGGGCACACGCACGAGCCCAACGACGCGACGATCCAGCTCGACGGGCTGGGGCGTCAACTCGCCGAGCTGCCCGGTGAACCCGTCCCGCCGGACAGTTCCGAAGGACCGGTCTTCGTCGACGAGAGCGGCCGCCGCGGCAAGACCTTCCGACGCCTCGGCTGGGCCCTCGCCACGGTCTGCGTCGCCTACGCCGTCACCCTCGTCTTCGCCGTCCTCGGCGGCAGCTCCAGCGCCCCCTGGCTGCCCCTGTCCGAGCCCAAGGAGGAGGCGAAGGCGGAGGAGGCCGAGGCGGACCCCGTGCCCGGCGACGCCGCCGACCCGTCCGGCGGCGCACCGGAGGCCACCCCCGGCGCCTCCGGTCCGGCAGCCCCGGAGCCCGGTACCCCCGGCAGCGCGGCCCCCTCGGCCACCTCCGTCGTCGTGCCCGCCGGATCGACGGGCAGCCCCTCCGTCTCCGCCCCGGCAGCGCCGCCCAGCGGCACCGGGGGCGGCGGGGCCACGGAGCCGGCCCCCGCGACCTCGGCCGCCAAGCCGCCGGACGAGCCTTTGCCGCCGTCCCCCGAGCCCGAACCGGAGCCACCCGCTCCGACGAGCGGCCCCACCGAGACTCCCGAACCCCCGGTGCAAGAAGAGAGCGCCCCGTAAATGAACTCCCCCGCCCCGCGGGGCAGGTACGACCGGCCGAAGCGGGCCGCGCGGAAGCGGAAGCCGAGCCGGAGCCGGCTCAGGCTCCCCATGCGCTACCTCCTGCCCTCGACCCTGCTCGTCGCCCTGCTCGTGATGCTGATGCTGCGCGGTTACGTCCACAACGAGTTCCAGGCCGACCACCGCGTACGGCCGCCCGCGCCCACCACCCAGGTGCCGGAGGAGGTCCTCGGCGGCGGGCCCGTCATCGACGCCCGCGCGGGCGTCCCCAGGACACTGCGCATACCCGACAACCGGATCGTCCTGACCTTCGACGACGGGCCGGACCCGGTGTGGACGCCGAAGGTGCTCGACAAGCTGAAGGAGTACGACGCGCACGCCGTCTTCTTCGTCGCCGGGAACATGGCCGCACGCCACCCGGACCTGGTCCGGCGGATGGTCGACGAGGGCCACGAGATCGGCCTGCACACCTTCGGGCACCCCGACCTGTCCTACCAGACCTCCGAGCGCATCGACCGGGAGCTCTCCCAGAACCAGCTGGCGCTGGCGGGCGCCGCCGGAATCCGGAGCTCGCTGTTCCGGCCGCCGTACTCCTCGTTCTCGTACGCCATGGACAACAAGTCCTGGCCGGTCACCGAGTACATCGGCGGCCGCGGCTACCTCACGGTCGTCAACGACACCGACAGCGAGGACTGGAAGCGCCCCGGAGTCCGCGCCATCGTGGAACGGGCCACGCCGAAGGACGGCGAAGGAGCCATCGTCCTGCTGCACGACTCCGGCGGCGACCGCTCCCAGACCGTGGCCGCGCTGGACCGCCTGCTGCCGGACCTGAAGAAGAAGGGCTACACCTTCACCCGGCTCACCACCGCCCTCGACGCCCCCAGCGCGCACACCCCGGTCACCGGGTTCGCGCTGTGGAAGGGCAAGGCGTTCGTCTCCGCCGTCGCCGTCTCCGAGCGGATCACCGGCGTCCTGGTCGTCGGGCTCGCCGTCATCGGCGTCCTGGTCCTGGCCCGCTTCGGGCTGATGCTGCTGCTGTCCTTCGCCCACGCCCGCAAGGTCCGCCGCAAGGGCTTCCGCTGGGGCGACCCCCTCATGCGCCCGGTCTCCGTCCTCGTGCCCGCGTACAACGAACGCGAGTGCATCGAGGCGACGGTCCGCTCGCTGGTCGCCAGTGACCACCCCATCGAGGTCATCGTCATCGACGACGGCTCCACCGACGGCACCGCCGACCTCGTCGAAGCGATGCGGCTGCCCCGCGTACGGGTCGTGCGCCAGCAGAACGCGGGCAAACCGGCCGCCCTCAACAACGGTATCCGGCACGCCCGTTACGACATCGTCGTGATGATGGACGGCGACACCGTGTTTGAACCGTCCACCGTCCGCGAGCTGGTCCAGCCCTTCGCCGACCCCCGGGTCGGAGCCGTCGCGGGCAACGCCAAAGTCGGCAACCGCGACTCCCTGATCGGCGCCTGGCAGCACATCGAGTACGTGATGGGCTTCAACCTGGACCGCCGGATGTACGACGTACTCGGCTGCATGCCCACCATCCCCGGAGCCGTCGGCGCGTTCCGCCGCGAAGCCCTGGAGCGGGTCGGCGGGATGAGCGAGGACACCCTCGCCGAGGACACCGACGTCACCATGGCCCTGCACCGGGACGGCTGGCGTGTCGTCTACGCGGAGAACGCCCGCGCCTGGACCGAGGCGCCGGAGTCCGTGCAGCAGCTGTGGTCCCAGCGCTACCGGTGGTCGTACGGCACGATGCAGGCCATCTGGAAGCACCGCCGCGCGGTGATCGAACGCGGGCCCTCGGGCCGCTTCGGCCGGGTCGGGCTGCCGTTCGTCTCCCTGTTCATGGTCGTCGCCCCGCTGCTGGCGCCCCTGATCGACGTGTTCCTGCTGTACGGACTGGTCTTCGGGCCGACCGCGAAGACCGTGGCCGCGTGGTTCGGGGTGCTGGTGGTGCAGGCGGTCTGCGCGGCGTACGCGTTCCGGCTGGACAAGGAACGCATGGTGCACCTGATCTCGCTGCCGCTCCAGCAGATCCTCTACCGCCAGCTCATGTACGTGGTGCTGCTCCAGTCGTGGATCACCGCGCTCACCGGTGGCCGGCTGCGCTGGCAGAAGCTGCGCCGTACGGGGGCGGTGGAGGCGCCCGGCGGCACATCCACCCGGCCCCCGCAGCGTGCCGCGGCCGGGTCCGGCGGCGGGAACGGTACGGGCCGGAGGCCGCACGCATGACCGCGCCGCCCCGGCCCACGGCCGCCGCCGGGCCC
>NZ_NWVL01000126.1 GCF_002382885.1 Streptomyces sp. WZ.A104
CGCGGCCGCTCCGGGTGTGCCGGCCTCCCGGGGCGGGGCTCGGCGGGCGCGCGGCGGCCCTGGGGCGGCCGCCCCAGGGTGCACCGGCGCCGGGGGGCCTACGCGGCCGTCGTGCCGTTCTCCTGCTCGCGTTCCACCTGCTCGTTCCACTCGCGCTTCACCGCGCGCCAGGCGTCGTCGTTCTGGCCGAGGCGCCAGTAGCCCGAGATCGACAGCTGAGCCAGCGGGATCTGCCGCTCCACGCGCAGATGGCGGCGGATCTCCTTCACGAAGCCCGCCTCCCCGTGCACGAACGCCTGGATCTCGCCCTCGGGGAAGTCCAGCTCCTTCACGGCCGCGGTCAGCAGCTCGCCGACGGGCCGGTCGCCGCGGTGCAGCCAGGTCACGGCCACCCCGTCGGGCGTCACGATCTTCTGCTCCTCCGAGGCGTCCGGCACCTCGACGAAGGCGTGCACCAGCGCGCCCGTCGGCATCTGCTCCAGCGCGGCGGCGATCGCCGGCAGCGCACTCTCGTCGCCCACCAGCAGATGCCAGTCGGCCGAGGCCTCCGGCCCGTAACCGCCGCCGGGGCCGAGGAAGGTCACCTGCTCGCCGACCTGCGCCCGCCGCGCCCACGGCCCGGCGAGGCCCTCGTCGCCGTGCACGACGAAGTCGACGGCCATCTCCCGGGCGACCGGGTCCCACGAGCGCACCGTGTAGGTGCGGGTGGTGGGCCACAGCTCGCGCGGGTAGTTCTCGCGGATGGCGGCCATGTCGAACGGGTGGGCGTAGTCCGCGCCCTCGGGCGCGAAGCACAGCTTGATGTAGTGGTCGGTGAAGCCGGAGAGGGTGAAGTCCGCGAGCCCTTCGCCGCCGAGGACCACACGCACCATGTGCGGGGTGATCTGCTCGGTGCGCACGACCTGCGCCCCCTGGGCCTTGGGTCCCTGCCGGGCCGGCCGCTCTGCCACGAGGTACTCCCTGGTTCGATTACTTAGGTATACCTAAGCTAACACCTCGGGGCTCAGGGCTGAAGCGTGGTCAGGAGCCGCGACAGCGCCCCGCCGAGGCCCCACTGCTCCGCCAGTGCCTCCAGCGCGGCCGGATCGCGCGGCTCGCGCGGCAGCGCCGGGTCGAATGCGGGGAGCGGGACGTCCTTCGCGACCCGGACCACCTTCGGGGCGACGGCCACATAGTCCCGCGACTCGTCCAGGCGCTTGCGCTGCGACGGCGTCAGCTTCGCCCTCGGGTCGTCCACCGCCGCCATGATCCCGTCGAGATCGCCGAAGGCGTCCAGCAGCTTCGCCGCGGTCTTCTCGCCGATGCCGGGCACGCCCGGGAGGCCGTCGCTCGGGTCGCCGCGGAGCAGGGCCAGATCCACGTACCCCGCGCCGTCCACGCCGTACTTCTCGCGCAGCCACGCCTCATCGGTCACCTGGAGCGTGCCGACGCCCTTGAGCGGGTAGAGCACGCGCACCCCGCGGGAGTCGTCGACCAGCTGATAGAGGTCGCGGTCGCCGGTGACGATGTCCACGGGGCCGGTCGCGCGCGCGGTGAGCGTGCCGATGACGTCATCCGCCTCGTACGGTGTGACGCCGACGCGGGCGATACCGAGTGCCGCCAGCACGTCCTCGATGATCGGGACCTGCGGGGAGAGCGTGTCGGGGATCTCCTCCTCGTCGGTCTGTCCGGCGGGTGTCTCCTCGGCGACCCGGTGCGCCTTGTACGTCGGGATCAGGTCGACACGCCACTGCGGACGCCAGTCGTTGTCCCAGCAGGCGACCAGTTCGTCCGGCCGGTGGTCGTGCACCAGGCGGCCGATGAAGTCCAGCAGCCCGCGCACGGCGTTGACTGGCGTGCCGTCGGGGGCGCGGACCGAGTCGGGGACCCCGAAATAGGCGCGGAAGTACAGGGAAGCGGTGTCGAGGAGCATCAGGCGTCGCGTCACAGACCCGATGATGCCCCACGGCACCGACAGTCGCCGTGGGTGACCTCTCGCGGGCGCCGCGTAGTTCCCTGGTGAGGTGGGTCACTCCAGCGTTTGGTGGGCGTAAGGACGGGCAGGCGCGGCACCGGAGTGGACCACGTCGCATTTTCAACTAGTGCATGTGCCATGCGGGCCGAATCCGCACCGCTCCACGGCCTGCTGGTGGGGGTGGCAGACCGTTCTCGGTTCAACGCGTGAGGTGTATGTGTCAAGGCTGCAAGCCGAGCACTTGTACAAGGTGTTCGGCAGACGACCCGATCAAGCCGTGCGGAAGCTCGAAGGCGGCGCGGACCGCGACGAGCTGCGCGCCGACGGAACCACCGCAGCGGTGATCGACGCCTCGTTCACGGTCGAGCCGGGACAGATCTTCGTCGTCATGGGGCTGTCCGGCTCGGGCAAGTCCACCCTGCTGCGGATGCTCAACGGCCTCCTCGACCCCACCGCGGGCCGTGTGCTGTTCGACGGCCAGGACCTGACCGCCCTCACCCCCCGCGAGCTGCGGCACGTCCGCTCCACCAAGATCAGCATGGTCTTCCAGCACTTCGCGCTCTTCCCCCACCGGAGCGTCCTGGAGAACGCCGCGTACGGCCTCGAAGTCCAGGGCGTACCGCGTGAGGCGCGTGAGGCGCGCGCCGCCGAGGCGCTGCGGCTGACCGGACTCGAAGGCTGGGAGAAGTCCTGGCCCGACGAGCTGTCCGGCGGCATGCAGCAGCGCGTGGGCCTCGCCCGCGCCCTGGCCACCGACGCCGACCTGCTGCTCATGGACGAGTCCTTCAGCGCGCTCGACCCGCTGATCCGCCGTGACATGCAGGACCAGCTCCTCGAACTCCAGAAGCGGCTGAAGAAGACCATCGTCTTCATCACCCACGACCTCAACGAGGCCATGCGCCTGGGCGACCGGATCGCCGTGATGCGCGACGGGGAGATCGTCCAGCTCGGCACCGCCGAGGACATCCTCGTCACCCCGGCCAACGACTACGTCGCCTCCTTCACCCAGGACGTCGACCGCTCCCGGGTGCTCACCGCGGGCGCGATCATGGCCGAACCGCACACCGCCATGGGCTCCACCGCGGAGGACGGCAAGGAACTGCGCACCCCGCAGGACGTGCTCGCCGCGGCCCCCGCCGCGGTCTCCGAGTCCACGGCGATCATCGACCTGTTCACGCCCTGCTCGCAGAGCGCGAACCCGGTCGCCGTGACCGACGCCGAGGGCAAGCTCGTCGGCGTGGTCCCCAGCTCCCGGCTGCTCGCCGTCCTCGGCGAGCCGATGCCTCCGGCCGAGGGCCCCCGCGACGCCGAACCGGCGGCGGACGACAGCGTGAAGAAGGTGGCCGGTGTTTAGGCTCCCCCTCGGCGAATGGGTCGACTCCGCGGTCGACTGGCTGCAGACCCACCTCGCCTGGCTCTTCGACGCCATCAGCTCGATCGTCAGCGGCATGTTCGACGGCATAGCCGCCGTCCTGTCCGCCCCCGCACCGCTGCTGTTCGCGGGCATCGTCGCCATCATCGCCTGGTGGCTGCGCGGTCTGCCCGCGGCCCTGCTCACCTTCGCCGGGTTCGCCCTCATCGACTCCGTCGAGCTGTGGGACGAAGCGATGGACACGCTCACCCTGGTGCTGGTGGCGACCCTCGTCACGCTCGTCATCGCCGTACCGCTGGGCATCTGGGCCTCCCGGTCCAAGGCCGTCAGCGCGGTGACCCGGCCGGTCCTGGACTTCATGCAGACCATGCCCGCCATGGTCTACCTGATCCCCGGCGTCATCTTCTTCGGCGTCGGCGTGGTCCCCGGCATCATCGCCACCATCATCTTCGCGCTGCCCCCGGGCGTCCGGATGACCGAACTCGGCATCCGCCAGGTCGACGGCGAACTCGTCGAGGCGGCCGAGGCCTTCGGCACCACCTCGCGCAACACCCTGCTGCGCGTCCAGCTGCCGCTCGCCCTGCCCACGATCATGGCGGGCATCAACCAGGTCATCATGCTCGGCCTGTCCATGGTCGTCATCGCGGGCATGGTCGGCGGCGGCGGCCTCGGAGGCTCCGTCTACCGCGCCATCGGCAACGTCGATGTCGGTCTCGGCTTCGAGGCGGGCATCTCCATCGTCATCCTCGCCATGTACCTGGACCGGATGACCGGCGCACTCGGCACCGAGGTCTCCCCGCTGGGCCGCCGCGCGGTCGCCAAGGCGCAGGCCGCGGCCGAGGGCTGGAAGATCTGGACCTACCGCCCGCAGCCGCTCGTCGCGGTCGCCGGGGTCGTCGCCCTCGCGCTCGTCGCGGGAGGCATGGGCGTCTTCGGCGGCTCCAAGGACGACACCGCGGGCGGGAGCGCGCGGATCGGCGACGGCAAGAAGATCTCCATCGGCTACATCCCGTGGGACGAGGGGATCGCCTCCACCTTCCTCTGGAAGGAGATGCTGGAACGGCGCGGCTTCGAGGTCGACGTCAAGCAGTACGAGGCCGGCGCGCTGTACACCGGTATGGCCAACGGACAGATCGACTTCCAGACCGACTCCTGGCTGCCGGTCACCCACGCCAGCTACTGGGAGAAGTACCGGGAGGACCTGGAGGACCTGGGCTCCTGGTACGGACCCACCTCGCTGGAGCTGGCCGTCCCCGCGTACATGAAGGACGTCCGGTCGATGGAGGACCTGAAGGGCCGGGCCTCCGAGTTCAAGGGCCGCATCGTCGGAATCGAGCCGAGCGCCGGAGAGACGGCACTGCTCAAGGACAAGCTCCTGCCGGGCTACGGCCTCGACGAGGAGTACAAGCTCCTCGACGGCTCCACGCCGTCCATGCTGGCCGAGCTGAAGCGCGCCTACGCCAAGAAGGAACCGATCGTCGTTCCGCTCTGGTCGCCGCACTGGGCGTACAACGCGTACGAGCTCACCAAGCTTGAGGACCCCAAGGGTCTGTGGGGCAAGGGCGACGGCATCCACACCCTGGCGCGCAAGGGCTTCTCCGCCGACAATCCCGAGGTCGGGAAGTGGCTGAAGAACTTCAAGATGACCGAGGACCAGCTCACCAGCCTGGAGGCCGAGATCCAGAAGGCCGGCTCGGGCAAGGAGCAGGAGGCCGTCCGCACCTGGCTGAAGGCCAACCCGGGCGTCGCCGACAAGTGGTCCCCGCTTCCGAAGGAGGACCGGGCCGCCGACGGCAAGGACGAGCGTGACCGTGCCGTCGAGATCGCCTGGTTCCCCTGGGAAGAGGACATCGCCGCCACGTACCTGTGGAAGGCGGTCCTGGAGGAGCGCGGCTACAAGATCAACCTCAAGCAGTTCGATGTCGGGCCCATGTACGCGGCCATGTCGCGCGGCCAGATCGACGTGCAGTTCGACGGCTGGCTGCCGTACACCCAGAAGAACTACTGGGACAAGTACGGCGACAAGCTGACCGACATCGGTTCCTGGTACGGGCCGACCTCCGTCGAGATCGCCGTCCCCGACTACGTCAAGGACGTCAAGTCCCTCGACGACCTCAAGGGCAAGGGCTCCGGCTTCAAGGGCCGGATCGTCGGCATCGAGCCCGGCGCCGCCGCCATGGAGAACCTCAAGACGAACGTCCTGCCGCAGTACGGCCTGGACAAGGAGTTCGAGGTCCTCGACTCCTCGACGCCCGGCATGCTCGCCGAGCTGAAGCGCGCCTACGCCAAGAAGGAGCCCATCGCGGTCCTGCTGTGGACCCCGCACTGGGCGTACAACGAGTACGGCATGACCAAGCTCAAGGACCCGAAGAAGGCGTTCGGTGACGGCGACCGGCTGCACACCATCGGCTCCAAGGAGTTCCCGAAGCTGTACCCGCAGCTGACCGAGTGGTTCAAGGACTTCAAGCTCAGCGAGAAGCAGCTCGCCGGACTGGAGAACGAGATCCAGAAGCACGGCGCGGGTCACGAGGAGGAAGCCGTGAAGGCCTGGATGGACGACAACCCGGGCATCGCGGACACCATGGCACCCCAGTAGGGGCTCCACGGACACGAAAGCACAGGTCGCAAGGGGTGGCCCCGCCGTCGGGCGGGGCCACCCCTTCCGGCTGCCCGAAGGTCGTTTACCGGACGTCGTGCGCAACCATGTGCGTAAGGTGCTGGCAACCGGGAGGATGGCGGGGGCGGGAGGGAGCTCGGAGATGGACGACAAGGACACACCGCGGGTAGGTGCCGCGGTCCGCCGTCGGCGCAGAACCCTGGGGCTCACGCTGGCCACGGTCGCCGCGCGCAGCGGGCTCTCCGTGCCCTTCCTCAGCCAGGTCGAGAACGAACGGGCCCGCCCGAGCGCCCGCTCCCTCGACCGGGTCGCCGAAGCGCTGGAGACCACCACCGCACGGCTGCGGGCCGCCGCCGACTCGGCGCGCGCCGTGGACGTCGTCCGGAGCGAGGAGGGCGAGGGCGTACGCCGGCTGGTGCGCGGCCGCCACCAGCTCAGCGCCCTGGAGTTCTCCGGCGAGCCGGACCTCGGCCGCGAGTTCCAGCACCGCAACGACGAGCTGATGTACGTCGTCGCGGGCGCCGTCGACGTCGAGGCCGAGGGGCAGGTGCACCGCCTGGAGAGCGGAGACACGCTGTTCCTCTCCGGCGGGGTCCGCCACCGCTGGCGCGCCACCGCGCCCGGCACGCGGCTCCTGGTCGTCGCGGTCGCCGAACACATCGACGCCACGTACGACTCGCGGCGCTGAGGGCCTGAGCGGAGTACCCGTGCGCGTCGTCTCCCTCGTCCCCTCGCTCACCGAGGCCGTCGCCCGCACCGCGCCGGGGCTGCTCGTCGGGGTCACCGACTGGTGCACGCACCCCGCGGGTCTGAGCGCCGCCCGGATCGGCGGCACGAAGAACCCGGACGTGGCCGCGATCGCCGCCCTCGCCCCGGACCTCGTGATCGCCAACGAGGAGGAGAACCGGGCCCCCGACCTCGCCGAGCTCCGGGCCGCCGGGCTGACCGTCCTGGTCACCGAGGTCCGCACCCTGCACCAGGCCTTCACCGAGCTGGACCGGGTCCTCGTCGGCGGCTGCGGGCTCGCCCGGCCCTCCTGGCTGGACGAGGCCGAGGCCGCCTGGGCCGCTCTCCCCGCCCCGGCCGGAGAGCCGCGCCCCGCCGTCGTACCGATCTGGCGCAGGCCCTGGATGGTGCTCGGCCGCGACACCTTCGCCGGGGACCTGCTCGCCCGCCTCGGCGTCCGCAATGTGTACGCGGACCACCCCGAGCGCTACCCGCGCATCCCGATCGACGAGCTGAACGCGTCCGGCGCCGAGCTCGTCGTCCTGCCCGACGAGCCCTACCGGTTCACCGCCGACGACGGGCCCGAGGCCTTCCCCGTCCTGCCCGCCGCCCTCGTCGGGGGGCGGCTGCTCACCTGGTACGGGCCGTCGCTGGCCGAGGCGGCACGGGAGCTGCCGTCAGCGCTCCGCTGAGCACCCCGCCCACTGTCCGCGCCCCGGCCACCGCCACCGCCCCCACCAGGAACACGTACAGCGCCACGGACAGCCACGTGAACGCGTCGAGCCCGGTGTGCCGCGCCAGACCCGCCGCGCCGGTCACACACGTACCGACCGGGAAGGTGAACGCCCACCACGTCATCGCGAACCCCATCCCCTCCCGCGCGGCCCGCACCACCATCGCGGTCGCCAGGGCCAGCCACAGCAGCGCGAAGCCCATCACCGGCACCCCGTACAGCACCGCGAACGCGCCGAACGCCGAGACGTAGGGGGCCCCGACCGCGCCCGGGGCCGCGTCGGCCAGCTGGTTGACCGCGGTCGTCGACTGCCCGAGCGGCCCCAGCACCAGAAACAGCGTCGGGGTCAGCGCGAGCAGCAGCGGGCCGTGGTGGACCAGACGGGAGAAGACCAGCGGCAGCACCACCAGCGTGGCCAGCAGCGACAGGCCGAACATCGCGTAGCAGGCCAGCAGCAGCGCCTCGCGCCCCTGCCCGGCCGCGACATGGGGCACCAGCAGCGCGCCCTGCGAGGCCGACACCATCGGCGCGACCAGCGGCAGCAGCCAGACCGGCGACGCGGTCCCGGGGGCGGGACGGTGGCGTACGACCATGAGGTACGGCACCACGACGGCGGCCGCCAGCCCCACCGCCGTACCCGCCGCGAACAGCACCACGTCCACCGCGAGCGCCGCCTGCGCGCCCACGACGTCCCGGCCGACCGTCAGAGTCGCCCCGCCGACCGCGAGCAGGGCCATCGCCAGGCAGCCGTAGAAGGGGGCGACGGCCGGGTCCATCAGATGGGCGCGGGCCTGGTCGCGGTGGCAGAGCCAGTGCCCGGCCCGGGCGGTCAGGACGGTCAGGAGCAGCACGGCCGCCAGGGCCCAGGCCACGGTGCACGCGGCGCGCAGACCGGGCACGTCCACCGGCAGCGCGGCGCCGGCACCCGCGACGATCGCGGTGCCCATGACGCTCGCGTACCAGTTCGGGCCGATGTGCCGCAGGGACGGCAGCCGCGTCGTGCCCGCCGGGCGGGGCAGGGGGAGTGTGGCGGCGGAGGGCGGCGGAACCGAGGTGCGGGTCTGCGGAAAGATGGCCATGCCACGATTCTTCGTGGGGGCGCACCGGTCCACCAGAGGCCCCGTCCCTATGAGGTCATAAGCTGGAGTTATGACCGGCGACGACGTGCACACTCCCCCCGCCCCCCTCTCCCACCGCGTCCCCGACCTCGGGGCACTGGAACTGCTGCTCGCGGTCGCCCGCCACGGCAGTCTCGGCCGGGCCGCGCGGGACGTCGGCATCACCCAGCCCGCCGCCTCCAGCCGTGTGCGGTCCATGGAGCGGCAGCTCGGCGTCGCCCTGCTGGACCGCTCCCCGCGCGGCTCCCGGCTCACCGACGCGGGCGCACTGGTCACCGACTGGGCGCGCCGGATCGTCGAGGCCGCCGAGGCGTTCGACGCGGGGGCCCAGGCGCTGCGCGACCGCCGCGACTCCCGGCTGCGGGTCGCCGCCAGCATGACGATCGCCGAATACCTGCTGCCGGGCTGGCTGATCGCCCTGCGGGCCGAGCGCCCGGACACCGCGGTCTCGCTCCTCGTCGGCAACTCCGCGGCCGTCGCCCGCCGCCTGGTCAGCGGCGAGGCCGACCTCGGCTTCGTCGAGGGCCTGTCGATACCGGAGGGCCTCGACGGCACCGTCATCGCCCACGACCGCCTCGTCGTCGTGGTCGCCCCCACCCATCGGTGGGCCCGCCGTCGAACCCCGCTGCTCCCCGGCGAACTCGCCGCCACACCGCTGATCCTGCGCGAACAGGGCTCCGGCACCCGCCAGGTCCTGGACGCCGCGCTCGCCGTGCACGGCGGCCTCGCCCAGCCCCTCCTGGAGGTCTCCTCCACCACGGCGGTCAAGAGCGCGGCGGAGAGCGGCGCGGGCCCGTGCGTCCTGAGCGAACTGGCCCTCGGCGAGGAGCTGTCGGCCCGCCGCCTCGTCCAGGTTCCGGTCGCGGGCGTACGGCTGCGCCGCCAACTGCGCGCCGTCTGGCCCGCGGGCCACCGCCCCACCGGCCCTGCCCGCGACCTGCTGACCCTGACGGGCCGGGACTCCTGACCCCTCGTACGGCCCCACTCCCTAGAGTGTGGGGATGAGTTACGCGACGCCGCCCGGCTGGTACCCGGACGAGGGAGCCCCCGGTACCGAACGCTGGTGGGACGGCACGGCCTGGACCGCGCACACCCGCCCGCTGGCCGCCGCCCACCCCGACCCCCGGCAGCCGCAGACCCCGCCGGGGTTCGGGCCCCCGTCGGTGCCCCTGCCGCACCAGCGCGTCGCCCAGGACGGGCCCGGGGCCGGCAGCCGCACGAAGGCCGTCGCGATCGCGCTCTGCGGGGTGCTGGTGCTGGGCGCGGCCGTCACCGGGGCCGTCCTCCTCGGCCGTGACGACAGCGGTACGCCGGCGGCCCCGACGACGACCACATCGGCACCGGCCCCCGCCACCCCCCCGACGGCCACCGCCACCCCGTCCGCCGAGGCGGACCCCGACGACGACCCCGCCGTCCTGGTCGACCAGCTCAACGGGATCACGCTGCCGGTGCCCGACGGCTGGGAGAAGCCGGGAAGCACCCTCAACGACGTGCCCACCATCCGAACCAAGGACTCCTACGACTGCCCCGGCGGGTCGTCCTTCTGCTACCACGGCACGGTCAGCACCCGGACCGCGCAGTCGGGCGAGAGCGACCCCAAGGCCCTGGCCGAGGCCGACATCGTCACCGCCGCCGACAACGCCTACGAGGAGGACACCGTGGGCCGGCGCATCCACGGCGGCATCACGTCCCACAAGGTGCTCAAGGCGCAGGAGGTCACCGTCGCCGGACGCACCGGCTACCTCGTGCGCTGGCGGGTCACCACGGGCAAGGGCCCCGGCGGTGTCGTGCAGTCCCTCGCCTTCCCCTCGACGGTGGGCAGCGAGACCCCGGTGATCGTCCGGTTCGCCTTCGACGCGGACGTGGCGGAGCTGCCGCTCTCGCTGATGGACACGATCATGCGGGGCATCCGGCCACTGGGCGACAGCGGGACGAGCGGGGGAGTGGGCGCGTCGATCGGCCCCTGAGACGGGGATACGAGCGCGGCCGGGTCCGTCCCGTCAGGGGTACGGACGGGTCCGGGTCCGTCCCGTCAGGGATACGAGCGCGGCCGGTTCCACCTCGTCAGGGATACGAGCGCGGCCCGGACCGTCCCGTCAGAGGAACGTCCGACCCTCGCCCCGGTACGTGGGAACGCTCGCCGTGACCCGGTCGCCCTCGATGAGGTGCAGAGTGTCGAAGCGCTCGCACAGCTCTCCGGCCTTGGCGTGGCGGAACCACACCTTGTCGCCGATCAGCAGATCGTCGGCGGGGGACCCCAGCAGCGGCGTCTGCACCTCGCCCGCGCCCTCCTGCGGGTCGTAGCGCAGCCCTTCCGGCAGATACGGCACAGGCGAGCGGTCAGCCCCGGCCGCCCCCGACGCCGGATAGCCGCCGCCCAGCACCGTCACCACGCCCACGCCGGGCCGCCGCACCACGGGCTGCGCGAACAGCGCCGCCGGACGGCCGGTGAACGAGGTGTAGTTGTCGAACAGCCGGGGCACGTACAGCCCCGACCCGGCGGCGATCTCCGTGACCGCGTCCTCGGCCGCCGTGTGCTGCACGCTGCCCGTGCCGCCGCCGTTGACGAACTCCAGCTCCGGCGCGACCGCCCGCACGGCCCGCACCACCTCGGCCCGCCGGACCGCCAGCTCCTTACGTGCGGTGGCCTGCATCAGCCGGATCGCCCGGGACCGCAGCGGCCGCCCCGCCAGCGCGTCGCCGACCCCGGCGACATGGCCCTCGTACGCCATCAGCCCCACCAGCCGGAAGCCCGGCCTGCGCGCCACCGAACGGGCCAGCTCGGCGAGTTGCGCGGGGGAGCGCAGCGGCGAGCGCAGGGCACCGATCCTGATCCGCCCGCCCAGCATCCGCAACGAGGTGTCGAGCTCCAGACAGACCCGGATCTCCTCGCCCCCGCCGCCCCGGGAGGCGTCGATCAGCTCCAGCTGGGAGTGGTCGTCCACCATCACCGTCACGGCCGCGGCCAGCTTCGGATCGGCGGCCAGCTCCGCGAAGGCGCCCCGGTCCGCCGACGGATAGGCGAGCAGGACGTCGTCGAAACCGGCCCGGGCGAGCCACAGCGATTCCGCCAGCGTGAACGACATGATCCCGGCGAACCCGGGCCGCGCGAGCACCCGCTCCAGCAGGGCCCGGCACCGCACCGACTTGCTCGCCACCCGGACCGGCTTCCCGCCCGCCCGGCCCACCAGATCGTCTGCGTTGTCGTCGAAGGCGTCCAGATCGACGACGGCGATCGGGGCGTCGAGATGAGCGGTGGCCCGGTTGTAGCGGGCCCGGTCAGCGGCGCGGGCAGTCATGGCCGCAGCTTGCCAGAGAGCCGCGACGACTGGGTAGGGGACGATCGGGACAGATCCCCGCGCCCGGGGCGTCCCGTTCCCCGCCGCCCGCCCGCAGCCCGTAGAGTGACGTGCACGCGAGCACCAACGGGCCTGTCAGTCATGGTGATCCGTGGTCGGTACGAGAACGTGTACGCAGGGGGCCGGATGAGTACCGAAGCGCAACGCGCTCCCGTGCCTCCCCGCCCGACGACCCCTCCCGCCCCTGCCACCTCGTCGGCCCCACCGCAGCCGTCGGCCTCATCGGCCCGACCGGCCTCGGCACCCCCGTCGGCCCCACCGCGTCCGCAGACCCCGCCCGTCGCGCCCCCGCCGCGCCCGGCCGCACCTGCGGCCTCCGCCGCTCCCGCGACCGGGACGTCCGCCCCTCCGCACCGGAGCGCCCCCGCGCGCCCTCCGCACCAGGACACCCCCAGCGCCCCGCACCCCCCGCACGTGGGCCCGCCCCCCGCCACCACCCGGCGCAGGCCCGTCG
>NZ_NWVL01000127.1 GCF_002382885.1 Streptomyces sp. WZ.A104
GAACCAGGACGGCCAGGACGCGACGTCCTCGGCGAGCGCCCGGTACACCACGTCCGCCGGCGCGGACACCTCGGCGGCGAACACCAGACGCATCGGCGCGGAATCGACGAACTCCATTCCTACGGTACGGAGTCGGCGTGCCATCGCATGCACCTCCCGGCGGTCTGCGGCGGATGGAGCCGCGCACACCATAGCGGGCGGGCCCTCAGTTGTCTGTACCACTGTCGGCCACTGGTCCGTGCCGCCGCTCCGCCTCGGCCCCGGCCGCCCGAGTGATGTTCCGCGCCATCCCCCCGAAGACCACCGAGTGGAAGGGCCACACGCTCCACCAGTACGCATGGCCGAGCAGCCCGTGCGGATGGAACAGGGCGCGTTGCCCGTAGACGGTCCGGCCCCGCTCGTCGCCGCGCACTGTCAGTTCCAGCCAGGCCAGGCCCGGCAGCCGCATCTCCGCCCGCAGCCGCAGCAGTTCGCCTGGCACGATCTCCTCCACCCGCCAGAAGTCCAGCGAGTCGCCCACCCGCAGCCGCTGGGCGTCCCGGCGGCCGCGCCGCAGCCCCACCCCGCCGACGATCCGGTCGAGCCAGCCGCGTACCGCCCAGGCCAGCGGGAAGGAATACCAGCCGTTCTCCCCGCCGATGCCCTCGATCACCCGCCACAGCGCGTCCGGGGCGACCGGAACGGGCAGTTCCCGCTCGTCGCGGTACAGGCTGCCGCCCGCCCAGTCCGGGTCGGTGGGCAGCGGATCGCTCGGTGCCCCGGGCACCGAGGCGGTGGACCAGCGGGTGTCGACCTGCGCCTCCTGGATGCGCTGGAGGGCCAGCCGCAGCGCCCGGTCGAAGCCGACGGTCCCGTCCGGCGGATCTGGGATGTAACGCCTGATGCCGTCCTCCCGGCAGACCACCTCATGGCGCAGGGACTCCGTGAGCGGGCGGGCGATGGAGCTGGGCACCGGGGTGACCAGACCCACCCAGCGGCTGGACAGCGTCGGTGTGAGCACCGGCACGGGCAGGATCAGCCGCCGCGGCAGCCTTGCCACCCGGGCATAGCGCTGCATCATGTCCCGGTACGTCATGACGTCCGGGCCACCGATGTCGAAGGTCCGGTTCACCTCGTCGGGCAGCGACGCGCACCCCACCAGATACCGGATCACGTCCCGTACGGCCACCGGCTGGATACGGGTCCGTACCCAGCTCGGGGTGATCATCAGCGGCAGCCGCTCCGTCAGATAGCGCAGCATCTCGAACGACGCGGATCCCGACCCGATGACCACCGCCGCCCGCAGCACCGCCGTCGGCACCCCGGAGTCCAGCAGGATCCGGCCCACCTCGGCCCGTGACCGCAGATGCGGCGACAGCTCCCTCTCCGGCACCCCGGCCGGGGTCAGCCCGCCCAGATACACGATCCGGCGCACCCCCGCAGCACGCGCCTGCTCGCCGAAGGTCCGGGCGGCCTTGCGGTCCGTCTCCTCGAAGTCCGAGCCGGAGCCGAGCGCGTGCACCAGGTAGTACGCCACATCGACGTCCCGCATCGCCTCCGCCAGCGACTCCGCGTCGGTGACATCGCCGCGGACCACCTCGACCCGGTCCACCCAGGGGTAGTCGCGCAGCTTCCGCGGTGTTCTGGCCAGGGCGCGCACCCGGTGTCCGGAGTCCAGCAGGGCGGGCACCAGCCGACCGCCGATGTAGCCGGTGGCACCGGTCACCAGAGCGCGCGCCGGGGGCCGGTCGGCAAGCCCCGGGGCGTCGGCGTGATCTGTTTCGTCCGTCACCTGTCCGAGTCTGGCACCGGACGGCCGGGTCGACCGGCCGGGGACCCCCGTACGGCGGCACGGACGCCGCCGTACGGCGCACCCGCCGTCAGCGTGCCGCCCGCGTCCGGTGCCCGAGGCGCGGCAGCCCGCTCGGGCCGGTCCGGACCGTGCGTCGGTCCGGCGCCGAGGCTGATGGATCGGCGTGACCATGCCTTCCGGCGGTGGCGGGGATGTCATATCGGCCAACGAGTCAAACGTGTGACGGCAGCATCACCCGAACGGGAACGGCCGGCCGATCGTTGGTGATCTCCGGCGTGCGCCCCGGCAGACCTCAGGTCGTACCGGGCGAGGCGAGCAGCGCGTCCAGCACTCTGCCGAACACCCGGCGCCCGGTGGAGGCGATGAGCGGGTCACCCCACCCCGGCACCAGCCGTACCCGCAGCTCCTCGACCCACACCACATGGGAACCGGAATCCGTCGGAAGCACATCGATGGAGGCCCGGCCCAGCACCACCGACCCCCGCTTCTCCAACCGGCACACTCCGGCCCGGCCACCGGCGGGCGGGGTCCACCGCACCACTTCCATCGGGTCGTCGAAGGCCAGCGGCCCCAGGCCCGTACGCGCCACGAAAACCGTCCCGACCTGCGTGGGCAGTCCCGTCGGCACCGAGATCGCGGTCAACGGCACCTGCGCGGCGTGCCGTTCCCAGTCGGTCACCCGGCGCCAGGCCTCGGCTGCGGGGAGAGGAGGGAAGCGCTCGATCCGGAAGACGGCCACCCTGCGATCCTATGGGGTGCCGGTGGAGCTGCGGCGAGCCGAACGGAATCCGCGGAGGCCCACGTCAGCATCAAAACCGCCCCCCCCGTCAGCCCCCCGAGGCGGGCGAAGCGCCGGAGGGTGAGGTGTGGGCGGGGGACTCGCCCGCCACCAGCAGACCCGGCAGATGCTCCGCGATCTCCCCGCGCACTTCGGGAGCCAGACCCGCGTCCGTGACGAACGTGTCGACCTCCTCCAGCGCGGCGAAGGAACTCAGCCCCACCGTCCCCCACTTGGTGTGGTCGGCCACCACCACGATCCGGCGCGCCGCCCGGACGAAGCGGCGGTTGGTCTCGGCCTCCGCGAGGTTGGGCGTCGACAGCCCCGCCTCGGTCGAGATGCCGTGTACACCGAGGAACAGCACATCGAAGTGGAGCGCGTCGATGGCCCGGTCGGCGACCGGGCCGACCAGCGAGTCCGACGGCGTACGCACCCCGCCCGTCAGCACCACCGTCGCCGCCCCGGGGCGCGTGCCCCGTCCGGCGGCCGGACGCTGCGCGTCGTGGAACACATCCGCCACCCGCACCGAGTTGGTGACCACCGTCAGATCCGGCACCTCCAGCAGATGCCGGGCCAGCGCGAACGTCGTCGTCCCGCCCGAGAGCGCGATCGCGCTGCCGGGCACCGCCAGCGCCGCCGCCGCCCGCGCGATGTCCTCCTTGGCGCTCAGCTCCAGCGCCGACTTCGCCTCGAACCCGGGCTCGTGCGTACTCGGCTCGACGACCGGGACCGCGCCGCCGTGGACCTTCTCGATGACACCCTGCCGGGACAGCGCGTCCAGGTCCCGACGGATCGTCATGTCGGAGACGTTCAGCTTGCGGGTCAGCTCATTGACCCGGACCCCGCCCCGCCTGCGCACCTCGTCGAGGATCAGCGCACGGCGCTGCTCCGCGAGGAGGTTCTGATTCTCGCTCAACGCCGGGCCCGTTCCTTCCCTCTGGCCGTACGGTCCGCAGCGGTCTGCGACACACGCTCATCCTGCCACGCAGGCATGTCCCGCGTACCACCTGGGGAGATTCCGTGAGACCGCTCACGCGCCCGCCCCGAGCCCGCAATCCTGGGCCCGGCACAGGGGCCCGCACCTCCTCCTCCGCGTACTGCATCCCCCATTCCCCGTCCGCCGCCAGGCCCGACGCGTCCGAGAGAGAGTCCCCCTTGTCTCCCGCCACCCCACCCCCCGCGGCACCGCCCGCGCAGGCCACCGGAACAGCGCTGGAACTGCTCGTCCACGGCGTCGGCGGCGCCACCCCGCAGGAGGTGCTGGGCGATCCCCGTACGATCCGGGTCACCGGGGACGCGACCGCCGCCGTGTACCGGCGCACCGACGACGTCCACGGCGAGAAGCACCCCGAGCGCTACCGGGACGAGCCCGTCGCCGAGGCGTACTGCTGGTCCGGCCTCACCTCCGGCAACAGCTCCCGTGCCCTGTGGCTGCTGCTCCTGCCGTTCATGGTGGTCAACCTCGCCCACTGGATGCGCCCCACCGCCACCGGCCGCACCCGCGCGGTCCGGCTGTACGGCGTCCTGGTGCGGCTCGTCGCGCTCAGCCTCACGGTGCTGCTGACCGCGGCGGCCTGCGAAGTCGCCCTGGACCTGGTGGCCTGGCAGTGCGCGGGCACCCGGAGCTGCGCCGAACGCCGTTCCTGGCTGGGCTTTCTGTCGGCACATCAGGGCAGCTGGTGGTCGCAGCCCGGGCGTCGGATCGCCTTCGCGGCCCTCCTGCCCACGGCTCTGGTGGGGCTCCTGTGGTATCTGTCCCACCGCACCTGGAGCGCGTACGAGTCCCAGGGCCCCCTGGACGGTACGGACGTCGACGAGAACGACCCCGACGGGGCTGAGGAGGCCCACGGCCCCGGCGCCCCCGCCCCGGACTCCCTCGCCCCCGACGCGCCCAGCCCTCTCACCGTGCCCACCCCGGACGCCGACGGAGCCCGGGGGCGGCCACCTGCCCCGGTCCGCCCCGCGCTCGGCCGCCCCGGCTTCTGGTACGGCCGCCGACTCGTCGCCCGGCTCCGGGCCGCCCACACGGCGATCGGATTCCTGACCGTCGCCGCGGCGGTCACCGGCGCCGCCGCCCGCTACGACCGGACCCCCGACAGCCCGGTGCCCCAGGCGCTCGGCGCGGCCGTCGAGGGAGGCATCGTGCTGTGCGCCCTCGTCGCCGTGTGGGTCGTCTGCCGCCGGGGGCGCAGCGAACGGGTCCGCGACACCCGGCTGGACTGCGCCCTCACCACCTATCTGCCCGGCTCCGCACTGGCCCTGCTCGCCCTCGCCGTCCTCCACGCGTCCTGGTCGCGCCCTGCCTGGCAGTCCTCGGGCAGCCTGCCCGGCGAGACCGCCTTCCGGCTGCTCGCCCTCGTCCAGGGCGTCCTCGTCGTCGCGCTCGCCCTGGTCGCCCGCAGCCTCCACCGCCGCACTCCCGAACCCCGCACCATCCTGTACGGACTCGGCGGCCCCGCGGTCGCCATGCTCGCCTGCGCCCTGGGCGGCGTGATGACCGGCGGAGTCGCCCAGCGTGTCGCCGACTGGCTGGACGGGCCCGGCACTCCGGGCATGGACCAGGCCGACATGGCCGGGCCGCCCGTCCTGCTCAGCTGGCAGGCCTCCGTCATCCCGGTCCTCCTGCTGCTCCTGCTCTGCCCGGTCGTGGTGCTCGTCGTCCGCACCGCGCGCACGGCCCGCCGCCTCGGCCCGCTCGTCGAGGCGGAGTACGCCCCCGAACCGCCCGACCGCGCCCGGACCCGCCGCATCGCCCGCATCCGTGCCACCGCCGCCCTCACCGACTCCGCACCCTGGATCGTCGGCGTGGTCTCCGCCGCCACCCTGCTGCTCGGGGCGGGCGCGATCGTCGGCTCCTGGCGCAGCAACGAGGTGCCGGGACGGGCCGCGGACGGGAGCGTGCCGCTCCTCGAATCACTCGCCGAGGCCGCGCAGTCGACCGGGTCCTGGCTGGTCGGCCTGGGCTTCGTGCTCTTCGTCGCGGGGGGCCGCCGCGCCTACAAGGACGCCTCGGCCCGCCGCACCATCGGCATACTCTGGGACGTCGGCACCTTCTGGCCGCGCGCCGCCCACCCCTTCGCGCCCCCCTGCTACGCCGAGCGCGCCGTACCCGACCTCGCCTCCCGGATGTCCGCCTGGACCACGACCATGCCCCTGGGCCGGCTCGTCATATCGGGCCACTCGCAGGGGAGCGTCCTCGCCGCCTCCGCCGTGTGGCAGCTGCCCGACGCGGCGCGCAGCCGGGTCGCGCTGCTCACCTACGGGTCCCCCCTGGAGCGGCTGTACGGGCGGTGGTTCCCCGCCTACTTCGGCCCCGTGCCCCTGCTCGGGCTGCACCGCTCGGTGCACTGCTGGCGCAATCTGTGGCGGGCCACCGACCCGATCGGCGGGCCCGTCCGCATCAGCACCGACCCCGACCCGGGCGTCGACCGGGGGCCGCTGAAGGACCCCCTGGCCTACGGGCGGACCACCGAGCTCCCGCTGCCCGAACCGATCCTTGGCCACTCCGACTACCAGGCCGATCCGGCCTTCGCCGAGCAGCGGGCCGCCCTCCTGGAGGAGCTGGGCCCGATCGTGCCCCGCCAGGCGGAGGGACAGCCGCAAGGACCGGCGGAGGCGCGGATGCGGAGAGACGGTCACAAGGGCAGTTCGGGAAGGTCCTCCGGGTAGAGCAGGGTCAGGTCGTCCGTGCTCGTCTCGGCGAGCTGGGCGACCCGGCCCGCGTGCCGCTCCACCATCGACTCGAAGGTCTGGCGCGCGGTGCGGCCGTTGCCGAACGCGGGACCCTTGGGGAGCGCGGTGAAGTGCTTCAACAACGCTTCCCCGGTCCCGTCGGCCAGGCTGTACTCATGCTCCTCGGCCTGCTGCTCGACGATCCGCAGCAGCTCCTCGGGCACGTAGTCGCTGAAGGTGATGGTCCGGGAGAATCGGGAGGCCACACCGGGGTTGACGGTGAGGAACCGCTCCATCTCGTGGGTGTACCCGGCGACGATCACGACCACCGCGTCCCGGTGGTCCTCCATCAGCTTCACCAGCGTGTCGATGGCCTCCCGGCCGAAGTCCCGGCCGGAGTCCTCGGGGGACAGGGCGTACGCCTCGTCGACGAAGAGCACCCCGCCGCGCGCCCGGTCGAACGCCTCCTGGGTCCGGATCGCCGTCGAGCCGATGTGCTCGCCGACCAGGTCGACCCGGGACACCTCCACCAGGTGGCCGCGCTCCAGCACCCCGAGCGAGGCCAGGATCTCCCCGTAAAGCCGGGCGACGGTGGTCTTGCCCGTGCCGGGGGAGCCGGTGAAGACGAGGTGGCGGCGGACCGAAGCGGCCTTCAGCCCGGCCTCCTGGCGGCGGCGGCCCACCTCGATCATGTCGGTCAGCGCCCGCACCTCGCGCTTGACGCTGTCCAGCCCCACCAGCGCGTCCAGTTCGCCGAGGACCGCCGAGGAATCGCGGGCGGGCTCCGCCGGGGCGGCCGGATCGGGGGCGGCGGGCTCGACCGCGCGCTGTCCGGGCATCGTGTTCAGCAGTCCGGGTGTCGAGAGGGTGGCCGTCAGCACCGCGGGCGCCGGGGCCGGTGCCGTCCGCAGACCGCTCTCGTCGCTCGTGCAGTCCTGGACGATCGGACCGGTCGCCGAGGCGCCGTCGCCCTCGGGGAACTCGTAGCCGCCCCGGGCGCACCGCTCGGTGCGGCAGCGGGTGAGAGTGGTGCGGCAGCCCTCCATGATGTGGAAGCCGTAGCCATCGGTGCCCGTCACCCGGCAGCTCTCGAAGGTGCCCCGGCCCTCGGCCGAGACGTAGAACCCCGCCTCGGCGGGCGAGGTGACGGTGCAGCGCTCAATGGTGGGGTCCGCGCCCTTGGTGACGATGACCCCGGTCTGCGCCGCGTCGATCGTGCAGTTGTTCAGCGTGCCGCCGCTGCCGTGGTCGCGGAACCAGGCCCCGGTGGACGCCTCCCGGATGCGGCAGTCGTCCAGCTGGGCGGTGGCTCCGTCGCTCACGGAGACGGCGGTGTTGCGGATCTGGGAGAGGTCGCTGTCCACGACGTCGGCGCGGGAGCCCCGGTCGAGGACGAAGATCGCGTCGGGGACGTCGTGCACCCGGCAGGCGTCCAGTATCACCGTCGCCCCGTCGCTGACCCAGACCGCCGGATAGTCGCCCGTACTGTCGTGGATCTCGCACTGGTTGGCGTCCACCCGGGTGCCCGGGTCCCAGACCGAGAGCCCGTTGCGGCCGAAGCGGCGGACCGTGGAGCGGGTCAGCGTGAGCACCGAGCGCGACCGCAGGTCCACGGCGTTCTCCGGGATGTCGTGGATGTCGCAGTCGGCGAGCGTCAGCACCGCGTCGGTGTCCAGGGTGATGCCGTCCGCCGAGGTGCGGTGCACGGTGCAGTCGGTGAGGTGGGCCGAGGCGCGGGCGGTGATCTGGATGCCGCTGCCCTTGATCTCGTACACCTCGCAGCCGAACGCCTCCAGGCCGCTGCCCTCGCCGGTGACGCCGATGCCCGCGCCCGAGGTGTGGTGGATCCGGCAGCGGTCCAGACGTGGATGGCCGCCGTCGCGGACGGAGATCCCGGACTGGCCCGCCGAGACGATCTCGCACTTCTCGAACACCCCGCCCGCACCGTCCAGTACGGCGATGCCGACCCCGGCCGGATTGTCGACGGTGCAGCGCCGCACGGTGGGCCGGGCCGCGCCGCGCACCTCGATGCCCGCGGCGGACCGGGTCACGATCCGCAGGTCGCAGAGGTCTGCCGTGCCGTCCTCGATCAGCAGGGCGGGTGCCGCCGAATCCTGGCCCTCGATGTGCAGGTCCTGGACGACGGCGGAGGCGCGCACGGTCAGCGGTACCCCGTCGACCGGCGCGATCCGCACGGAGCCGACCGACCCTTCGGGGCCGCGCAGGGTCACCGCGCGGTGAACGACGAGGTTCTCCCGGTACGTGCCGGGCGCGACGGTGAGGACGTCGCCGTCGGCTGCCGCCTCCAGGGCCGCGGAGAGGGAGGCGTACTCGCCCGTGCGGCGGCGCCATCGCGATGTGCCGGTGTGCGTCACCTGGACCGTGCCCTGTGCCATGGCGTTGTTGTGCCCCCACCTCGTGCTGTGCGATGCCTCGGGTCCGTCCGCCTGCCGAGCTGCCGGGCGGACGGGGTCGGACCACCGTAGCGCGCGGGAGGGGCGGGAGTTGACGAGTCGGCTCCTCGGAGTGATGTTGCCGATGGCCTCCTCCGGCGGAAGCAGAGCCGAAGCAGGGTCGAGGGAGAGAGTCGAAGCGGGCCCGTGGTCAGCCGCCCGTACCGGCTCTGCCCCAGTCCGGGCCGGTGGCGGCCCACTCGCGGTCCAGTCGTGTGTACCGCGCCTGCACCATCCGGGCTACGACCAGCCGCCTGCCCGCCTCGATGCATCCGACAGCGAGCAGGAACGCACCGACGCCGCCCAGCACCGCGTGCGACCGGGCGGTGCGGCCGTCCATCGGCGGCTCCACCGGCACACCCGCCTTGTCCGTCCAGATCCGCACCGGGGAACCGGGGCCGACGGGCCGCGACGCGGTGGCCACCTTCTCCGTGTGCCGGCTGCCGTCCGGGGCCTGCCAGGACGCCACCACCCAGGTCCGCGCGGCGCGTTCGGCGGCGGCTCCCGGATCGCCGCCGCCCCGCTCCCGTCCCGGCACCGGGTGCACCACGACCGCGTCGACGGCGTGGCGCTCCGCGTGCTGGGCACTCACCGAGCGCCGGAGCGAGGCGTCGGCGGCCGCACCGCCCGCCCAGCCCGCCGCCGGGGCACCCAGCGCCATCAGCAGCAGTGCGCCGATCGTCACCCACCCCTCGCGACGGTCGGTGGCGCGGCGCAGCCGATTGCGCCGCCCGCGCAGCAGCGCCGACAGCCCCCACACGCCCGTTCCCCCCACGCCCGTTCCCCCCACGGTCCTCGGCCCTCAGTCGAGGATCCGGACGGGGTCCCCGACCCGGATCACTCCCGTCCCCTCGGGGATCAGATTCTGGCCGAAGACCAACTGCTTGCCGAACCGGCGGTGGCGGGCGAGGGTGATCAGCGGCTCCTTGCCCCGCTCGGCCGTCTCCTGGTCCGTCGTCGTGATCACACAGCGGCCGCAGGGCTTGGCCACCGTGAAGGCGACCTCGCCGACGGCGATCCGCCGCCAGCCGTCCTCGGCCCATGGCTCGGTGCCCCCGACCACCACATTCGGCCGGAAGCGGTCCATGGGCAGCGGACCCTCCTCGGGCCGGTCGCCCGCGGCGACAAGGGCGTTGAGTGCGTCCAGGGAGGCCGTGGTGGTCAGGAGCAGCGGATATCCGTCGGCGAACGAGACGGTGTCGCCGGGGCGTGCGAACACCGGGTCGACGTGTCTGCGGTGCGACGGCTCGTCGAGATGGACGAGCCGGACCTCGCAGTCGAGGACGTCGCTGAACCAGGCATGGGCGTCGTCCGACGCCTCCGCCACCACCACCGTGTCCCGGTGCAGCTCCACGGTGATCGTGCGCTTCGGCTCCGGTACCTCGACGTGCAGGGGCGGGCGGCCCGGCGCGGACAGGAGCAGGCCGCCCCCGGACAGCAGCTCGGCCGAGATGCGGGCCATCAACGGCTGCTGACGCTGAGTGAGCGCCCTCGCCGCCTTGTCGACCAGCATCCATCGGCGGTCGCCATCGAGTCCCCACGGCTCGACGGCAACCGCGTCGGCCACGCGGGCGGTGAGCGATTTGACGGGATAAATCCGGATGGCCCGGAGGGAGGGACGGCTCATGCGTCCATCCTGCCAGCCGCCTCTGACACCGTACGTGCGGCATCCGGACGTTCGTCACGCAGGTGCGACCGACGTCCGGTGCGTCCCCCGGCGCGGAGCCGCCGCACGGTGTCAGGGGTGCCAGGGGCTTTCAGTACCCCCGGCTCTGGTACGGCCGGTTGTACGGGTCCTCGTACGGCGAGGGGGTCGGTGCGGGCCGCGGCGAGGCCGGGCGCATCGCCTCGTACCCGGTACCCGGCGCGGGCCGCTGCGCCTGGGGCTGCTGCGGGATGTACGGCGCGGGCGCGTGCTGCAACTGGGCGGGCTGCATCGGCGCGTGCTGCGCCGGGGCCTGCTGGTACTGCGGCATCGGCTGCTGCGGGTAGCCGTAGCCGATGGGCTGCGAGGGGGCCGCGGGAAGGGCCGGAAGCGCCGACGGCAGGGCCGGCGGATAGCTGCTGCCGGTGTCATAGGCGGCAGGCACACGGATGGGGGCGATCTGAGGGGTTCCCCGCTCCGCGACCAGGGAGTCGTAGATCGGAGTGTCGGGGAACGACGCGGCGTAGTAGCCGCCGCCGAAGGTGGAGCGGGGGGACGTCATGCCACCTAAGTTAAGCCCACGATGTGCTGGTTGGGGAGCCCGATAAGAGGGTTGTTTTCCCCGATGTGAGTGAACCGCGATCCCCAATGCGAGCGAACTTGGCAAAAAAGGGCGCACCGACGTCTACTGATCGTGTAAAGGCCAAGTTCACGGGGGGTTACCGGCGGATCGCCGGGAGGAACATCGTGCTGGGCGGGGCGTGCTCCGCCGTGCCGGGGATTAGGTTGTCGGGAAATGCCCGCGGGGCATCCGGACTCGTGATGGGGCGAGCATGACCATGCAAAAAGGAACCAACGTTCCGGTGCCGGCCGGCACCGTACGCGTCGAATTGGGGTGGCACGCGGCGCCGGGCGCCCCCGACGTCGACGCCTCCGCCCTCCTCCTGGTGGCGGGAAAGGTCCGCAGTGACGCGGACTTCGTCTTCTACAACCAGCCGGCCCACGGCTCCGGCGCGGTCCGGCACGAGGGCAAGCGGACGGCTCCCGACCGGGTCACCGACACGCTCGTCGTCGACTTCGGCAAGGTCGAGCCCGGGATCGAGCGCATCGTCGTCGCGGCCTCGGCGGACGGCGGCACCTTCGGCCGGGTGAGCGGGCTGTACGTGCGGATCGAGGACGCGACGGGCGGGGCGGAGCTGGCCCGCTTCGACAGCACCGACGCCACGGTCGAGACCGCCTTCATCCTCGGCGAGCTGTACCTGCGCCAGGGCGCCTGGAAGTTCCGCGCGGTGGGGCAGGGCTACAGCACCGGGCTCGAAGGGCTGGCGACGGACTTCGGTATCTCCGTCGACGAACCGCAGCAGGCCCAGCCGTCCGCGCAGCCCCAGCCGTCCGTGCCAGCCCCCGCGGCGGCCATGTCCCCGCCCGCCCCGGTGGCGCCGCCCGCAGCCGCGCCGGTCGCGCCCGCTCCGCCAGCTCCCCCGGCCCCTC
>NZ_NWVL01000128.1 GCF_002382885.1 Streptomyces sp. WZ.A104
CGAGCACGTCCGTCAATCAGATCTCGATGAAGCGAAGGAGTCTCATGCACGTCCAAATGCTCACGAGTCACGGCCCCCGAGTCGAGCGGATCACCAAGTTGGTGCAGTTAACAGACCAGGACACCCAGCCCGCCAGGGTGAGTGGGGCGGCGGCGTGCTCCCGGTACGACCCGACGCAGCGCCGGGCCAGTGTCCGCCAGAGGCGCAGCGCCGCATGCGCTGTTGGTCCTTCCATCCAGGCGGCGGCCTTGTCCCGGGTCTCCCGGTCCTGGAGCCCCAGGATGACGGCGGCGGCCTCGTCGGGGGCGATCAGCTGGTCGTCGCCGGCGTCCGAGAGGGCCGGAGGCGCGGGCTGCGCCCCCTCGATCCGGGCCATGAGTGTGCGGGCCCGTTCAAGGGTCTCCGCCGCGACCGCTTGTTTGGCCTGCTCGTCGAGCATCCTGATCATCAGCGACGGCCCTGCCTCGTCCAGCGCCCTTTCCTGGGCGGATACCGCTGCCGGGGCCTGCCAGGGCCGGAGCCTTGCTTCCATGTCACGCAGCGTGCCCCGGACGTGGACTCCCGCGTAGGTGGCAGCCGCGGCCATCACCGTCGTACCGGGCATGGCCAGGGGTTTTCCCTGTTCGGGGCAGCACCGGGGGTCGGGGCAGCAGTTTTCTCTCGCACTTCTGCCGTGTCTCGATAGGCGATGACCTGCGGTTTTTCAGTTGGTCGTCTTTGTGTCTCGTTCGGGTGACGCCAGCAGGGATCCGGCGAGGCGGATGGGTGTGATCCGTACGCTCCCCGGCCGTGGAGTTGGTGTTCTTCAAGTCCGATGGCTGGGAGACGTGGGAGCTCGAACACGAGCCGGTGATCCCCGAGCAGATGCCGGTCCTGGTCGACAGCGATCTGCGCTTCGATGACGGTCCGGCATCGCCGCGGCCGTTGGTGGCGGTGAACCAGTGGCTCAGAGAGCTGCCCTTGAACGGATGCCCGGAGCCGGGGTCATGGGGCGTCTACGCCCGCGCCGTACGGGACTGGGCGGTCTTCCTCCGCGATCACGGGATCGGGCTGTTTGATCAACGCGACGCGCTGAAGTCCGGGCTGAGTGCGTACGCGGTGCACCGGGGTTGCGGGCCGCTGGACGCGCGGCTGGCGGCGACCACGTGGAACCAGCACGTGAGCATCCTGTCGCTCCTCTACCGGTGGGCGGTGGCGGAGGGATATACGGATGCGGAGCCGTTCACCTACCGGCAGGCCACGGTCTTCTTCGCCGACGTTGTCACCCGGCGCCCGGTGAACCAGGCCGTCCGGCGGGTGCCGAAGCCGCACGTGACGATCAAGTACCTGGAGGACGACTTCGCGGAGCTGTTCGTCCGGGGCCTGCGGGGCCTGGGGCCGGACGGGGAGGACGAGCAGTTCCGGGGACGGGAGTTGGCCCGCAACGGCGCCGTGGGCAGGTTCACCCTGGACACGGGGCTGCGGTCGCAGGAGTTCACCTACTACCTCGCAGTCGAGCTTCCGCCGCTTCCGCCGGTTCCGACCCGACTGCCGGTTCCGCTGCCGGTGCCGTCCGGCATCGCCAAGGGCCGCAAGTTCCGCACCACCTGGGTGCCTTACGACACGCTTGCCGAGCTGCACCGATACCGGGACCTGGACCGGGCCCTGGCTGCGGACGGCTCCAGCTGGCGGCCGCCGGAGCGGTGGGGACCGCCGCTGGTGGTGACCGAAGCCGACCAGTGGGGCGGGCGGATCAACGGCCGTCGGCTGTCCTGGCAGGACCTGCGGGCCTCGGAACGGCGGCGCCTGGTGGCGCCCGACGGCGGGTCGATGCTTCTGGCGGTGCGGTCGGACGGCGGTCCGTTCACCGCCTGGCCCACGGTCTTCTCCCGGACCGCGGACCGCATCCGGGAACGGTTCGAGCCCCGATTTCCGCACGTTTTCCCGCACCGAACGCGGCACACCTTCTCGATGCAGACCCTGGCCCGGCTGGTGAGCGGCTACTACCAGCAGGCCGCACGGCTGGTGAAGGACACCGACGCGGACGCCGGCCTGACTCTCTACCTGGCGAAGGCCGACCCGTTGATGGTGCTGCGGGATTTGCTCGGTCACTCCAGCTGTCTGACCACGGAAAAGTACCTGCGGCGGCTGGATATGACCCGAATCTTCCGGGATGCCTACGAACAGGCCGGCCGGGACTACGGGCTGATCAGTGACGCGGAAGCCGAGCTGGAGGCGGACGCCGAATTCGACGAGGACGATATCTGATGACCGCTGCTGTTCTCCACGATCCCGTTGGCATCTCCTACGTCACCGCTGACGGCGTTAACCGCCAAGGGCTGATGCCCCCTGGCCGCTGTCCGGAGCTGTCCCGAGACCTGATGCTCGGACTGGTCAACCTGGTTCATCCGCACGGGAGACTGGCCTCGCGGTCAACCGTTGACAAGCACCTGATCTCGGCCCGGCGCCTGGTGCTGTTCCTGGACGCCCGCGGATTCACCGGCGGCGCCGGGGACGTGAGGCGGACGGACCTGATCGAGTTCTGGATGTCCGCCCGGTACTGCGACGAGCGGCACACCAGGATGCTGCTGAACGCCTGGGACGACGAAACAGGACGGCTCCCACGGCAGATCCGTCTGATGACCGAGGGCCGCCCGTTCAACCAGCCCAGCCGGACGGAAGCCTTCACCCCCTACACCGAAGCCGAGTGGGCCCGGCTGATCGACCTTTGCCGCAGAAACGTACGGGAAGCCGTCACCGCTCACACCGCAGCCGTCGCCGGCGCCCGCCGGGGCTGTGATCCCCGCGAGAGCGGAGTGTGGTCCGCCGACAACCTGAGCTGGCTCCAGGCTCACCACGGCCCGATCACTTATCTCCAGCTGAAGTTCTCCCTCGGGGTCCGGCAGAAGACGGCCCTGGCTGTCCGCCGCCTGATGATCGACACGAGGACGGCTCTGTTCCCACTGCCGGACACGGTGATCTCCTACCAGCTGCTGTTCGGGGCCTACACCGGGATCGTCCCCGACGGCATCGATGGACTCGGGCTGAGCGATGTCGAGTGGGCCGGCGATTCCGAGGTGCTGCTGAACTACGTCAAGGGCCGCACCTCCCGCGAGAGTTTGAACCTCTCCCGCAGGGCCGTGCGGCTGCTGGAGCGGTGGCTGGAGCACTCGGCCCTGCTTCGGTCCCATACCCCGGAGGAAGACCGCGGGGTTTTGTGGATCCGCTACTGTCCCCGCCGCCGCGGCGGGGGTGGGGACATCGTCGAGACGGCGCGGATGACGGACATCTCCGTGCGGGCCTGGGTCCGCCGGCACGGTCTGCTGGACGACACCGGCGCCCCGTTCCCGGTTCACCGGCAGCGGATCAGGACCACGTTCCACAGCCACCGCGACCGACGCGCCTGGTCAGGAAGCCCCCGGGCGGTGATCGACCCGAACCACACCCCCGCCGTCGAAGGCGACCACTACCTGACCGCGGCGACCCCGGCTCAGCAGCAGGCGGTCCAGGCCCTGATCGAAGAGGCCCAGGGTGATCTCGTCCGCCGGGCCCAGGCTCCCACGGTCTTGTCCGAGGAGGCCACCGTCGCCCTCGCACGGGACTACCCGCAGGTCATCGCCCGGCTGGAACTGGATGACACGGCGATCAACGAGCTCGTGGGCGGCGAACGGGATGTGTTCGTCGCGGCCTGCGCGGACCAGCTGGCCGGGCTGCACGGGCCGAAGGGGAAGCCATGTCCCGCCCGTCCCTGGGTCTGTCTGCTCTGTCCACTGGCTGTCTTCGCTCCGCGGCATGCGGTCAACTTGCTGCGGCTGAAAGCCTTCTTCGCCCGGCAGTGGCGGCACATGCCGTCCGACCACTTCATGGCCGTTTTCGGCCCTTATGCCCAGCGGGTTACCCAGGTCCTGGACCACTTCGACCCGGCGGTGCTGGCCGAGGCCGCCGGTCAAGTCGCCGACATCGATGACGAGTTGCCCCTGCGACCCGAGGAGCGAACCGCATGACCGAAGCCCTCGCCGCCCCGGAGGCGGCGGCGTCCTCGCCGTTCGCCGGCGCCGATGTCTTCGAGCTGGCCGGATGGTCCCGGGAGCCCGGTTTCCCGCGGCCGATGTTCGACGAGGACGTGTGGGATCTGCGAGGCATCCAGGGGCGGCCGAAGCAGATGTCGGCCGGGCAGTTGGTCTGGGACTTCACGAAGATCATCAACCCGCGGTGGCGGCTGGTGGCCAAGGAACTGCTGATCGCCTATTGCGCGCCGGCCCATCCGGCCGTTGCCCAGTTGCCCCGGGCTTATCGCACCCCTCGGGCCCTGGCGACCACCGCCCGCTTCGTCCCTCTCTTGGCCCCCTGGCTGAACTGGCTGACTGGCCAAGGAGTCGAGAGCCTGAGCGAGGTGAGGCAGGAGCACTGCCAGCGTTACCTCCACTTCCACAGCAAGATCCGTGACAAGCACGGGCGCCCGCTCCGGGATACCAGCTCCTCGCAGAAGCGGGCGATCGTCACCACGATCATGGATCTCGCTTTTTACGGCGAGTTGTTCACCAGTGACCGTTACCAGCCGGATTTCCGCCCCTGGAACTTCGCCCGGCCTGCCACGGTCGCCGGCAATGCCAAGCAGGCGGAGAACAAGACCCAGCCCGTTCCCGAGCACATCCTGACCCCGTTGCTCGCCGCCTGCCTCTACATCGTGGACGTCCTCGGACCCCACATGGTCAGGCTCCTCCGACAGGTCGAGAGCCGCCCGGGCAAGACCGGCGGGCACCGGCCGCGGACCGCCGACCTTGCCCGGGCGCTGGATGAACACCGATACCTCGGGGAACCGCTGGTCGAGATCATCGACCGCCAACTCGACGAGCGGCTTGCCCGGGGCTGGGACCGCGAAGACCCGCTGCTGCGGGTGAGTTTCCAGGCGCTGACAACCCGGGCCGGCTGCGGCGAGTTCCGGGCCTCGATGCTCACCCCGGCCCTTCGCAGGCTCACCGAGGACGCCCTCGCCGAGGTCGGCCTGGCCAAGCCCTGGGGCCGCAGCCAGCCGACCGTCCCCCGCGCGGACACCCTGGAGCTGGTGCCCTGGACCCTGCCTCTGCACACCCGGGACGTCCAGGACCTGGCAGGCATCGCGCGGCAGGCGGCTCTGACGGTCATCGCGACCCTCTCAGGCATGAGGAACAGCGAGCTTGCCGAACTCCTCGTCGGATGCCGCCGCACCACCGAGATCGGGCCCGGCCTGGTCCGCCACAGCCTCGCGAGCAAGATCATCAAAGGACAGAAGCTCGGCGGCCTCGATGACGAGTGGGTCGTGCTGGAGGAAGTACACCGGGCGGTCGCACTCGCCGAACAGCTACTCGCGGCCCCTCTTCCCGGCCAGTCGCTGTTCGGACGGGTGAGCTTCCACGCGGGACACACCCGCGCTCTTCTCCCTTTCGTCAACGGCCCCCGCGGCCAGCGGCTCGGACTCACCCCCATCCCCGACGGCCAGGTCAACCTGCGGATGCTCCGGCGAACCCTCAGCATCGAACTGGCCTACCGCCCCAACGGCATGCTGGCCGCGAAGATCGCGCTGAAGCACCTGTCTGTGGTCACCACCGAGGGATACACCGCGCGACCCGGCGGAGCCCAGGCCAAACTGCTGGCCGAGGTCAACGAGCACGAACAGGAACGCAACCTCGCTCTCGCCGCTGACGAGTTCCGCAATTACCAGCAGGGCATCATGCCCAGCGGGCCCGGGGCCCGCGACCTGATCGCCTTCTTCCACCACGTCGACCACGAGCTCACACGGCAGGCAGCTGCCTCACCCCACGTCCGGTCCAGCGATCGGGACCTCCGCAATCTCCTGGCCAAGCGGGCGGGCACCCTGCACCTGGGGACCGCGAACTACTGCTGGTTCGCCGACCCCAGCAAAGCCCTCTGCCTGAAGCTCGCCGGAACCCCGGACGCCAGCAGACCCCTGACAGGAATGTGTGATTCCGCGCGCTGCCCGCAGGCCACCCACCACCCCTGCCACCGGCCCGTCTGGGCCGAGAACGTCACCCGGACGAAGACCTTCATCGGCTCCCTCAGCCGGTCCCAGAAGGGCGAGCGCCTCCGCCTCCAGGCCGAGCTCGACCGCGCTCAACGCGTCCTCGACGAGATCGACAGCGCTGCCAGCAACAGCACCCAGTGAGGGACCCATGCGAACCAACGACGACCAACGACAGCAGGCCGAGGACCGCATCCGAGCAGCCATGGACCGTCTCCTGCGGGGCGAGATCCCGCCCGGCGGGCGATGCGACATCAAGACCCTCGCCACCCAGGCCGGGGTGAACCGCACCGGGTTCTATCCCAAGGAGGGACGGCCCGGCCCCTTCCAACACCTGGCCGAGGAGTTCACCCGTCGTCGCGATCTTCTCCAGCAAGCAGGCACTATCCCCGACCCGCGCGAGGCCCAGATCACCCGGCTCAAAGAGGAGATCACCAACCTCCGCCGACGACTGGACGAGCGCGACACCGAGGTCCAGGAGCTGACCGACTTCAGGCAACAAGCGATTTCGCGGCTGGCCGCACAACACCTTGAGATCGAGAGCCTGCGTCAACAGCTCAGCGACGGATCACACCGACAGGTCACGAACTTGCCCCGCCCACGACGCACCACAACCATCGGCCCCTGCTGAGCCCCGAATGAGACATCACGCCGCCAGAGCCACGACGCGCGTCCGCTGCCAGACGCCGTCCACCCGCAACACAGCGGCCCGGGACACGGAGAGTGCAGGCAAAAACCGCCAGGACCAGTAACGGCCGTCGGAGATGCAGAGCGCTTCGAGCACAGGCACGTCCAGGGCTCCGCACGCCGTGCGCAGGCGCTGCGCGAACGGCCTGAGGCGCTCCATGGTCGGTTGTCCGCCCGAGCCGTCCGGCGAGTCCTGGCAGAGGAAGATCACGATCGCGTCGGGCCGTCCTTCGCGGCGCTCGCTCCCCGAGATCAGGCACTCCGCGAGCTGATCGGCGACCGGCCCCCATTCGCCGGGCGCCTGCGGAATGCCGAGCCGCAGACGGCCGCCGAACCGGCCGCGGCCGCCGTGCAATGCCACCATCACAACGCTGTCGTTGGGGTAGAAGCCCATCAGATACGGCAGGGCGTCGGCGAGTTCGGCGGGGCCGCGCAAGGTGATCTGCTGTTCGTCGGCCGGGCCGGTGGATTCGTGGTGCTTGTTCATGGCTCGACGATCCCGCGCTCCGCCACATCCGAAAACCCCTGTGGATAACGTTATCCACAGCCTGGCCCGGCCGTTCGCGGTCTGTCGGGCCATCGGGTTCCATGGAGAGCTGTTCCCCGGCGAGCGAGCCGTTCCGCGGGGAGCTTTTCCCCGGGCGAGCTGTTCCCGGCGAGCCGCCGACGGGCCGGGGCTGCGGTCGTCCAGTCGGTCTCCACCGCCGCTGGAGCGGTGGCCCGCACGCGCGCGACGGCATCTCGGAAAGGGCACTTCATGTCGGACTCAGGCGCCGTCAGTACGCGTCATGCGTTCGATGCCCAAGCCCGATCCCGTCGGCCTGTCCCGGTACGCCCGCGCCCTCGGCGTCCGAGCGGCGACGAGCCCCGGGGCGGGCCATTCTCAGCCCGCCGTGGCGAGAACCAGGGGAAGCACCTGGTCGCCGCCCGCCCGCCGGAGCAGCCGGGCGGCGACCGCGAGGGTCCAGCCGGAGTCGGTGCAGTCGTCCACGAGCAGGACGGGGCCGGGCGTACGGGCCAGGGCGGCGGCCAGCTCCTCGGGGACCGCGAAGGCGCCGGAGAGCGCCCTGAGGCGTTGGGCGGAATTGCTGCGGCGGGCCGTGTGCGCGCCGTCCGGCCCCGTGTACGCCAGGGTGCCCAGGAAGGGGAGACGCCCGACGGACGCGATCCCCTCGGCGAGGGAGCCGACCAGCCGCGGGCGGGACAGCGACGGAACGGCGACGACTCCCACCGGACGGGCGGAGGCCTCCGGAGCCTGGGACGCCCAGCCGCCCGGTGAACGCGCCCAGTCGGCGAGGACGGCCACCGCGGCCTGGAGAACATCGTCGGGGACCGGGCTGTCGGGGGCGTTGTCGGCCAGCAGGGGGCGCAGGCGGTTGCCCCAGCCGATGTCCGAGAGCCGCCCCAGGGCACGCCCGGTGGAAGACTGCTCCTTGGCCGGAATGCGTCCCTTGAGGTCGATGCCCAGTGCGGACATTCCCGTCGGCCACATGCGGCGCGGCTCGATCTCGATCCCGGGGCGGTCCAGCTCCTTGGCCGCTCCCGTCAACGCCTCGGGCGATACGGCGGAGTCGGCCCAGGCGCCCGCGCAGGTGTCGCAGCGGCCGCACGGGGCGGCGCCTTCGTCGTCCAGTTGCTGCCGCAGGAACTCCATGCGGCACTGCGACGTGCTCACGTAATCGCGCATGGCCTGCTGCTCGGCCGCCCGCTGGCGCGCCACCCAGGCGTACCGCTCGGAGTCGTAGACCCATGGCTCACCGGTGGCGGTCCAGCCGCCCTTGACCCGTTTGACCGCACCGTCCACATCGAGGACCTTGAGCATGGTCTCCAGCCGGGTGCGCCGGAGCTCCACCGCCGCTTCCAGGGCGGGTACGGACAGCGGCCGGCCCGCGTCGGCGAGGGCCGCGAGGGTCTGGCGGACCTGGGTCTCGGGCGGGAAGGCGGTGTCCGCGAAATAGCGCCAGATGGCCTCGTCCTCCTTGCCCGGGAGCAGCAGGACATCGGCGTGGGCCACTCCGCGACCCGCGCGCCCCACCTGCTGGTAGTAGGCGATCGGCGAGGACGGCGAACCGAGGTGCACCACGAACCCCAGGTCGGGCTTGTCGTAGCCCATGCCCAGGGCCGAGGTCGCGACGAGCGCCTTGACCCGGTTCTCCTGGAGGTCGACCTCGGCCTGGAGCCGGTCGGCGTTCTCCGTCTTCCCGGTGTACGAGGCCACTGGGAAGCCGCGCTGCCGGAGGAAGGCGGTGGCCTCCTCGGCCGCGGCGACGGTGAGGGTGTAGATGATCCCCGAGCCCGGCAGCTCGCCCAGGTGCTCGGCGAGCCAGGCCAGGCGGTGCGCGGCATCCGGCAGCCGCACGACACCGAGCCGCAGGCTCTCCCGCTCCAGCGCACCGCGCAGCACCAGGGCCTCACCGGCACCGGTCCCCAGCTGCTCGGCCACGTCCGCGGTGACCCGCGCATTGGCGGTCGCGGTGGTGGCCAGCACCGGGACGCCCGCGGGCAGCTCGGCCAGCATCGCCCGCAGTCGGCGGTAGTCGGGGCGGAAGTCATGGCCCCAGTCGGAGATGCAGTGCGCCTCGTCGACCACCAGCAGACCGGTGGTGGCCGCGAGCCGGGGAAGCACCTGGTCACGGAAGTCGACGGAATTGAGGCGTTCCGGGCTGACGAGGAGAACGTCGGTCTCGCCGCGCTCGACCTCCCCGTAGATGGTCTCCCACTCCTCCGGATTGGCCGAGTTGATGGTGCGCGCCCGGATTCCGGCCCGCGCCGCCGACTCGACCTGATTACGCATCAGGGCCAGCAGCGGCGAAATGATCACCGTGGGGCCGGAGCCGCGACGGCGCAGCAGGGCGGTGGCGACGAAATACACCGCGGACTTGCCCCAGCCGGTGCGCTGCACGACCAGCGCCCGTCGGCGCTCCTCGACCAGCGCCGCCACCGCCTGCCACTGGTCCTCGCGCAGGCGCGCCGAACCTCCCTGGTCGCCGACCAGCTCAGCGAGGATGGCGTCGGCCTCGGCACGCAGCTCCTGGTTGCTCATGCCCCCATGCAACCTCACGGCACTGACAACGGCACAATCCGCGGCCCTGCGCACCGATGGATGTTTCCGCTGGTCCTCACGGTTCAGGGGTGACAGGTGGAGTCATCGGGGGCGCGCCTGGGCAGGGATAGCAGGGATATCAGTGTCATTCCGGCTGATTCCCGTCAGTCACAGCAATTGCTCGTTGCCGCCTGCCGGTAGGCCAGGAAGAATTGGAGCCGCCCCCGCACAGTTCCTTATCGGGCCCGGAAGGGCTGTGTCGCGGCGCGCCCTCACTCGACCCTGCCCGCACCATGGGCGCGTAGCGAAGGGAGGACCGTGACCTTCGGATTCGCCCCGTCCGCAGCCACTTCGACAGCGGCGTCCTCGGTTGCCGCGGACTCCGTCAACCGCCTTGCCCGCATGCTGGAGCCGGCCGAGTGGGCCTCGGCGGGCATTCCTCTGCTCCGCAGTCCCCGGGAGGTCGTCAGCGGCCTGCACTCCCGGCACCGGCCCACCCCGGCCACCGCGGTGGTCGCGGTCCTCGACCACGAGGAACGACTCACCGCCAGCGCCTCGTTCGCTCGCCGGGCGACGGTGGCCGCGGACGGCTGGGAGTTCCGCAACGCCCTGCTGGCCCAACTCCGACGGGTCGTCCCGCACGATCTGCGCCGCCGCACCCCGGTGCGTACGGCCGTCCTTCTGTACTGCCGCGAGGGCGACGAACGGTGGACGGAGGAGGACGGCGCGTGGATGTGGGGCCTCCGGGACGCCTGCACCCTGCACGGGCTCCGGTGCGGGGCCTACATCACGCTGACGCGTGGGGGCTGGCAGGTGCTCGGGGAAGGCAGGGGCGGGCGGCGGCCCAGTTCCCTGTCCGAGCCGTCCTTGCTGGCCGACGCCGTCGCCGAGACCCGGCAGGCTCCGTCGCGGACGGGTGGCGGAGCGGTGGAGGTGCTGCGGCGCACCGCCGCTCGCTGACCGGGAGCCGGCCGACCGCACTCCGCCCGGTTTCTCCGGCTGCCCGCAGAGGAAGCCGGAGAAACCGGGCGGTACGGCTCAGACCCCGGCGCCCAGCGCGGAGTTGATCGTCTGCGGGTCGCCGCAGACGATCAGCAGGGCGGCGGCCCGGTCACGCGCGACGGGCAGGGCACGGGCCACCGACTCGTCGGCGTCACCGTTGACCGCGACGACGACCACGGGCCGGGAGGCAGCGCGGCCCACGGCGGCGGCGTCAGCGAAGAAGACGTCGTCGCCCGCGTCGTGCTGGGCCCAGTAGGCGGCTTCGCCGAAGGACAGCTCGTGGGCGGCCCACGGGTGGAGTTCGCCGGTGGTGAGCACCAGGATGTCGCCCGGTGCCCGGCCGGACTCCAGCAGCAGGTCGACCGCTTCCTCGGCGGCGTCGAGGGCGCCCGCGGCCGGGGCCGGGATCAGCTGCAGCTGCGGTGCGGAACGATTCTCCGCCGGCTTCGGGTGGTTCGGCGCCGGAGCGGCCGGAGCCGCGGGGGCGGGGTGTGCGCGCTGGGCCGGGGGCGCGGGGCGCGCGGGGCCGGGGCGGCCGGGACGCGGTGTGGCCGCGGA
>NZ_NWVL01000129.1 GCF_002382885.1 Streptomyces sp. WZ.A104
CCCCCGCCGACCTCCACCGCCGGGCCCACGCCCTCGCGGGCCGCGCGCTGGTCGTGGCCGCGTCGCGCGCGGACACGACCGCCGCCATCCTCGCCGCCGAGCGGATGGACGCCCACACCGCGGCTCTCGCCGCCACCGCCGGGCCCGCCCCCTCGGGGCAGCTGGTCGGCGCCCACTGACGGCCCCGGTCCGCGTGCCGCGAAGGCGCGCGGACCGGGTGCCACACCGGTCACCGCAGGGCCCGTGCCGGGCGCCGCCGCGGTGACCCCCGATCCCGGCCGTTGCGTACTGGGATGCCCCCTTCATCTGCCGTACACCCGGCACAGCCCGGAATGTGGGTTTCCGCGAGCACGCTGCGCGGGTGAGACGCATCGTGGGAATCGTTCTGGCGGTCCTGTTGACGGTCGGCGTGGCAGCCGCCGTCGCCGCGGGCCGAAACAACGGGGACAGCGGCACGGCGACGACGACCGTGCGAGGAGTGATCGGGTCGGAGAAGGCCGAGTTCTTCGCCGACCCCGACACCGTGAAGGCCCTCGCGGCCAAGGGATACACCGTCCGGGCCGAGACCTCCGGGTCCTGGGCCATGGACCGGCTCCCCCTCAAGGGGTACGACTTCGCCTTCCCCGGCTCCAAGGCCCCGGCCGATGAGCTGCTCCGCGGATCCGGGAACCGGGGCGGCCCGCTGCGGCCGTTCTACTCACCGCTCGTCGTCGTCGCCCACCGCAACGCGGCCGAGGTCCTCGCGGACAACGGCCTGGCACGGCTGCGGGCCGACGGCGGCTCGAAGTTCACCACACGGGGCACGCTGCTCATGAGCCCCTATCTGGCGGCGGCCGAGGACGACCGGACCTGGCAGCAGCTCAAGGGGGCTGACGGACATGCCGAGTTGAGCGGCACGGTGTTCATCACGAGCACCGACCCGGTGGCCTCCAACTCCGGCGCCCTCTACCTCGCCGCCGCCTCCTACGTCGCCGACGGCGGCCGGGTGGCGGCGGACGCCCGGGCCGTCGACCGCACGGCACCACTGATGCGCAAGCTCGTCCAGGTGCAGGGCGCCCAGCAGACCGGCAGCGACGCACCCTTCCGGGACTTCATCAGCGGGGTCGGCAACCCGCTCGCCCTGGTCTACGAGTCGCAAGTGGCCTCACTTCTGATGCACAGTCAGCCTCAGGAGGTCGGCGACCTCGTCGTCCTCTACCCGGACACCACGGTCTCCAGTGACCACACCCTCGTCCCGCTGACCGCCCAGGGGCGGGAGCTCGGCGAGCTGCTGGCCACCGACCCGGCACTGCGGAAGCTCGCGGTAAGGCACGGCTTCCGGCCTCAGGGCGCGGCGGCCGAGTTCATCGCCGCCACCGCGGACCACACCGCGTACATCGACCAGCGGCTGACCGGCGTACGACAGGCGCCCGTGCCCACCGCGGAGGTGCTGCGCCGGATGGCCCACCGGGCCCGCGGCCGATGAGCCGCCCGCCCGCACCTGGGCCCGCCCCCGTCAACCGATCCGGCCCCGCACCGGAACCCTCAGCCCAGGAGGCCCCTGCCATGCCCCAGGACGCCGGACCCCCGGACCCCCGACTGCCGTACGGTCCGCCGACCACCCCGCTCGTGCTCACCCCGCCCGAGCCCGTCGCCGCCGTCCGGCCCGAGCAGGCCGCCGGGCTCGTCCCGGTCGACGAGGCGGTGCGCGAGGAGATGGTCCGGCGGGCCGAGGAGTACGTGGGCTCCCTCACCGGACTGGACAGCCGGTCACCGGAGTTCACCGCCCGGGTGGGCGAGATCGCGGCGCTCGGGCAGGGCGACATCCGGGGCGCCGCCCAGCAGTCCAACCGGATGCTCGACCGCACCGTCCGTTCGCTCGCCTCCGGCGAGGGCGACGCCCCCGCCCGCGTCGGCGCCTCGCTGGTGGAGCTGCGCCGCACGGTGGAGGACCTCGATCCGCGCGACGCACCCGGGCGCGGGCCCCGCCGGCTGCTGTCCCGGCTGCCCGGCGGGAACCGGCTGCGCGACCACGTGGCGAAGTACGCCTCCGCCCGCGGGACCCTCGACCGGATCGTCGGCTCCCTCCGCAGCGGGCAGGACGAACTGCGGCGCGACAACGCCGCGTTGCACACCGAGCGCACCCGGCTCTGGGACACCATGGGCAAGCTCCAGGAGTACGCGGTCCTCACCGAGGCCCTGGACGGCGTCGTGGAACGGCGCGTCGCGGAGGCCGAGGCGGCGGGCGACCCGGTACGGGCCGACGCGTTGCGGGCCGACGTCCTCTTCCCCGTACGGCAGAAGCACCAGGACCTGCTGACCCAGATCGCGGTCTGCGCGCAGGGCTACCTGGCGATGGACGTCGTACGGCGCAACAACGACGAGCTGATCAAGGGCGTCGACCGGGCGGCCACCACGACCCTGTCCGCGCTGCGGATCGCCGTGATGCTCTCCTCCGCCCTGGAGAACCAGCGCCGGGTGACCGAGCAGGTGCGGGTGCTGCGCTCGACCACGGAGGAGCTGATCCGGGGCAACGCGGAGATGCTGGCCACGCAGAGCGGGGAGATCCAGCGCCTCGCGGCCGAGCCGGCGGTCGGCGTCGAGACGCTGCGTACGGCGTTCGGGCAGATCTACTCGACGCTGGACGCCATCGACACGTACAGGGCGCGGGCGACCGGGGCGATGGCCGCCACCGTGGAGGCGCTCACCTCCGAACTCCAGGAGGCGGGGGCACGGTTGGACCGCAGCCGGACCACGGACGCGACGCTGGAAGGGGGCCGCTCGTGAGGCGCCTCCCGAAGCGCGCCCCACGGCCCGGGCGGGCCCCGCGCTCCCTCGCCCCGCTGCTGGCCGCCCTCCTGCTCGTCCCGCTCGCCGCCTGCACGGACGGCGGAGCGGGGAGCGGCCGGGGCGCCGACGGTGACGGGCGGCCGGGTACCGGGGGAACGGGCCCGGCCGCGGGCACGATCCGGGTGCTGGCGTCCAGCGAACTCAGCGATATGAAGCCCCTGTTGGAAAAGGCCCGCAAGGCGACCGGGATCACCGTGCGGCCCACCTGGACCGGCACGCTGGAGGCGGTCGAGCGGCTGGCGTCCGGCTCGGCGGACAGGGACTTCGACGCGGTGTGGCTGTCGTCCAACGACTATCTGCGGCTGCGCCCGGAGGCCGCCCGGGCGGTCGCCTCCGAGACCCCGCTGATGACCTCCCCGGTGGCCCTCGGGGTGCGGCCCGCGGCGGTGCGACGGCTCGGCTGGGACCCGGAGCGGGTCAGCTGGGCGCAGGTCCACCGGGCGGCCGCCGCCGGGGACCTGACGTACGGGATGACCGACCCCAAGCGTTCCAACTCCGGTTTCTCCGCACTGATATCGGTGACGTCCGCGCTCTCCGGCGCACAGGCGGCGCTCACCGACGCCGATGTCCGGCGCGCGGGGCCGAAGCTGAAGGAGTTCTTCGCGGGGCAGCGCCTCACCTCCGGCTCCTCGGGGTGGCTGGCCTCCGCGTACGCCCGGCGCTCCACCGTGGACGCCCTGATCAACTACGAGTCGGTGCTGCTCTCGCTGAACCGGGACGGCGGCGCCGGGCTGACGGTGATCCGCCCCCGGGACGGCGTGGTGACCGCCGACTATCCGCTCAGCACGCTCAGCGGAGCCGCGCCCGCCGCGCGGGACGCCGTACGGACCCTGACCGAGCACCTCAGATCCACCCCCGTACAGCGGGAGATCACCGAGCGGACGCTGCGTCGCCCGGTCGTCGCCGCCGCCCGCCCCGCCGACCCGCTCTCGCACGAGCAGCGCCGCGAGCTGCCCTTCCCCGGTTCGCGGTCGGTCGCGGACGGGCTGCTGTCGGCGTACGAGCACCGGCTGCGGCGCCCCTCCCGGACCGTGTACGTCCTGGACACCTCCGGGTCGATGAAGGGCGAGCGGCTGGCCCGGCTCAAGTCCGCGCTGACCGGGCTGACCGGGGATTTCCGTCAGCGGGAGGAGGTCACGCTGCTACCGTTCGGCTCCACGGTCAAGCGGGTCCGCACGCACACCGTGGACCCGGCGGACCCGAAGGCGGGCCCGGCGGCGATCCGGGCGGACACCGCCGCGCTGACCGCCGAGGGGAACACGGCGATCTATTCGTCGCTGGCCGCCGCCTACGACCACCTGGGCCCGGACACCGAGTCCGCGTTCACCTCGATCGTGCTGATGACGGACGGCGAGAACACGGCGGGCCGGTCGGCGGCCGACTTCACCGCGTTCTACCGGGCCCTGCCCGAGGCCCGGCAGGCCAGCCCCGTCTTCCCGGTGGTGTTCGGCGACTCCGACCGCTCCGAGCTGGACGCGATCGCCGCACTGACCGGCGGGCGGCTGTTCGACGGGACGAAGGAACGCGGTCCGGGGTCTCTGGAAGCGGCGTTCGAGGAGATCCGTGGCTACCAGTAGGACGACGGCGGCGGGCCGGGCCCTCGCCTATCTGGAATCGGCCCGGAACCTCACCGGCAGCGCCGCCGCCCTCGTCGGGCTGGCCCTCACCTTCACCGGGGTCGCGGGCCCCTACTGGCCGGTCGTGGTCGGCGGGCTGTACGGGGCGGGCGCGCTGCTCGCCCCGCCGTCCCGGCCGCCCGCCCCGGAGTTCGAGGAGCCGTCGTCCCGGCTGGACGAGCTGCGGGCCGACCTCGCGACCCTGCGGGCCTATCTGGACCGGGTGGACCTGCCGCCCGTCGCACGGGACCGGCTCACCGGGCTGACCGGTCTGCTGGACGGGCTGCTGGCCCCCGGCTGGGTCTCCGACGCGCTGGCGGAGGACCCGGAGGGCGTGCACGTACTGGCGCGGGCGGTGCGCCGGGACGTACCGGAGTCGGTGGACGCGTTCGTACGGACCCGGTGGTGGACGCGGCTCACGCCGGGCGCGCGGGCTCCCGAGGAGGAGCTGGAGCGGCAGGTGGCTCTGCTGCACGCGGAGGCGCAGGCGCTGGTGGACGGGCTGCGTGAGACGGAGGAGCTGCGCCAGCGGTCGCACACGAAGTATCTGGAGGACCGGGGCGGGGGCGTTCCGCCGGTCGGGCGGCCCCCGGAACCGTGAGGGGGTTCCGGGGGCCGGGAGGGTGTCCTCGGTCGGGGACAACGCCTCCGGGGGGCTGTCGGCGACGACAGGCCCCGATACCGCGGCGGGCCGAGTCGGCCCCACAGGTCAGGGCGGATGTCCGATGGACCCGGCCGCGGGGTTCTGAAGGAGTACCGGGATCAGCCCAGGCGCTCGACGAGCGCGTGGTACTCGTCCCACAGCTCCTTGGGCGTGTGGTCGCCGAAGGTGTTGAGGTGCTCGGGGACCAGGGCGGCCTCCTCGCGCCAGACCTTCTTGTCGACCGTGAGCAGGAAGTCGAGGTCTGCCTCGGAGAGGTCCAGGCCCTCGGTGTCCAGCGCGCCCTTGGCGGGCAGGATGCCGATCGGGGTCTCGACACCCTCGGCCTTGCCGTCCAGGCGCTGCACGATCCACTTGAGCACGCGGCTGTTCTCGCCGAAGCCGGGCCAGACGAACTTGCCCGCCTCGTTCTTGCGGAACCAGTTCACGTAGTAGATCTTCGGCAGCTTCGACTGGTCCGGCTTGTCGGCGCCGACCTTCACCCAGTGGTTCATGTAGTCGCCCATGTTGTAGCCGCAGAACGGCAGCATGGCGAACGGGTCGCGGCGCAGCTCGCCGACCTTGCCCTCGGCGGCGGCGGTCTTCTCGGAGGCGACGTTGGCGCCGAGGAAGACGCCGTGCTGCCAGTCGAAGGACTCGGTGACCAGCGGTACGGCGGAGGCCCGGCGGCCGCCGAAGAGGATCGCGGAGATCGGCACGCCCTTGGGGTCCTCCCACTCGGGCGCGATGATCGGGCACTGTCCGGCGGGGACGGTGAAGCGGGCGTTGGGGTGGGCGGCGGGCGTGCCGGACTGGGGGGTCCAGTCGTTGCCCTTCCAGTCCGTGAGGTGCGCGGGCGCCTCCTCGGTCATGCCCTCCCACCACACGTCGCCGTCGTCGGTGAGCGCGACGTTGGTGAAGACGGAGTTGCCCCACATGGTCTTCATGGCGTTGGCGTTGGTGTGCTCGCCGGTACCGGGCGCGACGCCGAAGAAGCCTGCCTCGGGGTTGATCGCGTAGAGGCGGCCGTCCTCGCCGAACCGCATCCAGGCGATGTCGTCGCCGATGGTCTCCACGGTCCAGCCGGGGATGGTCGGCTCCAGCATGGCGAGGTTGGTCTTGCCGCAGGCGGACGGGAAGGCGGCCGCGATGTACTTGGGGGCCTCGGCCTCACCGCTCGGCGGCGTGAGCTTCAGGATGAGCATGTGCTCGGCGAGCCAGCCCTCGTCGCGGGCCATGACGGACGCGATGCGCAGCGCGTAGCACTTCTTGCCGAGCAGGGCGTTGCCGCCGTAGCCGGAGCCGTACGACCAGATCTCGCGGTCCTCGGGGAAGTGCGAGATGTACTTGGTCGAGTTGCAGGGCCAGGGGACGTCCTCCTCGCCCACGGCCAGGGGGGCGCCGAGCGTGTGGACGGCCTTGACGAAGAAGCCGTCGGTGCCGAGCTCGTCCAGGACGGCCTGGCCCATGCGGGTCATGGTGCGCATGGAGACGGCGACGTACGCGGAGTCGGTGATCTCGACGCCGATCGCGGAGAGCGGCGAGCCGACGGGCCCCATGCAGAAGGGCACGACGTACATGGTGCGCCCGCGCATGGACCCGCGGAAGACACCGTCCCGGCCGGTGAAGATCTCCCGCATCTCGGCGGGGTCCTTCCAGTGGTTGGTCGGCCCCGCGTCCTTCTCCTCCTTGGAGCAGATGAACGTACGGTCCTCGACGCGGGCGACGTCGGTGGGGTCGGAGGCGGCGTAGTACGAGTTCGGCCGCTTGGCCTCGTCCAGCTTGGTGAACGTGCCCTTGGCGACGAGCTCCCCGCACAGGCGCTCGTACTCGGCCTCGGAGCCGTCGCACCAGACCACCCGGTCCGGCTGGGTGATGGCTGCGATCTCGTCGACCCAGGAGACCAGCTCCTGGTGGTGGGTGGGGACAGTGAGGGGAGCCGCGATGTCGCGCGCCACGATCGCTCCTAGATGAGGGTGTCAGTTGGGTTGAGGCCCCGTGGGGGCTGCGACCCGGATGCTTCGTACCCTTCGAATTCCCCTGGCGCTCATCCGGTGCCGACTGCACTCATTTGATCATCCGACCGTTCCGCCCATATGTCCAGGGGGCCTCACACGTGAGCATCACCACTCACCAGATCCCCATATCCGTTACCTACGGTTGCGTAGGTAGCATGCCGACATGACTGACGCCGCCGCTAGCGCCGCGACCCCGGGCCCCGCCGCACTCGACCCCGCCGCCGCCCCCGTCAAGCCAAGAATGCGCGGCTGGCTGCACGCGGGAATGTTCCCCGCGGTGCTGATCTCCGGAATCACCCTGATCGCCCTGACCGACAGCACGACGGGCCGGATCGCCTGCACGGTCTACGTCCTCAGCGCCTGTCTGCTGTTCGGGGTCAGCGCGGTCTACCACCGCGGCACCTGGGGACCGCGCGGCGAGGCGGTGCTGCGCCGTCTGGACCACGCGAACATCTTCCTGATCATCGCGGGCACCTACACCCCGCTGACCCTGCTCCTGCTCCCCGGGTCGACCGCCCGGCCCCTGCTGTGGGCGGTCTGGGTGGCCGCGGCGGCGGGCATCGCCTTCCGGGTCCTCTGGGTCGGCGCGCCGCGCTGGCTCTACACCCCGTGCTACATCGCGATGGGCTGGGCGGCGGTCTTCTTCCTGCCCGACTTCATGCGGACGGGCGGCATCGCGGTGCTGGTCCTCGTCATCGTCGGCGGGCTGCTCTACAGCGCGGGCGGCGTGATCTACGGGATCAAGAAGCCGAACCCGTCGCCGCGCTGGTTCGGCTTCCACGAGGTGTTCCACTCGCTGACGCTGGCGGCGTTCGTCACGCACTACGTGGGCATCTCGCTGGTGGCGTACCAGCACGGATAGGCACGGCGACTACGGGTGAGGGGCCGGTCGCACGGACCGGCCCCTCACCGCTGTCCGCGGGCGGCCCTCACCCGCCCAGCTTCGCCGCCAGCTCCCCCGCGTCCGTCGTCGGCGCGTCGCAGACGAAGTGCCGGCAGACGTACGCGGCCGGCTTCCCGTCCACCAGCGGCCGGTCCACGAGCAGGGGGAACTCGGCCCCCGCTCCCGGCCCCTCCCCCGCCGCCACGACCGCACCCGGGGCCCGGCCCAGCAGCGCCGTACGGTGCAGCTCACCGCCGACCGGCCCGGCGACGGCCACCTCGCGGGGCCCGTCGAGCAGCGCTTCGGCGACCGCGAGGCCCCAGCCGATGAAGCGGGGCGCACGCGGGCCGAGCGCCTTCACCACCCCGAGCGCGCCCTCGGCGGCGGTGCGGTGGGCATCGGACCCGGTGTACGCGGCGTAGCCGAGGAGCGCCCCCGCTGCCGCCGTCCACCCGGCCGGGGTGGCACTGTCGGTGGGGTCCTGGGGCCGGCGGATGAGCCGCTCGGCATCGTGGGCGGTGTCGTAGAGCTGCCCGCCCTCGCCGGTGAACTGCTCCAGCACGATGTCCAGCAGGAACCCGGCGAACTCCAGCCAGACGCCCTCGCCCGTCACCGCCGCCAGCGCGAGGAAGCCCTCGGCCACATCGCCGTAGTCCTCCAGCACCCCGGCATTGTCGCCCGCGCGCCCGTCCTTGGAGGTACGCGTCAGCCGGGCCACCTCGCCGAGGTGGACCCGGACCAGCAGATCGGCGGCCTCGGTGGCCCGCTCGACGAGGTCGGGCCGGTCGAAGTACGCCCCGGTCTCGGCGAGCGCGGCGATGGCGAGCCCGTTCCAGGCGGCGACCACCTTGTCGTCCCGCCCCGGGCGCGGGCGCTGCTCACGGGCGGCCAGCAGCCGGGCCCGTACGTCCGCGACCCGAACGGCGTCCACGGGCCCCGAGTCCTCCGGCAGCCGCAGAACGGAGGCCCCCTCCTCGAAGGTCCCCTTCTCCGTCACCCCGAAGCAGGCGGCGGCGAAGGCGGCGTCCTCCTCGCCGAGCACCTCGCGCAACTGGTCCGGCGTCCACACGTAGAACGCGCCCTCGACGTGCTTGCCGTCCGCGTCCTCGCTGTCGGCGTCGAGCGCGGAGGCGAAGCCCCCTTCGGCCGTCCGCAGCTCCCGCACCATGAAGTCGGCGGTCTCCAGGGCGATCCGCCGGGCCTCGTCCGACCCGGTGGTGCGCCAGAGATGGGCGTACACGCGGCAGAGCAGCGCGTTGTCGTACAGCATCTTCTCGAAGTGCGGAACGACCCACTCCCGGTCCACGGAGTACCGTGCGAAGCCCCCGCCGAGCTGGTCGTAGATGCCGCCCCGGGCCATCGCCGAGCAGGTGTCGGCGGCCATCTGGAGGGCCCCCTCGGCCCCGGTACGGGCGTAGTGCCGCAGCAGGAACTCGACGGCCATGGACGGCGGGAACTTGGGCGCACCCCCGAACCCGCCGTGCTGCTCGTCGTACTCCCGGGTCAGCCCGAGCAACGCCTGCGCGGTCTCCTGCTCCCCGGGCACCCCGTCCCCGCCGTGCACCAGCGACCGCCCCGCCAGATCGGCGACGATCCGCCCGGCGACCTCGGCAACCTCCTCGCGCCGGTCGCTCCACGCGGCCACCACGCCTTCGAGAACCTGCTGGAAGGAGGGCGACCCGTGCCGGGGCTCGGGCGGGAAGTAGGTCCCGAAGTAGAAGGGTTCGGCGTCGGGCGTGAGGAAAACGGTCATCGGCCACCCACCGTGCCCGGTGGCCGCCTGAACGGCTTCCATGTAGACGGCGTCGACGTCGGGGCGCTCCTCGCGGTCGACCTTGACCGGGACGAAGTGCGTGTTGAGGTAGGCGGCCACGGTGTCGTCCTCGAACGACTCGTGGGCCATGACGTGGCACCAGTGGCACGCAGAGTAACCGACCGACAACAGTACGGGTACATCACGCCGTCGCGCTTCCTCGAATGCCTCCGACGTCCAGGGCCACCAGTCGACGGGGTTGTCGGCATGCTGAAGCAGATAAGGCGAGGTCACACCAGCCAACCGGTTCATGCGACCCAGCCTCTCACGCCGACACGGTCCTGCCGGTTCGGCCCGCAAGCCCCCGCCCCACTTGGCCGATTTACACTCATGCGCCCTCACGTGGTGAATGCGGATCGCCCCTTTTGCACCCAAGCCGCCCTGCGGACGCTGGAGGTTCTGCCCCGGCCCAGAGCCGGTGCCCGACTGGAAGCGGGCAGTACGCTGAGTCGAGCAGCACCGCATCCTCGAAGGAGGTACTTCATGACCGCCGAGATGGTGGCGCCCGCGTGGATGCACACGCAGATCAGCGCGGAACAGTACGACTCCTGGTCCGAGGAGCAGTGCGCCGGTATCGAGATCGTGGACGGGATGGTCGTCGTGAGCCCGAGCGCCTCCAAGCGGCACAACCGGCTGGCTCGGCTCCTGGCCAATGCCCTGGACGCCGCCGCAGGCCCGGGCTGGAACGCCGACACGGACTTCGACGTCCGCTTGCAGGACGTTCCGCTCACCAACCGCCGCCCTGACGTCACCGTGTACCGGGCGGAGACCATCGACCTCACGCCCACCCGCCCCGAACACGTACTCCTGGTCGTCGAAGTCGTGTCGCCCGGTTCGGAGACCACCGACCGGATCGTAAAGGTGGACCAGTACGCCAAAGCCGGCATCCCCTTCTACTGGCGCATCGAGCAGTCCGCCACCGGCGTTCCGATCGTCTACACCTACGTCCTCGACCCAGCCAACAGGGCCTACCGGGACGGCGAGGTGTTCACCGGCACCGTGAAGGCCACCGCGCCATTCCCTGTCACGGTCGACCTCGGGGCCCTGTGAGCAACGAGGAATCGCCCGCGCCCTAAGAGAGCATCTCATTTGGGTGACTCGGTAGTCTGTAAGTCATGGTGGGGATCGTTGAGCGGCTGGTGCCGGACGAGTTGTGGGAGTTTTTCCAGCGGGTGGTGCCGGAGGCGCCGTCGCGGCCTCAGGGCGGTGGTCGGCGTCGACACGGTGACCGGGAGGTGCTGGCCGCGATCGTGTTCGTGGCTACGTCGGGTTGCACCTGGCAGCAGTTGCCTTCGGCGTCGTTCGGCCCGTCCGGAGCGACTGCACACCGGCGGTTCTCGGAGTGGTCGAAGGCCAGAGTGTGGGCCAAGCT